>FMUV01000074.1 GCA_900101355.1 Ruminococcus sp. YE282
TAAGATAAAACTGCCCTAACAAGTTGCAACTTGTTAGAGCAGTTTATCAAATATTATTTTAAATTACATTTTTCAGCACTTCTACTGCATTTGATAAATCATTGCACAAATAGTTTACCATTGTTAGAATTTCATCTGTCGGCTGAATAAAGTCGGGTACCATAACAGTGGTCATACCTGCTGCAAATGCAGACCTGATACCGTTAAAGCTGTCTTCAAAAGCAACGCATTGCTCGGGCTCAATGCCTATTTTTTTTGCTGCTGTCAAAAACACTTCTGGGTCAGGCTTTCCGTTTGTAACGTCTTCTCCGCATACCAGTGCATCAAAATATTTTTCGACTTTTGCCGATTCCAAGTTTATTAAGGAGGTTTGGCGTGATGTTGAAGTCGCAAGGGCAATTTTTATATCATGTTCTTTTAAAAATTCAAGAATTTCATACAATCCCTTTTTGACAGGCGCTCCTTTTGTCATTACAAAGTTAATATAATTGTTTCGCTGTATCTCGGAAAGCTTGCGGTAAGGAAAATCTTTTCCGTATTTACTGTAATAAAACTGTTCAACCTCTTTTTTGCGCCTTCCGACAGTTTGCTTAAAAACATCAATGCTGTATTCATAACCGCTTTCATCCATAAGTTTTTGCCAGCCGTTGTACGTAATCCGTTCGCTGTCAAACATCAGCCCGTCCATATCAAAAACTGTGCCTTTAATCATAATAACACCCCTATTTAAAATCAACGGTATTATAGCACAAAGCCTTACACTTGTAAAACAAAATTATAATTGTTCTTCTAATAAGAAAAAGGTCTCCGCAAAATTCGGAGACCTTTGTAAACACTTATGCTCTGAAATTAAAGCCGCAATCATGGCAATAGTAGATACGTTTGGAATTCGCAAACCATTTTTTAGATTGCCATACGTGACCTTTGTCGTTATCACGCTGTATGATTGCTACCCACCAATCGTAAAAGATAAATATTAAAATGCCGATAATCCACTTTGCCAATATCCAGGCAACATAAAATACACCGAACAAAATCGCAAACAAACAGCCGTGCTTGCTTCTCTCGCTTGAAAGTTGCACCCTTGTGCTGCCGCATTTCGGACACTTTACACTTAACGCCATAAAACCCCTAATTTCTGTCAAAACTTTAATATTGCATTAACATTATATTACAAATTAATTAATATGGCAATATTTTATTGTGGTTTTTATAAGACAAATTTTGTTGGTTTTGGTTATAAATTAATCTATCACAACATTATTTTTGCAATAAAAATTTATCAGAACACGTAGGTCTTTGCTTCCTATTTTACTTTCCTTATTCCGTACAAATATTGAACTAAAAACCAGATAACCATACTTTCGCTCATAAGCCCGTTCGCAAACCCGATACGAAACGGTGAATCGGGCAACAGTAACTTTATTATATAGAATACGGCGTATATAATCAGTATATTTGTAAATGAAAATGCTTTTGGATATACGGTTTTCTTGGTGAATTGCAGCCAAAACCAATATAGAAACGGCAGCAGCATAAAAACTTCGCTTACAAGCACAATCCACGAAAAATGATTGTAGAGTGCTTCACCGGCTGACATTGCAATATCCGAGTAACCGTTTGTATTCATCCAACCGAACAGGTACATTATCATAATGTAAAACAAATGCAGGCAAAGCCATGGCGTTAGCCCAAAAGCAGTAAGAGTTTTGTATACCCTTTTTCACGCTCTCTAAGTATAAAATCTGACATAGCAAACAGCGCTGCGCCATAAAGAATTATTCCCGGGAATGAAAGTGCCATTGCAAGTGTGTTTCGCCATTCTGGAATAGCCGCTACACCTTCCGTAAGCCAAAACAGATTTCCGCTATGCGCAGTGTTGACGTAAATCATCAGCCAATCTCCGCCGCCGAAACAAATGCATCCCAATATTCCGCAAATCATAGCTATATACAATTTTCTTTTATTCATATAATTCTCCTTTTAAAGCAGTATTTAAAAACAAATATTTTTTTCTGCCTAACTAATATTGAAGGGTTGTGCTTATACTAACAACAATATTAATACATGCTTGAGTTAGCAACAGCTAACCAAGTTGCTTAATTATAGCACTTTAATTCAAAATCTGCAATAGATAGCACAAAAGATACAAAAATTTGAGATTTACCTTAAAAATCATTATAGTAAACACCGTTATATATGTGGTTGACAGGCAAATGTAAAAGTTTTATAATATTAGTTAGCAGAAGCTAACTAATATTATTTGCTAATCATGGAGGATATAAATATGTTTATAGAACTTAAAAATGCCGTAAAAAAATACGGCAAGGGCTAAGCCGAAGTTTATGCCCTTGACCACGCACAACTGGAGTTAGAACAAGGCAAGATTTGTGTTATTCTCGGTCCGTCGGGTTCAGGAAAAAGCACCCTGCTGAATATGCTTGTCTCTTTACAGCTTTTAACGCTTTCGATGAAGGAGTTGACAGATTCGCTCTCAACGTTTTCATAACAGCCTATAAATGCAT
>FMUV01000022.1 GCA_900101355.1 Ruminococcus sp. YE282
GCTCCAACAACAGAAGCTCCAACAACAGAAGCTCCTACAACAGAAGCTCCTACAACAGAAGCTCCTACAACAGAAGCTCCAACAACAGAAGCTCCTACTACTGAGGCTCCTACAACAGCTGCCGGTGCACTTACAGTAAAGGCAACTTCAAACTTCTTCCCTGAATTTACACAGAGTTTTGATGCAGACACAAAGAGTGTTACTGTAACATACTTCATCAACTCAGAGAAGAGAATGCTTAACAGCCAGTGGACACTTAAGTATGACCCATCAGTTCTTCAGTTCAACGCTGAAAAGAACAGTGACGCTGACGGCAACTGGACAATGATGCCACAGGCAAGTGATGCTATGTGCAATCCATATGTTGACGGACAGCCGGGAACAATCAAAGCTAACTGCACAAATCTTAAGCTTTACAAGCTCCAGACAGCTGACGGTAATGAAGTTGAATTTGTAACAGTTACATTTGATGTAATTGGTTCAGGTGAAACAACTGTTGACCTTGACCTTGAGGTAATGCAGATTGCAAACCTTGATCCGACTACAAAGCTTGAGGATGAGTCTACTGAAGAAGACGTTGTAATCGGCAGCACAGTACTTCCGTTCACAACTCCAATTGCAAGAAGAACTCTTGTTACAGCAGGTAAAACAGAGCCTACAACAGAAGCTCCTACAACTGAGGCTCCTACAACTGAGGCTCCTACAACTGAGCCAAGCCAGCTTCTCAACATTACTGCAAAATCAAATGTTGCAGCAGATGCTAAGTATTCTGTAAACTTTGCTGATGATAGCACAAAGATTGTTACAGTTACTTACTATTATCAGGATGTTAAGGAGCTTCTCAGCACACAGTGGAACCTTTCATATGATCCTGAGTACCTTGAACTCAAGACAACAAGCGGATTTATGCCATTTGCAGGCGACGATGCAATTTATAACGTAACAGACGGTAATGTAAAGGGCAGCGTATCTAACCTTTCACTTTATGACTTCTCAACCAAGAAGCCATATGTACAGCTCACATTTGAAGCTAAGAAAGCTGGTAACACAGACGTTCTTTTACTCGTAGAGGATCTTATGGTTTCTGAGTTAGACCCAACCACAGGTAAGTCTGATGAGTCAAAAGAAATGGTAGTAATTAATAATGGCGTAATTGGTGATTTGACTGAAAATGCATTTGAAGCTGAAATCATTGGTGGCACACCGGTACAGCCAACAACAGCTCCTGTAACAACAGAACCTGTAACAACAGAACCTGTAACAACAGAGCCGGTTACAACAGAACCTGTAACAACAGAGCCAGTTACAACTGAACCTGTAACAACAGAACCTGTAACAACAGAGCCTGTAACAACAGAACCTGTAACAACAGAACCTGTTACAACTGAGCCTGTAACAACAGAGCCTGTAACAACAGAGCCTGTAACAACAGAGCCAGCTACAACAGCTCCTGCAACAACAGCACCAGCTACAACAGCTCCTGCTACAACAGTTGCTCCGTCAACTTCAACAGATGCAACTTCTGCATCAGGTGCTACAACACCTACATCAAAGGGTCAGTCAACAAGCGATCAAACAACAGTTAAACCAAGTACATCAACAGGTGCAGTTCAGACCGGTAATGCTTCTATGGCGCTTATAATCCTCTCAGTTCTGATTTCTGCTACTGCTGCTGTATACTTTGCTCGCAAGAAGATTAAATAATCTTTTTGATTGACTAATAAAAATATAAGTTTTTCACCCTCCGATTTTCGGAGGGTGTTTTTTTGCGTCAAAACCTAAGTATGTAAAACCTTAGATTACCTAAGTTATTTAACATCGTAATTCACAAAATGTGTATTATGCTATTAATCGTATACTTAAACTAATGCGTATGAATTAAATTTAATTTGAGTTTAATGATTCAAAGCTTTATTATAAGTGATAATTATTAATATTTACAGTTTTTTCGTTGAAATATTTTTATATTTGTTATATAATAGTAGTATTAAATGTAAAGGAATGAAATTATGAAAAGCATATCATCAAAAATTATTTCAATTTTTCTTATTGTTATGGCTCTCATATCAGTTTCATCAACTGCGTTTGCTGCTGAGGATGAGGAACTTACAATTAATGACAACGCAAAAGTTAAGGTTGGCGACAGAATCAAGTATACCTTGTGTTTGGCGGATACAACCGACACAATAATTGGATTTGAACTCAGATTGTTTTACGACCACAACTATCTTGAACTTGATAAAAATTCGCTCAATTTCGATAAATTTAATGGTGTAATCTATAATACTGAATTAGAAGATATGATTCCGATTAACTGGACAAATATCAGTTCTCCTGCTGATTTTTCGAAGAAGGCAACATTCTTATCCGTTGAGTTCAGGGTTCTCAAATCCGGTGAAACGGATATTTCACAGTTTGTTTCTGAAATGTACGGCGATGATATGACATATTTAAAATCTTATACCTGGACTTATGATATTAGTGTAAATGATGAAACCATAGTGTCAGATCAGGTTCCAAAGATTAGTGAAGATGAAGATACACTTCAAAAAAAACAGGGAGGTATTATAAATTATCTTGACGGAAAAGGTGAGGAAAATACTCCTGATAAGGATAACCACAGTGCTGTAATTGGTTATACTGTGGTCGCTACCGAATACGTTGATGTTACAAAGGATGTATCAAATTCTAACCAAAACGGCAACTCATCTGTGCTCACTACCGTTATAATCGGTGCTGCCGTTCTTATTGTAATAATTGCAGTAGCAGGTGTGTTAATTGTACGAAAACGCAACGCATCAACAGATTCGTCAGAAGACAGTACAAATAATGACTTTAGTGTTGATGAAACAAACGAAAATAACAAATAATTTAACAAAAATTATTATATAAATTTGTTTACTTTTTATTCAATCTTTTTTGTGTTTGTTGTTGATTTTTTGAAAATTGTGATATATAATTAATATAACCTATTAAATGGGAAAAGTATGGAGGAAACTTAATATGAAAAAGAAACTTTTAAGCCTTGTTTTGGCTGGTTCAGTTGCAGCATCTATGGCTGCAATTGCTGCAACAAGTGCGTCTGCTCTTATTGATCCGGACGGCTCTTATACCCCAGGTGAGGGAATTGAAACAAAGAGAGTTTATTTTACAATGCCTGACAGCTGGAAAAACTCTTACACAAATACAGCCGGCTGTTATTGGTGGGCTGGTACAGATGCTTGTGGTGCTATTGACGGCAGCGGCGGAAGTCTCGCTTGGCCTGGCTACAAGGCAAAATATGATGCAAGCCTTGAAGACAAAGGTGTAAAGACACTTTATTATCTTGATATTCCTGCTGATGTTCCGACAGTAGTTTGGAATAACTACATTGACGGTGGTATGGATGAGTCGGCTCCACAGTATACAGCTGCTACACAGTGTAAGGATTCTGCTTGTGAATATCTTTCAGAAGGCGATGTTGACATTTATGATGATCAAGATGGTTTCTGGGAAGAGATGGAAGACAGCTTCAACGGTGATAAGGCAGCTCTTGGCTCATTTGCAGATAACTTCTTCAAGAGCGAATACGGTATTGCTTTCACAATGGATAATCTGATTTGGGTTCCTGACCTTACTCATACAGATACATCAATCAGCGGTAAGATAACTTACTATGGTAACTGGTACTTCTACTATGGTGACGGTACATACGGTACATACCCAACTAAGGAAGCAGCTCAGGAAAAGGGTACAGTTGTCGATCTTTCAGTTAGTGTTGAACCAACAACAACACCGGCAACTAATCCTACATCATCAACTGACCCTACAACAGTAGCTCCTACAACAGCTCCGGCAACTCCTGCTACAACAGATCCTTCAGCTTCTGCTATTGCAACTACACCAACATCATCAAATAATGATGCAACATCAGCTGTTGGTGCTAAGGCATCTACTGCTGATACCGCAAAGTCAACTACTTCAGATAACGGTAGTGTAAAGACAGGTGCAGCTTCACTTGCAGTAATTCTTCTTGTTGTACTTTCAGGTGCAGGCAGCGTAGTTTACTTCACACGCAGAAGAAACAGCAAATAATTAAATAAATCATCATTATAAATGATTTAAACGCTCCCTTTATGGGAGCGTTTTTGTTTAGTTCTTATGGATATTTTAGGCTCAATGTCAATAGTTGGGGTAGCCTGAAAAATGAAATAATAGATAATTATAAGCGGCAGAGTTTAACTGCCGCTTGTTTTGTTGCCAATTGATATGTTGGATAGAATACATATGTAAAATGTGATTACGGAGAGGGTTAAAGCCTCAGTAACCGTAGCATTTCTTTTTGTGAACTTTGATTTTGTTGTTGCATCCTTCGGTAAAACTATATTGTTAATATGGGGACAAAAAGAGTTCAGATTACTTCCTCTAATCTATCAAATTCACTATTATAGTTTGGTGTTGCATTAACTAACCATGCTGCATAAATAAAGGTGCAATCAAAGTTTACAAAGCAGACTTTCCAAACGATAGGCATTTACTCTCTATTTACAGTGAAACAGAGTTCGTTCGCCGTGTTACATTATTTAGCCGATAAAATCAATGCTTTCAGAAGTACTTCAATTTGCTTTTGTTCGTTGTTTGGATGTTTTATTAAAGCAGTAAACATTGTCACATTCTCTTCTTAAATTGCGTTTCTTGAATAACTTTGCTTAAAAATTATAAAGTTTGCCGGTGTAACCATGCAGTTTCAATCGCTTATGTAGTTATACATTTCTCTCTTCCGTTTTTGTGGTTAAATCCTTAACCCACAAGTATTTTTTATAATGCTTATAAACAGCCGGGAGCTTTATAACTTCATCAATGTTAATAATTAAATAAACAACAAGAACAGGAAGCTTCAAAACAAAGGCCACGAAAAATCCAATAGGCACGGTTATGCACCACATTGTTATGGTATCGCAGATTAAACCGAACTTAGAATCTCCTCCCGCACAAAATATGCCGCCGATAGTTGTTGCGTTAATAAATTTTCCAACCATATAGACAGAACACATGATGATCATCCATTTAAGATAATGATTTGCGGTATCGCTTAAATTACCAAATTTGAGAATTAAAGGGCTGAGCATTAGCATAATAAAGCCCGAAATAATACCGAATATAATAGCTAAATGGCAAAGCTTTCGCCCATACGCCTTTGCGGTGTCCAAATTGCCGGCGCCAAGCTCGTTGCCAACAATGATTCCGCCTCCGCTTCCAAGGCCAACGCAAAGGCAGACAATAAGATTTTTTAAAATATTGGCAAGAGAATTTGCCGCAACTGCATCTGTTCCTAAATGTCCCATAATAACAGAATACATTGTAAAACCGACGCCCCAAGCAATCTGGTTGCCAAGAACGGGTAATGTATATTTCCAAAAGTCGTTTTTTAATAACTTGTCGCTATGTACGATGTAACGTAGTTTTAAATGTATGCTGCCCTTTTTTAGAGTCTCTGCCACACACCACACTACTTCAATCAGTTTTGCAATTACGGTCGCAAGAGCTGCACCGGCAATTTCTAACTTTGGAAAGCCTAAGAGTCCAAAGATGAAAACAGCATTCATAAAAATATTGAGCACAACACTGACAGAACTGATAATACTTGCCGTTATCGCTTTGGATGAATTTTTCAGTATACAAAGATAAATTTGCGAAATACCGGTTAAAAAGTACGATAAAGATACGGTTCGTAAATAAATTGCACCACCGCTTATTAAGCTTTCTTCGTTGGTAAAGATACGCATCAGAATGTCAGGCATTGCCAAGCTGACTGCAAAAAACAAAAAAGAAATTCCTGCAGTAACTTTCATTATATAACCAAAGATTTTTTCAACAGAAACTAAGTCTTTTTTGCCCCAATATTGTGATGCAAGCATTGAAAGACCGATAGTCATAGAAGCAAGAAACAAATTTTCTACGAATGTAATTTGCCCTGCAAGTGATACGGCAGACAGCTCATCTTGTGAGAGCATACCGAGCATTAAAGCATCCGAAGCGCTGACAAGAGCAAGCATAAACTGCTGAAATGTAATCGGCAGTATAAGAGTAAACAGTTTTTTTGAAAAATTAGATTTATTTCGTTGCACGACATTCACCCCAAATTGACGTAATCAGTTTGATACGCTATAATTATATTGTGCATATAAGTGCATTTCAATCAATATTCTACAAACTTCAATAACAATCCTGCAAGGGTGATATTTATGTTGCTAATGGAACTAAAAGATGACCAATCGGAAATCATACATTACACTTTCGAGGATTATCCGATTTGCATACGAAATCCCTCTCTTTCGTCCTATAATAACTTTGAGGCACCGCCTCATTGGCACGATGATATTGAATTAATAGCCGTTTTGCAGGGTGAAATGAACTATAACATCAACGGTGAAATAATTACATTAAGGCAAAACGAGGGTGTGTTTGTCAACTCAAGACAGCTTCACTACGGTTTTTCAGAGACAAAATCAGAATGTAATTTTATTTGTATTCTTTTGCACCCCTTGATGCTTTGCGTGACGCAGATTCTTGAGCAAAATTTTGTAGTCCCCCTGCTTAAAAATCAAAATGTGCCGTATATAAAGCTATCCGCTGATAAACCATGGAAAAAGGAACTGCTGGGGTGTATCCTGAGTATGTATAATGCAAAAGATGATGCGGTTGCTCCGCTGATAATTTCATCTTTGTTTCTAAAAATGTGGTCGCTTATTTTCAAAAATTCGAAAAATCCCGTTTCTGCAAAAAGTCAAAACAGTGATTTCACTCTTCTTAAAAATATGATAGGGTATATTCAAAAATTTTACCGTGAGAGAATAACACTTGATGACATTGCGTCGGCAGGCGCAGTCGGTCAAAGCAAGTGCTGCAAACTGTTTGATAAATATATCGGAGTCACGCCTAATGCATATTTAAATCAATACAGGTTACATCAAAGCACTTGGTATCTGAAAAACACGGATATGACAATAACCGAAATTGCACAAATTGTTGGTTTTTCAGGTAGCAGTTATTATGCTGAGGTTTTCCGAAAATGGTGCAACAAAAGTCCGTCTGAATATAGGAAAACAAATTGCTTATAACCTGAGAGCAGGTATTATAAGGATTTCAAATTAATAAAAATGGGCTGTTGCATTTTTGCAACAGCCCTAATTTGGTTTATACGATTTAATTTTACTTATAAAATGTCAGATACTTTTGAATACTTGTTACGTCATCAATTGAAACGTATCCGTCTTTATCAAAGTCACACCAAGAAACTTGTTCCTCGGTTAGTAATATTATTCCGGTGATATATTTCTGAATAATTGAAGCGTCTTCAACATCTATTTTGCCGTCAGCATTTACGTCGCCGATTCCAAGTCCTTTTGGCTGAGTTCCTGCCGGTTCAGTAGCCGGAGAAGCAGTAGCCGATTGTGTCGGTACTTTGTTTGGTTGTGGTCTGGTTGCGATGGTTGCGGCAGTTGGTTCCGCTGTTGTCGGTTCAACAGTTGTCTGTGGCTCAGTTGTGGGCTGAATGGTTGTTGGTTGTGCCGTTGTAGGTGGCACGGTAGTTGGCTGTACTGTCGTTGGTTGAACAGTTGTTTCAGGTTCTGTGTATTCAGAAACAAAATCGCAAAAGTCGAGAGCTACCCATCCGTTTTTGCCGTTGTATGTTGTGTATCCCCATGTGTAGCCGCAGTTTTTCTGAATTTTTGTTACATTAAGTTTTACGCCGTCGGGAATTGAGGTCACATAGCTAAAGCTTGTCCCTGCACCGCTGCGCATATTAAGGTAATCGTCAACATTTACTCTATAAATGCCTGTTTTTGCATCTGTTGGTTCAGGCGTTGGGTCGTCAATATCAGTTATATATATGTAACCTTGGAAGTTCCACCAGCTGTTTCCTCCGGCATTCGGGTCATTTATATTGGCAGTGGATAAGTAAAAATCGTAGCTGTTCCACGCTGAATTTGAAAATGTGATAATTCCGTTTTCAATTTTTTCAACAACGGCAACGTGTCCGCCGCCATTATAAGACCAACAAGCAATAGCGCCTAACTTTGGTGTCTGACCATAGTCATAATAACCATAGCTTTTGTTGTATCCATACCATTGTTCTGCGTTGTACCAACATAGGTTAGGCTCGTAACCGAGAATCTCATAAGCTCTTCCAAAAGCGTATGCCGTACAGTTTGGCATACCGTATCCGTACTTGTAATAAACATTTAAATCGCTGTAATAATATTTATTGTTATAATCGGGTGCAGTAAGTCTTGGTGTGTATGAAGAAGCGGCGTTTGCAAAAATCGACATTGAAAATACGCAAGTGAATAGGATTGCAACCGTAAGAATTACGGCGGGAATCTTTTTAAATTTTAGAAATTTCAAATAATCACCCTTTTAAAATAGTGTGTGTCTCTAACACAATCTACCTTTTATTCTAACATATTTCTGCATATAAATCAAAGTGCATTGCGCTGATTATAGTCGCCGTGAAGTATTCATTTTACTGCAAATGCAACAAATTATTTCAAATTGTTGCAAATCGTCGATGTTTTTACGAGAGTTAAGCGCAAAATCCGCTATGACTTCTAAAACAATTTGTATTGAAGATTTATCTGTGATAAAATTAACATCAGACAGAATCTATCAGTTAAGGGTGATATTATGTTTAGTTGGAATTCAGAGCAATATTTAAAATTTAAAAAACAAAGAACACGTCCGTCAATTGACCTTGCCGCATCAATCAGCATTGAAAATCCGAGGAACATAATTGATATCGGCTGCGGACCGGGAAACAGCACAGAGGTATTGCAAAAAAGATTTCCGAATGCCAATATAGTTGGCATTGACAGCTCACAGGATATGATTGCAAAGGCAAAGTCACAACACAGCGAAATAGAATTTACTTGCTGTGATGTCAATGAACTTTTCGGCAAGGGCAACAAGTATGATGTCGTGTTTTCAAATGCGTGCATACAATGGATTCACGACCATAAAACATTGCTGAAAAATCTAATGACTTTGCTTAAAGATGACGGTGTGCTTGCCGTCCAGGTTCCGTATAACTTTAATCAGCCGATTCATCGCATAATTTCTTTGATTTCTTCAAGCGAAAAGTGGAAAAATTGTTTTGACAATCCGAGAAAGCAGTTCCTGCTCAATGAAAGCGAGTATTATGATTTGTTAGCCGAGATTTCATCTGATTTTGAGATGTGGCTTACAACTTATTATCATAGAATGAAGTCGCACAATGATATTATTGAATGGTATCGCGGTACCGGGCTGAGACCGTATCTTGAACAGCTGCAAGGTGATAAGAAGATTGAATTTGAATCAGAGGTTGCAGAACAAGTTCGTCTGGCATATCCTAAACAGAAAAACGGAGACATAATCTTTAGATTTCCTCGTCTGTTTTTTACCGCAACAAAGTGATTACAAAATTATCTGAGCGTAAAGATATTTTTGTGTCGAGAGTTATAATTTCCCACTTAAGTTTTACTCAGTTCATTTGTTTTTTTCGCAGACAAAGCATCGCTTTAATAAAAAAGAAGTTTAAATTATAAACAATAAGAGTGCTATCCCGACATTTCTTCACGGATAATAGCCAAAATTTTCTTTTCTCGTCTGCTTATTTGAACTTGAGTCATATTAAGAATCTTAGCGGTCTGAGATTGGGTTTGGTGCCTGAAATACCGAAGCGTAATGATTTTTCTGTCATTTTCTTCAAGTGAAGCAACCGCTTGTCTTAGGCTGAGTTTTTCAGAAATTTCATATTGTATATCGTCAATCGGTACGTCAATTTGGGGATTTCCCTCTTCGTCGTATTCCGCAGTCAGTGATACGGGCGAGCGTATACTGTTTATGGCGTCGATTATTTTTTCCTGGGAAACTTCCAGCCTTTCTGCAAGCTGAGAAACCGTCAGTTCTTTTCCGCTTTGTACTTTGCTTTCGTTGTTAAGACGGCAAATTTTTTGTGCGAGTTCTTTGAGCGAACGACTTACTTTTACAGCTCCGCCGTCACGGAAAAGTCTTTTAATTTCGCCCATTATAACAGGAAAAGCGTATGTGGAGAACTGAAAGTTAAGGCTCTCGTCAAAATTATTGATGGCCTTGCTAAGTCCGAGACAGCCTGCGGCATACAGTTCTTCATATTCTATCCCTTTGCCTGCAAAGCGTTTACAGCAGGAGTGAACAAGACCGAGATGACTTTCTGCTATTTTGTTTTTGTCAGCTTTCATTGCTTCCGATTATTTTTTCAAGCACTACGGTAGTGCCTTTTTCGGGTTCTGATTTTACCCTTACTTTGTCACAAAAACTTTGCATAACCGCAAAACCGAGACCTGCCCGTTCTTCTTCGGGTGCAGTGGTAAATAGAGGTTCCATTGCTTTTTTGACGTCTGCAATTCCGCAGCCTTTGTCACGTATTCTTATTACAACGTGGTTTCCGTTTTTTATTTTGCCCTTTATGTAAATAATGCCGTCTTGCCGCCTGTAACCGTGAACAATGCAGTTTGTGACGGCTTCCGAGACAGCGGTTTTAAGGTCGCTTAGCTCGTTTATGGTAGGGTCAAGGCTCATCAAAAAACCTGACACAACACAGCGTGCAAAGGCTTCGTTACAGCTTTTGGACGGAAAACTAAGGCTCATTTCGTTGTTTACTATCATCTTAATACCCCCAATCCCTCAAGGCCCGAAAGCGCAAATATTCTGTAATTCGCGTCGGATACATTTGTAACTCTGAGATTTCCGCCAAGCAGTTTCATTTGGCGATACCGTCCCATCACAAGCCCCACACCCGAGGAATCCATAAAGGATACACCAGAAAAATCCAGACAAAGCTGTTTCGGCTTTAATGACTGAGCAGCTCCGTCAATTCTTGCACGGATTTTTGCGGCTGAATCGTGGTCAATTTCGCCGTCTATGTAGGCGGTAAGAACATTATTTTTAAATTCGGTTTTCAGCATTTTAACATCCCTTTGCAAAAAAATAACTCCATAACTATCATATATAGTATGGAGTAAAAAATTTGTTTTATTCTGTTGTTTTTAAAAATTTTATTGATTTGAATTACAGCACTCTAATATATACGGTCGAATCTCTCCTGCTAAATAAAGTGAACCGCATACCAACACTGCGCTGCCATCTTTTTTTGCCTCGCTTAATGCTTTGTCAAAGGCGTCCTGCGGTTTGTCAAAACATTTGACAGCGTTGCATTTGCCCTCAAACTTTTCTGCAAGATTGTCGGAGGATAACGCCCTCGGATTATCTACCGAAACGGTATACACCTTGTCAAAAATACCGCTCAGCAGTTCAATCGAAGAGTCAATATCCTTATCAGCCAGCATACCCATAATGCAGGTGATCTTTTTGCCTGACAAAAATCTTTCGATTGCATTCTTTAAAGCTTCAATTCCGTTTGGATTGTGAGCACCGTCAAGAATAACCACGGGCTTGTCGCTAAGCTTTTCAAGACGCGCCGGGTTTTTTGCCTCTTTAAAGCCGTCTCTGATATTTTCGTCGGATATTTTCAGCAGACCTTTGTTGCGCAAAATATCAATTGCGGCAATCGCAGTTTTGGCATTCTCAATTTGGTGGTCCCCGGAAAGATGCAATTCAATATCTATACCATTCCAAACAAATTTGCTTCCGTCAAGATTTTCTTCGGTAATTTCTATACTGACGTTTTCGCTTTTGTATAGCAGAACATCAAGAGAGTTTACTGTTCTGCTAATAACCTCCATAGCTCTTTCATCTTGCTTTGATGTTATCGCTATGGAATTTTCTTTTATAATGCCGCATTTTTGTGCGGCAATTTTTTCTATTGTATCACCGAGAATTTTAGTATGGTCAAGCCCGATTGTTGTGATTACAGAGCATAGGGGAGGTTTGATTACGTTGGTGCAGTCAAGCAAACCGCCCATTCCGGTTTCAAGCACAACAACATCGCATTTTTCATTTGAGTGAATATAGAACTCAAGCGCATTGACATATTCAAATTCTGTTATAACAACGCCCTCTTTGCTTAGCTGTTCAATAAGCGGAAACGTCTTTTCAACCGCTTCTGCAAGAACGGCTTTGCTTATCATTTGATTGTTTATCTGAATACGTTCACGAAAATCTGTTATATACGGAGATATAAAAAGCCCCGTCTTGTATCCTGCCGCTGTCAGAACGTATGAGATAATCTCACAGGTCGAGCCTTTTCCGTTTGTTCCGGCAACGTGAATATATTTAAGCTTGTCCTGAGGGTTGCCCATTCTTTCAAGCAAAACTCTCATTCTGTCCAGTCCCGGACGAGAACCGAATGTTAAAAGCGAATGAATCTTTGATATTGCCTCTTCGTATGTCATCACAAAAGCTCCCTGTAAATTTCTTTTTTCTTAAATCCTGTCATAGAGGCAGCCTGTTTTGCCGCCTCGGTGGATTTTTGACCGTCTGTAATAAGTTTTTTTGCAATTTGAACAGCTTCTTCAAGCGTATAGCTGTCGGCTGTCTCATCGGTTTTTGCACCCTCAAGCACAAGAACGATTTCGCCTTTTATGCTTCCGTCAGCATAATTTTCCGCCGCAAATTTTGTAGTGGTGCGTATAGCTTCTTCGTGAATTTTGGTAAGCTCTCTTATAATCGATAATTTTCTGTCTCCGAATGTCGAGTAAAGGTCACGCAGGGTGGATGGCAGTTTGTGTGGAGCTTCGTAAAAAATCATTGTTCTGTGTTCATTTTTCAGACTTTGCAGGTGTTCACTGCGGCTTTTTTTGTTTACGCTCAAAAATCCCTCAAATGTGAATCTCCCCGTTTCAAGTCCCGATATGGCAAGTGCAGAAATCACTGCGCTTGGTCCCGGAATAACAACAGTCCTGATACCTCGTTCTTCGCAAAGTTTTATCAGGTCTTCTCCCGGATCGGATATACAGGGCATACCTGCGTCGGTTACAATAGCACAGTTTTCACCTTGTTCAATCCTTTGACATATGATTTCTCCGCGCTCACGTTTGTTATGCTCAAAATAGCTTACCATAGGCTTTTTTATGCCAAAATGGTTCAACAGTTTAAGAGTTACTCTTGTGTCCTCGGCGGCGATAAAGTCAACGCCTTCAAGCGTTTCAACCGCACGAGGCGAAAGGTCTGAAAGATTTCCTATCGGTGTTCCGGTAACATATAAAATTCCGCTCATTTTATGTCCTTTCGGTTTTGTAATTGCCGTAAATATTTATCATTTCTTCTGAAAATCCGCCGTTTTCATTCTCAATAAACAGGGTGGGCATAACGTCCAAAAATCCTCTGTTTCCGCCTTTTCTTCCATCAAGCAGAAACAGCTTCGGAGGTTTTGAAATTCTTTGCTGAACAAGCCTGAGCCGCTTTGGCTCTATGTCAAATTTTCGCATACTTTCGGTTACGTCGGCAAGTCTTTCCGGTCGCTGACAAATGCAGAATTTGCCGCCGAACTGCAAAAGTTTTGAAGCGGCAAAACAGATGTCGTCAAGGGTACATTCGGTTTCATGCCTGGCAATTTGCATCGAGTTTTTCGGATTGGTAATGCCGCTGCCTCCGAGCTTGTACGGCGGGTTGCAGGCAACAAGGTCGTAGTATCCGAATTTCAGCTTGCCTTTTATACCCTTTAGGTCGGCATTGACAATTGTTATTTTATCGTCAAGATGATTATGCTCAACGCTTTTTTGCGCAAGCGTACAGGCATTTTCCTGAATCTCAACTGCCGCAATCTCAAGATTCCTTCTTCCTTTGCACCATAAAATAGGAATAGTGCCGCAGCCCGTGCCGAGTTCAACGCATTTTTTATTTTCTTTCGGCTTTGAAAAATCGGCAAGCAGAATAGTATCGGTTGAAAAGTGATAGCTTTGAGATACAAATATTTCAAATCCGCCGCCGAGTGGTTCAAGGTGAATGTTATTCATATATAGTCCTTTAATTATTAATTTATCTAACCTGAGTGCAAATCTTCCGTGCCTTTGAAGCAAATTTATTCAGAAATTCGGTGGAGATTATAATCTCTTACTGAGACACTCTGAGTTTGGAGCACACTTTGCACTGCTTGCCATCGGTTGCAAGCACTGATTTAAATTATACTACTTTACTGCGTTTGCGGCAAGGGGAGAATCCCGAAAAAGGCAAAAGAAAACGGCAAGGAGACTTTCCTTGCCGTCAAATCTTTAAGTTATTAGCCCTCCTGAGGAGCGCCTACCGGACAGACCTCAGCACAAGAGCCGCAGTCTGCACAAACGTCAGCATCAATAACATACTTGCCGTCGCCTTCAGAAATTGCAGAACACGGACAAGCATCAGCACAAGCGCCGCACTGGATGCATTCATCACTAATTACATATGCCATTGGGAGAACACCTCCTTATTAGATTTCACCTATATTGTAACACATATTTCAAAAAAAGCAATGGTTTTGTCGATATTCATAAGAATTCAACAAAAAACATACATATGTGTTGTAAAAAGTGCTTATTCCAATCCGTTGAGTTGTTCCATTTCTTTTTTATCAATTTTAATGTAGCCGTCTTTTACAAGCTTACATTCTTTAACGTTAAATGTTTTGGGCGCAACGTCAGCAGGGGTGTTGTCAAGTTTTACCTTAAGCGTTCTTGCAATCAGGTTGTTTTCAACAACAAGTCCTCTGCCCTCGGGGGTATTGACAATTGCGCCAACCTTTGGTGTGCGCTTCAAAAGGTCGGTGTATGCATCCTGTTCATATTTCAGGCAGCACATAAGCCTTCCGCAAGTTCCCGAGATTTTAACAGGGGAGAGGGAAAGTCCCTGTTCTTTTGCCATTTTGATGGAAACAGGCTGAAATTCACCCATAAATCCGCAGCAGCAGAACGGTCTGCCGCACACTCCGAGTCCGCCGAGCATCTTTGCTTCGTCACGAACACCAATCTGTCTGAGCTCTATTCTTGTTCTGAATACGGAAGCCAGGTCTTTTACAAGTGCACGGAAGTCAACTCTTCCGTCAGCAGTAAAGTAAAAAATAATCTTGCTGTTGTCAAATGTGTATTCAACGTTTACAAGCTTCATTTTCAGGTTATGATTGGCAATCTTTTTTTCACAGATTCCGTATGCCTGTTTTTCTTTTAGCTTATTTTCTGCAAGGTGGTCAAGGTCTTTTTCGGTAGCAACCCTGATTAACGGCTTAAGAGGGTGTGCAAGTTCTTCTTCCTCAACCGTTTTGTTGGCAATTGCAACTTCGCCGCATTCAAGGCCTCTTGCCGTTTCAACCACAACCATATCACCGGTATTAAGTTTATTATCAAGCGGGTCAAAGTAGTACACTTTGCCAACTTCTTTAAATCTAACTCCAATTACCTCTGCCATGAAATCCTCCTGTATTCTCCGCACAACCAAGTTGTGAGAAGATTTATGTTAACGTACTGCTTGAGCTTAATCTTAGAAGTTTCCGTAAGCTCAAGCATATCCATAATTTGCTTTTGTATAAAACGTGAAGCAAGCTTTTGGGCAAGCTCACTGTCAAACTCAGGTTTTGCGCCCGAAAGAATTGCAAGCCCGTCACGTAAAATTAATGTTACTGCGGACAAAACATTGTCTGCGTTGTCTTTGTTGCCCAAAACATTCAACGCTTTGAGCAAATCGTATTCCTTTGATGATATAATTCCGTTTATTACTGCCTTTGCACCCGTGATTGCGCTGTCGCTAAGTGTTTCCGAACCTCCGATTTTAACAATTGTGCACCGAGAACGTATTGTTATCAATAACTTTTGCGCATTTTTGCAAAGCAAAAAGAAATGCACGTTTTTGGGCGGTTCTTCAAGAGTTTTAAGAAATGCGTTTTGCACGTCAACTTTCAAAGCGTCATCAGCATTTTCAAAAATATATACCTTTGCGTTTGCTTCATTGGGAATTATATATGCGTCTCTGATTATATCAAGCATTTGTTTCATCGAAAACGTGTGAGAAACATTTGCGGTTTTTGGCACGGATATATCCGGATGCGCAAAATCATTGGTCTTTATGCATTGATTGCATTTTCCACAGGGCTTGTTTTCAGCCGTGCAGACAAGGTACATAGCAAGAAATTTTGCACATTCAAGAGAACGTTTTTCATCCTTACATTCGATTATAACGGCGTGGGGAAGCCTGCCGCCTGTTTCAAGCGAGCTGAGAACTTCAATTGTGTTTTTATCAAAGTCAAAATTATTGAAATTCAAGTCCAAGCCTCCGTTATTTAAATCAGAGCAACGTTCTGATTTGCACGCAAGTTCTGTAAAAGAGCGTTAACCCTTCAAATTTTCATTGGGAGATTATAACTCCAAATGAAATCACTATGCAGTATCCATCGTCTTAGGGTCGGTTGACATCTGCATTTCGATTATATCATAAAATTTAATTCTTTTCTATATTTATTTTAAGGTAACGATATTGGTAACAATATCTCCCTTTTCAGTAATGTCAATATATCCGTAGCTTGCACGGTATCCGCTGCAAGCACCCGGATTCATAATATAGAGTCCGTCGTCATATTCATTCATTGCATTGTGAGTATGACCAAACAGCAATATGTCGGCTTTTTCTTCTCTTGCTGCGCATACAAGATTGTATGTGGTGAATTTTGCCTGATACAGGTGTCCGTGTGTTACAAAAATTGTCTTTCCGCAAACACGCAAAGTTTCCTTTGACGGCAAAGTGCTGCCAAAGTCACAGTTTCCGCGCACTCCGACAATCATTTTATCTTTTATTGTGTTTTTTAGATACTGAACCTGCTCGTCTCCGTCACCGCAATGAATTATTACTTCGGCATTCGGTTGAGCTTTTACGGCACTGAGCAGATTGCGCAAATCACCGTGGGTGTCTGAAACAACTAAAATTCGCATAAAAGTCTCCGTTCTAAAAAAATTAACACGGCATAGTATATTGTGAGGTGTTTTTATGTCTGACAATAAAAATATGAATAAACTCATTAACGAGCTTTCTAAAAAACTCGGCGTTTCATCCGATAAAATTCAAAGTGCTGCCGAGAACGGAAATGTGAACGAAATTCTCAAAAGTTCCGACAGCAGTAACGCCAGAAAAATGGAGGATATTTTGAAAGACCCTCAAAAAACAAAAGAAATTTTAAATTCTCCCCAAGCTCAAAAACTGCTTAAAATGCTGGGAGAAAATCCTAACAAGGGTTAGTAATATTATATAAATACGATAAAGAGAAAGGCTGAAGCGCAAAATGTCAGAAATTGAAGACAAAATCAACCAAATACTCAGCAATCCCGAAGCGTTAAAACAAGTTCAAAGCCTCGGAAAACAGCTTGGTCTTTCGGGTTTTGAACCGCCTCCGCCGCCAAAGCCGAGCACGGTGCCGTCAGGACTTTCAAACAGCAATGCTATAAGCGACGATATGCTCTCAACAATAACACGCATTGCGCCGATAATGCAGCAAATGAAAAACGAGGACGACACAACAAGGCTTTTATATGCCCTGAAACCTTTTTTGAGCGGCGATAAGCAGAAAAAACTTGAAAATGCCGAAAAAATGATAAAATTTATCAGAATAATTCCGTATTTGAAAGACAACGGATTGTTCTTTTAGGGAGGAAAGAGCTATGTCGAGTTTTGAAGAAGAAGCGTTTGCAAGGGCGCAGCAAATGCACCGCCGAAGCCAGTCGGGCGGCACAAGGCAAAATGTTCCACCAAAGTGTCATAATCCCGAACCGAAACCTGAGCCAAAGCAGGAGCCGACAACTAAGCAGGAACCCGAGCCAACCCCTGTTAAATCGCAAAATTCTAAAAGAAGTGAATTGCTTGACGGTATTTTTCAGGACAGAGAACACAGCCTGCTTTTGATTTTGCTTGTTTTGCTTATGGACGAAAAGACCGACCCAACACTGCTTTTGTCCCTTATGTATCTTTTGTTGTGATTATCTTATCTGTCCGTTGCCTCTGATTATATATTTACTGCTTGTAAGCTCGTTAAGTCCCATAGGACCTCTTGCATGAAGCTTTTGTGTTGAAATTCCGATTTCCGCTCCGAGTCCAAACTCTCCGCCGTCTGTAAAGCGTGTTGAAGAATTTACATAAACTGCCGCAGAATCAACAGACGCTGTGAATTTGTTTGCACTTGCATAATCACTTGTAACTATACATTCGCTGTGTCCCGTGCTGTACTTTGCAATGTGGTCAAGTGCCTCATCAAGACTGTCAACCACTTTAACGGCAAGTATATAGTCAAGAAATTCCATCGCATAATCGTTATCCGTTGCAGGAACAACGCTGTCGCCGAGAATGGCTTTTGTTCTGTCACATCCGCGGATTTCAACGTTTTTCTTGTCAAGCTCTGCTTTGATTTTCGGCAGGGCTTTTTCTGCAATGTCTTTGTGTACAAGCACAGTTTCAATTGCATTGCATACCGACGGACGTGAGGTCTTTGCGTTGTAGATGATGTTTGCCGCCATATCAATGTCGGCACTTTTGTCAACATAAACATGGCAGTTGCCGACGCCTGTTTCAATTACCGGAACTTTTGCGTTTTCGACAACGCTTTTAATCAGTCCTGCGCCGCCTCTCGGAATAAGCACATCAAGATAATCCGAAAGCTGCATTAATTCGGTTGCACTCTGACGTGAAGTGTCTGTTACAAGAGAAATACAGTCACGAGGTAAACCTGCCTTTTCAATAGCGTCACACATTATTTTTGCAATAGCGGTGTTTGAGTTAATAGCTTCTTTTCCGCCTCTGAGAATTACTGCACTGCCTGCTTTAAGGCATAATGCGGCTGCGTCTGACGTAACGTTCGGACGGGCTTCAAAAATGATTCCGATAACGCCCATCGGAACGGTGATTTTCTCAATTTGAAGTCCGTTTTTAAGGGTTCTGCCGTCAAGCACTCTGCCGACAGGGTCTGCAAATGCGGCTACCTGCTCCACGCCGTCAGCCATACCGTTGATTCTGCCCTCGTCAAGGCTTAATCGGTCAAGCAAAGATTCTGTCAATCCTGCCTTTTTGCCGTTTTCAATATCTATTTTGTTTGCTTCGATAATAGTATTAGAATTAGCTCTTAATGCCGATGCAATAGCGTTTAAAGCTTCGTCTTTTTTGGAACCTGCCGTCATAAGAAAGCGAGCGGCTTTTTTTGCGTTTGCACCCATAATTTCAAGTTGAGTCATATTTAAATCCTCCATATTTTATTTTTTAGCAGTAAACAGTGTGCCTGTATTGTTTCCGTCAAGAATCTGATAAATATTGTCCGGTATTGAGCCGTTAATTACATATACATCTGTTCCGCGTTTTGTGGCGTAATCGGCTGCTTGAAGTTTTGTTATCATTCCACCGGTACCGCGGTTTGAACCTGAGCCTGCCGCCATATCAAAAATATCTTTGCTTATGTTCTCAACAACATCTATTTTTTTCGCATTTGGATTTGTGCGTGGGTTAGAATCGTATAATCCGTCAATATCGGTAAGAATAATGAGTCGGTCTGCGTGAATAAGACCTGCAACAATAGCAGAAAGCATATCGTTGTCGCCGATTTTATTACCGTCAAGCTCATCAATGGCAACAGTATCGTTTTCATTGATGATAGGTATAATGTTCATATTCAAAAGCTCGGTTATGGTATTTATTACATTTTGACGTTTTTGTTCCGTCTCAACCGCATATCTTGTTAAAAGTATCTGAGCAACCGAATGATTGTACTCGCCGAAAAGCTTGTCATACATAAACATAAGTTCGCATTGTCCGATTGCGGCAAGAGCCTGTTTCTTTTTATTTTCGGTGGGGCGCTTTTCAAGTCCTGCTTTGCCCATACCGACTCCGATTGCACCTGATGATACAAGAATAATTTCTTCTCCGCTGTTTTGTAAATCCGAAAGTACCTTGCAAAGTTTTTCTATTCTTCTGTAATTTATTTTTCCGTTGTCATAAGTAAGCGTGGATGTGCCTACTTTGATAACGGTACATTCTTTTTTCATAACTATTCCCATCCCTCTATACAATTGATTGTATTTAAATCGAAGCAACGCCTTGCTTTGTCTGCAAAAAGCGTTGACCAATAAGGTTTATAAATTCCGCTGAAATTTTGATATAGCACACGCCACCTTAGAAACGGGTGACATCCGCACATTGATTATATCACACATTAACCGAGTTTTACAATATTTTTGCATGAAAAATGGAGCGGTTCTCTCCGCTCCAAATTATTGTTCTCCGAATTATCCGGAATATTTTCTAACTCTTAAAGGTATGTTAAGTTTGTCGGCAATTTTTTGACATTTCGCAACTTCTTCATCGCCTATCACGTCAACAACAGACAAAGCAACGTTTGGCGTATACGCTCTGCATTTTTTTGCAAAATCAAGCATGGCGTCATATGATTCAATGCCAAATTTCGGACGTACCGTTTTTAGGTATTCCTCTTTGTTTGAGCAGTTAAGACTTATTGAAACATCGTCAATATTGTCGCAAAGCTCTTTGGAAATATCTCTGCCGTTTACAAGACTGCCGAGACCGTTGGTGTTTACCCTTGTTTTAATTCCGAGGCTTCGCAAATACTGAGCTGATTTTATCAGAACGTCAAAAGAGTTTGTCGGTTCGCCGTATCCGCAGAATACAGCCTCTTTGCAGTTTGAAAAATCAAAATTGTCAATTGCTTTTTTTACTTCGTCAAAATCAGGATTATGGTTAAGCCAAAGATTTGAAGCTTCACCGATGGCGTCTGTTTTGCTGCGAATACAAAAAGTACAGGCGCACGGACATTTGTTAGTGATGTTTAAATATACATTGTTTTTATATGTATAAATAATTTCTTCGTAGTCCGACATATTATCACCTCAAAGTTTCCGGAAGAACTTTCTGTTTGAATTTTATTGCATCAAGACCAAGTCCGAGTGCAACGTAAAGAATTGCGCCTACTGACGGTTGAAGCCACCAAAGTGAAAGCTCGCCTATTGCTGCAGCCCAACCGTACATAAGTCCGTTAGCAATGAAGTAACCGCCTACTGTAACCATTGTTGTTGGGATTATCATAATTAGGTTTGGAATATTGATTATTTTATCGTTTTTACCCTTCTTTTTAAGGATAATTCCGCAAATTATAAACGGAAGTGCGTTAAATGCTTTTATGATAGCTGTCGGAATTGCCCAGTGAGCATATCCCGAAAGCAGGTCAGCAAGTGCGCCGCCGATTGAAGCCGCAATTATTCCGAACGGAGCCGGAAGAATACTTGCTCCGAGATATATCATTGAGTCGCCTGCGTGAGAATATCCAAGCGGTGTGGGAATTTTAATAAATGCCGTTGTTACGGTAACAAGAGCCGCAAACATAGCTGTAACGGCAATTAATTTTACATTTGTGGTCGATTTTTGTTTGGCTTTTGAATTTTGCATACTATATTAACTCCTTCTGTCAGAAAGTTCGCAAATGAACTTTTCAAAATTAATACCGTAATTAGGGTCATACGGTTCTTTTATTGTGTCTGCAATTACCTTTTCAAGAAATCCGGCTGCTTTCTTTGCTGCGTCGTTAAGTGAAGCACCGCTCACAACAGCCGCACATATTATTGAAGCGAAAATATCGCCTGTGCCCGAAAAGCTGTCGCCGTATATTTTTGATTTTACAAAGTCAGTCTGATTTTTTGAAAAGATTCCATTATAAATGCAGTCTCCGTTTTTTATTCCGGTAACCACAAATTTTTGGTTGCAGTGGGCAAGTGATTTGTGTGCTAAATCCGATATTATTTCAAGATAGTTTTCATCACTCTGCTTTTTAATTATACTGTTGTATTCAACGCCTGAAATTATGCACAGCTCGGTAAGATTCGGTGTAACTATATCTGCACTTTTAACAAGCCCGCACATTTTGTCACATGTGGTTTTATTGTACGCCTTATAAATTCTTCCGTTGTCGCCCATAACAGGGTCAACAAGCACAACGTTGTACGAATTTCTGAATGTCTTAATAAATTCTGCAATTATTTCAATCTGATTTCCGTTTGCAACATAGCCCGAATAAATTCCGTCAAAGCTCTCACCGTTTTTTTGCCACATATCTATGTATGTGTGCAGACTGTCCGTAAGGTCAACGCAGCTGTGATTTTTAAAACCCGACTGGTTTGTCAAAACAGCAGTCGGCATAGGACACGGCTGAACGCCCATAGCGGAAAGGATTGCAATTGACGCAGTAAGCGAACATTTGCCAAACCCCGACAAATCGTTGATTACAGCAACTTTTTTAATCATAAATTAACTCCGAAGTATAAAAGTGTTGACTTAAAAAATTCAGGAAATGACCTGATTTTTAAGTACAGTTGCATTTTAGCACAATACTGTGCATTAAAAAATAGACAGTTTTAATAAATTTTATAAGTACAGTTTGACTGCTATAAACGACAAAAAGGCAGAATTACCGTTAGGAAACTCTGCCTTTGCTTTAATTTATAAACTTTTAAACTTTTGTGATTAAATTTTTGTGCTAAAGGGTTTAATTATGAATATGAAGGTTCTATCTTCATTCCGCCTGTTGCTTTTCCGTCAGAAACATATGCTTTGCCCGATACGCCTGTTGCAACAACCCATTCAAATTCGGGAGCTGTACTGCCGGCAGCCTTAACTTTGTACGTAACGGTCAGAAATTTGCCGCCCTTTGTGTAGTCGTAACCTTTGAATGGGTACGAACCGTTAAATTTGATTTCACCGTCAAGCTTATAGTTAATAATACTTCCGGAAGCGGCTGAGCCCTCAAGAACCGCATCGGTTGCTTCGAGGTATTTTGAGTCATACAGAATGTTAGCCTGATAGTTTTCAAGTTTTTCGGGGGCGGTAAGGTCATACACGCAGGTTATGGTGTCCCCGACAGAAAAACTTTTTCCGCCGATTGAGAGTGAAGATGAGTTGTCTGATTTTTTATCGTCATTATTTCCTTTGTTATCTCCTTTGCTTGATTTATCGGAGTCATTGGAATCATTCTTTTTAGTATCTGTGTTTGACGAAGACTTATCGGAATTTGATTTATCATTTTGTTTTTGCTCATCAGTTTCTGAGTTTTCGGAACGCTCTGTTTTTGCGCTGCCTGAGGTTTTTCCCATGTCAATTACTTTGTTGCCATTTGGTGTTGTACCGTTTTCGACCTTAACTTCATTTCCGTTTACATCGGTTCCGTTTTGCACATAAATATTGCCGTCCGCATCGGTTCCGTTTTCAACCACAACTGTTGTGCCGTTGTTATCAATAATGCTATACGTTCCCTCAATCACCTTTGAAACTACGCTTGTGCCGACAACAGATGCCTCATCGGGGGTGGAATCGTTATTGCCACATCCCGACATAAGGCTTGCCGAGGCTGTCGTAACAATTACAAGTGAGGCGAGAACAGCAATAAGTACACTTTTGGACTTTTTGTTTTTGTTATTCATTTTGCCACTTCCTTATATTTTATTTATGTATACTAATATGTTAATGATTATTATAACAACTTTTTTTACAAAAATAAAGATAATCACAATAAAATCATAAACTCCTCACATGTTTATCAAATAAGTGAACAAAATGTGTTTGATTTTTATATATGTGAATGATAAAATAAAATTATGGACATTGTTAATAAGTTTATGTTCATTTTACATTATTTTCCAATATTTTTATGGAGGCGATAATTATGAAAAAGGTAATTTCATCCGTGCTTGCAGTAATGCTTGTGATGTGCTCAATTTCTGTTTTTTCTGTCGGAGCATCCACAAAACAGGCAGCAGAAATATCTTTTAAAACAGGCAGTGCGCTTTATGTTCATGCAGTTGCAGGTTCAAACGATGCAGATGCATGGCAGGCTTGGCAGAGCCGGCATGATGAGGATTTTAACGAAATTGATTCTAACGTAAAGTATTTCTTCCTGCCATCATCGGCAAGTGACTCTCAGGTCGAAATATTCAATGCATATTCACAAGGTGTTTCCGTAAACGGACAGAACATTGCTTCGGGAGAATCCCGAACTGTATCTTATGATTTGAATACAGATTATAGTGTATCCGCAAGCGGCAAAACATATAAGCTCAAGTTTATGAAATCTTCGGCTGAAGCTGCAATTTATATCAATAACAGTGATGCTGACGGTAAGGGCACAGACCTTATGAGTTACCTAAATCAGGACAAGAGCCTGTCAGCTTCCGCAACAGGGGCTATTGTTGACAAAGACGGCACTATTGACAATACAAAAATAAAAAAGATTAAGGGCAGAGGAAATACCACATGGGATAAGCCGAAAAAAGCCTATAATATTACATATAATTCAAAGGTATCAATAGCGGGAATGGACAAGGGTAAAAAGTATTCGATTCTTGCAAACTATCAGGATGACTCACTGTCAAGAAACAGATTTTTGTATGACCTTTCTGATGCGGTCGGAATGCCGTATGCTTCGGATTCAAGATATGTTGACTTTTATGTCAACGGTTTTTACTGGGGTTCCTACCAGATGACTCAAAAAGTTGAGGTCGGTTCTTCAAGCCTTGTTGACGATATTGACACAGATTCATATTTAAATGAAGACGGAACGGTAAAAGAAGATTTTCCGTTCTTGTGCGAGGTTGACGCAGGTGCCAATGATTATGATGACTACTATGTGTCAGCAGTCGGCAACAAAATTACAATCAAATCACCTGAGTTGAATCCGGGAGACCCGGGATATGAGGAGGTTAAGGCATATGTAAAATCAAAGTTTACCGATTTTTACAATGCTACCAGAAAGGCTTCGGTTGACTTGTCAAAGTATGCCGATGTGGACTCGTTAACAAAACTTTACCTTATTAATGAACTGGGCAAAAACTGGGACTCAGGCGTTTCAAGCTTATTCTTTACCTATAAGCAGGATGAAAATGGCGACTATAAATTCTACGGTTCACCTGTATGGGATTATGATAATTCGCTCGGCAATGCAGGCGGAGAACAGTATGAGCTGAGTTATATCGGAGTAAAAGACTATACCGAATACTCCGGTTGGTGGTGCAAATTTAAAGGTAAAGATAAAAACAGCAAATCAAGCTCAAACGTTATGAATAATATTTCAAGAAACAAGTATGTTACCGCTGCTGCTCCTAAGATTTGGTTTGAAGATTTTATGCCTGCAATTAATCACTTCTCGGGCGAAAAGTATAATCCTGAGGTTGAAAAGGAATTATACACTTCATCAGAGTACTATAATCTTTTAAAGAACAGTGCCGAAATGAATTATCAGAGCGGTTGGCTCCTCAAAACAGGCGATTGGATTTGCGACCATTCAAGTATGAAGAAAGCAAGCTTTGATTTGGCTTCAAAAACATACACGGTTGACAGCAATAAAACAAGATATGCAAATAATTTTGACGGAATGTATTCGTACTGCTCAGATTGGCTTACAAGCAGAGCTGCTTGGCTGTCATCTCAAATGGCTTCAAGTTATACTCCGTCTTATAAGAAGGGCGATGTAAATCTTGACGGCGTTGTAGACGTTACCGATACAACGCTGGTTCAAAAATACCTTGCCTCAACTGCGGAACTGACTTCATTGCAGATTGAAATCGCTGATGTAAACGGTGACGGAACCGTTTCTGTTGCCGATGCAACAGCCATTCAAAAAATGATTGCAGGTATGCGGTAAAACAATATTTTTACATTAAAAGGGTTGCTAATGCAGCCCTTTTGTTTTATAATATGAAAAGAAAAATGAACAATAATTGTGTTTTATCAATTTCCAATATGAAAGGAATGTATATATTATGATGAGAAAAACAAAAATAGTTTGTACTCTCGGACCTGCATGTAATACAAAGGAAACTTTGCTAAAAATGATTAATGCGGGAATGAACGTTGCAAGAATCAATATGTCTCACGGCGTTTATGATGAACTTGAAGTTTTATTTGCTACTTTAAAAGAAGCAATTGAAGAAAGCGGAAAAAATGTTGAAATTCTTCTTGATACCAAAGGCCCGGAAGTGCGTGTTACTACCTTTAAAGAGGGTGCTGTAACACTCAAAGAAGGCAATGAATTTTCACTGCTTAAGGGATGTGAAGAGGGTGACGAGAACGGCGTAAGCATTTCATTCCCAAAACTTATTGATTTATTCTACGCTGACGGAGGCTCTGCAATCGGCAGAGAGATTTTGCTTGATGACGGTTTGCTTTCACTTGTTGTTAAAGATGTTCAGCCTGACAGAATTGTATGTACCGTAAACAAGGGCGGTGTGCTCAAAAACCGCAAGAGCCTTAATATTCCGGGATATCATATCAATATGCCGTATGTAAGTGCTCAGGACAGACGAGACATAGAATTTGGACTTACACACGGTGCAAATGTTGTTGCCGCTTCGTTTGTTCGCAATCACGAAGATGTTCGTACTTTACGTGATTATATTGACAGCATAGGATTTGAATACGTTGAAATTATTGCAAAGATTGAAAACCAGAGCGGCGTTGACGATATGGATGCAATCATTGACTATGCAGACGGCATAATGGTTGCGAGAGGCGATATGGGCGTTGAAATACCGTTTATTAAGTTGCCTGAAATTCAAAAAACTCTTATCAGAAAATGTGTTGCAAAGGGAAAATACGTTATTACCGCAACTCAGATGCTTGAAAGTATGACAACATCTCCACGCCCAACCCGTGCAGAAATCAGCGACGTTGCCAATGCGGTTTATGACGGAACAAGCGCAGTTATGCTTTCCGGTGAATCGGCAGCAGGCAAATATCCTGTTGAAAGTGTAAAGGCACTTGCAGACATATGCAGAGAAGCTGAAAATAACGGTGAGTTTACCGCTTTGCATTGTTATATTGAGTCACACTATCAGAATGACAGCAATTTGATACGCAGCAGCATTTGCAAGGCAGCAAAGGATATTTCGGTTGCGGTCGGCGCAAAGGCAATTATTGTTGAAAGCGCAACAGGCAGAGTTGCAAGAGCTATGGTTCATTTCAGACCTGATGTGCCTGTAATTGCAGTTGTTACCTCACAGCTTGTTTGCAAAAAACTGTGCCTTAACTGGGGTGTTACCGCAGTTATCGGTGAAGAAAAGCGCACATCCGATGCTATCACACGTCAGGCAATGGAAAAAGCTCTTTCGACGGGATTGGTAAAGAAAGGCGATACAGTCGTTGTGCTTTCGTCAAACAGAACTATTCCAACTTCAAGCACAGACTCGCTTAACGTAAGAATTTTGTAATATAGATAATTATGAGTAATATAGTTTTAATTGGAATGCCCGGCTCAGGCAAAAGTACGCTTGGTGTTTTGCTTGCAAAGGCACTTGGATATTCGTTTATTGATACCGATTTGATTATCAGCCGAAAGGCAAATAAGACTCTTCAGCAAATTTTGGATACTGACGGGCTTGAAAGCTTTCTTGAGCTTGAGGAACAGGTCGGTTATGAGCTTAAGTGCGACAAAACGGTTATAGCAACCGGTGGCTCAATGGTTTTAAGCAGCAAAGCAATGCAAAATCTAAGCTTAGACGCTACGGTAGTGTATATAGATGTTCCGTTTGATGAGATTAAACGGAGGGTGACAAATATAAAAACCCGTGGAATCGCCTTCCATAAAAATGAAACACTTGAAACCGTTTATGAAAGTCGCAAGCCTCTCTATGAAAAATATGCTGACATAACGGTTAATGTTTCCGATGAAGGTCAAAGCGTAGAGGAAACGGTGTCTGAGCTTGCAGAAAGTCTTAAGTAAATTCGGCAAATGTTTTTATAGATGTTTGCAAATAAGATTTGCTGAGTTTAACTGTATATCTGCCGCTAAATCAAATATCAAAACCGCATATTTATAAAACGGAAGCTAAAGGTAGACACACGGAAAACCACCGTGTATCTACCTTTTTTGTTATACATCACCTGAATTGCTTGGCTTGACATAAGATTTTTTGAATGATAAAATAAAGCATACTAAACTTATAGGTTATTGAGAAATACAATAGGCTAATAGCCGATTAAATTTAAATGGAGAATAAAATGAAAATTATTGATTTTCACACACATATTTACCCCGAGAAAATTGCAGCCAAGGCAACCCAAAGCGTTGCTCAAGAATATGACTTGCACGCTGAGCTTACAGGAACTGCCAATGTGTTGTTAAGCGAAGGCAAAGAGGCAGGAATTTCAAAGTACGTTCTTTTGCCGGTTGCGGTTACTCCCGAACATATTGCCAGCATAAACAACTTTGTATCTCAACAGACAAAAGAGCACAGTGAGTTTATCGGTTTCGGTACTTTGCACGCTGCAATGGAAAATCCTCTTGAAGAAATTGACAGATTACAGACCTTGGGACTTTGCGGTATCAAATTTCACCCTGATATGCAAAGATTTCCGATTGACGACAGCAGGCTTGATGTTGTGTACGATGCATTACAGGGCAGGCTTCCTGTGCTTATTCATTGCGGAGACCCAAGGTATGATTATTCGCACCCAAAGCGTTTAAAAAATGTGCTCAGAAAATTTCCAAAACTTACTGTTATAGCCGCACATATGGGCGGTTGGGGACTGATTGACACTGCATATGAAGTTTTGAAAAACGAAAATTGCTACTTTGATATTTCAAGCACCATGATGTTTGTGCCCCGTGACCGACTTGTAAACTATATTCGACTGTACGGTGTGGAACGGATTTTGTTTGGCACTGATTTCCCGCTGTGGAATCCGAGCAAAGAGGTAGAGTCTTTGCTTAATTTAGGCTTGACTTCCGATGAAACCGAGTCGATTGCCGGGATAAATGCCGAACGACTGTTAAATAGTACCAAATAATTTCTTGTATCAAATAAAAATTAACGTTATTATCCAATTTTAGAAATTATATCATATTACCGTTGACACCACACTTTATGTGTGGTATTATTACAGCAACAAAACCTACTAAGTTAATAAGAACACTAAGTAAAACGAATATAGAGGAACGAAAGGAGAGCATATAATGAATACCTTCAATTTCAGAAAAAACATTATGATTAATATGATGTGCATGTGCCTTATGGGTATGTGCTGCTTTGATGCGCTCTTCGACAAAAAGTTCTGAATTTAGCGTCAGAATGACCGGAGGGCACAGCTCTTCGGTCATTTTTTATATATAATCCAAATGCAGATGCTACCGCCACTAAAACGGCGGGTGTTACATCGAAATTTCAGTGGAGGAGATATTATGAAGTTATTTTTTATCAATTTGCTCAGAACCAATTTTAGAAACGGACGAATGTGTAGTATCGCTTCAAAATAATCAAAACTTATTGAGGTGATACTTTGAAATATATTATTTCCATTAATTTTTGCAATGTTATTACCTCACATATCGTAAATTTCTAAAAAGGGGTAATTAAATTGAAAACAAAACTAATCGCAGGTGCACTTGCACTAACATTAATAATATCATCATTTTCATTCACAGGTTGTTCTAATGATTCATCACAGACTTCCGATTCGTCAAAATCCGACGGCAGTTCAACCACTCTTGAGAAAACGGATTTTAACCTTGGTTATCTAAATTCAACAGCGCATTTACTTGCGTTTGTTGCAAAGGAAGAGGGATACTTTGAAGAAGAAGGGCTAAATGTTACTCTTACTCAATTCTCAAGTGCTTCGGAGCTTTCAACAGGTCTTGAATCCGGTAAGCTTGATGTTGCGTTTATAGGCTCGGTTCCGTCGCTTACATTTCAAAGTCAGGGACACGACCTTACAATTTTTGGCGGAGCAATGTCAAACGGCCACGGCTATGTAATAAAACCCGAATTGGTAAAAGATTTAAAGGATGATGAAATTGACATAAATGTCCTAAAAGGCAAAAACGTTGCTTCTGTTAAAAACAGTATTCAGGACGCAGAGCTTCAGTTGATATTAAAGGACGAGGGCATTGAAATAGGCGAGGGCGACGACAAGGTAAACATAGTTTACTTTGACAGCCAAAAAGACGCTTATGCCGCAATTCAGGGACAGGAGATTGACGCAGCTTCGGTTTATTCGCCGTATGCTTCTCTTGCACAAGCCGCAGGCTACAAAGTAGTTTATACCTGCAACGAGATTGACAGGTTTAAGAATCAGCCCTGCTGCCGTCAGGTTGCAACGACATCCGCAATTTTCGAAAGACCTAATTCATACAATGCTTTTGAAAGAGCTTTAATAAAGGCGTACAAGCTGTATCAGGATAATCACGAAAAGACAGTTGAGGACGTAAAGAAGTATATAGATATTGATTCCGACTACATAGATTATGAGGTTTACGGAGGACTTTCAACATCAAGTCCCGACCCTGACAAAACAGCTACTCTTGAACTTAAAGACGATATTGTTAATCTCGGTTATACTTCGGATTATGATGCCGAAAAGCTTTATAACACTGATGTTTACAAAAAGGCGCTTGACAGCATAATTGCAGAAAATCCTGATGACGAGGTTTACAAGTCTTTGCAGGAACACTTTGACAAGTACGAATAATTAATTTAACAATGCAGTGCGAGGTGAAAGTGTTGAGCAATATTGAAGTAGATAATCTGACCGTAAACTATACAGCAAAAAACCATAGCTTTACAGCGTTGGAGGATGTATCGTTTTCTATTGAAGCGGGTGAATTTGTAAGCATAATCGGCTCAAGCGGCTGCGGAAAAAGTACGCTGCTTAGCATACTTGAGGGAATTAACACCCCGACTAAGGGCGAAATAAGAATTGACGGTAAGCCGATTAACGGAACGGGAACCGACAGAGGAGTTGTGTTTCAGCATTATTCTTTGTTTCCGTGGATGACAGCAAGAAAAAACATTGCTTTCGGAATTAAGCAGGTAAAAAAAGATTTGTCAAAATCCGAAAGACTTAATATTGCCGATAAGTTTCTTGACAAAGTAGGTCTTGAGGAATTTAAGGACAAATATCCGTCACAACTTTCGGGCGGTATGCAGCAAAGAGTTGCCATTGCCAGGGCACTTGCAATGAATACCGACATACTTTTGATGGATGAGCCGTTCGGCGCAATAGACGCCAAAAACCGAACCATACTTCAGGAGCTTCTGTTAAAGCTTTGGGAGGGAGACGGAACACAGGAAAAGAAAACGGTTGTTTTTGTTACACACGATATTGACGAGGCAATACTTCTGTCTGACCGAATTATTATGATGACGGCAAACCCGGGAAAGGTAAGGAAAGAAATTCCTGTTCCATTTGAAAGACCGAGAAACCGTTCCGAGCTTGTTCAGACAAGCGAATACGGCAAATTCAGGAACAAACTTATAAATCTGTTCTATGGCGATATAGCGGAAAAAATCGGCGGAAATGAGGTGGTGCTCTGATGACGGCAAAAAAGAGAATTATACATCTTGCAAACATATTATACTTGGTATTTTTGCTTATTCAGTTCATACCAAATTCGCTGGACGGCGAAACATACTCTCTGTATACAATAGTATTTGCTTCGGCAATTGAAGTGCTTGTTATTGTCGTCTCAATTTTCATTAAAAAGGAAAAAGGTTTTCATCTTTTTACGGATATAGTAAGTTTCATATACGGATTTTTAATCTTGTGGACCTTGCTGACAGAAAAATTCAATGTTTTGCGTGCGGCTCTTTTTCCGCCGATGGGCAAAGTGTTCCATCAGTTTATTGCCGATTTTGATAAGATTGTTTTAAATATCGGCAGTTCAATCGGAATAGTGATTGAGGGCTATGTTCTGGCAGCGATAATAGCAATTCCGCTTGGTTTATTCCTTGGCTGGAGTATTCGTCTTGGCAGTGCGGCAACCTATGTTTCAAAGTTTCTCGGCGCAATTCCTCCGATTGTTTATATTCCGTACGGCATAGCACTTTTACCGACGTTCCGTTCGGTTTCGGTATTTGTTATTTTTCTTGCAACATTTTGGCCTGTTCTCGCAAGCACAATGAGCGGCGTGCTTAATGTTGAAAAGGAAGTAATTGATTCCGCAAAGGTACTTAATGTAAACAAGTTCACAATGCTGTTTTCGGTGATATTGCCGTCGGCTTTGCCTCAGATATTTATCGGCTGCAATCAGGGCTTGAGTGTTTCATTTATCTTGCTTACTTCGGCTGAGATGATAGGAGCTCGCAGCGGACTTGGATATTATGTAAAGAACTATTCTGATTTGGGCGACTACACACGCACAATCGTAGGACTTCTTGTAATTGGCGTTGTGGTTGTTGCAATATCGTTTTTATTTAATAAACTGCAAAACCATTTGCTTAAATGGAAAAGATAAAATCTAAAGGGTGTTTATTATGAAAGAAATTTTGTGGCACGGCAGGGGCGGTCAGGGAGCATTTACCGCTGCAAAACTTTTGGGAGCGGCGTTTGCCCTCAGAGATGATAAAAGTTTTGCTCTTGCGTTTCCGTCGTTCGGTCCGGAACGCCGAGGTGCTCCGATAAGGGCGTTTACAAAACTCGACAATAAGCCGATAGGAAACAGAAGTGAAATTGAAAAGGCTGATTACAGTATATTTCTTGATGATACATTACTTGTAAGCTCATCGCTTGATGAACTTAAAGGAAACGGAAAAATAATCGTTAATACAAAGCAGAGTTTTGATGATGAAAGAATAATCGCCGTTGATGCGGACTCGCTCGCTGAAAAGGTTCTTAAACGACCAATTACCAATACTATCCTGCTCGGAGCTTTTTCAGCTGTTTCGGGTGAGGTTGAAATATCGGATATTGAAAATGCGATAAAACTTTATATGCCGCAAAAACTTCACGCCAAAAATATCGAAGCGGTTGAACAGGCAAGCAGGCTGTTTAAGGAGGTCAAATAATGAAACCGTATCTCAGAGATTTTGTACCTCAAAACCTTGAGGATATTCCCGAGGCAACAGCCTATGAGGCGGGTTACCTTGTAACAAAAAATGCGGGCTGGCGAAATGTACGTCCTGTTATAGACAACACAAAGTGCGTCGGCTGTTTGCAATGCTATCTGTACTGTCCCGACGGAGTTATTTTTCAGGACGATAATAAGGTTGATGTCGATTATAATTTTTGCAAGGGCTGCGGAATTTGTCAAAAAATCTGCAAGGTCGGAGCAATTAGGATGGAGGCGGAAAAATAATGTCAAAACACTTTTTATCGGGTAATGACGCATTTGCCTACGGCATCCGCCTTGCAAGGCCAAAGGTAATTTCGGCGTATCCTATAACTCCGCAGACAATTGTTGTTGAACGCCTGTCTGAAATGGTTGAGGACAAAAGCCTTGACAGCCAATTTATTCACGTTGAATCGGAACATTCGGCGATGTCATGTGCAATGGGAGCCTCATCGGTTGGTGCAAGAACCTTTACGGCTACATCTTCACAGGGACTTTTGTATATGGCTGAATGTCTTACTTATGCCTCGGGCGGAAGATTTCCGATTGTAATGATGAATGCCAACCGTTCAACAGCCTTGCCGTGGAACATATACGGCGACCAGCGTGATTCGCTTTCTTTGCTTGACAGCGGCTGGATACAGGCGTATGCGGAAAATGCCCAGGAGGCACTTGACCTTGCTTTGCTAAGTTATTATGTTGCGGAGCATAAAGAGGTGCAAACACCGTTTATGGCTAATCTTGACGGATTTGTGCTCACACATACATATGAGGTTGTCGATGTACCTACTCAGGAACAGGCTGATGAATTTTTGCCTCCGTATGAAACCGACAACAAGATGGATTTACAAAATCCACGAAACCTTGCCTTTTCGGCAGGTCCCGCAACAAACACGGCGTTTAAATACAAAGAACATAACGGTCTTTTAAATGCCAAAAAAATTATCAGCGAAGCGGAAACACGTTTTAATGAGATTTTTGGCAGACAATATACAGGTTTGATTGAAAAATATAAGTCCGATGACGCAGATTACATAATTATTACACTCGGTAGTATATCCGGTCTTGTAAAACAAACCGTTGATGAGCTTAGGGAGCAGGGAGAAAAGGTCGGACTTGTCCGAATAAGATATATGCGCCCGTTCCCAAACGAAGAAATTTCACAGGCGGTACAAAACGCAAAGGCTGCCGCTGTTCTTGAAAAAGATATTTCATTCGGAAACGAGGGAACTGTTTATACAAATGTCAACTCTGCACTCAAAAAATTCGGTGTTGAGGTTCCTGTTTCTAATTATATCGGCGGACTCGGCGGAAGAAATATTTCTGAAGTAGAAATAAAAACTATATTTAGCAGTTTAAAAACCAACCCAAGCGGTGTTAATTTTCTTGGAATTGGGGTGAATGACAGTGAGTAAACCCGTTACGGCAAAAACAATTTCAAAGGACGAATTTTTTTACGGTCATAAGGCCTGTGCAGGCTGCGGAGGCAGTCTTGCCGTAAGAATCGCTCTAAAGGTGCTTGGTAAAAACACGGTTGCGGTGCTCCCGGCAGGTTGTATGTCGGCTGTCGGATTTAACTTTCCTCAGCTTTGTTTTTCCAACAACGCAATAATCTCTACTTTTGCGGGAACGGCTTCAATGCTTACAGGTGTTGAAGCGGGTTTAAGAGCCCAGGGAATTACGGATTTTAATGCTGTCGGCTTTGCGGGAGACGGAGGAACGGCAGACATCGGATTGCAGGCATTGTCGGGTGCAATCGACAGAAACGATGATATCATATACATTTGCTATGACAACGAGGCATATATGAATACGGGTATTCAGAAAAGCTCTCTGACTCCGTTCGGAGCACGCACTACAACTACCCCCGCAGGACAAAACATTCACGGTAACATAAGACCAAAGAAAAATATGTTTGAGATTGTTGCGGCTCATGGGATTCCGTATGCGGCAACGGCAAGCATAGGTTATATCAACGACTTTATGCAAAAAGTTCAAAAGGCTTCCGAGATTCGAGGAACAAAGTATATACACGTAATTGCACCCTGCCCGACAGGCTGGGGAATAGATACGAGTGAAACCGTTGAAATTGCAAAAGAGGTTGTTGACACAGGCTTGTGGTATCTTGCAGAGTATGAAAACGGCGAGTTTAAGCTAAACCACCGTCCAAAGGAATTTGCAAGTGTAGAGCATTATCTTACACGCCAGTCAAGATTCCGTCATCTCACAGATGAAGATATAGAAATAATAAAAACATCCCGTGATAAAAAATGGGAGTATATCAATAAAAATTTTGGATAAGTAAAACTAATGCAGACAGGAGTAATTAAAATGGCACAGAAAAGAGACATAAACAATAAATTTTGGGATGAAGAACTTGAAACAATGCCAAGAGAGCAGCTTGAAAAACAGCAGCTCAAGGACTTAAAGGAGATTGTTAAATTTGCTTATGAAAATTCTCCGTACTATAAGCGTTCTTTTGACGAAGCAGGCGTAAAGCCGGAGGACATAAAGCAGCTTTCAGATATTCAGAAGTTCCCATTCATTAATAAAAAGACTCAGCGTGACACTCAGGGTGTAGGCTCTTTCCTCGGCGAGCTTGCAGCTGTTCCGGAAGAAGATGTTGTATTTATTTCAACTTCATCGGGTTCAACCGGCGTTCCTACAATGAGCCCGTTCACCAAAAAAGACTTTGATGAATTTCAGGATACAGAAAGCCGTTGGTTCTGGCAAATCGGTATGCGTCCAAACGACAGATATGTTCACGCTCTTAATTTTTCTCTTTACGTTGGCGGACCTGATGTAATCGGTGCGCAGAACCTTGGTGCTTTGTGCATTTGGGGCGGTACGCTTCCGTCGGAAAGACTTTTGTTTGTGTTAAAAACTTATCAGCCGACAATTATTTGGACAAGCCCGTCATACGCTTGGCAGCTTGGCGAAAAGGCAAAGAAAGCCGGAATTGACCCTAAAAAGGATTTGTCAATTAAGAAGATTATTGTTGCAGGCGAGCTTGGTGGCTCCATTGATTCAACAAGAAAGGCAATCGAAGATTTGTGGGGCGCAGAAGTTTACGATTTCTACGGACTGTCTGATATTTTCGGTGCCTGCGCAGCAATGTGTGAGGCAAAAGACGGACTTCACATCGCCGAAAACCATATTCTTGTTGAAACTGTTGATATTCATACCGGAGAAATTCTTAAGCCGGGCGAAGTCGGCGAACTTGTGTTCACAACCCTGCGCAAGCACGCAAGACCGCTTATCCGTTTCCGCACAGGCGATATCGGCTGGATAGACAACACACCGTGCAAATGCGGAAGAACTCACGGTAGAATACATATTCAGGGAAGAAAGGACGATATGTTTATTGTATCGGCTGTTAACGTATTTCCAAGTGATATTGAAGCCGCAATTCGTGAGCTTGACGGCATAACAGGCGAATACCTTATCAGAATTTTTGAAGAAAACTATACAAACAGATATGCGGTAGAAATTGAGAAGAGCGCAGATAACACCGAATCTGACGAACAGCTTGCCGCAAGAGTTTCCGCTGCTTTAAAGGGCAGAATCGGCGTTAAGCCTGCAAGGGTGGTTGTTCATCCGGACGGCGGTCTTGATACTCGTTCCGAGCACAAATCAAGAAGAGTAATAGACGAGCGCAAACTTGATTACAGTATTTAACGGGGGAGTGCAGCAATGCCTGAATTATCACGCAGAACAGACACATTTACCGACTCGGTCATTCGCAGAATGACGCGTGTTTCATTAAAATATAATGCGGTTAATCTTTCTCAGGGGTTTCCCGATTTTGAACCGCCAAAAGAAATTCTCAATAGACTTGCCGAGGTTGCGCACGAAGACTTTCACCAGTATTCCATTACCTGGGGTGCGCAGAATTTCAGAGAGGCGCTTGCCGAAAAGCAGTCTCGCCTTATGGGCATAACAATTGATGCAAACAGCGAGATTGTGGTAACCTGCGGCAGTACAGAGGCAATGATGGCGGCAATGATGACGGTTGCAAATCCCGGTGATAAAGTTATTGTCTTTTCTCCGTTTTATGAAAATTACGGAGCGGACACTATTCTCTCGGGTGCAGAGCCGATTTATGTTCCGCTTTATCCACCTGAATTTAACTTTAATGCGGATGAGCTTGAAAATGCGTTTAAACAACACCCAAAAGCATTGATATTGTGCAATCCGTCAAATCCGTGCGGAAAGGTGTTTACATATGATGAGCTCAAAATAATTGCAGACCTTGCCGAAAAATACGATACATTTGTAATTACCGATGAAGTTTATGAGCATATTGTATATGAACCCAACAAGCACGTGTATTTTTCGTCACTGCCTAATATGTATGAACGCACAATATCATGCAGTTCTCTTTCAAAGACATATTCAATTACGGGCTGGAGATTAGGTTATATAATCGCTCCGCCAAATATAATTGAAGTTGCAAAAAAAGTTCATGACTTCCTTACCGTCGGAGCGGCTGCACCGCTTCAGGAAGCCGCTGTAACCGGTTTAAAGTTCGGAGACGATTATTATAAATGGCTTCAGGACAAATATACCCACAAACGTGACCTTTTTCTAAAAGGACTGGATGACATCGGCATTGCTCATACCGTGCCACAGGGTGCTTATTATATTTTGCTTGATATTTCCGAGTTTGGTTTTGACAGCGACTTGGAGTTTTGCGAAGTGCTTGCAAAGGATGTCGGCGTCGGCGCTGTTCCGGGTTCAAGCTTTTTCAGAGAAAACGTAAATAATCTTGTAAGGCTCCACTTTGCAAAAAAAGACGACACGCTTAACGAAGCACTCAACCGACTTGAAAGTATACGCAAAAAAATACCGATTCGTAAATAATCTAAATCAAATAAATTTTGTCTCTACAAAGGCGTATGAAATATCAAAATTAAGGCGCTGTGAAGAAACGAAGCTAAAAGCTTCCGACTTCACAGCGCCCTCTTTTTTGCAGCAGTTATGCGGAAAAATGTTGAAAAAACCGCACGTTTCCCCTTACCCCAAAGGAACAGCTCTTTGAATATCACGCAGCCTTTTGGAGTCTGTTTTGCTTGTTATAGAATTTGTGGAGGTTAAACCCGATAGAAACCAGATAAATCTCCAGTTTAACCCTTTGCTGACCTTTTCGCACCATTCGTTTGTACCAACGGTCATACTTGATGACGCCAAAGGTGCCTTCGGCTTGTATCGAGCGGTTCGTTCGCAGCAGTGCGCCGTGGATACATTCGAGGTTTTCCAGAACCTCCCGG
>FMUV01000075.1 GCA_900101355.1 Ruminococcus sp. YE282
ATTGTCGAACGCTGGACACAAAGATGTCGAAACTGGGATGTAGTTTTAAGCCAGTTATCAATAATATTTGAGGCCAGAATACCTGCTTGATTTGCCCCTGAGAATAGAATTTCCTGTCTGCAAAATGTTATTCACGCTTTGGCATGCATAACATTCCGCAGACAGGAATGAAAAGTTGACACGGGGCAAATCAGAAAGCCTGATTGCAACCGCAATCCTGTATTCTGTTATTGCTTGAAGGATTATTATTTACACAAAATTTTATGGGTTGCCATATATCGCAGTCTATCGAACTGTATTCGCTCCATTCTGCATTCCATATGCTGTATCCGCAGTTTTGTATTGTTTTTCGTTGAAGCGGATAACCTTTCCACACGGAAGCAGATGTATATATACCTGCTTTATACCCTGCTCTTTCAATTGACTTACAAAAGTTCACAGCCATTTGGGTATAATTTGAAGTGTTCATATTGTATATTGCAGGAGCATATTCTAAATCATAATAAACTGGCATATCTAATTCTTTTTTGTCAAGACAATATAAGCACGCATTAGCTTCATCAAACCCCTCGTCGGCATATGTAGCGTAGCTGAACCAATACACGCCGATTTTAAGACCTGCTGCTTTTGCTTTCCGATAATTAGCTTCAAACGTATCGTCTTTTTGATACGTCTCTCTGCCGTATCCGGCACGAATAATAACATAGTCGTAACCGTTTTCTTTTAATTTATCAAAATTTATATTACCCTGCCAAGTCGAAACATCAATACATTTGACATTTGAGCCGTTTATTGAAATTTTACAACTTGCAGATTTGCCGTTACAGGTAGTGACAGTGATGATTGATGTTCCCTCTGACATTGCTTTAACAGTACATTTATTATCAGCTGTCATCATAATTTTAATAACATCATTATTACTGCTTTGCCATATTAATGTATTAGGGCTTGCCCAAGAACCTGAGTTTGTATGTTCTTTGAGGTCGTAGACATCTCCGACTTTGAAATTTAATTCTTCTTTATTTAGAGATATTTGACTTGGACTATCCATGACTGTTACAGTACATGAGGCATATACTCCATTTTGCAATGTACAAAAAACTGTAACAGTACCTGTTTTTAATGCTGTACATAATCCGCCTGCTTTATTAATTGATAAAACACTTTCATCCGAAGATGAATAATCTCTAAAATATGCTGCTGTATTTTGTGATACATAGCTGTTAAAATCATATTGTTCACCAACGCCTAGATTCATATTGCTTCCTGCGTTTAGTGTTAATGAATCAGACATTCGTTTAACATTAAAATGACAAGTCGCCTGAATACCGTTATATAAAGTTATTTTAACTGTCGCTTCACCGACACCTACCGCCCTTGCAGTAGCAACATTATCATTGTTTTCGTTATTGTTATAACATTTTGATTATCGCTTGTCCATTTAAGATTATCTGAATGAGCATATGTTCCGTAATCTGTTACTTCTTTAAGTGTAGCTTGTTCTTCGCTTCCGATTGTCATACTCGAATAATTAAGATTGACTTTTGTCGGTGCATTCCAAACTGATACGTTGCATTGTTTTGATAAACCGTTTGCTTTAACAGTTATTACAGCTGTTCCTTTTGAATTTGCTGTAATAATACCGTCATTGCTTACGCTAACACATTCTGATGATGATTCAAATTCAATTTTTGCATTTCCAACATCACATTTTGCACTTAATTTAAACTTTTCACCAATGCCAAGAATAATGTCATATGTATTTAATTCTAATTTTGTTGCAGTAGGTTTGGTTGATTTTGTTGGTATTTCACGCTTGATTCCTGCAGCGTATTTTTGAATTATAGTAGTATCAAGAATTGATATAACACCGTCTGAGTTATAATCGTATTTTTTTAGCAATTCATCTGTTATTGCTATTAAGCCTGTTGATATTTTTTGAGTTATCGTTGCATCTTGAATTGTCAAATCACTTGTTTGCTTTTGATATATTTCGTTTTCTGATAATGCATTAGCTGAAAATATAGACGCACACAATAAATAACAAGCGATTATTATTGATACTGCTTTTTTCATTTCACTTTATGACCTCCTGTATAAAACAAAAGGACAGGATTTACTGCACAGGTCCGTAAAAAACGGACAATAGAAAAAACAGACCCCCTATGGTAGAATAAAATAAACTACCATAGGGGGATTTTGTATGCCAAGAG
>FMUV01000028.1 GCA_900101355.1 Ruminococcus sp. YE282
CAAGCTCTCCCATCTGTGTTTTTATCGTCTTTTTTGAGTAGCCGTTTCTGTAATTTTTCGACTTATTGCTACACTCATCATTCGACGTTCTTTCGCTTTTCTCGTAGCCGAGCTCATCTGCAAGCTCACATTCCATAACCTCCTGAAGAATGTCCTTGAACATATTTTTCATTGCTGTCATAACTTCATCTGTTGAGGTGAATTTCTGACTTCTTACAAATTCTCTCATCATTTCTGCCGGTACTTTTTCCATTAAAAAAACTTCCTTTCAAGCTTTAATTTTTCTGTTTCCATTATTGCTTGAAAGGAAGTCTATTATTCACTTTTACACAAACTTTTCGGCGGTCTTATTTATTTAAAATCATAAATTTTAATCCCCAAGACAAAGCTGTTAGAGCTTGTTTTGGGGATTTTTGATTTTGAAATTATCTGATTTGATTTATTATCTGCATCATATCATTCGGAATTTTTGCTTTAACAATAAATTCTTCATCTGTGATTGGATGTTTTATTTTCATCTCTCCGCAATGTAACGCCTGTCGGGAAATTTTTTCAAGACTTCCTCCGTATAGATCATCACCGAGCAGCGGATGTCCGATAGATGCCATATGACATCTGATTTGATGTGTCTTTCCTGTTTCAAGATTTAGTTCAATAAATGATAATTCCTTTGAAGAATATATTATATGATAATGTGTAATGGCTGCTTTGCCCTCTTTTAAGATATGACGTACCATCTTTGATTCGGGCAGCAAACCTATCGGAGCTTTAATTGTGCCGTCGCTTTCAATTTTGCCGTGACAAATTGCATAGTATGTTTTATCAACTGAGTTTTTTAATTTGTTTGCCGAATACCTGTCTTTTGAAATCAGCACCAAACCCGAGGTATCCCTGTCTAAACGATTAATCGCTCTGAATGTATAATTTTCGGATTTTTCTGCTGCATAATACGCAACAAGATTTGCTAATGTGTCTTCCTGATGCTGTTTAACAGGGTGCACGGGCATAAGCGGCGGCTTGTTTACAATAAGCAGATTGCTGTCTTCATAACATATATCCAGATTCCCTTTAACAGGAGTTATTTGAGATTGCCTATCCTCGGGCAAATTGATTATCACCTCTGCCCCACTTTCAACAAAATCAATAGTCCTTAGAATTTTTTCGTTCATCATAATTCCGTCTTTTTTGCGAACCAATTGTGTTATCATTCTTGCTGAAAGATAACAGTTTTTTCTCAAAAAATTTTTGGCAAGCATTTTGTCACATTCATCAGGCACTGTAAACTTAAGTTGTTCAGACATAAATTATTCTCAATACAAAAAATACTGCGAGCAGTTCAAAAATGAGAATTGCCGGAATACCAACCATAAACTTCAAATGCTTGGTTTTATGATGAATTAAAAGCATTGTAAAATACATTCCCACGCTTCCGCCGAATGCGGAAACAAGTAGTAAAGTGCTTTCCTTGACGCGCCATTTATGGTGAATGGCACGTGATTTATCGTAAATTGTGATACACACTGCGAAAATATTAATCAAAATCAAGTATATTAAGAGAATAAACAATAAATTCATAATAACCTCAAAGGATGATAAATTTGAAAATAAAAAAATATTTGCCGCTGACCGTTACCGCAGCAGTTCTTATATGTACAATTTTATTCAGTGCAATAAGCAATTCAAAAGCTCCGATGACCTTTGTGAACAATTCGGTAATTGACGACTCAAGCTCTGCCAATAACCTTTCAGCTACTAACGACAATGCAAATCTCAAAGATGAAGAAATGAAAGGCGTATGGGTAACATATATGGAGCTTAGTATGGAAAATGGAGAAGATAAGTCCGAAAAAAGGTTCAGAGAAAAATTTACCGAAATTGCCGAAAACTCCGAGAAATCGGGATTTAATACACTAATTGTACAAGTCAGGCCTTTTTGTGACTCATTATACGAATCGGAATTTTTTCCGTATTCACATATATTAACAGGTTCACAAGGTAAAAACCCGGGGTATGATGCGCTTAAGATTATGTGTGAAATATGCAAAAGCTATGATTTGAAAATTCACGCATGGGTAAACCCATATCGTGTTGCGGTAAGTAAAACACCGTCAGAACTAAGCGATAATAATCCATATATTATTGACAACAGTCTTGGCTTTGAAACAGAGGGCGGAATATATCTTGACCCGTCAAATGAAAAAGCAAGGCAGCTGATTATTAACGGCATAGAAGAAATTGTCAGTAATTATAACGTTGACGGCATTCAGTTTGACGATTATTTTTACCCTAATGATATAAATGATTGTGATAACCAATCATACGAAAAATACAGGGAAAAATTCGGGAATAATTGTATGAGTATTGACGATTGGAGGAAGGCAAATGTAAATTTGCTGGTAAGCGAGGTATACCGAACCGTACATAAAACAAAGGAAAATGTTGTGTTCGGTATATCTCCGCAAGGTAATATCGATAATAATGATGGATTATATGCAGATGTTAAAAGTTGGTGTACCTGTGGAGGGTACATTGACTATATTTGCCCGCAAATATACTTCAGTATTGACAATCCAAAGCTGAAATTTGAAGATTCACTCGAAAGTTGGTTGAATCTTGAATTTGCCGATAATGTAACAATGTATGTAGGACTTGCCGGATATAAAGCCGGAAGCAATAAAGACGACGGTACATGGCTTAACAGCAATGACATACTTGCAACAGAATATGAAATTTTGCAAAAATACGATAAAGTAAACGGTTTTATGTTGTACAGCTATTCAAGCCTTTTTGAAAAAGATGCGGCAGAAGAAGTAGAAACGCTGAGAAAGGTTATAACCACAATTTAGATGTTCCCTACCTCTGAATAGATCCAATCCGGTATTTTGGTTAAGGTTACATTCATATAATGAAGCCCTGAGGAGCGCTAACACACTTTTGTATTTTTTAATTGTTGCAAGTTACGCTTTTTGAGAGCAAATCAGAGCTTGCTCTTATTTAATCTAATGATTAAACAAGTTCTCCAACGCAAAAATCTTTATCAGCCTTTGTAATTTTTACCTTTTGAATAGTTCCGCAAAGAGTATTGTCGTCTGAATATATGTGAACAGGGGTGTAGTTTTTGGTATATCCTTCAAGGTAACCGTGCCTGATACGTTCAAATAATACATCTTCAACAATTCCTACCTGTGAACGCAAAAACTCTGCTCTTGATTCTTCAACAAGATTACCCATCAGTTTGGCACGATGTTCTTTGATTTCAGGAGATACCTGATCGTCGGCCTTGTCTGCAACTGTACCTTTTCTGCGTGAATAAGGGAAAACATGAACTTTGGCAAATCCGATGCTTTTTACAAATTGCATTGACTGCTCAAAATCGTAATCATCTTCCCCTGCAAACCCTACCATAACATCGGTTGTGATTGACGAATTATCAAATGTTCTTCTCAGTCTTGCAACAATTTCAGCATATTCGTATGTATCATAATGGCGATTCATAGCCTTAAGAGTTTTGTCGCAGCCGCTTTGCAAAGACAGATGAAACTGAGGACAGAATTTGGGCTGGGCTGCAAGTCGCCTGACCATATCTTCGTCCATACGTTCCGGCTCAATAGAACCAAGTCGTACACGCTCAATTCCATCAACAGAGCAAGCACATTCAACAGCGTCTGCAAGATTATAATCTTCATCAAGTCCATAAGCTGAAAGGTTTATTCCGACAAGAACAACTTCTTTGTAACCACCGGCAGCAACTCTCTGTACCTCAGTCTTTAAATCTGTAAGAGATTTTGAACGCACTCTTCCCCTTGCGTACGGTATAATGCAATAAGAACAAAAACGATTGCAACCGTCTTCAATCTTAATGAATGCCCTTGTATGTTCTCCAAATGATGTTATGTGCAAGTTTTCATAAACTTCATTTTTTCCGTTATGTTCACTTATTTGAACAAGGATATGTTTATTTTTAAGGTAATTCTCTAAAGTAGGAATAAGTACTGCTCGCTTTGCATTGCCTAAAACTATGTCGCAATTTTTAAAATTGGCTGTTTCTTCGGGAAAAGCCTGTGGCATACATCCCGTAAGTATTATAATGCCGTCCGGATTTGCACGGCGTATTTTGTTAATAAGTTTGCGATTTTTGGCATCACTTACCGAGGTTACTGTGCAACTGTTTACAATGGTTATATCTGCCTTGTCCTTGTCATCGGACAGTGTATAACCGTGATTAAGCATATCTTCACGCATTGCCTGTGATTCATATTGATTAACTTTGCAACCCAAGGTAAGAATATTAAAATTCATTATAATTGTCATCCTTTTTTATTCAAATAGTTGAAAATTTTGAAATTGAAAAATTCGTATTGCTTATGTAAAAAATTAATGTTAAGATATATTTAAGGAAAAAATTCTTTAATTTATGGGGTGATTGAGTGTACAAAATGCACATAGCTGCAGAGAACAAAAACAGTCTTATTGATATTTTTGAAACGTTGTCACACTTTCCGAATATCATGATGATGATTAAAAGCGGCGAATATACTGTTGATGCACATTCGCTTATTGGTGTATTTTCACTTGACATCAATAAACCGTTTGAATTACTGCTTGACAACGAACCAAGTGATGAATTTAAAGAGGCAATTTCAAAGTTTGTGCTTGCAACTGCATAAATTTAGGAATATATACATAGTTTTATTAAGCCCTATGACTTTTGTCATAGGGCTTAATTTATTCCATTAAGAATTTTTATCTACAACGTGAAATTTCTTTAAATTTCCTGTCTTTTCACTTCTTCGGTCAAGCTCGGCAAGTACATCATCAAGCGGAATCCCCTGCTGTACAAGCATAACCATAAGATGATAAATCAAATCGGCAGTTTCATAAACGGTTTCACTGTTGACTCCGTTTTTTGCAGCAATAATTGTTTCGCTGCATTCTTCACCGACCTTTTTTAGAATTTTATCAATTCCCTTATCAAGAAGATAACAGGTATATGAACCCTCTTTTGGATTATCTCTTCTGTTTTCAACTGTTGCGTACAAAGCCGCAAGAACTTCTTTGTCATTCATACTATTTTACCTCTCTATTTTAGCTTTTTAAAGAAACAAGAATGGTTGCCTGTATGGCATGCAGCACCGATTTGTTCAACAGTTATCAGTAACGTATCATCATCACAATCAGAATAAATATCAATTACTTTTTGCAGATGACCTGACGTTGCACCCTTATTCCATAATTCTTGTCTGCTTCTCGACCAAAACCATGTATATCCGGTTTCAAAAGTTTTCTGCATGCTCTCACGATTCATATATGCAAGCATTAAAACTTCACCTGTCGATTTTTCCTGTATGATTGCAGGAATAAGTTCTGACTTAACAAAATATTTATCTAAATCCATAATTAACTGTTCCTTGTTGTTTCAATAGCCTGACGTAAATCAAGGCTGCCTGAATAAATTGACTTTCCGCATATTGCGCCATATGCATTTAATTCAATCAAATTTTTAATATCTTTTAGAACTGCAACTCCGCCGCTTGCAATTATATTGCAGCTTACGCTTTTTATAAGGGAATCAAGTTGCTTAAGATTCGGACCTGCAAGCGTTCCGTCCTGTTCAATATCGGTAAACACAATGGTTTTAACTCCGACATCTTCCATTCTTTTGGCAAGTTCAATATAATTAATCTCTGAGTTGTCCAACCAACCCTCGGCACGCACCATTCCGTCTTTGGCGTCAATGCCGATTACTATTTGGTCTCCAAATGTATTTACTGCATCAATTACAAACTGCTGGTCTTTTACAGCAGCTGAACCAAGGATTACACGGTTAATACCATGTGAAAGATAGTACTCAACCGCTTTCATGTCACGTATTCCTCCGCCTACTTCTACCGAAAGTCCGGAAGACTTTGCTACGTCGGCAATTAAATCGGCGTTGACAAGTTTGGCGTCCTTTGCTCCGTCAAGGTCAACCATATGCATCCAATTGGCTCCTGCATCAGCAAAACGCTGTGCGGCAAGGTATGGCGACTCAATAACCTTTTGAGCGGTTGAATAATCACCTTTTACAAGACGTACACATTCTCCGCCTTTTATATCAATTGCAGGTAAAATAATCATTAAAGCACTCCTTTTGTTGAAAGCGGTTTATTTGAATTGTTCGGCTTTACGGCAATTCTTAAAGAATGAGCAACAGCCTTGTATATAGCTTCTGTAATGTGATGAGAGTTATCACCGTAAAGAGATTTGATATGCAGAGTAATCTGTGAATTAAAAGCAAGTGCTCTCATAAATTCAACTGTCATCGAACAGTCATATTGACCGCAAACAGCCTGAGGAAAGTCAGCGTCAAACACGAGAAACGGTCTTCCGCTGATATCTACTGATGAAAATGCAAGTGCTTCATCCATAGGAACGTAGAAACTTCCGAATCTGTCAATTGAGCTTTTATCTCCTAAAGCTTTTGCAAATGCCTGACCAAGTACAATTCCGGTATCTTCAACAGTATGGTGAGTATCAACGTTCAAATCACCGTGCACCCTGAGAATTAAACCAAATCCTCCGTGAGTTGCAAATGAATTTAGCATATGATCAAAAAATCCGATTCCGGTATCAATTGAGATTTTCCCTCCGTCAAGACTGAGTTCAAGCTCAATGTCGGTTTCTTTGGTTTTACGCTGTATTTTAGCTGTTCTCATCATACTACCTCTCAAAATACGCCTTAATAGCTTCGAGCGTTCGGTCAACCTCATCGGCAGTTCCGACTGAAATGCGAATATAATCGCCCATATATCTTATTACAATTGATTTTTGTTTTAAGAACTCCCAAAGTTCTTTACCAAACGATGTTTTTATAAATACAAAATTCGTACAGCTCTCAAAAACTTTAAAATCTGAACTGTTTTTTGATATATCCAGTAGTCCATTATACAGCTTTTCGCGATTATTTACAATATCTTTTTTACGATTGAGTAAAAATTGCTTGTGACTGTATATAATCTTGCCTACTGCCTGCGAGAAACTATTTACATTATAAGGTGACTTAACTGCTTTGATTGCACGTGAAATTACCGGGTCTGCTACCGCAAATCCAAGACGAAGTGCGGCAGAACCGATTGCTTTAGAAGCAGTTTTGAAAACAATCAGATTTGTATACTGTTCGGCTTCGTTTAATAACCCCTCTGTCCAAAAATCCATATACGCTTCGTCTAAAATAACAAGCGCATTTACTGAATTCACAAGTTTGCGTGCCTGGTCGGCTGTGATTCCTTTGCCCGTAGGATTACAAGGATTAGAAAAAATCAACAATTTTATATTGTATGAATTGACTTTATCAATGAGCATATCTACATCAATATTGAGTTCATCATCTTTATAAAAAGTATCACATTCAACTTCACATATTGATGAATAGAACTGATACATTGAAAAGTCAGGCGATACAACAAGCATCTTGTCGCCCTTTTCAAGAAAAGCGGATTCAATTAAAAAAATTAATTCGTCAGAACCATTTCCGGCCGTAACAAAATCAGGATTCAAACCGTAATATTCTGCAAAAGCATTTACAACATCAGTTGCAAGCGGATCCGGATAACGGTTAAAATCAATATTATCTATAACGTCCTTTATTTCCTGCTTTATTTCGTCAGGGTAATTATAAGGGCATTCGTTAGCTTCAAGCCTAACATCATATGTGCCGCTGATTGGTTCATATGGCTCTAATTCAACAATTTTTTTGTTTAACTTATAACTCATAACAATACTTCCGTTTTATTCTTTAGTATCAAAGCGCACTTTTATTGAATTTGCGTGCGCTGTAAGTCCCTCGGTATTTGCAAAGCGAACGATATCGTCAGCATCATTTTTTAGGGCGTTTTCTGTGTAATAAATAAAGCTTGATTTCTTTATAAAACTATCGACCGACAGCGGTGAGAAAAATCTTGCTGTTCCGCTGGTAGGCAAAACATGGTTAGGTCCTGCAAAATAGTCGCCAAGCGGTTCCGGACTGTAATTTCCAAGAAAAACAGAACCTGCATTATCAAGTTTTCCTATATATTCCATTGGATTTTCACAACATACTTCAAGATGTTCGGGAGCAAGCTCATTGGCAAACTCTATTGCCTGATTCATATCAGAACAAACAATAATTGCACCGAAGTTCTCAAGTGAAGATTTAATAATTTCATTCCTTGAAAGTTCTTTAATTTGCTTGTCAAGCTCTTGCTTTGTCTTATCTGCAATGTCCTGAGAATCTGTAAGAAGAATTGCCGAGGCTAATCTGTCGTGTTCTGCCTGACTCATAAGGTCTGCGGCAAGGAACTTTGGATTAGCACTTTTGTCGGCTACTATAAGTATTTCGCTTGGCCCGGCTATCATATCAATATCTACTGTACCGTACAAAAGTTTCTTGGCAGTAGCAACAAAGATATTTCCCGGACCGACTATTTTATCGACCTTTGGTACAGTTTCTGTACCGTAAGCAAGTGCTGCAACAGCCTGTGCGCCGCCCATAAGGAAAATTCGGTCAACTCCTGCAATTTTTGCCGCAGCTATAATATTCGGATTTGGTGTGCCGTCTTTTTGAGGAGGAGTACACATTATCAGCTCCTCAACTCCTGCAATTTTTGCCGGGATAGCATTCATAAGCACTGACGACGGGTATGCAGCTGTGCCGCCTGGCACATATAATCCCACACGTTTCAAACCGCGTATTCTCTGCCCCATTATTACGCCGTTGCTTTTTGTGGTCAACCAGCTTTGCTGAAGCTGACGACGGTGAAAGTCAGAAATATTTGCCGTAGCCTTTTTTACTGTTTCAATATACTCTGAGTCACACTTTGCTATAATATTATCAATATCTTCCTTTAAAATTTCTGTTTTTTCAGGAGCCTTGCCGTCAAACTTGATTGTGTAATCTTTAACGACTTTGTCCCCGTTTATTCTGACATTCTCAATTATTTCAGAGACCGTCGGAATAACGTTTTTGTCGGAATTTTGAGATCTTGCTTTTAATGTATTAATAAACTCGTATTCTTTTTTGCCGTCTGCTGTTACTGTTGCTATCATTTTGTTGCAGCCTCCAATTTATTTTGCAATGCTTCAATTTCATTTTTTCTTAATTTAAGGCTTGCTGTATTGGCAATTAATCTTGCCGAAATATCAGTTACCCATTCAATAACCTCAAGTCCGTTGGCTTTTAAGGTTGAGCCGGTTTCAACTATATCAACAATTCCGTCAGACAGTCCAACAAGCGGAGCAAGTTCAACAGATCCCTCAATTTTGATGATTCTTACATCCATATTTTTATCATCAAAAAATGCTCTGGTTACATTAGGATACTTTGTAGCGATAGTTTTGGTATTGTATCCGCCATAAAAATCATAACCTTTTTTAGTTGCAAGGGCAAATTTACATTTGCCAAAACCCAAGTCAAGAAGCTCATAGAACGATGTTCCGTTCTCAAGAATTGTATCCTTTCCGACAACTCCCAAATCGCAAACTCCGTGTTCAACATATGTAATAACATCTGCTGCTTTTGCAAGCACTACTTCAAAGTCATTGTTACCTACCGGCAAAATCAGACGTCTGCCCTTATTTTTTACTTCATCACAGTTATATCCGATTTTTTCAAATAATTCAATTGTCGTTTTTTCAAGTCTGCCTTTTGTCAAGGCAATCCGCAATGGGTTCATATATGTAATCCTTTCAAGAGTATTATCCTACAACTTTAACTTCCGCTATGCCTCGCTTGGAAGCAAATTCTTTGGTTGCTTCAAGAGTAGGCAATGTCGAAAATTCAGCCTTTGTACCGCCTTCAATAAGCTGAGAAACAAGGTTGATTCCTTCAATTTCATAACCGTCCTGTGCAAAAATCAGTACATCGGGTTTATCAGAATAACTGACGTCAGAATCAGCAAGCTGTTTAATTGTAACGGCGTCAGTATCAATTGCGAATCCGGCTGCACCCATAGGCGCATCAAATACTGAAAGTAAGTCATCGTATCTTCCGCCCGAAAGCACTGCATCGCCGATTCCGTTTATGTATCCGGTGAATACAATTCCCGTATAATAATCGTTTCTTTGAACGAGTCCAAGGTCAATAATAAGCTTGTCGCCTAATCCAAGAGGAATAAGGCTGTCATAAATCTTGTGCAAATAATCAAGTGCTTCAACTGCATTTGTATCCTCACAAATTTCAAAAGCTTTTGTAAACACTTCTTCACCGCCGAAGAGTGACGGTAAACTGCGAATTGCCGAAACAGCTTTGCAAGGCTCAAGTCTGTCAAGCAAATTATTCAGTGCCGAATAGTTTTTGCCTTCAATCGACACACGGATTTTTTCTTTATAATCATCATCAATGTCCAGTTCTTTGGATAATGCATCAAATACTTCTGCATGTCCGAGTTCAATTCTGAAATCGTTTGCAACCGATGAAATGGCCTTAACAGCAGTTGAAAGAATTTCAAGGTCGGCTCTAAGACCTTTGACCCCGAGAAGCTCAACACCCATTTGCATTAGTTCATTGCGTCTGCCGGTCAATGTCGGATTATTGCGGTAAACAGCCTGTTTATAGTATAAACGGACTGGTAGAGCGCTGTTTTTTAGTCTTGATGATACCATTCTTGCGATTGGCAATGTTGAATCAGGACGTGCTACAAGCAGCCTGCCCTTATTGTCAACCATTTTAAACATTGACTCCTGTGAAATTCCGCTGCACGGAATCGAAAACACATCGTAAAATTCAATTCCCGGAGTAATAACTTTTTGAAAGCCTCTTGAAACAAATACTTTCTCAATTTTTCCGCAGATATCATCCATAGCGGACGCTTCGGCAAACAAAAAGTCCTTTGTGCCTTCCGGAGTTATTCTTAAATACTTCTTCATATATCCCTCTCAAATTCACTTTATCGTAGTAATGTGTTAATATGGTATCATATTAAAACAAATATGTCAAATCACTTATTTATTTTTGGTATTATTACTATTTTTAAAATTAGAACTATCATCAGATTTAGTTTCTTTATCTAAATCATTGTTTTTGTTTTCTTCGTTTTCATTTTCAACAGCCTTATCGCCCATTATGAACTTCATAAATTTTGCTTTTTGCTGTTTTTCCTTTTGCTCTCTGATTTTCTTTTGTTCTTGTTCTATTTTAGCATAATTTAAAACTTCAAAATCAAGAGCTTCCTGAGCTATTTTCCCTTTTTTACTTATTGAATTATTTACCTTTTTGCCGACAAGCGAGTAGATAACCGCATAAATCGGAGTTCCAAGTATAAAACCTATCATTCCGAACAATGCGCCTCCGACAACAACGGAAAACAAAACCCAAAAACTTGAAAGTCCGACTTGGTTTCCTATAATCTTTGGCTTGAAAAGATTTCCGTCAAATTGTTGTATGATAACCAATATAATTACAAAAATAATCATATCTTTTGGACTTACAAGCAAAAGAATAAATGCACTCGGAATACCTCCGATAAACGGACCAAAAAATGGAATTATGTTACTTACGCCGATAAGAACGCCGATTAAGGCTGCATACGGAAGATGAAAAATCGACATAGTAATAAAGGTTAGAAGTCCTACAAATGCTGCGTCAAGAATATCGCCTACAAGAAAACGACCGCATTTGGTATCTGTAATATCAACTACTTCATACACTTTAGGAAGCCATTTCATCGGAATAAATGCAACTGCAATTCGCTTAACCTGACGACACAGTCTCTCTTTTTCGGCAAGGAAATATACCGAAATAACAACACCCATAACAAAATTGTATACTCCGGAAGTAGTGTTTGACAGCATATCAAATATGAACTGCGTTGCCCCGCCGGCTGTGCTTGTTATATTACTGAATGTAAGCAATTCTGTCATTTCGTTAAATAACTGATTCATTGCGTCATTTAGGCTGAAATCGGTATGGAATGTACCGTTTGTCCAATCAAAAAATTCATTGATGTACTGGGTTGCATTTTTAAAGTATGCAGGCATATTATCAATAAGATTTACTACGTTCGTAGCTATCTGCGGAACTACAATCTCAATGATTAATACAATCAACGCCACAACGATCAAATATGTGCAAACCAGCGAAAGCGGTTTTTTTAGCTTTTGAAGCGGTTCTCTTTTTGCACTGATTTTGCCGAATGCCTTTGTATAAAAAAACTTATATGGGAAATTTAGAATATATGCAAATAAAAAGCCAATCAAAAAAGGAGATAATATTGATGCTATGGTAGATAATATTTGCCACACAATATTCATATTATCTTTTACGAGCAATAAAGCTACTGTGAATGATATTGCAATGATTACATTCTTCATTGACAAAAATTTCTTCAAATTCATCACTCCTTAAAATAGTGACATCTGTGAACTTTCAGGCAAATCGCCCAAAACACCGACGGTCCTAAGGGTTTCTATAACTGATTTTGAAACCTTAGTTTTTACCTGCATATCTTCAATTGAAAGATACTCATTATGTTTGCCGGATTCGGCAAGTGCAATGGCAGCAGCCTCACCGACACCGGGAAGTGCAGAAAACGGAAGGCGTACTTTTCCGTCCTCGACCTTAAACATCTTTGCTTCTGATTTATATATGTCAATCGGAAGAACTTCTATTCCCCTTGCCATCATCTCATTTACAATCTGTAAGGTTGAAAATTCTGCATTGTCTTTTACAGTTGCTTCGTGTACACTTTGCTTATGTTTAATTTGATTCATTTTTTCTCTGACTGCTTTTTGTCCCTGCATTACAAGTGCGCCATCAAGGTCTTCGCTTCGTACCGTAAAATATGCTGCATAGTATTCAACCGGCTTGTGAACTTTATACCAACCAAGTCTTAATGCGGCAATCATATATGCAGCTGCGTGAGCCTTTGGGAACATATACTTGATTTTCATACAAGAATCAATGTACCACTGCGGAACGTTATGTTCCCGCATTGCATTAAAATGTTCCTCTGTAAGCAGTTTCGTGGCGTTACCTTTACGCACAATCTCCATAATTTTAAAAGCCATGGACGGGTCAAGACCTTTGTGCATAAGATAGGTCATAATTGAGTCACGCGTACCGATAACTTCCGAAATGTCGCAGGTACCGTTCTTAATAAGCTCCTGGGCATTTCCGAGCCATACATCGGTACCGTGAGAAAGTCCTGATATCTGCAAAAGGTCAGTAAAGGTTTTGGGCTGGGCTTCCATAAGCATTCCTCTTACAAAAGGTGTGCCACATTCAGGAATACTGAATGTACCGGTTTTTGAATCAATGTCTTCCGGAGTTACACCGAGTGCTTTTGTAGAAGTAAACAAAGACATAACGGCTTTGTCACTCATGGAAACCTTCATTACAGGAATACCGGTAAACATTTCAAGATAATGATAAATTGTCGGCACATCGTGTCCGAGCTCATCAAGCTTGGTAATTGTGTCATGAATTGAATGGAAATCGAAGTGCGTGGTTATGTTATCCGAGTTGACATCATTTGCCGGGTGCTGAACCGGGCAAAAGTCATAAACTTCATTTGTTCTCGGTACAACAACCATACCGCCCGGGTGCTGACCTGTGGTACGCTTAACGCCGGTACAACCGATTGCAAGTCGTTTTAATTCAGCCTTATGGAAGCTGATACCTCTTTCCTGCTCGTATTTTTTTACAAATCCTATTGCGGTTTTTTCGGCAACGGTTGCAATTGTTCCGGCTTTAAACACATTGTTCTTACCGAACAATTCTTCCGTGTAGCGGTGGGATTTTGACTGGTACTCGCCGCTAAAGTTAAGGTCGATATCAGGCACCTTGTCACCTTTGAATCCAAGGAATGTTTCAAACGGTATTTCGTGACCGTCTTGATCCATCTTTGTGCCGCATTCGGGACAATCCTTAGGCGGTAAATCAAATCCTGAACCATAGCTGCCGTCCGTTATAAACTCACTGTGTTTACACTTTGGACAAATATAATGAGGACAAAGCGGATTAACCTCAGAAATACCCGACATTGTTGCAACAAACGAAGAACCAACCGAACCTCTTGAACCAACAAGGTATCCATGTGCTTCGCTGTCGGCAACAAGCTTTTGAGCGGTCATATAAAGAACTGAAAATCCGTATTTGGTAATTGAATTAAGTTCTTTATCAAGTCTTGCTTTTACGATTTCTGGCAAAGGATCGCCGTACTTTTCTTTTGCTCTTTTCCACGTAATATCAATGAGCTGTTCCTGTGCACCCTCAATATTCGGAGGAAAAGTTCCCTTTGGAATAGGTCGTATATATTCGCACATATCAGCTATTTTGTTTGGATTTTCAACGACTACTTCATATGCCTTTTTCTCACCGAGCCATTCAAATTCTTTTAGCATTTCGGCAGTAGTTCTGAAGTAGAGCGGAGCCTGATCTTCCGCATCCTTAAAGCCCTGACCTGCAAGCAAAATTTTACGATAATCCCCATCGGTAGGGTCCATAAAATGTACGTCACAAGTAGCACAAACAGGTTTTCCAAGCTCTTTGCCAAGTTTAATGATGGTTCTGTCGATTTCGTGGAGTTCATCTAAGTTATTAAATGTACCCTCTCGAATCATAAATGCGTTGTTGCCCGACGGCTGTATTTCAAGATAATCATAAAAAGAGGCAATTCTTTTAAGTTCAGCCCATGGTTTTCCTTTTAAAATACTTTCGTACAATTCACCCGCACAACAAGCAGAACCGATAATCAAACCTTCTCTGTGCTTAACAAGCTCACTTTTCGGAATCCTCGGTTTTTTATAAAAATAATTAAGGTGACTGAAAGAAATTAATTTGTAAAGATTTTTCAATCCAACCTTATTTTTGGCAATAATTATCTGATGATACGTTCTGAGCTTTTTAAAATCGCCGCCGGCAATTTTAGTATTAATCTCAGCTGTTGTTGTAATTGCATAATCGTCTTTTAAACGAGTGCACAATGCAATAAAAATTCTCGCAAGTATTTCCGCATCATCAGTTGCACGGTGATGATTAAAATCACCTAATCTAAGATACTTGGCAACAGTATCAAGTTTGCAATTTTTTATATCCGATAAAATGGCACGGGAAATTGCAACCGTGTCAATTGAGGTATAGTTATATTCTCTGCCCATATTTTCACAGGCTTTTCGTATAAAAGAAGTATCGAACGGCGCATTGTGTGCAACCAAAACGTTATCTCCCGCAAATTCAAGAAAGGCTGAAACAGCTTCGCTCTGTGACGGAGCGTCTTTAACCATATTATCGGTAATGCCGGTCAGTTGAGTTATTTTAGCAGGAATCGGCATTTCAGGATTTGCAAAAGTAGAAAACGTATCTGTGATTTCACCGTTAACTACTTTAATAGCACCGATTTCGGTAATTTTGTCACGTGCAGCGGATAGACCCGTGGTTTCAATATCAAAACAAATAAATGTTCCGTCAAACGGTGTATTTTGAGCGCCGTCAACGGATTCAACAAGGTCATCCATAAAATATGCTTCAACACCGTACAAAACCTTAATCTTTTCTTCGTCGCCATTTATTTTATCGGCGGCTTTCATAGCATCCGGAAACGCTTGGGCGACGCCGTGATCTGTTATTGCAACAGCTTTGTGTCCCCATTGGTAGGCTCTTTTTACAAGTTCACCGGCAGGAGTAACAGCGTCCATCTGAGACATATTTGTATGCATATGAAGTTCAACACGCTTTTTTTCTGCTTTGTCACACACCTGAACCTTTTTTGCGGTTCCGATTGACCTTGCATTAAGTACTATTTCTCCTGCATACTTATCATATTCTATATCGCCCATAGCTACAATTGTGCTGCCTTTTTTCAGAGTATCTAAAGGAGCACAATCTTTAATTGAGTTAAATATTTTAACTGTTGTAGAACCTGTATAATCGGTAATATCAAAGTTGAATATGTTTTTGTCACCTGACTTGGTGACTCTTTTATCAATATCAAAAACGTCTCCCCATACAACAACTCTGCCGGAATCTTCGGCAATTGAGCTTATAGGAACCATTTTTCCTCTGATTGAGCTTCCGTACAAAGGACGAACGGAAGATTGTATGAGCTGAGGAGAAGCAAATTTTCCTTCTCGAATTTCGACTTCTTCAGTAACATTTTCTGAATGTTGTTTTTGAACTTTCTTAGAGTTTTCCTCTTCCTCTTTGTAAAAATCGGCAGCTTTTGCAAGTTGCTCTCGCTGCATTTGCTGTTCGGCACTCTTAATAACCTCTTTGTATTCATCGCTGTCGGCGTTTACCTCAAGAGTACCTGTATAATTGATACTTAAATGTAAATCAAATTCTTCTGCTATAAGGTTAACAAGTGCTTTGTCAAAGACTTTGGCATCAAGCAATGACTTGCCGCCGTTTTGTAATTCAATTGTGAGTGTATTATCGCTGAAGCTTACATTTGCATTTGTTAAAGTACCGTTAACACTTGGTATTTCTCTTTTAATGGATAAATAAAGCTGAGGAAAATATGTTGTATTAAACAATTCCGATTTATAATGAGGTTTAATTCGAACATGAGCGTTTAAAGCAGTTGACAGATTTTTTTCAACTGTAAACAACTCGTTTACATCAATTAGGGCGGGAAAATCAACCTTAATTTTTACCAATCTCGCTTCATTTAATATATTCACTTTTGTTATATTTCCGTTTGCGATACAATCAGACAAAGGAGATTGACAAACAGAGAGATAGATTTCGCCTAAAGTTTTCATAATATTCCTTATAAATTCAAATCTAATTTAGAATTTTTTTAAAAAATAATGTATATTCAAATACGATTAAAGTTTATTAACCTCATCAATAAGTGCATCAACAAGTTTATCCTCAGGAACTTTGTAAAGAATTTCACCCTTTTTGAAGACGAGACCACACCCGTCGCCGCCTGCTATTCCGATATCAGCTTCGCGAGCTTCTCCGGGACCGTTCACTACACAGCCCATAACAGCTACTTTTATATTTTTATTGCAGTCTCTGAGTCTTTCCTCAACCTCACCTGCAATTTTTACGAGGTCAATTCTTGTTCTGCCGCAGGTTGGACATGAAACAAACTGTATTCCGCTTTTATCAATATCAAGTGCTTTCAATATATCTTTTGCAGCATAAACTTCACGCACAGGGTCGGCGGTAAGAGATACACGGATAGTGTCGCCGATTCCGTGCAACAAAAGCGAACCTATACCGGCTGAAGATTTTATAAGTCCCATACGTTCAGTTCCCGCTTCGGTAACACCGAGATGAAGCGGATAGTCGCATTGCTGAGAAGCAAGCTCATAAGCCTTTATCATAGTCGAAACAGTTGAGCTTTTCATTGACAAAACTATATCGTGAAAATCAAATTTTTCTAAAAGCGAAGCATGATACAGTGCGCTGTCGCACAATGCCTGCGGAGTCGGATGACCGTACTTGGCAAGGATATCTTTTTCGAGCGAACCTGAATTAACACCGATGCGAATAGGAATATTTCTTGCCTTGCAAGCCTGTGCTACCGCCTTAACCATATCGTCTGAGCCAATGTTGCCCGGGTTAATACGTATTTTATCCACTCCGGCTGCACATGCTTCAAGCGCAAGCTTATAATTAAAGTGTATATCCGCAACAATCGGAACATCTACTGCCTCTTTTAAAGCCGGAATCAACTTTACCGCATCCATATTCGGGATTGCTGCTCTAATAATCTGACATCCTGCGGCTTCAAGCCTTTTGGCCTGATTTACAGAACCTTCTATATCTGTTGACGGAATATTCAGCATTGACTGTATAGAAACATCTGCACCACCGCCGATTTTTATATTTCCTGCTTTTACCTGAATTTTACTGCTCATATTTCCTCCGTCAGCTCATTCCCGGCATTGTTCCGGTTATAAGCTGCCATACATCTTTAAATGATATTACAATCATAAACAAAATTAAAATTATTAAGCCTGCTGCATTTACAACCTGTTCCACCTTACGTGGAATCGGTTTGCGGAAAATTCCCTCAATAAGCAGGAATAAAAATCTTCCGCCGTCAAGTGCCGGAAACGGTAACATATTAACAATACCAAGATTGACAGTAATCAGAATCATTACAAATAAGATGTTTTTTACAGCACTCAAGAATCCTGTTTCAAGTCCCTTTGAAGCCACTGTTGTAACTGCTGTTGCAATGCCGACAGGGCCTGACAAATCAGTAAAAGTAAAACGTCCCTGAACAAGCCATACGAGTGATGTCCAAACAGTTTTAGCCATAGAACAGGTTCCTGTAAATGTTTGTTCAATTACAGAGCCAAAATTTTTATCTATGCTTTCAAGATAAAAATCAAAAGCCAAAGACGGCGAATCATTTTCTTTTGCTTTTTCGTCTGCGTAATAAGTGTATAACTGAACATCGCTGATTTTTACTTTTTCTCCGTTACGAATTACCGTAAAGTCAGTAGAAAATCTTTTGCGAGTATCTTTTTCAATAATTTGAGGATTATCATAATCGTAGTTTGAATTTTCAAAATATCCGTAAATATTTTTTAATCCCTCAAGCAAATACCCATATGCCTCATCTTTTGTTGCAGCGTCGTTGATTTTGGCACACGAATCCTGAAGAACTCCGTAAAAATCTTTTAATGTATCACTATCGGGATTTTCATCGGCAACAACCTTTTTATAGGCATTACAAGCTTCAATTGTACAGTCCTGCTTATATATTTCAACAGAATGTCCGTCAACTTCCTGACATTTTAAAGTCGCAAGACTAAATTGCAAATCACGTGAATTCCAAATTGAATAGCCGTTGACATCTACAATTTTGTCGCCTGCTTTCAGACCGCAATTAGCAGAAAAGGAGTTTGGCACAAACTCCTGAATTGTGGTTGAGGCATAACTGTCTGCCTGAACGGTATATACAAACATAAGAAGAAAGCCGAGAATAATATTCATAACAGCACCTGCTATGATTATTATCATTCTCTTCCATATTTTTGCATTATTAAAAGCACGGGGATTATCGCTTTCTTCGTCCTCACCTTCCATTGCACAGTAACCGCCGATTGGAAATAATCTAAAGGAATACATGGTTTCACCCTTGGTAAATCCAAAAAGCCTTGGACCCATACCAAGTGCAAACTCATTGACCTTTACACCTGAAAGCTTTGCGATAATAAAATGACCGAGTTCGTGTGAAAAAATAATCAGTTCAAAAAGAAAGATACCGATTATTATTAAGGCTATGATAATTAATACCTGCATTAAAATAATTCAACTCCAAAATAAATTACCGCAAAATCACTTTACAATATCAATAACATACTGTCTTGCAAGCGCATCGGCTTTTAAAACATCATCAACGCACTTTGGTTCAAAGTTTGTAATATTATCAACTGCACTCATAACCAAATCGCCTATCTCAAGGAAAGAAACTTTTCCATCTCTGAAAAGCATATTTGCCACCTCATTTGCTCCGTTTGCAATTGCAGTCGCAACTCCGCCTGCATCAATTGCTTTTTTGCAAGCACGTAGACATTTAAATGTGTTGTAATCCGGTTCAAAGAATGTAAGTTTACCAATCTGCGCCAAATTAAGTTCGTCGACAGGCGATTCATATCTTTTGGGATATGTAATTGCATACTGAATGGGGATTCTCATATCAGGAAGACCAAGTTGCGCAATTACCGAATTATCATTATATTCTATCATAGAATGAATAATACTCTCACGGTGGACAACGACGTCAATATCCTTTGCCGGGACATTGAACAACCATCTTGCTTCTATTATCTCAAGTCCCTTATTCATCATTGTAGCAGAGTCAATTGTGATTTTTGCACCCATACTCCAGTTTGGATGGTTTAAGGCTTGCTCAACCGTAACGTTCTTTAAATCTTCCACTGTCTTACCGAAGAACGGACCGCCCGAAGCGGTTAAAATCAATTTTTTAAGAAATTTTTTATCCGGCATTCCCTGAATACATTGAAAGATAGCGGAGTGTTCGCTATCAACAGGCAGCAATCTTACACCGTTATTTTTAACCGCATCTGTTACAAGCGCACCGCCTGCAACCAATGTTTCTTTATTGGCAAGAGCTATGTCTTTTTTTGCTTGGGCCGCAGCAAGCGTCGGTTGTAACCCAACCATTCCAACAACTGAATTAACAATCAGCTGCGCTTGTTTTATCTGAGAGGCTGCAATAAGACCGTTCATTCCGCTTAATACTTTAGTTTCGGTATCGCTTATATTAACTTTAAATTCTTTTGCCTTTTCTTCATCAAAAACAACAGCAAGCAAAGGTTTGTATTTTCGCACCTGTTCTTCAAGCTTTTTTATATTGCCAAAGGCAGTCAGTGCAGAAACATTTAAACCGAGCTTATCGACAACATCAAGAGTTTGAGTGCCGATTGAACCTGTTGAACCTAAAATAGAAATGTTATTAATCATAATTACCCCAGTGTTATAAAAGGTATAAATTGACCTACCAAAATAATAGCAGGTGCTGTAAAAATTATGCTGTCACATCTGTCAAGCATTCCGCCGTGTCCCGGAAAAATAGAACCGTAATCTTTTATATTAAGACTGCGTTTAATAAGAGAAAAGCTCAGGTCACCGAGTATGGATAGCGGAGCATCAATAAAACCAAGAAGCGCAAGTGCCCACAGATTAATCGTAACATCAGGCATAATAATATATTGGAATACAAGTCCCATCAATACAGCGGATAAGATGCAGAAAATCACGCCGCCTATTGCGCCCTCTATTGTCTTCTTTGGGCTGATGTTGGGGCAAAGTTTGTGTGTGCCAAATGCAGCTCCAATAAAAAATCCGCCGGCATCTGCCATCCATGGCAATAAGAAAGCAAGAATAAAGTAAAAAATCACAGTTCTTTTATCATTGCACATAACGGCAATAGAACTCATACCAAATGATATGAGAAGCGTACCGAATAAAGAATATGAAAGGTCATGGTATGTCAGCTTTTTATGACTCATAATTATAACGAAAAATCCGATTATCATTACCGCATACAAAATTAAATGCAGATATTGAGTCATAATTACAAGCGGAAGAACAAAAGCAAAAGCCATACAGGGAATTGAAAGCGGATAACTTTTGAGCAAATTTTTAGCATGCAAATATTCCCCGGTCATAAAAGCCGAACAGGCTCCGATTACCATTATTCCAATAATCGGACTCAGATATACCGAAGCAAACATTATAATTAACATTGCCGATATGCCTACTACTGCAGTCAGCAAACGTGGTTTTAATGATTTCATACACATCAACTTTCTTTAAAAGATACGCCTTTGTTTTTCAAAGAAAAAGCAAATTATACTCCACCGTAACGTCTGCTTCGGTGAGAATAAATTCTCAATGCTTCATCCAAATCAGATTTTTGAAAATCCGGCCAGAGCTTATTCATAATAACAAACTCTGTGTAAGCAGCTTGCCACAACATAAAATTAGATATTCTGTATTCGCCGCTTGGTCTGATAATTAAATCCGGGTCAGGTTGACCGGCTGTGTACAGGTAATTTGAAATTAGACTTTCATTAATATCGGAATCTGAGATTTTACCTTGTTTTACATCCGCACAAATATTTTTTACAGCCCTGACAATTTCGTCTCTGCTTCCGTAATTCATTGCAATGTTGAGAACCATTCCGCTGCGGTTCTTTGAGCTTCCTTCGTTCTCAATCATAAGCTGCTGCAAATCTTCGGTGAAATGTGATTTATCTCCGATAAATTTTACAATAATATCATCATCTTTAAAGTCACTTAGAGCTTCCTCCAAATATGACTTAAACAGCTTCATCAAAGAATTTACTTCATCCTGCGGTCGTTTCCAATTTTCCGTTGAAAAAGCATAAACAGTTAGATACTTGATGCCTACCTCAGAACAATAACGGGTTATCTTGCGAAAAGTCTTTGCTCCTTCGGAGTGCCCTGCCTTTCGCGGAAGACCACGTCTTTTTGCCCAACGCCCATTGCCGTCCATAATAATACCAACGTGGACAGGAAGCTGTATATCAGACAAGTCAGCGCTGTGATTTTCCTCTTTATTTCTTGAAAAGAAAGCCATATTACATCTCCAAAATTTCTTTTTGCTTATCTGCTGAAATTTTATCAATATTCTTGACAAATTTATCTGTCAAATCCTGAGTTTTCTTCTCGCCGAGCTTCAAATCATCTTCTGTCAAATCGCCTGTCTTTTTCATAGCTTTTAACTTTTCAATTGTGTCACGTCTGACGTTTCTGATTTGAACCTTTGTTTCTTCGGCAATCTTCTGAACGTCCTTAACGATTTCCTTACGTCTGTCCTCAGTAAGCGGTGGAAAAATAAGTCTGATGATTTTTCCGTCATTCTGAGGATTAATGCCGATATCAGAAGTCTGAATTGCTTTTTCTACTTGTTTGAGAACCGAAGCGTCCCAAGGCTGAATTGTAAGAGTGCGAGCTTCTGTTACCGAAACAGCAGCAAGCTGATTTACAGGTGTAGGGGTGCCGTAATAATCAACTTTAATTTTATCAAGAACAGCCGGATTTGCTCTTCCGGCTCTTATTTCTGAAAAGTCCTGACACATATGGTCAAGTCTTCTGTTCATTCTTTCCTCAGCCTTTTTTAATTGTTCTTGCATACTTTATGCCTCCTAAATTCTAAATTTAAAGTGTCAAATTATTAATCTTCGCTGTTTACGACAGTACCGATATTTTCGCCGCATACTGCCTTGTAAATGTTTTCGGGGTCGTCAATGCTGAAAACCAAAATCGGAATATTGTTATCCTTGCAAAGTGAAGCAGCTGTGCTGTCCATTACGGCAAGGTCTTTGTTCAAAACTTCGTGATATGAAACGGTATCATATTTTTTAGCATTAGGGTTAGTTTTTGGGTCGCTGTCATAAACGCCGTCAACCATTGTTGCTTTCATAATAATATCAGCTTCCATTTCCGCAGCTCTTAAAGCAGCAGCGGTATCTGTGCTGAAAAACGGATTTCCGGTTCCGCAGCCAAAGATTACAACTCTTCCCTTTTCAAGGTGACGGATAGCCTTATTTCTTATATACGGCTCAGCAACCTGATGCATGGAAATAGCAGTCTGAACTCTTACAACAACATCAAGCTGCTCCAAAGCGTCGGCAACGCCCAAAGCATTGATAGCGGTTGCAAGCATTCCCATATGGTCTGCTCTTGTTCTGTCCATTTCTCCTGAACTTCTGCCGCGCCAAAAATTACCGCCGCCTACAACAATTGCTACCTCAACACCTGCGTCAACACATTTTTTTATCGGCTCGCAAATCTTAAGGACCGTATCAAAATCAATTCCGTGTTTTAAATTACCCGCAAGTGACTCACCGGAAAGTTTTAGCAATACTCTTTTATACTTTGGTTTCATAGTATAACACCCCACTATATTATAAGTATCTATATAATACAATATATTGTGCGTTTTGTAAAGGAAAACAAGGGATATTTTGCTAAATTGTGTTTATATAAAGTTAAATATAAACAAATAACACGGTATACTCTCGCATACCGTGTTAATAAAAATTATAATACTTTATAATACTTTTGACAAAAAATCTTTTAATCTCGGGTTCTTTGGATTAGCAAAAAATTCTTTTGGTTCGCCTTGCTCAACGATTACGCCGTTGTCTACAAATGCCACGTTAGTACCAACTTCGCGAGCAAATCCCATTTCGTGCGTAACTACAACCATTGTCATACCTTCTTTTGCAAGCTGCTTCATTACCTCAAGAACTTCACCAACCATCTCTGGGTCAAGTGCCGAAGTAGGTTCATCAAAAAGCATAACGTCAGGATTCATACAAAGCGCTCTTACAATGGCAATTCTTTGCTTTTGACCTCCGGAAAGCTGAGAAGGATAAGCGTCAGCTCTGTCTGCGAGTCCGACACGCTTCAAAAGTCTCATTGCGTTCTCATTTGCCTCTTCTTTGCTTTGCTTTAACAGCTTTATCGGTCCGAGAGTCATATTTTTCAGAACCGTCATATGCGGAAAAAGATTATACTGCTGAAAAACCATTCCTATCTTTTGACGGTGAAGATTTATGTTTACCGATGGGTCGGTGATATCTGTACCCTCAAAACATATTGTGCCTGATGTGGGCTCTTCAAGAAGATTAAGACAACGCAAAAACGTTGATTTACCTGAACCTGACGCACCAATTACAACCATTACGTCGCCCTTGTGAATTTCTGCATTGATTCCTTTAAGTACTTCAACGTTGCCAAATGACTTGCACAGATTGTCAACCTTTATTAATACATTATCAGTGGTCACTGTTACGCAACCTCCTCTCAAGCTTTTTAAGCAGGAACGTCAAAATGAGCACTATAATCAAATATATAAGTGCAACTGTAATAAGCGGGAAAAACGCCTCATAAGTTCTTGAACGAATCAGGTTTCCTACATATGTCAAATCCTGCAAAGCGACATAGCCTGCAACCGAAGTCTCTTTAACAAGCACAATAAATTCATTTCCAAGTGCAGGAAGTATATTTTTAAAGGCTTGCGGCAGTATTATGTGAATCATCGTACTGCTGTAATTAAAGCCAAGCGAGCGACTTGCCTCAAATTGTCCTTTGTCAATAGACATAATGCCTGAGCGCACTATTTCAGCGACATATGCACCGGAATTTATACCAAATGAAAGTATAGCCGCAAAAATACCGTTACGTGATGAAGCAAAAACGATAAAATACATAATCATCAGCTGAATTACAACCGGCGTGCCTCTGATTATCGTTATGTAAATATTACAAAGAAAATTCAAAAACTTAAGAATAAAGTCGCTGAAATTTCTGCATTTTTTGCCCTGAACCGTCATATCGTGCGTTGAACGTATAACAGCAATCAAAAAGCCGAGAACCAAACCGATTAAAGCGGCAAATATAGTAATTTGTACCGTAACGCCCAAGCCGTTTAAAAGTTGGAGCCATCGGTCATCGGTTATGAAAGTTTTTTCAAAACTTGACGAAATCTCAGAAAAAAAATCCTGCATATTAATATCCCTTTACATAATCAGCAGCCGACTACCGTAGATAATCAGCTGCTAAACGAATTATTATTTATTTACGATTATAACCTGTGTAGCTGTTGTGTATGAATCGGTAAAGTTAATTGTCTGAAGTCTCTCATCTGTTACTGTCATACCTGCCATACCAAAATCAGCCTTTCCTGTTTGAACAGCAGTAACAATTGCATCGAAATCCATATCATCAATAACGAGCTTATAACCGAGCTTATCGCAAATTGCCTGTGCTGTCATAGCGTCAATTCCGACAATCTGATCTCCGTCATAATATTCATAGGGCTCAAAGAATGCGTTTGTTGCCATGTGGAGTTCACCGTTTGGATATTCAGTTCCGTCAGGAGTTTTATATGGTGACTTGCCCTTTGTATCGTCACCGATATAATTTTTCATAATGCTATCCAGTGTTCCATCCTGTTTAAGCTCTGCAAGAGTCTTATTAATGTCATTAAGGAGCTTTTCGTTATCTTTTGCAACACAGATTGCATAATCTTCCTTTGCAAAAGGTTCGTCAAGAATCTTAAGACCGTCATTTGCTTCAACAAAAGCTTTTGCAGGTTCATTATCAATAATTACGGCGTCAATTTTACCGCTTGTCAATGCGACAATTGCATCAGCACCTTTGTTATAACGCTCAATTTTAGAACCCTGCTTTTCATATTCGTCGGTAGCATAAATGTCACCAGTTGTTCCAAGCTGAACACCGATTGATTTACCTATCAAATCATCAGCAGTAGTGATTTTTGCAGAATCCTCACCACAGCCTGAAAATGCGATTGCAGATGTACAAAGCATTGCAGCAGCCAACAAGGCAGATAAAAGTTTTTTCATTTTAAATATTCCTCTCTCAATTTATAATAATACTAATATATCAGAAAAGAGGCGAAAAATCAAGTAATATGTTATATTCTGAATAATTAATCATATATATCCCAAGTAACAATTTATTAATTCTGTATAAGAATTAAAGTTTACCTTTTCTGATGAATAGAACTCCGAGAGTGTTCGGCCCGCAATGAGTAGTAACCGTACATCCTGCGCGTGTTTCAATTACCTCTTTAAAATCAGGAGCTATTTTGTTGATTTTTTCTTTTACCCTTTCCACTACTTCCGTCTTGCAACCTGTGTGAGTAATAAATATACGATTTTTTATTATGTCATCTCTTCCTGCAAGTCTGTCATTTACATAATCAAGAATTACTTTATCAATATTTCCTCTATATTTTTTAGACGGTTTCATTTTACCGTCAACCACATCTATTCCGGGTTTTAGTTTAAGTAGATTTGCACCGAATGCTGCAAGTGCGGAACAACGGCCGCCCTTATGCAAAAAATCAATACTGTCTACAACAAAGCTTGCTTCAACACGAGTTGCTGCTTCATTACAGGCCGATTGAACTTCTTCTGCCGAATAACCTTCTTTAATCATATCCGCTCCGTAAAGCACCACAAGTCCTTCACCGGTTGAGAGATTCCTTGTGTCAACCACATAAATGTCGTCAAATTCGTTTGCTGCCACACACGCATTTTGGTATGAACTTGAACAATCTTTGCTAATGCAAAAACACATAATTTGATACCCAAGTTGATTCCAGTGCCTGAACACTTTAATATAATCGTCAATATTCGGAGCTGCGGTTTTGGCAAGATTTCCTGTTTTTGACACATAATCATAAATGTCGTCTGGGGTGACTTCAACACCATCTTTAAACATCTTATTGCCCATAGATATATAAAGAGGTACTAAAGATATGTCATATTTTTCAAGTAAGTCTTTTGAAAGGTCGCAAGTACTGTCAGCAATGATTTTAATTTTCATAATACAACTCCAATATTGTTTTGATTTTATCATTATTATTACAAATTGTGTTTGAAATAATTGATTTCGGATTTGACTGAGAATTTTATAAGCCAAAAATATCTTCATCACCTTTAGCAAAGTTATTTGCAACATTTAAGAATAATCTTGCAACAGGGTTTGAAATACTTTTTGACCAAGCCATAACATATGGAACACCTGTATCAGTATCTTCAATTAAAATGGTCTTTGTGTGCTCGTTGGTTAAATATTCTGCAAGTGATTTTGGAATGATAGTAACACCAACACCTGCATTCACTCCGATATATAATGATATTAGGTCATTATACGTACTTTCAATTGTAGGAGAAATATGGAATGTACGCAGCAAATCCATTATTTCCATATATATTATAGGAACTATTGATTCAGACAAAAGCAACAATTTTTCATCTGCAAGCTCACTGAAACTGATACTGTCACGTTTTCCAAACTTTCCGTCCTTTGAAGCTATGACTACCAACGGTTCAGTGTGTGTTAATACAGAATCAATTTCCGTATTTTCTGGTAACATATCGCGCGGCATAAAACAAAATTCATATTCCTCGCCGATTATATTTTGAGTAATGTTATTAACGTCAAGTTGACATAGGTCAATCGTAACACCTGAATAATTATTGTTAAACTCTGCAATACATTTTGACGGAAAGCTCAATGAGGTAGCGTCGCTTGCAATGGTCAACTTTCCGTTTCCGCCGTCACGCATCTGTTTAATTACATTTTTTGCCTTGTTTAAAGTTTCAACTGTATCAATAGCATACGGCAAAAGAGTTTTTCCCTCGTTAGTAATCACTACATCACGGTGTGACCGAGTAAAAAGTTTAACTCCGAATTCCTTTTCAAGGTCGCTGACATAACGGCTTACCGTTGATTGCGATACATAATTTCGCCGTGCAGCTTCTGAAAAATTAAGAGTTTGCGCCACTGAAATAAAGTATACAAGTTGATTAATGTCCATAAAGACTCTTCTTTCGTTTTATTATAAATTTTATAAAACATCCTGCGAACTCGATTTAATATCAAAATTGCATTATATTATGCAGAAAATGGTAAAACCACCAAGTTGACAGCTATTTTTGCATTACAGCGTATGTTGAAATCTTCAATATCATCTGTTATAATTTAAATATAGCATAACAATATGCAAAATGTAAATAGCTATTTTAATTTTAGTAAATTTTAGCAAATGGAGATTCTGTATTTTATGGAAAAAATTGTAGTTACAGGTATGGGCGCAGTTACGCCCGTTGGCATCGGAGTTGATACTTATTGGAAAAATATTACTTCGGGCGTGTCGGGAATTGACACTATAAAATCTTTTGATACATCAGACCTTGCTGTTCAAATTGCAGGTGAAATCAAAAACTTCGTTCCATCAGATTACTTACCTAAGGACTTAATAAGAAAGACAGACCCTTTTATGCAATATGCGTACATTGCAGCAGAGGAAGCAATTAAACAAAGTAATATTGATATAGTTCCGGAACGAACGGGAATTACTATGGGAACAGCAATGAGCGGTATTGCGACAACAGCATTCACACAGGACGCACTTTCGGGTGCTTCTCATAAAAAGGTAGGTCCGAGATTCATTCCTAAAATTCTTGGAAACATTGCTGCCGCAAACATATCTATAAACTACAATATACAAGGTCCGAGCTTTACAATAAGTACAGCCTGCTCATCGGGCGGAGACGCAATTAATATGGCATGTATGTGTATTCAATCAGGCAAAGCGGATGTTATGATTGCCGTTGGTGCAGAATCAGTACTTTGCCCTCTCGTAATCTATTCCCTTGCTAATGCAAAAGCCCTTTCAAGAAGGAACGATACACCAAAAACCGCAAGCAGACCATTTGATATAACTCGTGACGGATTCGTAATCGGCGAAGGCGGCGGAGCACTTGTAATTGAAACAGAGGCACACGCACTTGCCCGCGGAGCAAAAATATATGCTGAAATAAAATCCTGCGGCAACACAAGCGATGCTTACCACGTTACCGCACCGCACCCGGAAGGCAGAGGCGCAATTGCATGTATGAAACAGGCGTTATCTGATGCAAAACTCAGCCCATCTGATATCGGGTATATAAACGCACACGGTACTGCAACAAATAAGGGCGACGCAGTTGAAATTGAAGCAATTAAAAATATTTTTACCGATAAATTGCCATTTGTAAGTTCCACTAAAGGAGCTACCGGTCACATGATGGGCGCAGGCGGAATCACAGAAACAATTGCTTGTATAAAAACTATTGAAACGGGAATTATTCCGCCAACAATTAATCTTAACGAAGTTGACCCTGAGTGTTCGGGAGTTGATCTTGTGGCAAACACTGCCAAAAAGGCTGAAATTAACTATGCCATGTCAAATGCTTTCGGCTTTGGTGGTCAAAATTCAAGCGTAATTGTAGGAAAATATTGATTTCAGGAGGAACATTCTATGAATTTAACATATGACAGCACAATGTTTAAACAGACATTTGAAAGTGAATTTACCTGGCTTAATGGGTTTATGCGTAATGTAAGACGTTTTGGATATAAAAATGCAGCTGTTTTTCCCGCCGGAAACAAAAGTTGGACATATGAACAGCTTAATGCCGAAAGCAACAAACTTGCAAACACATTAAACGCAAACGGGGTAAAAAAAAGCGATATTGTCCTGATGCAGCTTTTTAATTCGCCTGAATTTCTTTTTGGCTATATTGCACCGCAAAAAATCGGTGCTATCTCTAATCCGATTAATTTTAATCTTTCTCCGGGAGAAACTGCTGAAATAATGGAGCATAATAAGCCTAAGGTTTATATGTATGATTCAGAAGTTGTTCAAACTGCTGTTAAAGCAATTGAACTGTGTAAACACAAACCGTCAATTATTGTTGCTGTAAATAATTCCAAAAAGGAATTTAATCTTCCTGAAGGTCACATTCTATATGATGATTTTGTTAAAAACGGCAATAAAGATAATCCTCCGATAGATTTTGCACCTCACATATATGATGAAGTTGTCAGGCTTCAAACTTCCGGAACTACGGGAACTCCAAAAGGTGTGCCTCTTAATAATGTTAATGAAGTTTTATCCGCTCATGACGTTATTATGCATTTTCCTATAAATCCTACTGATGTTACAATGAATATGACTCCATGGTTTCATCGCGGCGGACTTCATTCCGGTGGTCCTACACCAACATTGTATGCCGGTGCCTCATTGGTTATAATGCGCACTTTTAATCCGAAAGTTTGTATGGAATATGTTGAGAAATATAAAATTACCTTTATGACAGGTGTTCCGTCAATTCTCACTTTGCTTGCTACAAGGCAGGAAAAACACCCTAAGGATTTGTCTTCGCTTAAGGGAATTGTAACAATGGGCAGTCCTCTTGAAAAGGAAGCTTGTATTCGTTTTCAGAAAGTTCTCACACCAAATATTTTTAACGGTTACGGAACTACCGAAACATTTTGGAATACTTTTTTACGCCCGTTTGATTTACCTGAAATGTCCGGTACATCGGGTCGTTCATGCACTGATGACGAAGTAAGAGTAGTTAAAGTATATGATGACAAAAAAGCGGAGCCTGACGAAACAGTCCCGACAGATAATACCGTTGAGGGAGAAATTATTATAAAAAGCCCCGGAAAGTCAACCTATTGCTATGTCAACAATGAAAAATCAACCAAAGAAAAATTCTATAAAGGTTGGATGTATACAGGTGACATCGGAACTTGGGATTCAAAGCAGTATATTACTATTGCCGGCAGAAAAGATGATATGATTATTTGTAAAGGCGAAAACATCTATCCTGCACGAATTGAAGAAGTAATAAATTGCAATGAAAAAGTTAGTGAGTGTATTGTTACAGGTGTTCCTGACAGCACACGAGGTGAATCAATTGCAGCTTATGTAATTAAAGCAGACGAAAGTTTGACTATTGATGAACTTCATGATTATTGCTCATCTTCCCCAAATCTGTCAAAGCATCAAATACCCAAATATTATCGTTTTGTAAACGAGCTCCCGCATACTGCAACAGGCAAAAAGCAGCATTTTATAATTAAAAATCAGGCCAAACAGGATCTTGCCAATGGACTTTTAACAAGAAAGTAAAGGTGAAATTTTGGATAATAAATACTATGTACGCAAAGTAAACTATTATGAAACTGACAGAATGGGAATTGTTCATCATTCTAATCATATAAGATATTTTGAAGAGGCCAGAATCAATTTTATGAATAAGATTGGCTGCGACGTAATGGAATTGGAAAATAAAGGTGTTATTATTCCTAACGTTGATGCATATGCAAAATATATAAAGCCGATTAGATTTGATGATGATATATACATTGAGGTAAAGCTTGTAAAATTCAACGGTGCCTTAATGGAATATAATTACACAATAAGATTTTGCAGCGATGATACTATTGCTGCCACAGGCCATACTGCACATTGCTTTGTCGGAGAAGATTTTAAACCTATTACCATTAGAAAAAAATATCCGGATTTTTACAATCGACTAATATCTGTCCTCACTAAAGAATAAAATATGGCTATACATCAACTATATTTTTACTTTTATGTTGAGGCAAAACTGAAAAATGAATAATTAATTTAATCAGGCGGTAGTTATTAAGCTATCGCCTGAATTTGTTATTGATTAAGTTACTGTTTTTCTCTGACCTACATGTTTATATTGTAGAAAAAATTTTAATGCTATTTACCTGATAATTATATTATGTTAATTTAGGTGCTTTTCATAAAAATATTTATCTTTTATTTTAGATTCCTTTAATTTATTAATCTTGTATATTATAATATTTAACAATAAAAATTGAATACAAATTGGATTTCCTGTAAAAACCGCCATTATTTGTGTGGCATAGTATAAGTTTAACTTAAAAACACCGAAATCAAACCTTATTAACATCCTTTCAGAAGTATTTGGTGTTTTGCCGCTAAATCTGTGCTTGTAATCAATATTGACAGTTGTTTTTACACTTAAAGATTCTCTATGTAGTTTCAATATTGATACGATTGGAGGTATGAATTGCAAGGATTAATTATTTTTGCTTGACAAGAATAAGCTAAAAAGCGATGAGATTTTAAAGAAAAAATATAACTATCAAAAAATGAGGTAATAGCCATGCTATATAAATTAAATAAAAACACAAATTGTAATAATTACTCAAAGGTTAAAAGGGTTACCCTATCGGATATTGGTTGGAAAGAAAAAGATCTTGAAAACCTTATTTCTAATAATATTCAAGATTTCATTTCTTCAAATGACCTTATGGCTATTTTTACTGAACGAGCTCGACAAGAAGAGCCCGATATACTTGCTCTTGATAAGGAAGGCGATTTATACATATTTGAACTCAAGCGTTGGTCCGGAAAGCAAGAAAATTTATTACAAGTACTACGATATGGGCAACTGTTTGGAAAAAGTACTTACGATGAATTGAATTGTTTTTATCAAAAATATCAAGATAACAAAAAAGCCAACCTTGCACTTTGAACTGCTCCAAATTGTACGGACAGTACAAAAACAGACCAAATGTTAGAAAATATTAAATTTTAAGCAACATACTGACATCGCTTTTCAAGTGGTGTCAGTTTTGTTTTGAGTTGAATTCTATGGTTGTTGTAGAAATGAATATACTCACTTAAGATGAGGCGTGCCTCCTCATAAGTTTTGAGCTTGGTTCTGTAAATACATTCGGTTTTGAGAATTGAAAAGAAATTTTCTGCTAAAGCATTGTCATATGGGTTACCACGTCTTGACATTGAAGGCGTAATGCCGTAAGATTTAGTTAGGTTAAAATATGCTTGTGATG
>FMUV01000080.1 GCA_900101355.1 Ruminococcus sp. YE282
TTAACGCCTCATATGTGCTTTCGTACTCTTTTATCTGTGCGTCGGCATTCTCCAAACTTTGGACATAATTATCATAATATGCCCTCAACATACTGTTGTTGCTTGCAAAGTTCAAATCATTTTCAACGGCATTTATAAGGTTTTGATATTCCTTTATCAATTGATTATCCTTATCAATGCTCTCCTCAACGGAATTAAGAGTTGCATTAGCCTCTTTTTTGGAATTTTTGTTCTGATTATCGGTATCGTGTATTTGTCCTAATGATACATCCAAATCACTGATATATTTTTCGTACTGATTGTAATAGTCTATCTCTTCTTTTGTTTGTGAAAAACCATTTTTGCCGTCTTCAACACATTGCTTCAGTTTTTTGTTATACTTTATCTTTGTGTCACATTCGTTAATCTTATCTGTGAGCGTTTGTTTTTGCGACTCTGCAGAACCTACATCCAAGGTCAATATTGTGTCTCCGGACTTTACAAAATCCCCGTCACTGTAATTAAGTTCCTTGATTTTTCCGCCGCTTATTGTTGATATTATGTTGGTTGACAACTGAGGTCTGACCTCTCCGCTCACGGTTGAATACTCGTCTATTTCTCCAAAGAAAGACCAGATGAGCAAAGCAATGACAATTGATAAAACAATCAGAACAAAAATCAGAATTGATTTAGGAGCTTTTTTCTCCATTACTTCACGACTGTCCGTTAAATCTTTCATATCAATTATCGTGTTCTTCATGGTCTTCACCTCCATTTTGAACAGGTAATTGTTCTTTCCAAAGATTATAGTAACTTTTTCTGTCGTTCATTAATTGAGTATGGCTGCCCTGCTCAATTATTTCGCCGTCTGCCATAACATAGATTTTGTCGCAGCGCATGATTGTGCTCAGTCTGTGTGCGATAATTACGGTTGTTATGTTGTCTGAAAGCTCGTTGATTGTTTTTTCGATTGCCTTTTCTGTAATCGAATCCAGGTTACTGGTTGCCTCGTCCATAATAAGTATATCGGGCTTTTTAAGCAGTGCCCTTGCAATTGCAAGTCTCTGTTTTTGTCCGCCCGAAAGGTTTGCTCCGTTTTCTTCCAGCATAGTATCATATCTTAGAGGCATCTTTTCAATAAATTCATTTGCCTTGCTGAGTTTGCAGGCTTCAATGATTTCATCAAGAGTTGCGTCTTCGTTTCCGAGCATTAGGTTTTCCCTTATAGTGCCGCTGAACAGGAATATATCCTGAGATATATACGCAATTTTATCTCTGAGCGACTCAATATTGATGTCCTTTATATTGTAGTCGCCAAACATAATTTCGCCTTTTTCAAACTCATA
>FMUV01000064.1 GCA_900101355.1 Ruminococcus sp. YE282
TCAAATCCCTTCGGGCTGTTTCCTCTATTTTCGCACTTTCTATATAAAAAATACGAGGAACTGTTTCTTTCCTCGTATTCTTGGTCTGCCCGAAGGGATTTGAACCCCCGTTCTTCGGAATCGGAATCCGCTGCGTTATCCAGCTACGCCACGGGCAGATATTTCCGCAGTAAACTGCGGTTTTATTTTATTACAATTGCTTCTACTCCGACAGTTCTTCCCAAATTGCATACTGTTTTTCCTGCTCAATTTGCAATTCTTCCAGTTTGTTTGTCAGTTCAAGGAGTTTTTCGTAATTACTTGCAGCCTCATCACTTGACAAAAGTTTTTGAACTTCCTCAATTTCAGCGTCAAGCCTTTCAATGGCTTCCTCGGCTTTTTTCAGCCTTGTCTGTCGTTTTCGCTCTTCGCTTTGCTGCTGTTTTTGCAAAAAATAATCATTCTTGGGCTTTTCCTTTTTGTCGCTTAGTGACTTTGCCTGTTGCTCGGTTTCGCCTTTGACGTGTTCTATATAGTAATCATAGTTGCCAAGATACTCTTTAACGCCGTCCTGCGTAAGCACAAGTATCCTTGTTGCAAGCTTATTGATAAAATATCGGTCATGGCTGATTATCAGCATTGTTCCGCTGTAATCTTTCAGCGTTTTTTCGAGTTCCTCTCTTGATGAAGAGTCAAGGTGGTTTGTCGGTTCGTCAAGCAAAAGGAAATTGCTTTTTTTCAGCATAAGCTTCAAAAGCGATACTCTTGCCCTTTCTCCGCCACTCATCTTTGAAAGAGGCTTAAACACCTCATCACCCTTGAATAAGAACGCTGCAAGCGCAGAGCGTGCCTCAGTATTTGTCAAATTCGGAAAGGCGTCCTGCACTTCCTCAATTGCGGTTTTATTGAGGTCAAGATTTTGCTGCATCTGGTCAAAATATCCGGTTAAGACATTTGCGCCAAAGTTATACTCGCCGCTATCCTGCGGACATCTTGCCATAAGGATTTTAAACAGAGTTGTTTTTCCGCAGCCGTTTTCGCCGAGAATAAAAACTCTTTCGCCTTTCCTTATATGTATATCTATATTTTTAAACAGGTGTTTTTCTCCAAATGACTTGGAAAGTCCTCTGCAAATCAAAACATCATTTCCGCTCTCACATTTAGGCTCAAAACTGATTCTCATAGTTTCAAGCTCGCTGTCCGGCACCACAAGCTGAGCCTTTATTCTGTCAGCCTCTTTCTGTTTGCTCGCTGCCGTAATAAAGTTACGTTCACGTCCCCAACGCTTTTGCTGTTCAACAATACCCTCAATTCGTTTTATCTCCTTGAGGTCATTTTCATATTTATTTTTGAGCGAAAGGTTATATGCTTCTTTTTTCTTAATAAATTCTGAGTATGAACCGGAATAACACATAGTTTTGCTGTGCTCAAGTTCAATCGTCTTGTTTGTTACATTATCAAGAAAATATCGGTCGTGGCTTATGATAATCATTGCGCCCTTAAAGTCGCGCAAAAAGTCCTCAAGCCACCCAACAGACTTAATGTCAAGGTGGTTGGTCGGCTCGTCGAGCAAAAGCAGGTTGCTTTGTGACAGAAGCAACTTTGCAAGGCATAATTTGGAACGCTGACCGCCGCTAAGACTGCCAACCTCCATATCACACTCACCTTCGCTAAATCCAAGTCCGAGTAATGCGGAGCGGGTTCGGCTTTTATAGTTAAGTCCGCCAAGTTGTTCATATTTTTCAATAAGTCTTGTCTGTCTGTCAACAAGCTCGTCAAGGTTGCCGTCCTTGCGGTCAATTGCCTCTGTAACCTGTTTTGTTTCAGCTTCAATATCCATAAGATAATCAAAAACAGACAACAATTCATGATATATGTCTGTCTTAGGATTATTGCAGGCATGCTGCTCCATATAACCGATTTTGGCGTTTTTGTCAAACACCACGGTTCCCGACGTCGGAGCGAGTTCTCCGTTAAGAATTTTAAAAAGGGTGGTCTTTCCTACTCCGTTTGCACCGATAAAGCCGACCTTGTCCTTGTGTTCCACATCAAATGAAACATCAGAAAACAGATTTCGTTCAACAAACGTCATCGTCAGATTGCGTACCGACAAAGCAGGCAAAACAATCACTCCCTTTCAAAATCCTTATAGTCACTATTCTTTATTGTACCTTAAAATGTGAAAAAGAGCAATACAAAATTAAAAATATGCCACAGATTTACAATCACATAAGCAATAATACCGATGTAAAGCAATACATTAACGGCAACGCTGTCATGCCCGCCTGAAAGTTTGTATACTAAGGCGCAAGCACAAACAAGTGCAAGCGGTAAAACACACTTAATGAGTATTGTTGTCCAAAATCCGTCAAGCACAGGCTCCATAAACGGATTGGCTTCATAAAATCTTCCGCTTGATAAAAGAGCTTCCGTACAAATCCAATCAACAATATTAAGGAAGTAAAGAAAAATCAGTTTTTGATAGAATGAAAATTTTATATTACTGTTCACTTTATCGCCTGAGTTTGATTTTTGTTTTGTATCAGCAGGGGTTGACATAGCCATTGCAAACAACCTTTCATAATTAGTATGGATATTATTCCCCGATAGTGCCAAATTAAACATGACGTGATTTTGCGTAAACACTCGGCTTTTCTCAAAAAAATAAAATTTTTTTAAAAAACTGTTGACAAAGAGTACATTATATGATATATTAATTAAGCACTCAAAATTAATCAACTCGCTGGTGTAGCTCAGTTGGTAGAGCAGCTGATTTGTAATCAGCAGGTCGGGGGTTCAAGTCCGTCCACCAGCTCCATAAAGCCTACTGTTTAGGCAGTAGGCTTTATATTTAAATTAAATATGGGAGAATTCCCGAGTGGCCAAAGGGGGCAGACTGTAAATCTGTTGCGCTTCGCTTCGGTGGTTCGAATCCACCTTCTCCCACCATCTCACAGAATCCGCTTAAACGGTAGGTTTAGGCGGGTTTTCTTTTTGTGTTTGCAACTTCTTTTACAATCTGCCCTTTAATTATCTAACAACTTTCTAACATTGACATTTTACGCCGTTAGAATGTTATCAATGAAATTTGCTAATTTTTCTTTGGATTTATCGCTTGCGTGAGTATAAGTATCTTGCAATAACCTTACTGTCGAATCTCCCGACCAACCTTGCAGTTCCTTCCAAGACGCGCCTTTTTCATAAAGCAAGGTTAAATTCGTATGCCTTAGCTCGTGACACTTTAAGCGGGGCAATCCCGCCTTGATAGTTAGCTCCGGAATTTTGCGGCTAACATATTCTAACGGGATTAAATCACCATTTGGGCGCACGCAAACAAACTCGTCCCACTTGGTATTGTAGTTTGGATTTTTTGATTTGCGTTTATCTTGCAACTGTTTTAGTTGTTGCAAAAAAGAAATACTTGAAGGCGGCATCGGTAAATTACGCATAGAGCTTGCTGATTTGGTTTTTGGCACATAATGCAAATTTCTTTTTTTGCTCCCGCTCTCTCCCTTATCTTTGATAACTCCTCTTATTTTTATTGTCCGGTTATCAAAATCAATATCGCACCATCTCAAACCTAAACACTCACCACGCCTTAAACCAAACCAAGAACAAAGTAAAATCACAACCTCAATCTCTTGACCTTTTATGTAATCAAGAAATGCAAGTAATTGTTTGTCACTGTACCAAAACGCATTGTGTTTGGTTTTTTTAGGTAATTTGACAAAATCGGCGGGGTTTAGTGTTATCAATCTTTCTCTTACCGCTTGCTTTAATGCTTTGTGGATTTCGGCTTGATAATGGTGTATGGTGTTAGCACCAACTGCTTTCTTGCCTATCTCTCCGCTCATCTTTGCTTTGTAAAAATCTTCAATGTCATTTTCTGACAAATCACACAGCTTTATACCTTTATCGCGGAAATAGGGCGCAATAATATTATTGATTTGTCGGTATTTTTCGCGCCAAGTTGAATCTTCAACCATACCTTTTTCTGTATCAACCCATTTGATTAACCAATCTGCAAACAGCATCTCGCTATCAAGACTGATTATTTTTTCGCTCCACTCCACAAATAACTTCTTGCATTCATCGTCCGCCTTGCGTTTATTATGACCGCTTACCGATAAATGAAGATTAATCCATTTTTGGTTACGTTTGCCGTTACAATTTACATTGACAATTGCATAATAGTTATCTCCCTTAGTGGTAAGATTAACTTTGACTGTTGGTTTTTTGTTTTTCATCAATCCTCCAATCCACAACGAAAATTAACGCTGTATTTATTCTAATATGTTATGTTAGAAATTTCAAGTATTTGTTAGAAATTATATTTGATAATTTATATTATCTTAATTAAAATTATATCGAAAAATCAGAATCCCGAAAATTTTTGCAATCCTCTAAAATAGGGGATTTGCAGTTTTACTAATCCCTTGTAAACCCTCAAAAATAGGGGATTACCGAAATTTACCGAAAATGCTGTTTTTGTCATTTACAGCGGCAAAACCATATAGGCGATTATAATTTTTGTATAGCATAATCTTTTGCAATATCAGCATACCAATGCCGAGGAATCGAGCGGATAACTTCATCATTATTGATACGTTTAACTGTTAGTGTATATAGTTTTTCAAAATCAGTTGGATTTGATATGATATTCATAATCTGATATTTGCTGATGTAATATCTATCGTCCTGTTTATATCGTTTGGAAGATGAATCACCAGTAAACCAGAATAGATAATCTCCAATTTTTATATTATCATTGTTCTTGTCCATCATTTCTCCTTGCGCCTTATATGAACAAGTCCGTAAAAAACGGACAATAGAAAAAAACAGCCTCCTATGGTAGAATAAAAATAACTACCATAGGAGGTTTTTGTTATGCCAAGGAAATACAGACATCTAAAAGACTATGAGAAAGAGCTGATTGAATATATAGAGCAAGGACATACACTGCGAGAAACCGGAGAAAAATTTGGCTTTGCATATAAAGAAATGAGAGATTTCAAAACAAGATACAACAAAAATCAAAAGAAACTTGCGGCAGAAATAGCAATAAAGCCAAAAGGCAGACCACGAAAAGATGGGAGCAAATTACCGCCGAGCGTACAGCAGTTAA
>FMUV01000011.1 GCA_900101355.1 Ruminococcus sp. YE282
AAATCAAATATTCTGATAACAGTACTAACGGAGAGGTTAACCTCTCTTGCAATGCCGGAAAACGAGGTTACATCTGTTAATCGGTCAATGATATATGCCGAAAGTCTGTTAGTCATACGGTGATAACGAGGAAGAAACGAATTATTTTCAGCAAAGCGCTTACCGCAGGAACAACGGTATCTTCTCTTTTTAAGATGAATAAAACATTTCTTTCCAAAAGCAGGAATGTCTTTAATAACTTGTAGAGACCGCCGAATGTCTCAGTAACTTCGCAGGCAACACGCATTCCGATATCATACAACTTGTCATAAAGTTTATCTGTTAAAAATCCGGCAGATACACTAAAGAGCGAAACCGAAAATACAGACACCGTTATACACAATACGAGTACAACTGAAATCAAACTCTTAGATACTTTTTTAAACATTTGATTCATCACCTTCTAATTTATTTTGCAATTTTGGACGGTTCTAATCAAAGTAATTCCCGTTTTTCAGAACTAAATGTTCTTTTGAACCGTGCTTTTCCGTGTTTTATCCAAACAGACAATCCGTCGCACAAATTACTTGTTGTCGGCGGATATTCAAAAAAGTAATCCGCTCGCAGCCGATAAGCTTGCAACGAAAAATCCAAATCGCTGTACCATATTAATCCACAGTTTGGGCAAAGCAGCCGCAGACGTTCTGATGCATTAAGTCCTGCAACCCCGGGCAATGCAATGATTACACCTGTCGGTTTCTCCGTCTTCAGCGCATTGCAAAATTCCTCTGAATTTTCAAACTGCCTTAATATCGGAAAACTTCCGTTTTGTTCGCAATATTTTTTCGTGTACAACCCCAGTTGCTGTCCAAGCTTCGTATCATCCGTAAGGATAAAAATACGGTACATATTTACACCTCCCTTGTGTCACAGCCATTACCGATAAACCTCTGTGCTGACTGTTTACATCATTATATTGGATTATGACTTTTAATTCCATAGGTTTTGCACAAACTGTAAAAATCCGTCACGAATTGTCGATATATGTAATGATTTTTCTGATTATTTGTGATATAATACATAGTATCAATAAACATATTTTAAATTTTAGTAAAATTATACTACAACTAATAGTATAAGCGGCACAATTTATAATCACCGACTTGTTCAGCGATGTTTAGAGTATGCAAAATTAATTCTATATCGGAGGTGTTCATATGCGTATTGCTATTGTTGATGATAATGTTCGGGAACGCAATGAGCTTGACAAAAGAATAAAAATATTGCTCAGCCGCTCTGCGCTAAACGCCGAGACAGTTGAGTTTGGCGGCGTAAAGGAGTTTATTGCCGAAGCAAAACAACTTTGAAGTAGTATTTTTGGATATATATGGAAGACGAAAACGGTGTTGAAGTGGCAAAGGAACTGCGAAGTTTTGACCGAAACTGCATATTGGTCTTTACCACTACCTCTACCGACCATGCACTTGACGGATTTAAGGTAAGGGCACTTCAATACCTTGTAAAGCCGTACGCCGATGAAGAATTAAATGCCGTATTCAAAGAAATTATTGAAAAAATTCCGACGCCTGACAAATATATTGACGTAAACGTGGTTGGAGGAGATGTACGAATAAGGCTTTGCGAAATTATTTTTGCGGAACATTTTCAGCATTGCATACATATTCACACTTCCGACGGTCAGACAACGATTACACGCAAAACATTTTCGGGCTTTATGATTGAACTTGAAGGTGACGAAAGATTTTTTATGTGCAGCAGGGGTGTTCTGATAAACCTTGAATACGCAAAAGATTTTAACGGCTCTGTTTTTACATTAAAAAACGGTACTGAAATTCCTGTAAGCAGAAGCCTTGCAAAATCTGCCCGTGTTGCTTTCGGAGATTTTTTGTTTAGGAGGGGACAAAACAATGCCTGATATTATAAATCCGATTATTCAATTTTCAGTTTACATTCCCGGCGCATTGCTTGCATACTGTCCAATGAAACATCATTTGCGAATATCAAGCCGAAAATTGGCACTCATAGGTATCCCTCTTTTGATACTTTTGTGCATTGGTTGCGGCAGTTTATGTTACATTTTAAGAATTAAAACTCTATGGATTTCCACTCCCTTGATTATTGCGTTTACTGCGGTTTATTGCAGTACAATTAATGTAAGTAAATGGAAATCAATAAGCGTTATTCTGGCAATATGCGGGGTTTTTGCCTGTCTGGACAGCATCGCAAAGGCAACCAATTCTATGCTGTCAGACAACAGCTCTGCTCCTTGGTACTGCTTTGAATCTGCGGCGATATACAGCATAATGTGCTGGGTGTTTTTCTTATTTGCCCTGTATCCTGCAACACACGCCGCACGCGAATTGCTTGACGACGAGGGAATCGCTCAAACCTGGTACGTGTTCTGGCTTTTGCCCGTCGTATCCATCGGTGTAAATTTATTTATTATACCTTTTGACCCAGAAATTTTACTTCAAGGAAGATTATTGCAGGGATATATTGTAATAAGCTGCACACTTTTGCTCTTGCTTTTGTTGTCATATGCTTTTTTATATTTTATAGCAAGAAGTCTCAGCCGAAATGACCGACTGAGACAGGAAAATCGGTTTTTGTCAATGCAGCAATCTCAATATGAAAGACTGTGCAAAGCAATTGAGGAAACAAGACAGGCAAGACACGATATGAGACATCACTTTTCGGTTCTTTCCGCATTGGCGGAACGTAAGGAATGGGAGGAACTAAAGGACTATCTGGGAAATGCTTGGGAAAGCATACCGAATGTTGAGCTTAACCTTTGCGATAACCAAGCTGTTGACGGCGTGGCAGGACATTTTTGCCTTAGGTTTAAGGAAAATCAAATTCCGTTTTCAATTGACATTGACCTTCCGCGCAAACTTCCCGTTTCTGAAATTGATATGTGCTTGATTATGTCTAACCTGCTTGAAAACGCACTTGAAGCAAGCCTGCGTACCGAAAAAACAAAGCGCTATATAAAATTTCAGGCATATCTTCACTCTGACAACGTTGTTCTTATAACAGTTGAAAACAAGTTTGACGGTATAATAAAAGAAAAAAACGGAGTATTTCAGTCGTCAAAACGCAAAGGCGACGGAGTGGGGCTTCAATCGGTGCGGAGTATGGCTGAAAAAAACGGCGGTTATTGCAGATTTACGCAATCGAACGGAGTGTTCTGCGCAAACGTTATGCTCAGAGGTGAAAAAGCGGATTAACAAAATATCGCATTTTTTAACAGTCGGAATATAAACAAATATGCATATCTTTTCCAATTCGGCTGATAATAAGTAAATACCGATATCTACTTATTACTGCCGAAAGGAGCATAACTGATATGAATTACTTGTGGACCGAGGGTGTACATCCTGCAACACATAAAAAACTTGAGGGCGAAATCAGCACGGAAGTTTGTGTTATAGGCGGCGGAATGGCCGGGATACTCTGCGCAGCCCGACTTACGGAATGCGGAATTGACAACATACTTGTTGAAGCCAAAGAAATTGGCAGAGGAATAACCAAGGGAACAACTGCGGTGCTTACTGCACAGCACGATTTGCCATATGTTGAGCTTGCAAAAAAGTATGATGAAGAACGTGCAAAACAATATTTAAATGCAAATCTTGAGGCAGTCGAAAAATTCCGAAAATCGGCTGAAAAAATTGACTGCGATATGGAAACCTGTCCGTCGGTTATGTATTCTCTGACAGGAGAGGACAACCTCAGAGAAGAAGCGGAATTTGTAAACAGTCTGGGATTTCCCGCTGTTTACACCTCAAATCCAAAACTGCCTTTTGCCGTTGCCGACGCAGTAATATACCCCGATATGGCGCAATTTCACCCTCTTAAGTTTCTTAATGCAGCGGCAAAAAATCTGAATATTTATTCAAATACGTTTGTAAATAAAATTGACGGAAAAACCGCATTTACCGATGACGGAAGAATAAATGCAAATAAATATATAATTGCCACACATTTTCCATTTATTAACCAACACGGTATGTTTTTTATGAAACAATACCAAAAATGTTCCTATGTTATTGCCTACAAAAATGCACCGCAGATTCATTGCACGGCAAATATGCGAGGTGGATTTTACTTTCGCAACTACAAGGACCTTTTGCTCATTGGCGGAGGCGACCACAGAACGGGCAAAAAAGGCGGCGGATATGAGGCTGTTGAGGAATTTGCATTAAGTCATTTTCAGGGTGCAAAAGAAGCATATCGCTGGTCAAGCCAAGATTGTATGACGCTTGACAACATCCCGTACATCGGAATTTACAGCAAATCTCTCCCAGATGTTTATGTGGCAACAGGATTTAATCATTGGGGAATGACAACATCAATGGCAGCTGCCGATATTCTGTGCGACATGGTGCAGGGAAAAAGCAACCCCTATTCAAAAGCTTTTGCACCTGACAGAAGCGTTATGCATCCGCAGCTTTTCTGCAACTTGGGCGCAACCGTTGCAGACTTTGTTATTCCCACGACAAAACGATGCTCGCACCTTGGCTGTGCGCTTAGATACAACAAGGCTGAACACAGTTGGGACTGCCCCTGTCACGGTTCAAGATTTGACGAAAACGGTTCTCTTATAGATAATCCTGCAATGAGGAATGCCAATGTATAACAAACATTTTGAGGGTTGGTATTATAAGCAGCGCAGTGAAAATTATATGTTGGCATTTATCCCGGGCAGGGCGGAAAGCGGCGCGTTTGTACAAATGATAGACAACAGCGGCACCAAAAACTTTGAAATGCCCGATTTTTATGTAAACGGAAACACCGTACGCACAGGAAATTGCATTTTCTCACCGTCAGGTGCAATAGTACAGCTCCCTGGAGTTGTCGGAACATTAAGCTACGGCAACACAACACCGCTTTGCTCAGATATTATGGGTCCGTTTGCTCATCTGCCTATGCAGTGCAAACACGGTGTTGTAAGTATGTATCACACGGTTAACGGCAGCATAATTATAGACGGAGAAAAGCACATTTTTAACGGCGGAAGCGGATACACAGAAAAGGACTGCGGACGTTCGTTTCCTAAATCATATATTTGGCTTCAATGCAACGACTTTCCCATTCCGTGCTCGGTTATGCTGTCAATTGCGCACATACCGTTTCTCGGCTTTTCATTTAGCGGATGTATCTGCGCTATAATATATCAAGGGCAGGAATACCGTTTTGCAACTTATAATGGAGTAAAAATATTAAAAGCGGAAAATAATAAAATTTGCTTGAAACAAGGAGACCTTGTATTAAAGATTAAAATCCGCCCCAACAACAGCGGTCACAGCCTTTTTGCACCCAAGAACGGAAAAATGTCTCAAGTAATACGTGAAAGTTGTGATGCATATATCAGTCTTCATCTTACACGTTCAGGACAAACCATTGTTAAATGCGAAAGTCAATATGCCACTTACGAAAAACGCTAAAATGCGCCGTATCATACTTGAAGGGCAAGATACGGCGCATTTCTATGTTGCTTTTTGCAAATAAAAAGATTACTTACAGTAAAGCAAAGACAGTATTATTTCGTTATAAGGAAATTATAATAAATAACAAATACTTTTGAGTCTACAAATTTGGGTTTCTGTGATAAACACAAAACAATTGGAAAAAAGCACAAAAATAAGCGCTGCAAAACGACAGCGCTTAAAATTTGAAATTTAAGTTTTAACTTAAAATTAGTCCATCTTTCTCTTTCTTGAAAGGAATACTACACCGGCAGCTGCTGCCATAACACCGCCAAGAACAAAGAAGATTGTTGTTTCCTGACCTGAGCTTACAGACTTTGAGCCTGATGATGAGCTACCTGATGAACTTGATGAACCTGAACTTGATGAACCGGAACTTGATGAACCTGAACCTGAGCTTGATGAACCGCCGCTTGTTGTGCCGTTTGCACTTGTCTTAGCGCTGGAATCAGAAGTCTTAGAAGCTGATGATTTAGCAGCTGTCCAAGAAGCTTCTACGCCGGCTTCCTTGATTGCCTCAGGAATGAGGTCCTGACCAAGGCCAAGAGCCTTAGCTGTGTCATCGATAAGAGTCTGATCGTCTTTGCCTGAGAACTGTCTTGCATTGTTAAGAGTATCCTTAAGGAACTTAACAAACATGCCGTATGCTGAATCAGCAGGGCAAATCTGCTCACCAACTATGTTACCGATACTTGTAACAAGCTTCATCGGCTGGCAGTCAGTATTTGATTTCCAATAAGCAACGTTAGAAGACTTATTTGAGTCTGATGTATTCTCATATTTCTGGCTCTGGTCCTTAACATAAGCTGTATCGCCAAAGCACTTTGTTGTTAAAAGAAGGTCAGCAGTCTGCATACCAACGTCATTTGAGAAAAGAACGCCGTAATATTTGCTGCTGTCAAGAGTAATGCCTGCTTTATCAAGGTCGTATGTCCATACGCCGTCGCCGTCATCATCTTTCATACGAGTAGCCTTTACGCCCCAATCTTTGAAAGCGTCTCCGGCATATTCATAGATGTAGCACATACAATACTTAAAGTTTTTCCAGCCTGTGCTGTTTGCATCAAAGTTAATTACGTTACCTGAACCAACTTCTGATGAACTGTCAGCACCTACTGATGAATCGTCTGCTCCGACTGATGAATCATCTGCACCGACTGCTGCCTGCTCAGTAGCTGCAACTGCTGCGTCGTCTGTTGTTTCAGCGGCACTTGCTGCGATAGCTGCTGTACCTGTCAGCATTGTTGCTGCAAGAGCAATGCTTGCTAATTTTTTAAACATTTTAGTTTCCTCCTAAGATTATCGTTCAGCCGAGAAATATAATTCTCAGTGAACTAATTATACAATAATTGTTACAAAAATTCAATGGTTTTTAATGATTTGTGACTTTACTAATTGCACAAGGATTTCACAAAAGTTTGTAAGTTATGCACAATTTTGTAAGTTATTGGAATAATATGCCGATGATTTAACATTCCAAAATGCTCTTTTTATCCTCAAATATGTTTTTCTCAACATATTAAGAATATATCACGGAAAGCATTATTTCAACATTGAATATACTGTATCTTTAACAATAGAAAGAGCCTTTTCTACCTTATCGGGGTCCTTTGCACCTGCCATTGCAAGGTCAGGCTTTCCGCCGCCGTTGCCGCCTGCTGCCTGTGCAACAGTCTTGACAATCTTGCCTGCGTTTGCGCCCTTTTCAAGAGCAGCCTTTCCGCAAGCTGCGGCAAATGTAACTTTATTATCGTTTACTGCTGCAAGCACGATTACAGCGTTTGGCGCCTTATCTTTGCCGCGTTCACACATTGAGCGAAGAACATCGGCGTTAACGTCGCTGAGCGAACCTGTAACGATTCTTACACCGTTTTCAACCTCTGTGTTTGCAAAAAACTCCGCAAGCTTATTAACGGCAAGTTTTGAGTTAAGCTCTGCAATTTCTTTTTGCTGAGCCTTGATAATCTCGCTTGCCTTTTGTGCTCCCTCAACAACGGCCTTCGGATTTGCTATCTTCAAAGCAGTGCAGGCACCGACAATTGCGGCATTTACCTTGTTGATATAATTAAGCACTCCGTAACCTGTCAAAGCTTCGATTCTTCTTACACCCGCTGCAACCGAACCTTCCTGTCTTATCTTGAAAAGTCCGAGATTTGAAGTGTTCTTTACGTGAGTACCTCCGCAAAATTCAACCGAAAAATCTCCTGCGCTTACAACACGTACAACGTCGCCGTATTTTTCGCCGAACAAAGCCATTGCACCAAGCTTTTTGGCTTCTTCAATCGGCATTTCACGTGTGTTGACCTCGATAGCCTCAAATATTTTTTGGTTAACAAGGTTTTCAACCTCAATCAGCTCTTTTGCGGTCATTGCTTCAAAATGTGTGAAGTCAAAACGCAAAGTTGTGTCTGAAACAAGCTGACCTGCCTGTTGAACGTGATTGCCCAGCACTTGTCTGAGAGCAGCCTGAAGCAAGTGAGCGGCTGTGTGATTACGGGTTATGTCTGCACGGCGTTCCTTATCAATAACGCAATTAACCTCTGAGCCGACATTGACTGAACCGCTCTTGATTGAGCACTCATGCAGGAAGAGCTTACCCGAAGTATCTTTGGTTGTGTCAAATACATCGGCTGAAAAGCTTCCGCTTTCAATTACGCCTGTGTCGCCAACCTGTCCGCCGCTCTCGGCATAAAACGGAGTTTTGTCAAGCACAAGCACAACACTTTCGCCCTCTCCTGCGCTTTCAATTCTGATTCCGTCCTTTACAATTGCAAGTACCTTTGACTTACATTCAAGGTCTGTATAACCGACAAATTCTGTCTTTTCAACATCCGACAAATCTGTGGAATCTGAAATCCAAGCGTCTGCACCTGCATTTTTGCGGGCGTCACGAGAACGCTTTTTCTGTTCTTTCAAAAGTTCACGGAAGCGGTCAACATCAACCTTTATGCCCTTTTCCTCAAGAATTTCTCTTGTAAGGTCAATCGGGAAACCGTAGGTATCGTTGAGCTTAAACGCATCTTCGCCGCTGAGGGTTTTAACGTCTGCGTCTTCAATAATATTTTGAAGCATTTTAAAGCCTTGGTCAATTGTTTTTGCAAAGCTCTCTTCCTCAACTCTGATAACCTTTGTAATAAATTCCTGCTTTTCCTTTAATTCAGGATATGCGGTAAGGTTCTCTTTGATGACTGTATCACAAACTTTATAAAGGAAAGGTTCTGTGTATCCGAGAAGTCTGCCGTGGCGTGCAGCACGTCTGAGAAGACGGCGAAGAACATAACCCTTGCCTTCGTTTGAAGGCAATACACCGTCGCCAATCATAAATGTTGTACTGCGGATATGGTCTGTAATTACACGCAGGGAAATATCTTTTTTGTCATCCGTGCCGTACTCTACGCCTGTAATCTCAGATATTTTCTTCATAATATTCTGAATTGTATCAACCAAGAACAGGTTGTCAACTCCCTGCATTACGCAGGCAAGACGTTCAAGTCCCATTCCTGTATCAATATTAGGATGGTCAAGCGGAGTATAGTTACCCTTGCCGTCACTTTCAAACTGAGTAAATACGAGGTTCCAAACCTCAACATATCTGTCACATTCACAGCCAACGTGACAATCGGGCTTTCCGCAGCCTTTTTCGGGACCGCGGTCAAAATAAATCTCAGAACACGGACCGCACGGACCCGAGCCGTGCTCCCAGAAGTTATCTTCCTTGCCAAGGCGAACCATATGCGACGGGTCAACGCCTACTTCTTCGGTCCAAATCTTGTATGCCTCGTCATCGTCCTGATAAATAGAAACATAAAGCTTGTCGGCAGGCATTTCAAGAACCTTTGTGAAAAATTCCCAAGCCCAAGCGGTTGCTTCGTGTTTGAAGTAATCGCCAAAAGAGAAGTTACCGAGCATCTCAAAGAATGTGCCGTGACGTGCAGTAATACCTACACGCTCAATATCCGGAGTACGGATACATTTTTGACAGGTAGTAACACGCTTGCGCGGCGGAGTTACCTCTCCGGTAAAATACTTTTTCATAGGTGCCATACCGCTGTTGATAAGCAAAAGGCTGTTATCATCCTTTGGAACAAGCGAAAAGCTCGGAAGTCTGAGACATCCCTTTGATTCAAAGAACGATAGGAATTTTTCTCTTAATTCATTAAGTCCTGTCCATTCCATAATTATTCTCCTTAATTTCGATTTAGCATCAATCTGATATTCGGTTAAGATTGATTGCTTTCGGCAAAAATTACTGCAAAAATAAAACCTGCCCCATAAAAATGGGACAGGATAATTCCTGCGGTACCACCCAAATTGACGTAAAACGTCCGCTTTGAGTAATCATCAGATTACAAGTCATTAACGCTGACAAACGTTGTGCTTAATCACACAAAGCTCCGGGGCAGCACGCTGAAACCTCACCCAAAGTCTTTCACCGACCGACTTCTCTCTGAAGGGCTTAAAATCAGCTCATCCCATCATTGCCGAATTTATATTACGTATAAATTATAAGACTGTTTTTTAAGATTGTCAACTGTTTTTTAGCACAGTTTTTCAGCCCATTATTCAGCCCATTATTATAATAACATTATTAAAAAACTTGCAAAATCAATTGTTTAGTGTTAAGATATTAAAAGATAACGCTGTGACAAAGAGAGTAGCGTATGATTTGTTCCAAAGAGAGATGTGTCGAGGCTGAAAGCACGTTGTGCAATCTTGCGTGAAGTTCGCTTTTGAGCGGTGAGGCTGAACTTTTAAGTAGGCTTCAACGGCAGACACCGTTATATGTCAAACGAGAGTCCGCTTTGTGCGGAAATCAGGGTGGTACCGCGGAATTTTCGCCCCTGCGCAGCATTTTGCCTGTGCAGGGGTTTATTTTATATTACGGAGGTTTTTATGGACAACAAAATTAATGTCATTAAAGATGAAATTAAGCAAAAACTTGCAAACACCACAGATCTTGTTGACCTTGATAAAATAAGGGTTGCTTACCTTGGCAAAAAGGGCAGCATAACAGCCTTGCTCAAAGGTATGAAAGAACTGTCAAACGAAGAAAGAAAATCATTTGGTGCAGAAGTAAACCAGCTTAAAGCTGAAACCGCAAAAAAAATTGAAGAGCGAATTGCCGAGCTTAAAGAAAAAGAGATTGAACGTGAAATCTCGGCAATGCCTCAGTTTGATATAACTGTACTGCCTGAACTTGCAAGAGGTTCATATCACCCGATTACCCTTGTGCAAAGACAGTGCGAGTCGATTTTTAAATCAATGGGATTTACCGTTGAGGATTATCCCGAAGTTGTTACCGACTATGAATGTTTTGAGGCGGTAAATATTCCGAAAGACCACCCTGCAAGAGATATGCAGGACACCTATTACCTTGAAAACGGTCAGCTGTTAAAATCACAAACTTCTGCCGCTCAGAACGCAATTCTTAAAAAATATGCAAAAGACCTTGAAAACGGTATTCCGATAAAGTCAATTTTCCCGGGAAGATGTTTCAGAAACGAGGCAACTGACGCAAGCCACGAAAACACTTTCTTCCAGATGGAGGGAATAATGGTTGACAAAGATATATCTATCTCCAACCTGATTTTCTTTATGAAAACCATGCTTTCCGAAGTTTTCCAAAGAGATATAAAGGTAAGACTTCGCCCGGGCTTCTTCCCATTTGTGGAACCGGGATTCGAGCTTGACATAAGCTGCCTTATCTGCGGCGGCGAAGGCTGCGCTTCCTGCAAGCACAGCGGCTGGCTTGAGCTGTGTCCGTGCGGTATGATTCACCCCAACGTATTACGTGAGGGCGGAATTGACCCAGACAAATACACAGGCTTTGCATTCGGACTCGGACTCACACGTCTTGCTATGATGAAATATAAGATTAAAGACATCCGAGACCTTAACAGCGGCAGCCTTAAGGCTCTTGCCCAGTTTACAGATGACGACGAATAAGGAGGGTTTATATGTTTTTATCAATGAATTGGATTGAGGATTTTGTTGATTTATCAGGTCTTGACAAAATTGAACTCATACAGAAATTTTCTCTTTCAACTGCCGAAGTTGAAAATGATATTTTTCACAAAGGCTCAGACATAAGCGGCGTTGTTGTTGCTGAAATAAAATCGGTTGAAAAACATCCGGATTCAAAAAAGCTTCATCTTCTAAAGGTTGACGCAGGCGACGGAAAGCTGACGGATGTTGTTTGCGGCGCACCGAACGTTCGTGTCGGAATGAAAACGGCCTTCGCTAAGGTTGGCGCCAAAATCGGCGAAATAACAATTGCTCCGCGCGACCTTGCAGGCTACACATCATACGGTATGTGCTGCGGCGAAAGCGAAATAGGCATAAGCGACGATAACTCGGGCATTATGGAAATTACCGACGATATTCCGAACGGTACAGACCTGAAACAGGCTTATGAAATTGAAGATATAGTATTTGAAGTTGACAACAAATCTCTTACCAACCGCCCTGACCTTTGGGGACATTACGGAATTGCAAGAGAATTTGCCGCTATTGCAGGCAGAGAGCTTAAACCTCTTGAAGTTGAAAACTTGGAGCAATATGCAAATCTTGCAAAGATAGATATGAAAATCGAGGACAAGCTGTGCCAGCGTTACAGTTGTATGCAGGTTGAAAATATCGACAGAAACGTAAGTCCTGTAAATATGCGCATAAGACTGTACTACTGCGGAATGAGAGCAATTAATTATCTTGCCGACCTCACAAACTACCTTATGCTTGAGATGGGACAGCCCATGCACGCATTTGATTCACGCAAGGTAGAAAAAATCAGAATTAAACGTTTTGACAAGCCGTTTGTTTTCAAAACTCTCGACGGAGTTGAACGAAACGTTGACGAAAACACATTGATGATTTGCAACGGAGATAAGCCTGTTGCCATCGCCGGCATTATGGGCGGTCTTGATTCCGAAATTGTTGACGACACAACGACACTTACACTTGAATCCGCAACATTTGACGCCGCTTCAATTCGCAAATCGACCGTCAGACTTTCACACAGAACCGACGCATCTATGCGCTACGAAAAATGTCTTGACCCCGAGATGACCGACGTTGCAATTGCAAGATTTATATATCTGCTTAAAAAGTACGACAACGATATTAAGGTGGTTTCGGCATTAACGGACGAATACGCATTCCACTATGACAAAGTTGAACTTACATTTGACAAGAACTTCGTAAACCGCTATACAGGTATTGAAATTTCAAATGACGCAATTGTAAAAACTCTTAAGAGCCTCGGCTTTGAAGTACAGCTTGCAAATGATGTGTTTGACGTTGTTGTTCCGTCGTGGAGAGCCACAAAGGACGTTACAATCAAGGCGGATATAATTGAGGAAATCACGAGAATTTACGGTTATGATAATTTTGAGATTCACACCACACGTTCTCCCCTCTACCCTGTCAGAGCAACCGTTGAAAAGAGCAACGAGGACAAAATCAAGGATATTCTCGTTAAGAAATACAATCTTCACGAACTTCAGTCTTATGTATGGGCATATTATGACGAGTTAAAGGCAATTAATATTCCTGTGGAGAATAATATTAAACTTGCAAACGCCACAAACCCAAATATTGAAACCTTGAGAAATTCAATGATACCCACCCAGCTTTGCCAGGTTAAGGTAAACACTTCCTACGCTCCCGACTTTGGAATTTTTGAAATAGGCAGAGTCGTAAACGGCGTTGACGATAACAAACTTTGCATTGAGCGCAAAAAACTTGCCGTTACACTTTTCAGTAAGACCAAAAACGTTAAAACTCTTTACTTTGAACTCAGAGATATGCTTGCCGTTATTGCCGATGACCTAAAGCATAAGCCCCTCACCTATAAAAAGGCTGAACCCAAGCACAGCTATGAGCACCCCGTAAACCTTAATACAATAGTGCTTGACGGCAAGGAAATCGGAACAATCGGCATTGTTCATCCGATTGTGGGCAAAAAAATCGATAAAAAGGCAAACATAGTATTTGCCGAAATTGATATGGACACCTTTGCTTCGGTTGAAAATGCTTCAATAGTATACGAAGAACCTTCAAAATTCCCGCCGATTGATTATGATATAAGCGTTATAATTCCAAAGGGAATGTTCTTTGAAAAGCTTTCCGAGTGTTGGAAAGACGAAGGAAAAGAAATACTGAAAAACACAAAAATCGTTGACACATATGATACCGATTTGATTCACAGCATAACCATAAGATTTGAATTTTCGTCAAACGAAAGAACTCTTGCTTCTTCCGAGGTTCAGCAAATTATGGACAGGGTTATTGATAATCTGAAAAAAATCGGCATTACGCTGAGAAATAATTAATACTTGAAATTTAAATTGTATTATAGTATAATATAATAATAAAGTATTAGGAGGTGTTTCAGTATGTTGGATAAAACAATGATTTTTTCACTTGGTGAAGAAAAGGATGATCAGATAAAGGCGGGACTTACAATCGTTTATGATGCGTTAAGGCAAAAGGGTTACAACCCTATTAATCAAATTGTGGGTTATATTCTCAGTGAGGATCCTACTTACATCACAACCTACAACAATGCCAGAAATATTATCAGCAAAATAGACCGTGACGACCTACTTGAAGCACTTGTTAAATCATACCTCAATGTATAGAAAGGATGATGCCTTGTGGCAGATACCAAAAAGGCAGCTCAGGAGTTTTTGACCTATAAGGGTAAGCCTCTTGTTCGTTGCGGCGATGAAATTTATTACGGCAGTATGGAAGACCCATATGTTATAAGGATGCAGATAAAGTCAAAAAAGAACGTGAACGGCGTTGAGCTTGCCGATAAGGTTACAGTTCAGCTTATGGCAACGGATCCTTATCTTTCTCCGCGTAAGCAGCTTGTTAAGTCAAGCGAAAAAAACGGTTTGTACCTTGCAATGGACATTGCAGATATTTGGCTTGAAAGAGCTCTTGCAAACAAAGTTTAAGAATCAGCCCCCTTGTCTTTCGGCAAGGGGGTTTGTGCTTGAATAATTAAGAATAAAGTACGGTTGGTTAAAACAACCGTTTTATTTTTATATATATTTATTTTTAAAACAAAAGTCTTATAAAGCGCATATTTTGTTGCAATATGTTGTTGGCTATGATAATATATTATTAATATAATTTATGTATTAGCTTCCATTATCAAAGGAGATACAGATATATGATTTTCAGCATCATCAAGCACTTTTCAATCATCCTCTGTACATTTTTTATATATGCCAAAATCATTGACTATAAGCCGAAAGAAAAGGCAAAAGAAACTGTCTTTATCATTGCATATTCCGCGCTGATTTCGTCGGCAGAATACTTTTTGCGTGCACATTTTGCGCCGCTGAATTTGGCAATGGGGTTTGTTTCGGTATTTTTAATAACAATGTTTATGTACAAAAGCCGTACAAACGATTCATTTTGTCTTACAACAATTTCCTATGTTGTAAGCTATGCGGCGTATTACATAGCCACGCTAATTTGCACACCGCTTTTATATTTCCTCTTTAGGTACATCAACAGCGTTAACGTACTTAATTTTATTGCGGTAATGCTGTCGGGTATTTTTCAATTTGCAATGTGTATTCCAATATTCAAAATAAAACTTCTTAAAAACGGCATTTCCATGGTACGCAAAATATCAAAGGATGAAATAACATCTTATATTTGCTTTATGGTTTTGTTTCTTGTAGCATTGGCATATTCAAGGCAAGCCGGCCACGTTGTTTTTACAATAATTTTGCTCACGATAGTTTTTTGCGGCGTGGTTGTGGCAATTCTTCTCACAAAACATATTAAAAATATTTATATTGAAAAGGTAAACCTGAGAAATCAGGAGGTAATGAACAATCTTGTTGAAGAAAAGGAAAACGCAATAAGAGAATTAGAGGAAGATAATAAAAAATACTCTGAAATTTTGCTTAAAGACAATAAAATTATTCCTGAGATGCAGCGAGCAATTGAGAAATTGCTAAAATACAAGTCATTTGACGAACAAAGGCAAAAATCCAAACCTCTGCTAAAACAGCTTAATGAACTTACCGATGAAAGAGACGGTATGGTTGCAAATTCAAAGGTAGCGGATAAGCTGTCGGAAAGCGGACTTTCATCGACAGACGCATGCATAAAATATATTTTTAAAGAGTGCAAAGAGTCCGACATTAACTTTGTGTTTGAGGTACATAAAAACTTAAAAGAATTTGCAAATTCTCCGAAAGCGGAAAACGACTTGAATACTGTCCTGCTCGACCTGGCAGAAAATGCTGTAAGTGCCGTAAAAGAGGCAGAAACTAAAAACATTAAAATATCCTTTGAATCCGCAAACAATGTTTTGAGCATAAATGTTTACGACAGCGGCAGTATGTTTGAGCCGAACACAATTAAAAACTTGGGATTAAGAAGAATAACCACACACAAAGACGACGGCGGATACGGCAACGGTCTTATGAACACAATGGAGTTTTGTCATAGGTATGAAGCAAGCCTTTTGATAAATGAGCTGAATGACAACAAGGACTACACAAAATCTGTTTCGGTCAGCTTTGATTATCTTAACAAAATTAAAATTCACTCTCAAAATCAGGATATTATTCGGGCAATAAAGGGACGAAACGACGTAGTGTTGTTTTAACATACTGTACGCTTAATTACGAAAGCAAAAGAGGTAAAAATGGACGGAATTGAACAAATGCTTAATATTCCCACAATAAGCGACACAACAAATTTTTGGATGGTAAGAACAAAACGCGGATTCTTTTTTGACGAATTTCTTAAAGAGGAATACATAGCCATAGGCTGGAATCTTGTGCGAAAAGCTATGATAAGCGATGAGCTTTCCCCTACTCAATCCAAAGAGCTGAAAACTTCCTTAAAAAAAATATATGATGAGAGCAAGGCTGGAACTGCATTAAATAAATGTATCCGCTTTTGCTGTGAATTAAAAGCAGGCGATATTGCGGTTATTGTTGACAATGACCGCATAGCATTTGCAACTATCGGTGAATACTATGAGGAAAACTCGCCTGACCTGACGATTGAACACGAAAAAGAAGTCAGCAAGGAAATTGAAAAAGCAAATAAATACGTTGACTCGTTTAAGTGTCCCTACATAAAAAGAAGAAAAATTTCTTTAATCAAGGTGTTGGGTGAAAACGACACCGTGAGTCCGTATCTTGAAAGTGCCATTGCAAAGAACTGGCACAGCCTCAGCGACCTCAACGACTATGATGAATTGGTACTGAGCAACTGTTATGATACTTTCATTTACAAAGGAAAGTTAACCGTTACATTCCGAGTAAACAAAAAGCAGGATATAAATGTTCTTGACTTAACCAATTTTGTCCTGTGCTCTGCAAGGTTACTGTCAAACGACCACCCGGAAAATGTTCACGTTAAAACTGCGCTTCACTCTCCCGGTGATGTTATACTTCAAATTTGGAACACTCTTCAGGCAAGCGCATTGCCGCTCTTAGTGTGCTATATGGCTGTGTTTGGCGGAAAAATCGGTAAATGCGAGTTTAATTCATTGCTCAGCACAATTAAAGGATTGATTAATTCAAAATATGATAAAGAGAAAAAGAATATTGAATTAAGAAAGCTCTCAGCCGAGGCGGATTTGGCTGAACAGGAGGCACTTGAAAAGAAGCTGAAAAACATTGAAAAGTCCCGTGCACTTAACATTTCCACTGCCGAATTCTGCGTAAAACCGTTAGTCAGCGCAGCCGAAAGCCTTGAAATCAAACCCGATGATTCCACAATCATTGATATTAAAAATGTTCTTGAATCGGCAGAATAAAACGGAAACATAGCGAATAATTCTTTGTAACACAAAACGACCACCCACTTACGGATGGTCGTTGTTTTTTATTGAAAATACGCTCTGAATAAAGCTTGCTACGAACTGCAAACAGTAAAAAAGTTAGCCCCAAGAAATTCAATATGGGATTATAACTCCTGCCAAAATCCTGATGTATTCCCTATCGCCTTAGAGGCGATAATTATCAGAACTTAGGTTATATATCAATATCCATATCAATTTTCAGCGAAAAGTCGGGATAATGACTTTGAATTTCATTGTAAATATGTGAATACATTTTATCTCTGTCGTTGGAGTCGTAATCAATAATTATATCAAAGCAAATTGATTTTTCTTTTAAATTCACATAGAAACCATGGATTTGAAGCACATTGTCGTGTGACATTACAATATGAGAAATATCGGTTCTCATCTTCTTTATCTCATCATTGGTCGTATTCATCGAATAAATTCCGATGCTTGCAAGTATAACCCCGTGCTTTTTATAAACTTTGTCGGCAATCCGCCTCTCCATTGTATCAATTTCATCTGCAGTCATAACGTCGGGAATTTCAACGTTGACCGAGCCTATGTAATTGTCGGTTCCGTAGCAATGCAAAATCAAATCATATGCGCCGAAAACGCAGTCATCCTCGCAAATGGTCTGCTTAATTTCTGACAAAAGATCCCTGCTTATGCGCTTGCCCAAAATTTCATTAAGAGTGCTTTTCATCAGTTTGTAGCCGGGTCTGATTACAAATGCGGAAATTACAATGCCAAGATATGCCTCAAGGCAAACCCCTGTCAGCAAATATATTATAGCCGACAAAAGAACCGAAGCAGAAATAACGGCGTCAAACAGGGCGTCTATGCCTGAAGCGGTGAGTGTGGTTGAATTTACCTTTTTGCCGTTTCTCTGCACGAACAATCCAAGGATTATTTTTACAATAACAGCAGAAGTGACAACTATTAAAGTCATAGGTGAGTAATCGGGCTGCACAGGGTTAAATATCTTTTTGACGGATTCAACAAACGCCGTAAATCCCGCATAAAGAACAATTGCGGCAACCATCATTGCGCTTATGTACTCTATTCTTCCGTGACCGAGCGGGTGCCCCTTGTCGGGCATTCTGCCGGCAAGTTTTGCCCCCACAATCGTTATAAGAGAGGAAAGCACATCACTCAGGTTGTTGACTGCATCAAGAACGATTGCAATTGAGTTTGACAGCAATCCTACCGCCGATTTAAAAACCACAAGCAAAACATTTGTAACAATGCCGACAATGCTGGTGCGAACTATTACCTTTTCTCTGCTGAACTGCGGAGTGACTATGTCGGTTGTTTTCTTGTCAGCCATATTAAACGCCTCACAAACAAAATTATATTAACTAATGATTAATCTAAGTGTAATATTTCGCAAGCTCTGTTCCCTGCTAATAAAGAAGAGCTTTGCTTAAATTTAAAAAAATGCAGAGAACGGGTGAAAGTTTTAATCCAAACATCATACATATTCAGAAACTGTCAAGCCGTTCTCCGCAAATCATTTATTGAATTGACAAACACATTATAAAGCACAAAGTTTATTAATTACTTCTTTTCATCAAAGAAAGCAAAGAATGCTTTGTATGCCATATAAACGTCGGTTTTGGATATAATTTCAAACGGAGCGTGCATTGAAAGCACAGGAACGCCAAGGTCAACAACATCAACATTCATATTTGCAACATACTTTGCAATTGTTCCGCCGCCGCCAAGGTCAACCCTGCCAAGCTCGCCAATCTGCCACAAAATGTGATTGCTCTCAAGCAATGAACGGACTTTGCCCATATACTCTGCCGAAGCGTCCGATGTGTCATATTTTCCGCCGTGACCTGTATATTTAGAGATTACCACACCGTTGTTCAGGTATGAGCAGTTTCTTGCCTCAAACGCAGAAGCATAGGTTGGGTCAAATGCGGCATTTACATCGGCAGAAAGGCAAGTACTCTTTGACAATGCCCTGTATCCCTCAACGCCGTCTTGACTTGCAAGGTCATAGATAAAGTAACGTAAAAAGTCACTCTGCATACCTGTATTACCGTCGCTTCCGATTTCTTCTTTGTCGGTAAGATAGGTAACGCAGGTGCTCTCGGGTGTTTCAACGTCAATAGCTGCCATAAGTGCAGGATATGCACAAACCTTGTCGTCGTGACCGTAACCGCCGATAAGACTTGAATCAAAGCCAACGTCTCTTGTTTTAAATGCAGGAATAAGGCAAAGCTCTGCCGAAAGGAAATCGCCCTCGGTAATTCCGTACTTTTTGTTGAGGATATTCATCACATTTAATTTTACAAGGTCTTTTTCATTATCTTCGGTATCATATGGACGTGAGCCGACAAGAACGTTTAAATCTTCGCCTGTAAATGCCTTTGCCATCGGCTTGGTAACCTGTTCCTGGGCAAGGTGCGGAAGAATATCGCTTATGCAGAAGCAGGACTCATCCTCGCTGTCGCCCCAGCTAACGTTGATAACCGTACCGTCAAGCTTTATAATTGAGCCGTGAAGTGCAAGCGGAATTGTTGTCCATTGATATTTCTTAAGACCTCCATAATAATGGGTCTTAAAAAGAGCCAGGTTGTTTGATTCATAAAGCGGGTTGGGCTTTAAGTCAATTCTTGGTGAGTCAATGTGTGCAATTGCAAGTCTTGCGCCGTTCTTTACGCCGTTTTTTCCGATTACGGCAAGAGCAAGTGCCTTTCCACGGTTGCTGTAATAAACTTTGTCGCCTGCCTTGTAGCTTGCTTCGGGGGCATATTCAACAAATCCTGCTTTTTTTACAAGTTCAATTGAATAGCGAACCGCTTCACGCTCAATCGGTGAATTGTTAAGAAATTTTTTGTAACCTACGCAAAAGTCATCAGCCTTGGCAATATCTTCTTTTGAAAGTGATTTTACGCCTTCCGGCTCTTTCATCATAATTTGTTCTTTAAGTTCTGCTGTTTTTGATTTTTCTTCAGCCATTATAATCTTCCTTTCGCATTTTGATTATTTTATGAATAATACAATTCGATATACATATTTTTTGCTTCTTCAACCTTATCAACATAATCGCTGGTTTCAGGATAAGGAATTGAATATAACGTTTTTCCGTCGTTGCTGTAATCGCTGTCACCAAGCCAGTCGCTTACAACAAATCCGGCATTATAAGCGGCAATGGCACATCTTTCGTCATCATATACATCATAGAAATATCTCAAAAGATAGCTTCCGTAATCAATGCAAATTGCCGGGTCAAACAAATCGTCCGCCGTATATTGTCCGGTTGTTCCCCGTCTTTCCATAAGCCATTCAAACGATGACGGCATAACCTGCATAATTCCGCGTGCCCCTGCTGTTGACACTGCGTTGGGGTCAAATGCACTTTCGGTGCGTATTATCGCATAAATTAAGGCCGGGTCAAGATTGTAATCACTTGCCGCCTTTTCAACGTAATCGCTGTAATCTTCGGGATAACTGGTTTTCTTAAAATTGTCAGTTGTGTTTTTTTGAAAACTCACTACAAAAATTGCTATCGCACCGATAAATACAAACACAACTATTATCCACACAAGTAGATTTTTTGAATTTTTAGAAGAATCATTGCTGTCTGCCATCAATATCACCTCGGACAAATTTGTTTTAAAACCGTTTCGGCTGCAAGCGTCAAATCGTTTAAACCCTTATTATTTTCTATTATATAATCAGAATTTTTTCTGAAGTATTCTTCGTTAAGCTGAGCGTTAATCCTCGCTTCGGCAGCTTCGGGAGCAATTCCGTCACGACTGCAAATTCTTTGCATACGGACGCTTTTTTCAGCAACAACACTGACAATAACATCACAAATCAAGTCCGAGTTACTCTCAAAAAGCTGGGGTGCGTCATATGCTACTGTTTCTGTTCCTTTGGCAATTTCAGATTTAATCTGCAAAAGCAATTCATACATAACAAACGGATGCACAATTGAATTTAGAAGCGCCAAATTTTCTTTTGAAGAAAACGCAGCTTTTGCAAGCCGAGGTCTGTTGGGAGTTCCGTCTAAATTAAGGACCTCATTGCCGAATGCGGCAGCCAATGTTTTTGGACAAACGGAAGCACTGCTGTAAATCTTATGTACAATGCTGTCAGCGTCAATAATCTTAATATTATACTCTGCAAACAATTTCGCAACCGTGCTTTTGCCTGCGCCTGTCTGCCCCGTCAAACCTATTATCTTACACTTTTTCAAGGTCAACCACCTCAAATCCTGCGGCTCTGATAAGTCGGTTATAAACTGCCATTCCAACGCCTTCGGTAGACGGCAGCCTTGAGTATGCGGTGTTGATTTTTCCGCTTTCGTCAATTTTTCTCAGCTCGTCAAAAAGGTTGTGAGCCTGAGAAATATAATCATTTCGCTTTCCAAGCGTAAACGTCTTGACTTTAAGGCTCGGAATGTCCTCATCACAGCAAAGCGCCGCTACATTCTCTGCGGCGTGCGAGTTTACATAATCAATATACTCATCATCACTGCATTTAAGAAGTATTACATTTGCCTTTGGAGCATAATGCTTATACTTCATTCCCGGGCTTGCCGCCTTTGCGCCGTTTGCAAGCTTATGCAGCACGGCGTTGTCAACTTCGACTTCGCCCAATACATCTTTTAACATCTCAACGGTTATTCCGCCCGGTCTTAACACTCGGGAAACTTCCCCTGCCAAGGTAATTACCGTGCTTTCAAGTCCTACGCTGCACGCTCCGCCGTCAAACACAGCCTCAATTCTTCCGTTCATATCATTCATAACGTGTTCGGCTGTTGTCGGACTTGGCGAACCCGAAAGGTTTGCGGACGGCGCCGCAAGCGGTATATCAGCCGCCTTGATTATCGCCTGAGCTGCGGGGTGGCTTGGAAAACGCACTGCAACAGTGTCCAAGCCTGCCGACACTTCATCGGGAATTATGTCTGATTTTTTCATTATCATTGTGAGCGGTCCCGGCCAAAAAGCCTTGGCAAGTTTTTTTGCATTTTCGGGAATTTCACGCACAAGATTAAAACGTTCTATATCATTAAAATCAGCGATATGTACAATTAACGGATTGTCCATCGGTCTGCCTTTTGCGGCGAATATTTTCGCAACCGCTTTGCCGTTGAGCGCATTTGCCGCAAGGCCATAAACCGTTTCGGTCGGAATGCCGACAAGACCGCCGTTTTTAAGAATTTCGGCGGCTTTATTAATATTTTCGGCAGTATTTGTTAGTAAAAGTGTTTTCAAAAGTTTCACCCGATTACTGAGTCATATTTTCTTTTAGCTTTTCGGCACGTTCAGCCGTTATCAAAGCGTCTATAACTTCGTCCAAATTACCGTTCAGAATATCTTCAAGCTTATATAGGGTAAGACCTATTCTGTGGTCGGTCAGTCTGCCCTGGGGATAATTATAGGTACGAATACGCTCGCTTCTGTCGCCCGTTCCCACCTGAGATTTTCTGTCAGCTGCAATCTCGCTCGCCTGCTTATCCTGCTTTTCTTTAAGAAGACGGCTTTTAAGGACTTTGAGCGCCTTGTCCTTGTTCTTATACTGGCTGCGCTCGTCCTGACACTCAACCACCGTTCCTGTCGGAATATGGGTAATTCTGATTGCCGAACTTGTTTTGTTTATGTGCTGACCGCCGGCACCGCTTGAACGGAAGGTATCGATTTTCAAATCATTTGGGTCAATTTCAAGCTCAACGTCCTCAGCCTCCGGCAGTACGGCAACCGTAGTTGTTGAGGTATGCACTCTGCCCTGACTTTCGGTTTCGGGAACACGCTGAACTCGGTGAACGCCGCTCTCATACTTAAAACGAGAGTATGCGCCCTCTCCCTCAACCATAAATGAAATTTCTTTATATCCGCCAAGCTCAGTTTCGTTTGCATTCAGCACTTCAACCTTAAAGTTATGCTTTTCGGCGTACATTGAGTACATTCTGAAAAGCACAGCACTGAACAGGGCGGATTCCTCGCCGCCTGCTCCGCCTCTTATCTCAATAATAACGTTTCTCTCGTCATTCGGGTCTTTTGGCAAAAGCAAAATCTTTAGTTTTTCCGAGAGCTCTTCAATATTTGACTTGGCTTCGTCAAGTTCGGCTTGTGCAAGCTCTTTGAGTTCTTGATCCGAAGTCTCATTCAAAATTTCAAGGCTTTCCTGCTGTGAGGCAAGTGCCTTTTTGTAATCACGGTAAGTAAGCACGATTTCTTCAATCGACTTAATCTCTTTCATTGTTTTTTGATACTCGTCGGGATTTGCCGCAACAGACGGCTCATACAGCCTTTGGGAAAGCTCGCTGTATCTTTTGTCAAAAATCTCTATCTTTTCAAACATAATTTATCCTTAATCAATCAAGATTTTTTTGATGTTTTTCTCAATCTTATTACGCGGAGCCATAACTTCTCTGCCGCATTTTTCGCACTTTATTTTAAAGTCCATACCGATGCGCAAAATACGAAATGTTTTTCCGCCGCAGGGGTGCGGTTTTTTCATTTCAACACGGTCGCCCACGTTTACGTTCAAGCAAAACACCTCCGAAAGTTCAACACATTTTAATTATATTTAAATCGGAGCAACACTCTGCTTTGTCTAAAAAACAAGAGCCTGCAACCGATGCAAGCAGTGCAAAGGAGCCGCAATTTCTTGGGATTCAACGAAAGATTAACTCCTGCCGAAAGATTGTAATATTCTTCGCCTCTAAAGCAGAGGGTAAATCTGCACTTAAGATTATATTATACTACAAAAATCACCAAATATCAACAGCGCAAAATGCGTAAAAAGTGTATTGATTTCATATACCGTAAAATAATTAAGACATTGTTTTATATTTTTGATTTCATACTAATCTCAACTACAAGTCACACGCTGCAACAAACAAAACGCCCCTCCGTTTTGGAGAGGCGTTTGACCATTAAAGGCTCTTTATAAGCTTCTTTAAACGTTCAACAGCTTCTATTGTGTTTTCTCTGTCGCCGAATGAGGTAAGACGGAAGTAGCCTGCGCCATTTTCGCCGAAGCCCTCGCCCGGAGTGCCGACAACATTAGCTTCTTTCAAAAGCAGGTCAAAGAATTCCCAGCTTCCCATATTATTGGGGCACTTTAACCAAACGTACGGTGAATTTTTGCCGCCTGTATAATAAATTCCGAGTTCATCAAGAGCAGAAGAAATAATTCTTGCGTTCTCCTGATAATACTCAATATTTTTCTTAATCTGTTTCTGACCCTCTTCGCTGAATACAGCCGCAGCCGCACACTGTACAGGCCATGAAACGCCGTTAAACTTGGTTGCCTGACGGCGATACCAAATTGAATACAGGTTGTGTCCATCACGCTCAAGCTCTTTCGGAATAATTGTATAGCCGCAACGTGTGCCTGTAAATCCTGCTGTCTTTGAAAGTGAGCATATCTCTATTGCGCACTTTCTTGCACCCTCAACGGCAAAGATTGAACGAGGCAAATCCTCGGTAATAAATGCTTCATAAGCACTGTCATAAAGAATAATCGCATCGTTTTTGTTTGCATAGTCAACCCAAGCCTTGAGCTGTTCGTAATTATATGCCGCACCGGTAGGATTGTTTGGAGAACAAAGGTAGATTATGTCTGCCTTTACGCTGTCATCGGGCATAGCCGCAAATCCGTTTGATTCATCGGAAGAAGCATACACAATCTTTCTGCCGGCCATAATGTTGGAGTCAACATATACCGGATATACGGGGTCTGTAACAAGAACGGTGTTGTCTTTATCAAATATATCACCGATGTTGCCGCAATCGGATTTTGCACCGTCAGAAACAAAGATTTCATCGGCAGAAACAGTAACGCCAAAACCCTTGTAATAATTTGCAATAGCTTCTCTCAAAAACGCATAGCCCTCATAGTCGGGATAGCCCTTGAATGTTTCTTTGTGGGCAAGGTCCTCTGCTCCCTTTTTCATAGCCTCTACTACAACAGGAGCAAGCGGCAATGTTACATCGCCGATGCCGAGCTTGATTATCTTCTTATCCGGATTTGCCTTTGCAAATTCAGCTGTTTTTTTTGCAACGTCGGCAAACAAATAGTTTGGCACAAGGTTGTCGAAATTCTTATTTATCTTCATATGCAAAATTCCTTTCAAAAAATTTCGTTACGCAAGTTTATTTTTCAAGCGAAGCCTTGATAAATTCCCTGAAAAGCGGATGAGCACGGTTAGGACGGGACTTAAACTCCGGATGATACTGTACTCCTACAAAGAATCTGTTTTCGGGGATTTCAACGGCTTCAACCAAAAGTCCGTTTGGTGAAGTACCGGTTATTTTCATTCCGGCCTTTTCTATTTCTTCTCTGTAATCATTATTAAATTCATAACGGTGGCGATGACGTTCGGAAACTTCTTCTTTTCCGTAAGCCTTTGCCATCATTGAATCTTTCTTAATAACACAAGGATATGCGCCGAGACGCATTGTTCCGCCCATATCTTCAACGCCAAGCTGTTCAGGCATAAGGTCGATTACATTGTGCTTGCCGTCAGGCGCAAACTCGCCGCTGTTAGCGTCTTCATAGCCGAGGACGTGTCTTGCATACTCAATAACAGCAGTCTGCATACCGAGGCAAATTCCAAGATACGGAATATTATGCTCTCTTGCATATTTTGCAGCCATAACTTTGCCCTCAACGCCTCTGTTGCCAAAGCCGCCCGGTACAAGGATACCGTCAACATCGCCCAAAAGCTCGTCTGCCTTATATTTTGTTATAAGCTCGCAGTCAACCCACTTTATATCAACGTCGGCTGAATTTTCAAAGCCCGCATGGCGAAGAGCCTCGGCAACGGACAGATATGCGTCGTGAAGTGCAACGTATTTTCCGCAAAGTGCAATTGTACACTTCTTTGTGCGGTTATTTATGCGCTCAAGCATTTCTTTCCATTCAGTCAGGTCAGGCTTCTTATCAACGGCAATATTAAGCTCACGGCAAACAACGTTTGAAAAATTGCTTTCTTCAAGCATGAGCGGAGCCTGATAAAGCGTTGGCAGCGTGATATTTTCTATTACGCAATCGGGCTTTACATTGCAGAAAAGTGCGATTTTTTCAAAAATGCTCTTTTCAAGCGGTTCATCACATCTGAGAACAATAATGTCAGGATTGATTCCAAGTGAACGAAGTTCTTTAACGGAATGTTGAGTAGGCTTTGACTTATGTTCCTCACTGCCCTTAATGTACGGAACAAGGGTTACGTGAATAAAGATGCTGTTTTCTCTGCCTACTTCAAGTGAAACCTGGCGAATTGCTTCAAGGAAAGGCTGGCTTTCAATATCGCCTACTGTGCCGCCGATTTCCGTGATAACAACGTCGGCGTTTGTCTTTTCGCCAACATTATATATAAATGACTTAATTTCGTTGGTGATGTGAGGAATAACCTGAACGGTTTTTCCCAAATAATCTCCGTGGCGCTCCTTTTCAAGAACGTTTGAATAAACCTTGCCTGTTGTAAGGTTTGAATACTTGTTTAAATCTTCGTCAATAAAGCGCTCATAGTGTCCAAGGTCAAGGTCGGTCTCTGCGCCGTCTTCGGTAACATAAACCTCACCGTGCTGATACGGGCTCATAGTTCCCGGGTCAACGTTAATATAGGGGTCAAGTTTTTGAGCAACGATTTTTAAACCTCTTGCCTTGAGAAGACGACCGAGGGACGCAGCGGTAATACCCTTGCCGAGTCCCGAAACAACGCCGCCGGTTACAAAAATATATTTAGTATTCTTTTTAATATTATTGTTTATCTCCACTTTTACACCTCAATCTCGCCGTCAAATACCTTTTCGGCATTTCCCGTCATATAAACAGTATCGTTGGTATAATTTATTATAAGATCTCCGCCGATAAGCTTTATCTTGATGTCTTCGCCCTTTTTGCAGAAGCCGTTTTCACAAGCAGCAACGGCAACAGCGCATGCTCCTGTTCCGCAAGCCCAAGTCTCGCCCGAACCGCGTTCCCAAACACGCATTTTAATTGTGTGTTCGTCAAGAACGGTAACGAACTCGGTATTTACACGTTCGGGGAACAAAGGATTAAATTCAAACTCCGGACCAACCTTTTCAATTTCAAGGTTATCAATATCGTCCATAAATACTACGCAGTGAGGGTTACCCATTGAAACGCAGGTAATATTGTACTGCTTGTCACCTATTGTAACAGGCTCGTTTACAACCTTTTCTTTGCCGTCAATAGCAACAGGAATGTCCTTTGGATTGAGAACAGCCTTGCCCATATCAACACGCAAACGTGTAACCTCGCCGTTTGTTGTGTATGCCTTTAACGACTTAATTCCGCTGAGGGTTTCAACAGTAATTTCATCTTTCTGATTGTAATCAATCATACCGTGGTCATAGAGGAACTTGCCTACGCAGCGGATACCGTTTCCGCACATCTTGCCCTCTGAACCGTCACGGTTATACATCTTCATCTTTGCGTCGGCAACCTTTGACGGGCAAACAAGAATTACGCCGTCGCCGCCGATTCCAAAATGTCTGTCGGAAAGTCTTACCGCAAGTGCTTCGGGATTGTTGATTTCCTGGTCAAAAGTGCTGAAGTATATATAGTCGTTTCCTATACCCTGCATTTTTGTAAATTTAAGCATTTCCTTTGCCTCCCTCATATCGTTTATGTTTACAAGCTCGGTGCTGTGCTGTGAATAATGGCTCTTAAGGCAGTCTGCCAAAGCATTTGCCGTATCAAGCGAAGTAAGACACGGAATGTTTCTTTCAACCGTTTTTCTGCGGATTTTAACAGAATCTCTCGAAGGTATTCTGCCCTTTGCGGAAGTTGAAATAACATACTGAATTTTACCCGATTCAATAAGTGTGAGTGTATTGCGGTTTTTGGACTCGTGGATTTTCTTAACGCATACTGCGTCAATGCCGAATTTTCTCAAAACTTCAGCCGTACCCTCGGTAGCATATATTGTAAAGCCAAGGTCATAATACTTCTTTGCGATTTCTCCGATTTCCACCTTATCGGAATTGCGGACGGTTATGAACACGCCGCCCTTTTTCTTCATCTTATAACCTGCTGCAATAAGTCCCTTATACAAAGCCTCTTCAAGAGTGCTTGCAATACCGAGAACCTCACCGGTTGATTTCATCTCGGGTCCGAGGTGGTTATCAACATTTATAAGTTTTTCAAAGCTGAATACAGGTACCTTTACGGCAATGTAAGGACTTCTGCGGTAAAGACCCGTGCCGTAACCCATATCCTTAAGCTTTTCGCCAAGCATAGCGCGGGTTGCAAGGTCAACCATCGGCACGCCCGTAACCTTGCTGATATAAGGAATTGTTCTTGAAGAACGCGGATTAACTTCAATTACATAAAGCTCGTTTTTGTAAATAAGATACTGAATGTTGACAAGACCCTTTGTTCTTAGCTCAATTGCAAGATTGCGTGAGCTTTCGATAATGGTTTTTGTCATTTCATCAGAAATATTCCATGCGGGATAAACTGCAATTGAGTCGCCCGAATGTACTCCGGCACGCTCGATATGCTCCATAATACCCGGAATCAAAATATCGTCGCCGTCACAGATTGCGTCAACTTCAAGCTCTGTTCCCTGCAAATACTTATCAATAAGTATCGGGTTTTCTATATTCTGAGCAAGGATAATTGCCATATATTCCTTAACGTCGTCCTCGTTAAACGCAATAATCATATTCTGACCGCCAAGAACATAGGACGGACGAAGAAGTACAGGATATCCGATATTTTTAGCAACCGAAAGAGCTTCTTCGGTTGTCATAACCGTAACGCCTCTCGGACGTTTGATGTGGTATTTTTCAAGCAATTCGTCAAAACGCTCTCTGTCTTCTGCCATATCAATAGCGTCGTAAGAAGTTCCGAGAATATTAACACCGTTATCGCTTAGGAATTTTGTCAGTTTAATAGCTGTCTGTCCGCCGAAAGCAACCACAACGCCGTATGGATTTTCGGTTTTGATAATTCCCATAACGTCCTCGGTTGTCAGAGGCTCAAAATAAAGTCTGTCAGCCGTATCAAAGTCGGTTGAAACGGTTTCTGGGTTATTATTTACAATTACAACGTCATATCCTGCTTTTTTAAGAGCCCATACACAGTGAACCGAAGCATAGTCAAATTCAATACCCTGTCCGATTCTGATAGGACCAGAACCGAATACGATAACTGTCTTTTTGCCGTCGGCACGCTCCTTAATAAATTCGTCAGCCTCGTTCTCTTTATCGAATGTGGAGTAAAAATACGGAGTTTCGGCTTCAAATTCGGCAGCGCAGGTATCAACCATTTTATAAACCGGGACAAGCGGATTTTCTATCTTTTTGCCTGTAATCTGTTCAATTGTCTTGTCAAGGAAGCCCTTGTTCTTTGCACGAACGTAAAGGTCCTCTGTAAGCTCGCCGTTTTTAAGCTCGTTTTCAACTGCGATAATATTTTTTAACTTTTCAAGGAACCATTCGTCAATTAATGTTATATTATGAATGTCAGCAACGGAAATTCCTCGTTTTAACGCTTCATACACACAGAAAATTCTTCTGTCGTCGCACACGCTGAGTCTGTCGTAAACAGAAGCATTTGAAAGTTCTGCAAATTCCTTGTCATCAAGTGTGTTATGTGAAATTTCAGCACCTCTGACAGCTTTCATAATTGCCTGTTCAAAGGTCGGGGCAATAGCCATAACCTCACCGGTAGCCTTCATCTGAGTACCGAGGGTGCGCTTTGCATAAACAAATTTATCAAACGGCCATTTTGGGAACTTTACAACAACATAGTCAAGGGCAGGCTCAAAGCAAGCATATGTTGAACCCGTAACGGCATTCTTAATTTCATTAAGTGTATAGCCGATTGCAATTTTTGCGGCAACCTTTGCTATCGGGTATCCAGTTGCCTTTGAAGCAAGTGCAGATGAACGTGATACACGTGGGTTAACCTCAATTACAGCGTATTCAAAAGTTTCGGGATTCAGCGCAAACTGACAGTTGCAGCCGCCCTCTACTTTTAATGCAGAAATAATGTTAAGCGCCGCACTTCTGAGCATCTGATATTCTTTATCGGCAAGGGTTACAGTCGGGGCAATTACAATTGAGTCGCCTGTATGAACTCCGACAGGGTCGAAGTTTTCCATAGAGCAAACGGTGATAACGTTGCCGTCGTGGTCACGCATAACCTCAAACTCAATTTCTTTCCAACCTGAAATACATTTTTCAACCAATACCTGTGTAATCGGAGAAAGCTCAAGACCGTTAGAAGTAATCTCTCTGAGCTCTTCCTCATCATTTACAATACCGCCGCCGGTACCGCCAAGCGTAAATGCCGGACGAATAATTACCGGATAGCCGATTTCATTTGCAAAATCAACAGCGGATTCAACGTCGTTTACTACAAGCGACGGAATTACAGGCTGATTGATTTCAAGCATTGTATCCTTAAAGAGCTGTCTGTCCTCAGCCTTATCGATTGTCTCAGGATTTGCTCCGAGAAGTTTTACGTTATATTTATCAAGGAAGCCCTCTTTTGCAAGCTGCATTGAGAGCGTAAGTCCTGTCTGGCCGCCCAAGGTTGACAACAAACTGTCAGGACGCTCCTTTTTGATTATTCTTTTAACTGTTTCAAGCGTAAGCGGCTCAATATAAACCTTATCCGCCATAGCATTGTCGGTCATAATTGTTGCAGGGTTTGAGTTGACCAAAATAACCTCAAGTCCCTCTTCTTTAAGAGCACGACACGCCTGTGTGCCCGCATAGTCAAATTCGGCAGCCTGTCCGATTACAATAGGACCGGAACCGATTACCATAACTCTTTTTATATCCTGTTTGAGTGGCATACAATCATTCCTTATACAATATATTTCGGTTATGTATTACTTATTATCTTTCATCAATTTAATAAAACGGTCAAACAAAAATGCAGTGTCGTGCGGGCCGCCGCAAGCTTCGGGGTGGAACTGAACCGAAAATGCAGGCATATCGGTGTATGTAACGCCCTCGCAGGTGTTATCGTTTCCGTTTGCAAAGCTTACTTTGCCGTTTGCAGGCATACTGTCGCTTACAACGGCATATCCGTGGTTCTGAGAAGTAATGTAAACACGGCCTGTTTCAATTTCCTTGGCAGGCTGGTTTGCACCACGGTGACCGTACTTAAGTTTTTCTGTTTTTGCTCCCTGCGAAAGAGCAAGAAGCTGATGACCCAGACAAATTCCAAATGTCGGAATCTTATATTCACAAAGCTTTTTAAGCTGTGCTATAATTTCCGTATTGCTGCTTGGGTCTCCCGGGCCGTTTGAAAGCATAATTCCGTCAGGATTCATCGACTTAATTTCTTCGGCAGAAGTATCGGCAGGAACAACGGTTACATTGCATCCTCTCTTTACAAGTTCTCGGCAAATATTATGCTTTGCGCCAAAGTCCATAAGCACAACGTCAAGAGTTCCGTTATCAGCCTTAAACTCCTTTTTCTCTTTAATAGTTGTATTTTCAACAGCTTCTGTAATTACGTAGTTTTTGATTTCTTCAAGAAGCTTTTCGTCAACTTCGTCGGAATAAGCAATCTTACAGTTCAGCACGCCGTATTCACGCACGATTCTTGTAAGTGCACGTGTGTCAATTCCGTAAATTCCGGGAATATCGGACTCTTTTAAAAAGGTGTCAAGGTCACCCTCACAGCGAAAGTTTGAGGGAGCTTGGCACCATTCTCTTACAATATATCCTTTTAATGACGGTGAGTCACTCTCAAAATCAGAGGGAATAACCCCGTAGTTACCAATCAAAGGGAATGTCTGAATAACCACCTGACCGTAATAGCTGGGGTCGGTGAGTGTTTCAAGATAACCTGTCATCGCCGTTGTGAAAACAAGCTCTCCCATAGTTTCTTTTTCGGCACCAAAGGCTTTGCCTTCAAACACAGTACCGTTTTCAAGAATTAAGTACGCCGTGCGGCTCATAAAAACACTTTCCTTTCAGAAATTTAATGTGAAAATCAGTTTTCGTAGGTTTTAATAACCTGCATAGCAATTTGCAGCTTGCTGACGCGCAAATCCATCGCCTGCTTTTCAAGATAGCGGTGCGCCTGTTCTTCGGACATATTGAGGCAGGTAACAAGCAAAAGTTTTGCTCGGTTTATTACCTTCATATCCTCAACCATATGCTTCAGACGTTCATTTTCTTCAGCCACACGGAACATTCTCATTCTGAAACAATCCGTAAACTGAAGATAATGGTGAAAAAGGTGTCGGTTTATCGGCTTTGCAATTACCAAAACACCGTGTTTTGTCAACAAATCGTTTACATCGTCGGCGTTCTTTTGAGGAACAATAATCACAACGCTTGAACGTGTTGAATTGGCAAATTCCTCGGAAAGTTTTATCCCGTTTTCATCGGGAAGCGGCGCGTTTATGCAGATAAGGTCAAACTCATCGTCCAAAACATTTTTGCGTGCCGAATCGGCGGTATATGAAGCAGAAATCTTGGCATAACCCTCGTTTCTAAGCAATTCGGCAAGCGAAACTGCGCTTTGCTCCGAGTGGGAAACCAGTAAAGCTTTTTTCATACTACCACCACCGCTATATGAAATATATATTTTCAATCTCCATATTATTGTACAGGATTTAGTACTGTTGATATTTACATAAAGGAATTATAAAAAGATTTTTTGTCGTCGCTTCGTCGAAAATTGTCATCAAAAAAGTGCCGCTAAAATTAAATTTTAATCATTATACAATTATAATGCAGATATTCCCGCCTCTAAAGGCGACGGGCGTTATTCAAGATTTCAACGAAAACACATAATCTCCAACTGAGGTTCTGAGAAGCTGACGATTCTTTGCAAAGCTTACAATCTGTCGTAAGCTTTGCCACCTGCAAACAGGACAGAACGTTCTGCAATTTAAAATTTCCGCACAAAAAAGAACACTGCGCACAGCCAAACAAATGACCGTGCGCAGCATTCTTTATGTGAATTAAAAGGATAGGTAAATTAATTATTCTACATCCTGCATAGCGTCGTAGCCGGTTTCTCCGGTTCTGACTTTTACTACATCTTCAACATTGTAGATGAATATCTTGCCGTCGCCGATGTGTCCAGTGTAAAGTGCCTTTACGGCTGCGTCAACAACGTCCTTAACAGGAACCTTGCATACAACGACCTCAACCTTCATCTTAGGAAGCAGGTTGCTTTCAACTGCAACACCACGATAATATTCGGGTTTGCCCTTTTGAGCACCGCAGCCAAGTACCTGAGATACTGTCATACCGGTAATGCCGAGTTTATCCATTTCTTCTTTAAGAGCTTCAAGCTTTGACTGCTTGAGGATGATGTCGATTTTTGTAATTTTTACGCCGTCGGTAGCAACATCATATTTGCCTGCAAGCTGAACAGGAACAGCCTGTGTTACAGGAACGTTGCCCTGAACGTCAAATGTTTCGTCAAGAGAAGCGGTTGAAACGCCGATTGGCATAAAGTCTGCATAAGCGCTTACAAGACCGTGTTCGGAAATATCAAGTCCCTGCATTTCTTCTTCCTTGGTTACACGAAGACCGATTGTCTTTTTGATGATAAAGAATACGATTGTCATACAAACAACTGTCCAAGCAATGATGCAAAGGATTGCAAGAGCCTGTTTTCCGAGCTGAGCAAGACCGCCGCCGTAGAAAAGACCTGTTATGCCGTTCTGTCCTTCACCTGTTGCGAAAAGACCTACTGCAAGACCGCCCCAAAAACCGTTTACACCGTGAACGGCAAATGCGCCGACAGGGTCATCTATTCTGAGTTTAATATCAACAAATTCAACAGCAAGTACTACGATTATACCTGAAACAAGACCGATAACAGCCGAACCGATTGCATCAACGTCTGCACAACCGGCAGTTACTGCAACAAGACCTGCAAGAGAGCCGTTAAGTGACATTGAAACATCAGGCTTACCGTTTTTAACCCATGTGAATATCATTGTTGTGATTGTTGCAACCGCAGGAGCAATTGTTGTTGTAAGAAGAATTTGACCGAGTCTTGCGCCGTCTTCTGCTGCCGCACCGTTAAATCCATACCAAGCAAACCAAAGAATGAATACACCGAGTGCGCCGAGTGTTATGCTGTGACCCGGGATAGCGTTGACTTTTCCGTCTTTGCCGTATTTACCGACACGGGGACCAAGAATCATTGCACCGATAAGAGCGGTAACACCGCCGACCATATGAATTACGATTGAACCTGCAAAGTCGATTGCACCAAGCTGTGCAAGCCAGCCCTGTGAATTCCACATCCAACCTGCTTCAATCGGATAAATAACAAGAGAGATAACTGCACTGTATACACAGTATGCAGAAAACTTAGTACGTTCTGCCATTGAGCCCGAAACGATTGTTGCAGTCGTTGCACAGAATACAAGCTGGAATACAAAGCTGTTCCAATCAAAGTTTGCCCAATCGGTAAACATATTTAAGTTAGGAATACCGATGAATCCCGCAACATAATCTTCAGACATCATAAGTCCAAAACCAAGTACGGAAAATACTACTGTACCGATACAAAAGTCCAGCAGGTTTTTCATTATAATGTTACCTGCGTTCTTGGCTCTTGTAAAGCCTGTTTCTACCATTGCGAAGCCGCACTGCATAAAGAACACCAACAATGCGCCTATCATAAACCACACGCCTGTGCTGCCAAAAATTAATTCTGACATAAAAATTTCCCCCTTAACACAATCTCTCAAAAAAAGCGGCGTATACACAGAATTACTCTGTATACACGCCGTTGTGTTAACCGTTTTTTATTTGATTATAATTTATTACTGTACGTTATTATACGTTAAAAAGCATTTCGCCGTAAGACGGATAAGGCCAATATTCAGATGAAGTTTCTGTCTCCATGGAATCGCCTACCGCACGAAGCTCCTGCATAAGTGCGAATACTGTTTCACGATAGTATGTTGCATAAGCAAGATTATCGTCGCTGTAATCGTTTGCCTTAATAACTGCTTCTTCAAGCTCGGCAGTTTTCTTTGTGAAGCAAACCAATTTGTTTGAAAGGCTTGTGATAAGGTCTTCTTCAACAACTGTCGGAATAGCTTCGGAAAGCGACTTCTTTGCAAGTGCAGTCTCTGTAAGTTCTCTGACAAATGATGTTACGGCAGGAGTGATATTCTTCTTAGCCATCTCAATCATTGTAAGAGCCTCAATGTTAATCTGCTTTGCATAATTTTCAAGCTCAATTTCATATCTTGCACGAAGTTCCTGTTCGGTCATAATCTTGTTATTAACAAACAAGTCAACGTTCTTCTTATCCATAAAGTGAGCCTCAGCTTCAGGAAGTGACTTAAGATTAAGAAGTCCTCTTCTTTCAGCCTCTTCAACCCATTCGGGAGCATAGTTATCGCCGTTAAAGATAATGGCCTGATGCTCTGTAAATACTTTCTTAATAAGAACCTTAACAGCTTCATCAAGATTATCGGCATCTTTAAGCTCATCATAGAACTGTGAAAGTTCCTCTGCAACCATTGTGTTGAGCATGTAGTTCGGGCAAGCAATGTTGAGTGAAGAACCGAGAGCTCTGAACTCAAACTTATTACCTGTAAATGCAAACGGAGATGTACGGTTACGGTCTGATGTATCTTTCTTGAAATCAGCAAGAACATCAACGCCTGTCATCATCTTAACCTTGCCCTTGCTTACATATTCTTTATCATTAATAATAGATTCAACAAGTGCGCCCAAATCATCGCCAAGATACATTGAGATGATTGCCGGAGGTGCTTCGTTAGCTCCGAGACGGTGGTCGTTACCTGCAGAAGCAACTGTAATTCTGAGCAAATCCTGATATTCGTGAACAGCCTTTACGATTGCTGCAAGGAACAAAAGGAACTGAGTGTTATTTTCAGGATTCTTGCCGGGGTCAAGCAGGTTTTCGCCGGTGTTGGTTGAAATTGACCAGTTGTTGTGCTTACCTGAACCGTTTACTCCGGCAAACGGCTTTTCGTGGAGCAAGCAAACAAGTCCGTGCTTCTCTGCAATCTTCTTCATAATCTCCATTGTAAGCTCGTTATGGTCTGTTGCCACATTTGCTGTTGAGAATATAGGAGCAAGCTCGTGCTGTGACGGAGCAACTTCGTTGTGCTTTGTCTTTGCAAGAATACCGAGTTTCCAGAGCTCTTCATCGAGGTCTTTCATATAAGCGGCAACTCTTGTTTTGATTGAGCCGAAGTAATGGTCGTCAAGTTCCTGTCCCTTTGGAGCCTTTGCACCGAAAAGTGTTCTTCCGGTAAAGATAAGGTCTTCACGCTGGTCATACATTTCCTTATCAATAAGGAAGTATTCCTGTTCGGGACCTACTGTTGTTGTTACTCTTGTAACGTCATTCTTGCCAAGCAGGTGAAGAACCTTTACAGCTTCTGTACTCAATCTTTCCATTGAACGAAGCAAAGGAGTTTTTTTATCAAGAATTTCGCCTGTGTATGAACAGAATGCGGTAGGAATGTAAAGGGAGCCGTCTCTTACAAAAGCATATGAAGTTGGGTCCCATGTTGTATAGCCTCTTGCCTCAAAAGTAGCACGAATACCGCCGCTTGGGAACGAAGAAGCATCAGGCTCGCCCTTGATAAGCTCTTTGCCCGAAAATTCCATAATTACCTGACCGTCCCCGCTCGGAGCAATAAAGCTGTCATGCTTTTCTGCCGTAACGCCTGTCATCGGCTGGAACCAGTGAGTGTAATGAGTACATCCAAGCTCAATAGCCCAATCCTTCATTGCGTTTGCAACAACATTGGCTACGCTCAAATCAAGCGGCTCACCGTTTTGAATTGTTTTCTTCAAAGCCTTGTAGGTAGCCTTTGGAAGTCTTTCCTGCATTTTCTGGTCATTAAAAACCATGCTGCCGAAAATCTCGGGTACATTTGCCATAAGTATTCTCTCCTATCCAAAATATAAAGTAAAATAAACAAAAAGACGCTGCAAGCCCGTAAAGCTCACAGCGCCTTTGCTGTTGTTGCTAACAGTATATGCCTTATTTGCGGGTTTGTCAATAGTTTTTTGAAAAAAATCTGAATTTTTGCAAGTTTTATTTATTTTCCTGCAAAGTTTATGCATCAGCAGCCAAACATTTGTGTATATTCTGCCAACGATTGAATTAGCATAATTAAAAAGTTGCAAAAAATCTTAATTTTCTATTGACATACGTCATTTATCGGTTATATAATACAGTTATGCGCTTTGATTTAAGAGCCTAAAACAAAATTATGCAGGATTTAAGATTTAAAGTTGCAAAAGCGTTATATATGCTTTCATATTTATGTAATGACAGCATTATTACATTATACTTATTATTTAATTTTAATTCACGTTATCTTCTGAACATCACTTAAGTTCTATATTTTAAATTGAAGCAACACTCTGCTCTGATTGCAAAAGTCAGGGTGTACGACAGATTACAATCAGTGCAAAAGAGCTCAGCTCATTAATTTTTCAGCGGGTAATAAACGCCCCAAACGAAAGATTAATTGTCTCAGCTGCTTTTACAGGCAGCAAAAGACATATGCACTATGATTATATTATATTTGAATTATCAGGAAAGGATGATTATCAAATGGGACAGACTGAAAAACCAAATGCTCAAAGCAAGCTGTACTCCCCCATGTTTGAGCACGACAACTGCGGTATCGGAGCGGTTGTAAACATTAAAGGCGAAAAATCACACGACACAGTGGCAAATGCTCTTACTATTGTAGAAACACTTGAACACCGTGCAGGAAAAGACGCCGAGGGCAAAACAGGTGACGGTGTTGGTATTCTGCTCCAGATTTCTCACAAATTCTTTAAAAAGGCTGCAAAAGAAATCGGAATTAATCTTCTTTCCGAGCGTGACTACGCTGTGGGAATGTTTTTCTTCCCGCAAAATGAACTTGCAAGAAACCAAGCTAAAAAGATGTTTGAGATTATTGCGGAAAAAGAAGGGCTTGAAGTTCTCGGCTGGCGTGAGGTGCCGTCCGATACAACAGTAATCGGGAAACGTGCGCTTGACTGTATGCCTTTTATTATGCAGTGTTTCATCCAACGTCCCGAGGGCGTTAAAAAGGGCATCAGCTTTGACCGCAAGCTCTATGTTGCAAGACGTGTTTTTGAGCAGAGCAACGAGGATACATATGTAGTATCTCTTTCAAGCCGAACCATTGTATATAAAGGTATGTTCCTTGTCGGCGACCTGAGAAGATTTTTCCTTGACCTTCAAAGTCCCGACTATGAATCGGCAATCGCTATGGTTCACTCAAGATTCTCAACCAACACAAATCCAAGCTGGCAGAGAGCTCATCCAAACAGAATGATTGTTCACAACGGTGAGATTAACACTATCCGCGGCAACGCAGACAAGATGCTCGCCCGTGAAGAAACAATGCGCAGCGAACACCTGAAAGGTGATTTGGACAAGGTTATCCCTGTTGTAAACACCGAGGGTTCCGACTCTGCAATGCTTGATAACACACTTGAATTTTTGGTTATGAGCGGTATGGAACTTCCGCTTGCCGTTATGATAACAATCCCGGAACCTTGGGACAGAAACGGCACAATGAGTCAGAAGAAAAAAGATTTCTATCAGTATTATGCAACAATGATGGAGCCTTGGGACGGACCTGCTTCAATTCTTTTCTCAGATGGCGACATTATGGGAGCTGTTCTTGACCGTAACGGATTGCGTCCGTCAAGATACTATATCACAAGCGACGGCAACCTTATTCTTTCTTCTGAAGTCGGCGCACTTCCGATTGATGCGGACAAAATCGTTGTTAAAGAGAGACTGCGCCCGGGCAAAATGCTTCTTGTTGACACAGTAAAGGGCAAACTTATTGACGACGACGAACTTAAAGAATACTATGCTTCAAAGCAGCCGTACGGCGAATGGCTTGACAGCAACCTTGTAAGCCTTAAGGATTTAAAAATTCCTAACGCCAAGGTTGAAGAACATCACCACGATGAAAGAAAGCGTTTGCAAAAAGCATTCGGCTACACATATGAGGATGTAATGACCTCAATTTTACCAATGGCTAAAAACGGAACAGAGTCAATCTCGGCAATGGGTACCGACAGTCCGCTTGCAGTTCTTTCAAAAGAACCCCAGCCGTTGTTTAACTACTTTAAACAGCTTTTTGCACAGGTTACAAACCCGCCTATTGACGCAATTCGTGAGGAAATCGTAACATCAACAACCGTTTATATCGGTGAGGACGGCAACATTCTTGAAGAAAAGCCCGAAAACTGTAAGGTTATGAAAATCAACAATCCGATTTTGACCTCTACCGATATTCTTAAACTTAAAAATATGAAAATCAGCGGCTTTAAGGTTGCTGTAATTCCTATACTGTATTATAAAAACACACGCCTTTCAAAGGCTGTAAAAAGATTATTTATCGAAGCCGACAAGGCATACAGTGAGGGTGCGAACATTCTCATTCTCTCTGACAGAGGCGTTGACGAAAACCACCTTGCAATTCCGTCGCTTCTTGCGGTTTCGGCACTTCACCAGCACCTTGTCGTAACCAAGAGAAGAACATCTCTTGCAATAGTTCTTGAAAGCGGCGAGCCGCGTGAAGTTCATCACTTTGCAACTCTTCTCGGCTACGGCGCAAGTGCAATCAACCCTTATCTTGCTCAGGAAACAATCCATGAATTAATTCACGATGACCTTCTTGACAAAGACTACTATGCGGCTATTGACGACTACAACAGCGCAGTTCTGCACGGTATTGTTAAAATTGCTTCAAAAATGGGTATTTCTACAATCCAGTCATACCAGGGCTCACAGATTTTTGAGGCTATCGGTATAAGCCGTGAAGTAATTGACGAATACTTTACAGACACAGTAAGCAGAATCGGCGGAATAACACTTAAAGATATTGAAGAAAATGTTGACAGACTTCACACCGCAGCATTTGACCCGTTGGGACTAAGCTGTTCAACAGAACTTGAATCACGAGGAAGCCACAAGTTCAGAAGCGGAAAAGAGGAACATCTTTATAACCCTCAGACAATCCACACCCTGCAAATGGCAACCCGCACAAACGACTACTCGCTGTACAAAAAATACTCTCATTTGATTACAGAAGAAATGGAACCTGTAAATATCCGCGGATTGTTTGACTTCAATTATGCAGAGAAGCCTGTTCCGCTTGATGAAGTTGAAAGCGTAGATTCAATTGTAAAACGCTTTAAGACAGGTGCGATGTCATATGGTTCAATATCTCAGGAAGCCCACGAAACCCTTGCACTCGCAATGAACAAGCTTCACGGAAAGTCAAACTCAGGTGAGGGCGGCGAAAGTCTTGAAAGACTTCTTACCAAGGGCAAAAAAGATGACAGATGTTCTGCAATTAAGCAGGTTGCTTCGGGACGTTTCGGCGTAACATCAAGATACCTTACATCAGCCGATGAAATTCAGATTAAAATGGCTCAGGGTGCAAAACCCGGCGAGGGCGGACATCTTCCGGGCAAAAAGGTTTATCCGTGGATTGCAAAAACACGTCACTCAACACCGGGCGTTTCGCTCATCTCCCCTCCTCCTCATCACGATATTTACTCAATCGAGGATTTGGCTCAGCTTATCTATGACCTTAAAAATGCCAACAAAGACGCAAGAATTTCGGTTAAGCTTGTATCGGAATGTGGAGTCGGAACGGTTGCGGCAGGTGTTGCAAAAGCAGGTGCAGGCGTAATCCTTATTTCGGGTTATGACGGCGGTACAGGTGCCGCTCCGAGAAACTCTATCTACAATGCAGGTTTGCCTTGGGAGCTCGGTCTTGCGGAAGCTCATCAGACCCTTATTATGAACGACTTGCGTGACAGAGTTGTAATTGAAACAGACGGTAAGCTTATGACAGGCCGTGACGTTGCGATTGCCGCAATGCTCGGTGCAGAAGAATTCGGTTTTGCAACCGCTCCGCTTGTTACACTCGGCTGCGCTATGATGCGTGTATGTAACCTTGACACATGTCCGTTCGGCGTTGCTACCCAGAACCCCGAACTCAGAAAGCGTTTCTGCGGCAAGCCTGAATATGTAATCAACTTTATGAAGTTTGTTGCAAGCGAACTTCGTGAATATATGTCAAAATTAGGCGTAAAAACCGTTGACGAACTGGTCGGCAGAATTGACCTCATAAAACCAAAAGAAAACCTTACCGACCGTGAAAAAGAAATTGACCTTTCAAATATCCTTAACCGTGACTTTGCAAGCAACAAGGTTGAATACAACAAGAAGAGCCAGTACGACTTTAAGCTTGATTCAACACTTGACGAAAAGGTATTTGCAAAAGAATTTAAGACGGCATTTGCAAAAGGCACACCAAAAACAATTACGGTAGACGTAAAGAATACAGACAGAACTCTCGGTACTATCTTCGGTTCTGAAATCACAAAGAAATTTGACGACAAACTTGAAGATGACACATTCAAAATCATCTGTAACGGTTCAGGCGGACAGAGCTTCGGCGCATTCATTCCAAAAGGACTTACACTTGAGCTTGTCGGCGACAGCAACGACTACTTCGGCAAGGGACTTTCAGGCGGTAAATTGGTTGTATATCCGCCAAAGGGTTCAAAGTTTAAGCCTGAAGAAAACATCATCATCGGCAACGTTGCACTTTACGGCGCAACAAGCGGCAAGGCGTTCATCAATGGTGTTGCAGGCGAACGTTTCTGCGTCCGCAACTCAGGCGCAACAGCAGTTGTTGAGGGCGTTGGCGACCACGGATGTGAATATATGACAGGCGGACGTGTTGTTGTAATCGGCAAAACCGGCAAAAACTTTGCGGCAGGTATGTCAGGCGGCGTAGCTTATGTTCTTGATGAAAACCGCGACCTATATACAAAGCTCAACAAAGAAATGGTTCTCTTCTCTGAAGTTACCGAGAAATATGATATTCTTGAGCTTAAGGGATTGATTGAAGAACACGTAAGGGCTACCAATTCCGAAAAAGGTAAAGAAATCCTCGATAACTTTGAAGAATATTTGCCGAAATTCAAGAGAATTATTCCTCACGATTACAAAGAGATGATGACTGCGATTGCTCTTAACGAAGAAAAAGGAATGAGCAACGAACAGGCTAAAATCGAAGCATTCTATCAAATCATTAACAACAAATAAGGAGGAGAAACGCAATGGGAAAGCCAACAGGATTTATGGAATATAAACGAGAGGACGCTCCCGCATTCTCCGTAAAAGAACGTATAAAGAATTACAATGAATTTCACACTCCGCTTTCACAGGAGGAGCAAAAGAAGCAGGGCGCAAGATGTATGGAATGCGGCGTTCCGTTCTGCCAGGCAGGAATGGTTGTGGGCAATATGGTTTCGGGCTGTCCGCTCAACAACCTTATTCCCGAATGGAATGACCTTATTTTTAAGGGCGCATGGGAACAGGCATACAACAGACTTAAAATCACGAGTAATTTTCCTGAATTTACATCAAGAGTTTGCCCTGCGCTTTGTGAAAAAGCCTGCACCTGCGGAGCAAACGGAGACCCTGTAACCGTTAAAGCCAACGAATACAGCATTGTAGAAAATGCGTATGTTCAGGGCTATGCCTGCGCCAAGCCTCCAAAGGTTCGCACAGGCAAAAATATTGCCATCATCGGTTCGGGTCCGTCCGGACTTGCCGCAGCTGACCAGCTTAACCTCAGGGGTCACTCGGTAACCGTATTTGAAAGAAGCGACCGTGTGGGCGGACTGCTTATGTACGGTATTCCCAATATGAAGCTTGAAAAAAGTGTTATTGACCGCAAAATCAACATTATGAAAGAAGAGGGCGTTGAATTTAAAACCAACGTAAACGTCGGCAAAGACGTCAAGGCTTCGGAGCTTCTTAAAAACTATGACAGAGTTATTCTTGCCTGCGGCGCCTCTCACCCACGTGACATCACGGTTGAGGGCAGAGATGCAAACGGAATCTATTTTGCGGTAGATTTTCTTAAGTCAACAACAAAGTCACTTCTTGACAACGACCTTAAGGACGGAACATATATTTCAGCCAAGGGCAAAAACGTTATGGTTATCGGCGGCGGCGACACAGGAAACGACTGCGTCGGAACAAGCATAAGACACGGCGCAAAGTCTGTTCTTCAGCTTGAGATGATGCCGAAACTGCCCGACGAAAGAACAGCCGACAATCCGTGGCCGCAATGGCCGAGAGTCTGCAAGACAGACTACGGTCAGGAAGAGGCAATTGAAGTATTCGGTCATGACCCAAGAGTTTATCAGACTACCGTAAAAGAGTTTTTGAAGGATAAAAACGGAAACGTAAAGGGTGCAATCCTTGTGAAGCTCTCGCCTGAGAAGGACAAAAAAACAGGCAGAATGATTATGACTCCTGTTGCAGGTTCAGAATACAAGGTTGACGTTGAGCTTGTACTTATCGCCGCAGGATTCCTTGGTAGTGAAAGCTACGTTACAAATGCATTCGGAGTTGAAACAAACGCAAGAACAAATGTTGCAACCCAACCGAACTCATTCAAAACAAATGTTGACAGAGTATTCACCGCAGGTGATATGCACAGAGGTCAGTCGCTTGTAGTATGGGCTATTCGCGAGGGCAGAGACGCCGCACGTGAAGTTGACGAAAGTCTTATGGGTTACACAAACCTCTGATTAGGCACTTACTCTGCTTAAAAATAAACCTATTTAATATTATTTACAGAAATCGGGACTGTACTTTAAACGGTACAGTCCCGATATTTTGTTACAATGACGATGTTTTGTATTGATTAATTTTGTCTAAAATGATAGAATGTAATTAAATAAAAAATAAAAAGCAGGAAAATTATGAGTAACAGTAAAAATAACATAAAAAACGGAAGTTGCCCCGTATACAAAAAATGCGGAGGCTGCCAGCTTCAAAATCTTTCGTACCAAAAGCAGCTTGAATTTAAGCAAAACAAGGTTGAAAAGCTTTTAAAACACTTTGCCAAGGTTGAACCTATTATCGGAATGGAAAATCCATATCATTACCGCAACAAAGTTCAGGCGGCTTTTTACACAGACCGCAGAGGCAAGATAATTTCGGGCGTGTATCAGTCGGGAACTCACCACGTTGTAGGAATTGACAGCTGCCAGACCGAAGACATTACCGCCGACAAAATCATAGTTGCGGTGCGAAAGCTTCTCCCCTCTTTTAAGCTCACAACATACAACGAGGACACCCACAAGGGATTTTTGCGGCACGTACTTGTAAAAAGAGGATTTGCCACAAACCAGGTTATGCTTGTGCTTGTAACGGGCACACCTGTATTTCCGTCTAAAAACAACTTTGTAAAGGCAATAACAAAGCAATTTCCGGAAATTACAACCGTGGTTCAGAATGTGAATCCGTACAACACAAATCTTGTGCTCGGCGACAACGAAAAGGTGCTTTACGGCAAAGGATATATTGAGGATATTCTGTGCGGATGCAGGTTCAGAATTTCGCCAAAAAGTTTTTATCAAATCAACCCTGTTCAGACCGAGGTGCTCTACGGCAAAGCAATTGAGTTTGCCGACCTTAAGGGCAACGAAACAGTGCTTGACACATACTGCGGCATCGGCACAATAGGAATCATAGCCGCAAAAAGCGGAGCGGGAAAGGTCATCGGAGTTGAACTGAACGGCAACGCTGTGCGTGACGCAATTGTAAACGCCAAGGCTAACAATTTAAAAAACATACGCTTCTACAAAGGCGACGCAGGTGAATTTATGTTTGAGGTGTCTCAGGAAAGCGAAAAACCTGACGTTGTGTTTATGGACCCGCCGAGAGCAGGCAGCAGTGAAAAATTCTTAAAATCACTTATTAAAATGTCGCCCAAAAAGGTTGTGTATGTTTCGTGCAACCCCGAAACGCTTTCAAGAGACCTTGAATTTCTCTTGGCAAACAGCAAATATAAGGCAGAAAAAATTCAGCCCGTAGATATGTTCCCGCATACGGCGCATATTGAGACGGTAGTTCAGTTGGTTAGAAAAAAGCCGGATACATATATCGACATTACCGTTGATATGGACGAGCTGGATTTAACATCATCCGAAGCAAAGGCAACTTATGATGAAATAAAAGATTACATATTCGATAAACATTGTATAAAAGTATCTTCGCTTTATGTTGCTCAGGTAAAGCAAAAGCACGGTATTATCGAAAGAGACTGCTACAACAATTCTAAGAAAGATAACCTAAAGCAACCTCAATGCCCGCCGGAAAAAGTAAAGTTGATTGAGGAAGCACTACGACACTTTAAAATGATACCTTAATTGCATAGCGGAAAGACATCAATCGAAAGGTTGGTGTCTTTTTCTATGCTTAAAAATCCGCACATTCGACAAAACAAAGACCTCCTTGTAAAATTGTTTTACCAAATACAAGGAGGTTTTCTTATGAGCAAAGAACTTGAAAATCAAAAATTAAATTATGTAACACAGGGCGATTATTGCTTGCCTTGCATTAGAACGAAAGAGCAAAAGGAACTGCATATCGGCGTGTGGGCAAACCGACACAGACAGTATCTTAAACAACATCATCGTATCAGATACTATAATCTGTTAACATCGGAAAATCTGTACCCTTACCTTGCGGACATCGAAGAACAGGCACAAACAATATTTTCACAACTTGTCAAATCATTTGCCGAAAAAGAAAATGTTACCGAAAAATTGAAAGCTAATAACCCTATGCTATGGGTGCTAAAGATGAACAACATTCGTAACAGAGCGATGGAAATTGTGAATAGCGAGGTGATTTTTGTATGAGAAAAATCGTAATATTTACTATGATATTGACCGTCATTTTTGCTATGGCAGGTTGTACTGTACATAGCGAGCTGGGCAAAAAAGCTGTTGAAAGTTCATCGAGTAATGCTGTATTTGACATAGCGCAAGCGGAAGAATTAACCGAGAAAACTATAACCGAAACCGTTGAGAAAAGGGCATTTACGGAAGAACCAACACTGACGACTACCGCTGAAACCGGTACAGAAAAGGTGCCAAATGAGACGATTTTTTCTCAAACAACAACAGCAAATACCGAGCCTAAGCAAGATACTCATACACAAAAAGAAATGCCAAAAAGCGAAAAATCTGAGCCTGAAATCACAACAAATACTGTTTCGGAAGTCACAACAGCAGTTGAACAAGGTGAAAAATTTGATATATCGTATTGGATTTCTTATGCTCAGAATTACGCTAAAAGTATTGGCTTGATTATTGATGAAACTGCAACAGAATGTTGGGACAACCCCATATCTGCTAATGCAAACAACAAAAATATCGGCTTTGATATTGAAAGCAGATTGAATAGATATAGGAATGATGAAGGCTTTATATCGGTTTGGATATGGGCAGAAAAAATATCCGATACACAGTATGAACTCTACATCGGATACGCATAAAGAATTGAGCACGGATTGCAGAAATACTCTGTTGTCCGTGCTTATTTTTTGTTTGATATTTAATTTTGAATGTAAAATTACCTGAGATAAAAAGGTATGTGCAATCTTAGCGAGCAGACCAGTTGGATAACCAAACGGTAATCTGCCCGCTTTCTGCACATACTGAGCGAGCAGACCGGTTGGATAACCAAACGGTAATCTGCCCGCTTTCTGCACATACTGAGCGAGCAGACCATTTATGGACAGGTTGTCCAAAACGGTGCTGTCGCTCGTGCTTTCAGCGAGCAGTGTATTTATGGATACATTCCATAAATGCCTCGTTAGGGTGACACCCTAAGACCTAATTTAGTTTTAGTTATCTTTTTTAGGAAGCATATCACTTAATAGTTCTGTCGCTGTCTTATTGGTTAACACATAATGTTTTTTAGTAGTGCTATCAGAAACATAAAATCTTATTTTTTTGTTTTCTTTGAGCTTTCCTTTTTTTATACAATCTGAAAGGGCATTATAAAAGAGCGTTTTTTCATAAACCAGAGTGGTTCCTTCTTCAATTTGCAATCTGTGCGGTAATTTAACTTGTAATATGCGACCAAGGGGAGAAGTGTCGGGAACAATTAACATCTGTGAGCCATCGTCAAGTTCAAATCCCCAGTTTTGGATTACGACATCTCGGTTGCCTATGTTAGTAATGGTAACGCCAATATAATGGCGAAATGTATTTCCGTTTTCCGGTACAATAGTTATATTATCGGTAAAAGATAATTGCACTTTTTTCTTATAGTTTAGTTTAGTTTGCCATAATGCAACAATAACTGCAACAAATGTTGCAAGAGCTCCTAAAGTTCCGCCTATTGCTCCAAAAGCAGTCCAAAACAAATTCCAATCCATAGAGACATTCCTCGATTTTCTCATTAATAATACATCTGATTTTGTCTAAAAAACAACCAACATATCGGTGACAATTATGATTTATAATTTCTTCATATCACTATCAAATTCCACCGTACGCACATCTCTGTTAAAGAAATGGAATCCCCAAATCTTATATTTGTTGTCATCAGCAAACTTTGTAACAGGTATTGCTTTTGATTCAATCTGTAAAAGGAAATCCTCTTTCCAACTATCTTTTTCTACAAGATGTGTTCCTTTTGGTTCAATGAATATTTGCAATTGTTCATAACCATCTTGCTTCGGCAGATGCAGGAACAAAAGATAGTCCGGTTCAAAGCGCTCGCCGCCATCAAAAGAATATATGGCAAGTTGGCGCTCGTTACGAACAAGATATACTTTATCGTATTTATCCTTTAATTCTTTCACATACTCTTTAAAGTAAGCGACAAATGCTTTTTCCTCACTTGTACCGTAATTATCCTCGAAAACAAACCAGTCCTCTTTTGAAAGATCCATTTTCCAAGCAATAGGAACGCTGTTGTCGTTTTGGGATATACCGAGCCCGCCATCGTGCGGGTCAATATAATTGCAACGCTTGTTCTTAAAAATGTCGTGAATGTACTGTGCCGTAAATTCACTACTGCCCTCATATATTTCTTCAATGCCGGAGATACTCTCGGCAATCTTTCCAAGAGCTTTTACACAAGCAGAGTATAAAATATCAGTAGGAGGCGTCTCATATTTTGATGTAATGTGAAGTCGTATATATCCTAAATAGTTTTTGTCATAAACAAATTCCTTTGTTGATTTTAAGTTTGGAAAATACGATTTCAACACATTAAATTTGAAAACACTGTATTTACATAATGCCTTATAAATGATTGCATAATTTATATCCGCAATATCACCTATTGTAGTTCTGTATGTATAAGTATTCGGATTGCTGTCTTGCGACGAATTATCTTCCATAATAACATCCTCGCCTGAACGGCCCGTAGCGATAGAAATATTGAATATCATATCACGGACAGACGGCAGCAAGCCCACAACTTCATTACGACTTTTCAAAAGACGTTCGTTTACAAAAACATATCCGCTCTTGTAAATGTCATCCTCTTTAAATTCGTCTTTTAATACATAATTTCTTGTAACCGTCTTATCAAGGTCAATACCGATTTCACGCAAAGCAGTATGTAACTCGCTGATATAACGAGGCTCATTCCAACAATGGTAATACAATTCTTCACATATACGGAGAGGGTTATCAATATCATTGTCGTATTTGCGCTGATATTTTTCCTGTTCTTCTGTAATTTTGAAAGGACAATAACGGGCACCACGACCGATAAGCTGGGCTTCTTTCATTGTCGTCTTTCCGGGAATACCGTTTTTTCCGTCACGGGTTTCATAAAGACGCACAATATCAAAAAGGTTAAGTACATCCCATCCCTCATTTAACTTATCTACTGCAAAAACAGCACGGTAAGGATTTGTTTTATCCTCTAATGAATTAAGCATTATTTGTTTATTTTCAACATCTTGATTGTCATTTGCTGAAATGCAATGTTCTTCTGAAAAATCATCTTTCAATTCACTTGCTAATTCATCATAGGAAATACCGTTTTTAACAAAGTATTTATGTGCCTCTGCAAGCGTTTCACTCGTTGATTGTTCAAAAAGATTCTTTATACGCTCACCGGATAAAGACTTCACCATATCGATAATTTTTGCCATATTTGCGGCATTTTCTTTTACCAATCTTGACTGAAAAAATACAACCGGCTTTATATTTTGGCGGTAATCCTGAAACACTTTATAGCGATACTGACTTAATATTAAAGCCTGTAAAGCACGGTCTTCAACATCTAAGTCCGAACGCAAGGTCTTTATTTCTTTTGAATATCTGTCCGCACGGAATTTGTAGAGTGGGTAATCAAAGACTATTTTATTCTCGTATTCTGCTTTTATTAACGGGTTTTTAATATCACAGGTCGCCGTAAATTCAAGCAGAACATTATCACGGTTAGCACCGAAAATGCGATGAACAGTGTATTCCCAGCTTTTATAGTTTGCTTCTTCATCCTTGCTCATCTTTTTTGTATCAGCGTTTAAGTGATGTGCTTCATCAGAAATAAGTACCACTTTCCTGTTTGCAAAATCGTCAACAGACAAAGAGTTTTCTTTGACACTCCACATATCCGAATGAAGCCCCTGGGTGGTAGTGAAGCAAATATTGATAGCAGTATCATCACTATATTGGAAGTTGGATACTTCCTTAATCTTTATCTTTTCGCCGTCAATAGTTATTTCATCGGCAAAAAGATATTTGCTTGATAAGCTGTTTAGAAAATTTTCCTTTGTCTTTTGAACAATGTTCGATAGATTTACAAAGAACAGAAAATTGCGATAGCCCTGCTTATAAAGATACAGCATAAGCCCTGCCATAATAAGTGTTTTGCCGGAGCCTGTTGCCATATGAAAAAGCGTTTGTGTAGGCTTTTGACAAAGCTTATCATTTTCAAAATATGTAATGAAATTTTCAAAAGCCGATATCTGATATGGGCGCAATTCAAAGTTCGGGTTCAAATTGTCCGGGATATATTGCACAAGTTCTTTTGAAACGCCGACTTCACGCAAAGTATCGATTTTTTCATAAAGGAACGGCATTGCTTATACCTCCCCGTAAAAGCTTCTTGTAAATGCTTTATCTTCTTCTGAAACTCCGAATGTTTCATCGTCCATGTCGCAGTAATTTACATAGAGCTGATTTTTGTCCAGAAGTTCCATAAGCAATCTTTTCTTGTCACCGATTGATAATTTGATATATTCGTCTGAATTTACATCAATATCCTTCGGATTGACTTTGTAACTGATAAAGCCCGTTTCGAGTATATCGGCATATAGCTTTGTCAATTCTTCATCCGTCGTTGCTTTCTCAATGGCATCAACATAGTTTTGATTTAGTTTAGCAAGCTCGCAATATACAAATGAGCCACCGCCTTGCCAATTCACTTCTTTGGAAACACCTGCAGTTTCGCCACCAATAACATTTTGCATCCTTTTCAAGATGATTTCAATTTGCGATTGCATTTGTTCAACACCAATATATTTTCGGTGCATTTTATGAGCCGTAGCACCTGTTGTGCCTGTTCCAAAATGAAAATCTAAAACAATATCTCCCTCATCTGTAGACATTTCAATAATTCTTTTAATCAATGCTTCAGGTTTTTGTCCACCCTTAAACTCCTTGATAACCTCTACATCTGCGGTGTTACCTTCTTTATACGCTCTTGGATCTGCATAGACCTGATGTATATCCGCCCAAACTGTTGAAAGCGGAACGCCTTTGCTTTCATCTAAGTATTGTTTTTCCCATATTACATTTCCATTTTCATCTTTTCCTCGTTGTCTACGTCGATATCTACGTCCGTCTTCATCAGTATATTTGAACCAATCGTTAATGTACTTTTGTGAATAAGGCACATAAACTCTGTTTTGCTTGCGGTTATTATAATCGGAAGCATAATGCAAAATGTAATCGTGAATGTTTACCGGTTTAGGTGTTGCTGCTCGCCCTCCCGATGGGGAACCATAAGACCAAATAAGTTCTTCGACAAAGTTTTCTTCCCCAAACACTTCATCTGCTAAGACTTTGAGATAATGCGATTGATTAATATCTATGTGTATAAAAATATTTCCATCTCGCGTTAATAATTTTTTTGCTATAGAAAGTCTATTCTTCATAAATGCAAGCCAAGAGGAACGGCTGAACCTATCATTATAGTTAAAACTATCTGAGCCAGTATTAAACGGCGGGTCAATATAAATCAATTTGATTTTTCCCTCATACACTTTGAGCAGTGATGAAATCGCAAGCAAATTATTACCCTTAATAATCAAGTTATCGTTTTCCGAAATATCGGTAATACTTTGCACACCGTCCGCAGTATATCTTTTTGCATTTGTAAAAACTTTCGGATAAAGAAGTCTGTCCACTTCGTCCGGAGCAAGTGTTTCATTATAAAAAATCTCGCTTCGTTTTTGGTCTTCCTTTGTCTGTCCGCCCTCTAACACACAATCTTTGTATGGGAAAACAAGCTCTACATCATTAGATGCAGAAATGTACTCACCTTTGTTGTTTACAAGCCCGATTTTGTTTTTGTAACGGGTATAGCTATCCGGCAAAAATTCGCGGTTATTGATTACCCAACCGAAACCGACTTTATCAAAAACGGCAATGCCGTCTACATCTGTAAAAAAGTGTTTTCTTGTTTCTTCATTATCATAAAGTGCTTTTATAAGTTTTGCATCCATCTGCATTGCGGCTTCGTAAACGGCATTGCGTAGCAATTGCCCGTCGTCAGAAAAGAAACGTTCGTCACTTTTTAATACATCTAAAACCTCATTGTAGAAATTCATAATATTTCCTCCTAAACTACATCCACTCGCCATTGGCGGCAGACCATTTTCCGGTAAATTCTTTGTCTCTGACTGCCACTGTAAACGGCTTTTTAAAATGTTTTTATCGTTCTAAACACTCATTGTTTTGGTTTTCATATATTCCTGCAAATTACGCACATAGTATTGAAGAAAAGATATACGCAAAAAGTATTGTTATCCAAAACATAATATTTTTCATTTTTGGGAAACGGTTATTTATCAAGCAGCCAATCTGCCACATCAACAATTTTTACGCCTTCATATTGATATTCAGGATTTCTCGTTCGTGCGATTACCATTTTAGGATAGGCGTCTTTTATTTTGAGCAGAGGCTCAACTTCTCGTTTGAATGTTTCCGGCAAAGAGATATTATCCGAAACCTGAATATATATCTTCTCGCTTCTTTTAAGCGCTACAAAGTCAATCTCTTTTTTATACAACACGCCGGCATATACTTCATATCCGCGCCTGAGTAATTCCATTGCAACGATGTTTTCAATAACTCTGCCAGTATCCAAGTTTTTTGTGCCGAGCTTTGCATAACGGAAAGTATGGTCGCTCAAATAATATTTATCGTTCGTCGTCAGATACTTTTTGCCTTTAATATCATATCTGCGTACTTTGTAAAAAGCAAAAGCATTGCACAGATACTGAAGATAATTACCGACTGTTTTATGGTTGATTTTATCTTTATTTGATGCGAGTGTATCTGTGATACTTCTTGCGGAAGTTAAGTTTGATACATTGTCCATCAAAAACTGAGAGATTCTGTCCATCAAGGCGGGATTTTTGATGTTATATTTTTGCCTAATATCTCTTAAAATCAAGGTATCAAAAACATTTTCGATATAATCAAATTTGTCTTCCTGTTCTTTATACAAATAAGAGCCGGACATGCCGCCTTCAAGCATATATCTATCGAAAGCTGTATATTTGTCGGACAGACTGAAGTATTGAACATACTCTGCAAAAGAGAATGGGTACACTTTGATTTCAAAGGTCCTTCCGGTAAACAGGGTTGCCAAGTCCGAGCTGAGCAAAAAAGCATTTGAGCCGGTGATATAAATATCATACTTCTCGGTTGCATGCAGATTGTTTATACACAGCTCAAAGCCGTTGCACATTTGAATTTCGTCGATTAAAACGAAATTTTCCTTATCCTCTGCATAATTGCTTTCGATATGTTCGTTAAGGGCCTCATACTCTTTCAAATTGTCATATTTAGACAGGTTAAAATTGATGTGAATTATATTAGCGTTCGGAATGTTTTCCTGAACATAAGATTTGAAAGCTTCCAACAGTTTTGATTTGCCTGAGCGTCTTACACCGGTCAGCACTTTAATATCCGGGGTGCCGATAACGCCTATCATTTTATCTAAATATTGTTTTCTTTCAATCAGCTTCATACAAAATCACCTCGCAAATTTATTATATCGCATTTATTTCCCAAAATCAATATATTTTTAATTTTGGGAAGTCAATACTGTAAAGTTTACAATTTGATAATTCCAAACCATTCTCTCCTCTCGGTTCGATGAATTGAGAGGAGATTTTTGTTTTTTCAAAAAATTTTTCAAAAACACCCCCCAAGAATCGTTTCCCATTTCAAACAAGTGAAGGGGTAAATTTTCTCAAAAAAATTTTTGAAAAATCGGTTAATTTGGGTGTGCATTTTTACCCCCTTTGTCCAAATGAGTGAAAGGAGTTTTTTCTATGGCAAGATTATCAAAGAAATTAAAACAGGAATGGGCTTTTTTCTTAAGCCCCAAAACAGGCAGAAGAACATACAACGACCTGTGCCGCAAATGCCGGTACGACTGTAAACAAAGCTTTCGGGCAATCGTTATGTGTTGTCCGATGTATTGTTCCAAAAGAAGTGTCAAATCCGTACCAAACAGCAACGATTTCAACGATTCGGGATAAGAGGATAACTTATATTCTTTTCAAAATAAAACGGCTTACAGAGAAAAATTTTGATAATTTCGGCACCTTTTCTGTACAGAAAAACGGCTGTTGTAATTATCATTTCCACTCGCCGTTCAAAACAATTCAAATAGCAGGTAACCGTATAAATATATAAATAAATATATATTTCTTACCTGCCGTAAAAGAAAGGACTTAAATATGATAGCAAATAAAGTATACACAAGAGACGAAATGAGAGAAGAACACATCATAACTACCGATTATCACTTCATAGACAAAGAGGGCGAATACTTCGCAAAACTGATAATGAGAGCAGAAGCAAGTAAAAATATGATGCGCCTTTTCTTTCAGTTAAGTGACGGAAGAAAGATTATCACGCCCGTATTCTGGTGGCAGAGTTATCTCGGTTTTTACGAAATAGATAACGGTACGAATTTGAGATTGATTTATGAGAAAAACGGCAAAGGCATCGCACTGAAAAAAATAGAAATATTGGATTAAGGAGAAATTGAAATGCAGGAAACCATAAAGAACATCAACATAGATTTACTTATTCCATTTGAAAACCATCCGTTTAAGAAAAGAGACGGAATTGAAAAAGAAGAACTGACAGAGAGCGTAAAAGAAAACGGTTTGCTCCAGCCGATAATCGTCCGTTCTTTTTCCGCCGGTACTTACGAGATTATCAGCGGACACAGGAGAGTTGAGGCTTGCAAGGAATTGGGAATACAAACCGTTCCCGCCATAGTCAGAGATATGACAAAAGATGAAGCAATTATTACAATGGTGGATTCAAATTTACAGAGAGAACACCTACTGCCAAGCGAAAAAGCCTTTGCCTACAAGATGAAATTAGAAGCGTTGAAGCATCAGGGGAAAACTTCGTGCCAAATTGGCGCAAAGTCAAGAACAGATGAACAAATCGCCGAAACAGTAAATGACAGTGCAAGGCAAGTCCAAAGATATATTCGCTTAACATACTTAGTACCCGAACTGTTAAAACTCGTTGACGAAGAAAGGATAGCCTTCACTCCTGCTGTTGAGCTTTCGTATCTGCCCGAAAACGAGCAGAAAATGTTAGCCGAAGAAATAGAATACACAGACGCCACGCCGTCGCTTTCACAGGCACAGCGATTACGCAAATTCAGCGAGCAAGGCAGATTGTCCATAGACACGATATTTGCCGTGTTAAGTGAAGAAAAGCCAAATCAAAAAGAACAGGTCAAATTCAAAACCGAGGATATACGCAAATATTTCCCCAAAAGTTATACAAGCCTTGATATGCAAAAGACAATTATCAGCCTGCTTGAAAAATGGCAGAGACAGAGAGAAAGAAACAGAGGTGATGCAAGATGATGACACTAAAAAGCGATAAAACCGGGCAAGCCGAATACGATAGGTTTTTAGACTTAATGGCAAAGATGTACTTAAAATATGGGGATAAATATCGTTTGGTAACAACGGAAGATATTTTGAGACAATTTCCAAACCGCCAATGCAAGAATCGTAATGGCACGCAGAAAGGGGCTTAGCCCCTTCTGCCGTACATTGGAGTATTTATTTAGACGGCAATATAATGTAAGCAAATCAGAAAGGAGTTATCGTATGAAAAGGAAAAATTGCTATATATACACCCGTGTATCAACCTCTATGCAGGTCGACGGGTTCAGCCTTGATGCACAGAAAGAAAAGTTAAGAAGGTATGCCGAATTTCAGGACTTTATGATTGCCGGAGAATATTCCGATGAAGGTAAGTCCGGTAAAAATATTGAAGGCAGGCCTGAATTCCAAACTATGCTTAACGACATATCCGAAGGAAAAGATAATGTACAATATGTGCTGGTGTTCAAGTTGTCCCGATTTGGCAGGAATGCAGCCGATGTTCTTAATTCTTTACAACTGATGCAGGATTACGGGGTTAACCTTATCTGTGTTGAGGACGGTATTGACAGTTCAAAGGACAGCGGCAAACTGATGATTTCAGTGCTGTCTGCCGTTGCGGAAATTGAACGAGAAAATATTCTTGTTCAAACAATGGAAGGCAGAAAACAGAAGGCTCGTGAAGGCAAATGGAACGGAGGGTTTGCCCCATACGGTTATGAACTTATTGACGGCGAGTTAAAAATAGCCGAAGATGAGGCAGAAATTATTCGCATTATTTATGATAAATTCATTCATACCACAATGGGTGCCGGTACTGTTGCAAAATATCTGAATCGCCAAGGCTATATTAAAAAGAAACGCCAAAACGGAACTTTAGATGCATTTACGGCACATTTTGTAAAGCTTGTGCTGGACAACCCTATTTATTGCGGAAAAATTGCTTTCGGGCGAAGAAAAACGGAAAAAATACAGGGTAGCCGTAATGAATATCACGTGGTAAAGCAAGAAGAATATCCTATTTATGACGGTATTCATGATGCGATTATCAGCGAAGAAGATTGGCTTTTAGCTCAAGATAAGAGAAAAAAGACCGGTATAAAGAATGAAAAAATATACAGTACAGAACATCAGCATTTATTGACCGGTATAATTAAATGTCCCATATGCGGTGCCGGGTTATACGGAAGTGTCAACCGCAAACGCAAAAAAGACGGAAGTTTTTACAGAGATTATTGGTATTACGCCTGCAAACACAGATTGGAATATGACGGACATAAATGTACTTTCAAAAAGCAAATTCATCAGGAAAAGATAAATGAAGCGGTTGTGGAAGTAATAAGGAATATCGTTAAAAACTCAAAGTTTGATTCTGCAATAAAAGAAAAATTAGATGCAAGCGTGGATTTATCTAAGTATGAAAAAGAAGAAGCATATTTAATGACACAGATAAGACAGCTTAATGCCGCAAAGGAACGACTCGGCTTTCAAATTGACAGGCTCGACTGTTCCGACAGGCATTATGAGCAAAAATATACCGATATGCAAAATCGTATAAATTCATTATATGACGAGATTGCAGAGGCAAACGAAAATCTTGAAACTGTGCAAACACAAATCAAGGCTATTAAAGAACAAAAAATCTCTCAAAAACGAATATTTGAATTTTTAGAATTATTTGATATAATATATAATGAATTTACCGAATTTGAGAAGAAAGAATTTCTTCACAGCTTTATAAAGAAAATCGAGATATATCCCGAACCGTTGGAAAACGGCCAGATATTAAAGAGCATACAATTTCGTTTCCCGGTATATTATCAAGGGAACGAAGCCGATATGTTTATTCCGAATTTTGAAAACACAGTTGAAACGGTAGTATTGATGTCAAGAAAATAATTAAACAACCGAAATACCGGCTTGTTTGCTGACTTTTTCAGAAGTGTAAATTATACACACAACTACTGCAAATACCCGGATATATCTTACGGAAACATATCCACCACAAAATTTCATTCAGGTTGTAACCTCGGATTAGATAACACAAATTGAGTGAATGGATTATATGTCAGTTATTCCAGTGGTATGGATAACACGAGACAAATAACAACCTCATCAGCACAATACTCAAATACTTTTCAAGTGACTGATTATATGTTGACAAAGGTGGCCATTTGAATAAAAATTATTTTAGTTTATTGGGATAAAAATAGCGAAAAAGCAACAAAAATACGGGAGAAAATCCGTGTACAATTAATGAATAGATCGTTGAATAAAGTCAAAAAATGATATCTTTCTCTAAAATCAAGGACCACCCATTTTTCTTGGGTGGTCCTTGATTTTAGAGAAATTTTATTTTTAAAAGGAGTTAGAAATTAGCTTATTTTATTTGTTTATACCAAAAATATATTTCGTAGTTTGTGCATAGTTTTCGTTTGCTTTTAATATTGTCGTAGGAAAAGTCTTGTGATTTACAGCATCGGGGAAGCCTTGGGTTTCAAGACAAAATGCTGAATTTTCTCCGTATGTTGCTGAATCCTTTCCCATATTGGGCAAAACATCGACATAATTTGCTTTATATACATGAACACCTTTCTGAGAAGTATAGCATTTTAATGTAATTCCGCTATCAATACCCTCAGCTTCGGCTGCAAGCACAAATTTTTTATCAGAATGATTCAGCACAAACATATGATCAATACCGTTTGCAAAACAAACCTGCTCGTCTTTTCTGTCAATACCATTTCCAATTAACTTGGGTTTAGTAAAATCAAACGATGTATTCTTAACGGGAGTTATCTCTCCTGTGGGATTGAGGTTTGAATTTATCGGTATGAAGGAATTTGCATTAATTTTCAGCTTGTGATTTTCTGTAACTTTACCGCTTTTATGTCCGTTAAGATTAAAATATGAATGATTGGTCAGATTACATATTGTGTCTTTGTCGGAAACTGCCGACCATTTTATCGTAAGTACATTTTCATCATCAAAGGTGTAGCGTACAAAGACCTTCATATTTCCGGGATAGCCCTCATCACCGTCGGGATTATCAAGCATAAATAGAACTGTATTTGGAACTTTATCATCAACTACCTAAAGCCAAATTTTGCGGCTAAAGCTGTTAAATCCGCCGTGTAGATGGTTACTCCCATTGTTTACAGAGAGCTGATAATCTTCTCCGTTAAGAGTAAACTTGCCGTAAGCAATTCTTCCGCAACATCTTCCGACAGTAGCACCGAAGTATGTTCCGTCAAATTCATAACCGTCAATGTGCTCATAGCCGAGAACTACATCTCTAATACTACCGTTTTTGTCGGGAACTTTTATCGAAACGACACTTGCGCCTAAATCACATAATGTCACGCTTGCTCCGCTGTTATTTTCTATTGTATAAAGATGAGTGTTTTCACCTTTGGATGTAGGTTCAAAATTTACTACCCTTACCTTTGACATTTTAGCACTTCCTTTACTACAGCGTCTTTATAAATTTATCAAAAGCCTTTTGTCCTTCAGGAGTTCTTTTGAATACACCTGCATCCAAAAGAACATTAAGAAACACCTTTCCTATCTCATTTTGAATTATTGAATCAACATTATTTTCATTGATTTCATCATACTGCGAAACAAATTCATTTACCCACTCGGAATGTTTGCTGATTTTCGGAATTTCACTTACATCCTTGTGATTAAGAATAGCATCCTTTAAAATAGCCATTTCATCTTTAAGCCTTGAGGGCAATACTGCAAGTCCCATAACTTCAATAAGGCCGATATTTTCTTTTTTAATATGATGCAAATTCGCATGAGGCTGAAATACTCCCAGAGGATGCTCTTCACTTGTGATATTATTTCTGAGAACGAGGTCAATAACAAATTTTCCATCCTTTGTAAAAGCAATCGGAGTAATAGTGTTGTGAATTTCACCATCTGTTTCGGCAAAAATGCCAACATCTGCGTCCGTGTACGCTCTCCAACTCTTTAGAATATAAGAAGATAATGAAATAATGCTGTCCTTGTTTTTACCTGTCAATCTTACAACTGACATAGGCCACTTTACGCCACTTTACAATTCCGCACTCCACATCATCAAAGCCGTTAACAATAAACTTTCTTTCAACCTCTGCCCTATTAAGTGCAAAGCTGTATCTGCCACCCTGAAAATGTTCATGTGTAAGTATTGAACCGCCTACAATCGGTAAATCAGCATTCGAACCGATTATATAATGCGGAAACTGTGAAATAAAATCAAACAGTTTTCTGAATGTAGAATCATTGATTACCATTGGTGTATGCTCACCGTTTAATACAATACAATGTTCATTGTAATAAACATACGGAGAATATTGCATAAACCAGTTATCTCCGTCAATGGTGAGCGGAATAATTCTGTGATTATCTCTTGCAGGATGATTTACTCTTCCGGTATATCCTTCATTTTCCTTACAAAGCAAACATTTCGGATAGCCCGACTGTTTTTGAAGTTTTGCCGCTGCAATAGCTTTCGGATCTTTTTCAGGCTTTGAAAGATTTACAGTGATATCAATATCGCCGTATTCGGTTGATGTTTTCCACTTTAAGTCTTTTTTAATACGATATCTTCTTATATAATCGGTATCGCAGCTGAATTTATAGTAGCTATCGGTTGCAAGTTTAGGAGAAAAGCTATAATTCTGCCAAAATTCTCTTATTACTTCTGACGGTCGCTTAACAAGTGAAGCCATAAGTTTCACATCAAATAAGTCGCGATATGTTACTGTATTTTCGGGAATGATTCCTTTTTCGTATGCATAATCAAGAAGTCCCGACAAAATTTCTTCAAGAGTATCCTCGTTATCTGCTGTAAGGCAAGTACAACTGTCATCGGGTTCATCCATATGGAACAACGGCAAAAGCCTATTTTGCGTGTAGATTATATCCTCTTTTTCAATAAGCCCTGTATTGATTCCGTATGAAACAAGTCTTAATATTAAGCCGTAAACGCTGTTCTTCATAAATACCGCCTCACTTACTATAGCCGTTGGGATGTGTTGAATGCCATTTCCACGCTGTTTTAATAATTGTTCCCAGATCATCATACTCAGGTTTCCAGCCAAGTACAGTTTTCGCCTTATCGCTTGATGCAATCAATACAGCAGGATCGCCTCTTCTTCTGCTTTCTTCAACAACCTTAATATCTTTCTGTGTAACTTCCTTTGCTTTTTCAATTACCTCACGGACAGAAAAACCTACACCGTTGCCAAGATTGAATATATCACTTTTACCGCCCTTCATAAGATATTCAACTGCAAGAATATGAGCCTGTGCAAGGTCAGTGACATGGATATAATCACGAATACAAGTTCCGTCAGATGTGGGATAATCAGTACCAAAAATACTTATGTGGTCACGGGTACCCTGCGCCGCTTGAAGAATAATCGGAATAAGGTGGGTTTCAGGATTATGTGCCTCACCGATTTTTCCGCTGATATGTGCTCCGCATGCATTGAAATATCTGAGAGAAACATATCTTAAACCATGTGCTTTTTCAACCCAATAGAACATTCTCTCCATGGATTTTTTTGTTTCTCCGTAGCAGTTTGTCGGATTTGTCGGATCGGTTTCAATAATAGGAGTTCTCTCAGGCTCACCGTATGTTGCCGCTGTTGATGAAAATACAATCTTATCAATTCCGTGAGCAACCATTGACTGAAGCAAAACCTTTGTGCCGTTGAGGTTATTATCATAATATTTGAGAGGGTTGGTCATACTTTCACCGACAAGTGAATTGGCTGCAAAATGAATTACAGCATCAATACCTTTTTCTTTATCAAAAACGCTGTCAATTTCACTTCTGTTTCTGAGATCACCTTTATAAAATTTTGCTTTGGGATGAACCGCCTCAATATGACCTGTTTCAAGGTTATCGAATACAACAACCTCATTACCGCTTTCAATAAGTCTGTAAACTGTATGCGAACCGATATATCCGGCACCGCCTAAAACAAGAATTTTCATTTTGTCCTCCTTATTCATAAAAACAAAACCTGCATAATTACATTACTGAACAAGTCCATAAAAAATGGACAATAGAAAAAAACAGCCTCCTATGGTAGAATAAAAAAATAACTACCATGGGAGGTTTTGTTATGCCACGGAAATATAGACACATAAAAGACTATGAGAAAGAGCTAATTGAATATATACAGCAAGGACATACTTTGCGAGAAACCGGAGAAAAATTTGGATTCGCATATAAAGAAATGAGAGATTTCAAAACAAGATACAACAGAAATCAAAAGAAACTTGCGGCAGGAATAGCAATAAAGCCAAAAGGCAGACCACGAAAAGATGGGAACAAATTACCGCCGAGCGTACAACAGTTAAGCAAGTTATCACAATTGCAGTATGAACTTGCAAGTAAGGATAGATATATCAAGCGAATAGAAATGGAAAATGAGTTAATGCGGGATTTTCTCTCGCTCACAGAAAGGAAGTGAAACCATCGATTAAGTATCAAGTAATCTTTAAGCATAAAGACAAATACAGTATAAACTCAATGTGCAAATTCTTTGAAGTATCAAGAGGCGGATATTATGCGTTCTTGAAGCGAATGGATATACCGGACAGAGATTTACCGTTAGCCGAAAAGATAAAAAAATGTCAGGAAGAAAGCCACAGAACATACGGCTATCGCAGAGTACATATATGGCTTGAAAGACAAGGAATACAACGCAATCCTAAAACAATTCTTCGTGTAATGCAAAAGTACAACTTGTTGTC
>FMUV01000020.1 GCA_900101355.1 Ruminococcus sp. YE282
AAGTTTTTCCACTCGCCGTTGCCCTTGTCCCAAGCGCCTTCTGCCATTACATAAACCTTGCCGAGTTCAACCTTAAGGTCTGCTGTCTGGTTCCAAACGTCTGACCAGTTGTTCTCTGTTGTTGCAGGGTTCGTTCTTGTGAAGATGATGTTTGTATATCCGTCAGGAACTACTACTGCATATACGTTGTCAGCATACTTTGTAGCGCTAACCCATGTATTGCCGTTGTCATTCCAGAGGTAAGCTGCAAAGCGAGCATTTGCCTGAGCCCAGTTTGCATTAACCTGGAGATATGTTGTGTTTGCAGGAGCTGTTGTTGGAGCTACTGTTGTAGCCTCTGTTGCAGGAGCTGCTGTTGTCTCAACCTGTGAAGTTGATGTTGACTGATTGTATGTGCTCCATTCACCATTGCCTTCATCCCAAGCACCCTCAGCAATTGTGTAGAGGTTTTTGCCGTCTGTTGGAATTGAAAGGTCAGATGTCTGATTCCACTTTGTATCCCAGTTGTTTTCTTTTGTTGCTGGGTTCATTCTTGTGAAGATTACCTTGTTGTAACCTGAAGGAACTGCTACTTCATAGTAACCGTCTCCATCAGTGTCGGTAGCATCTACCCAAGTGTTACCGTTGTCGTTCCACAAATAAGCAGCGAAACGAGCGTTTGCCTGTGTCCAATTTGCATTGGGCTTAAGATAAACAGTTGTTGTACTGCTATCTGTTGCAGCTGATACGCTTACGCCTGTAACGCACATGCTGAATACCATAACTACGGCTACAAGCAAAGCTGTCAGCTTTTTGAATGAAGTTGTTTTCATTCTAAAATCTCCTCCTAAAATATTTTTGGCTTTTTACAGTCCTAAGCCTATTATTATTATACAGCTTGTGTATTTCCAAAACAAGTCTTAAAAATTTACAATCTTCGAGATATTTAATTTCCAAATTATTGTTTGTTTCAACGTACGATATTAAAATTATCACAATATATATTTTCTGTAATCGAATAATATGGTAAAAAGTATATTTATGATTTTTCTATCAAAAGCAGAGCGTTTTTGACGGAATTTCAGTTTATTCAAATTAATTAAAATAAGATTTTAGTTTTCGGCGTATAGACGTATATCTGTATATAAATAAAATAAATTCTGAAAATTACCAATACACAACGATATATAATCAAATCGGAACACAAAACAACGGCGGCTGCAAAAAGCAGCCGCCGTTAAACAATTGATTAAATTTTCAGGAATTAAAACACATTACTTGAAGTCTTCGCCAACACGTCCTGTGTTTTTACCTGAAGAAAGATACATACTTATAAGTGTTGCGTCAATAACAGTAACCTTTCCATCGCCATCAACATCTGCAAGTTTCTCCTGAAGTCCTGTAAACTTATTCATATCTGCGATATACTTCTGGATACTTGTAGCATCGGTAATATCAATCTTACCGTCAAGGTTAACGTCACCGTAAACATATTCAATGCCGCTGTAACCGCCTTCGTAAATCAAAGTGCTTGTATCAATAGCAGTTGTATAATCACAAATCTTACCGTTTCTGATAACAGCTTCTTCTGAAGACTGGTCAATCATATGAGTCTTGCTGTCAAGGTTTCCGATTGTCAGATAATCAACGCTAAGGTTAACTGATGTATCGCCCTTTCCGACAACATCAAATGTTACAGAAACAAATCCAACCTTGTCACCGTTTGATGACTTAAGCTTGTTAAGTGTCAGCGATGTGCTGTTGCCCTTGATTGTTCCTTCTGACGGAACATTTGCGTGTCCGCCGTTAGTTACGCAAGGCATAAAGTTTGAAACGTTCTGATTCTTAGACTCGTTATACTTGAGTATGCTTGGATCATATGTGAGTACCCACTGGTTATTTTCCATACTCTTATCAGACTTGATATAGTATGTAACTGTAATAGTATCTGTATCTTTGTCAAATGTCTGAGTATATGTTGGGAAGAAGTTTGACTTTGCAGTAACAGTCAATTCTTCGCTTTCATTATACAATCCCTTGTATACGCTTGTCTTTGCATCAACTGCTGTCTCATGACCGCAGATTGTGCTGTTGTCAACAATAATTTCATCTTCATTTGCTGAATTTGAAATTGTGAGATATTCAACATCAAGATTTACTGATGTATCACCTGAACCGATTACATCAAATGTTGCAGTAACAAATGCAACTTCCTTGCCGCTTGCTGATGTGAGGCTGTCAAGAGTATAGTTTACATTATTACCGTAAATTGCACCGCTGATAACATTACCGTCTTCATCAGTTGGATTGAGATTTGCATATGTTCCGCTTGCGTTAGGCATCAAGAACTTAACATTGCTGTTCTTCTCTTCATTGAAGCTTAAAACATTAGGATCATATGTAAGTTTCCACTGGCTGTTAAGCAAGCCCTTTGTAGATTTGAGATAGTAGGTTACGGTAACTGTGTTTGTAGCTGCATCGAACTTCTGTATTGAAGCAGGGAAGAAGTTTGATGTAGCATTTACAGTAACTCCCTCAGAACCCTGTGTAGGTCTTGTAGCGTCAGTTGACGGCTGAGTTGAAGTTGGCTGTGGTGAAGTAGGCTGAGTTGAAGTTGGCTGTGGTGAAGTAGGCTGCGGTGTGGTAGGCTGAGTCGGACGATCGCCGCTTGTTATGTTGCCCTTTGACATATTGTATGAATATGCTGCAGAAGAAATATTGTTTCTTACTGCCTCAACCTTAATTGTAGTAGATGAGGTCAAAGCTGTTGTTGTTACCTGGTATTCACCTGTAACATCGTCAGCATCTGCCTTATAAGTGTTAGAACCGATTGTAACTGTTACAGCTGCACCCGGAGCAACATATCCTTTGATTGTGCTCTGACCAACAACTGCATAAGAAAGTGTTGGTGTAGCAAGCTTAAGACCTGCTTTTGCAGATTGAAGTTTAGCGATAGCATCTTCAATAGCCTGCTCGTCTGCTTCGTCACCCTGTGCAATAAGTGCGTCAACAGAAGTCATAAGTGAGCTTACATTACTCCAGCTTGCTGCTGTATAATCGTTGGATGACATAATTTTAACTTCTCTTGCTTCTTTTCTGAGAAGTGCCATGCCGCTTAACGGCTGTTCGTTCCTTGTAAGCTTATATGTGGTGCAACCTGCGTCTGTAATTTCAATTGTTACATCGCCTGATACATCAGTGATATCAGCAGTTTGTCCTGCATTGCTTCCGATGTTAGCAATTACATTTACTGATTTCTTATTCGGAATTGTAACAATATAATTGCCGTTTTCGTCCTTTTCTGTTGGCTTTGTTCCCGGCCAAGCTCCAAGGAGTGCAGTGTCTGTATCATCCCATACATATAAATACGGAACTGTGTTGCCATAAGGCTTGAGGCGAATTGTAACGCTCTCATCCGTTGGTTCTGAAGGATCTCCGGAACCTGTTGAAATAGTCTTTACATTCTGATAAGAACCGTCTGTTACTTCAAGAGTAGTCTTGCCGTTTAAGTTGGTCAAGTTCTTGCTCTGTGCGCCGCTGCCGTTGTTAAGAACAACACTATATGATTCTGTTGTGTCAAGTTCGATATAATAGTTGCCGTCTGCATCCTTAGATGTAAGTTTTGTTCCCGGCCAAGCTCCGCAAAGAGCTGTGCTTTCGCCTGTCCATACATATGCATACGGTGCGGAACCATTCCAAGTCTTAACTGTAAGCACTGCTTTTTCAGGAGGAGTTGTTGGTGTTGTAGGATCTTCAACGTCACCCTGAGCAACCTTTTGGAAGCTGAAGCTTGACTGTGAAGTTCCTCTGTCATTTGTTGCTTCGAAAGTAACTTTAATTGTATCGCCTTCGTAAGCTGTGTCACCGATTGTAATCTTGTCGCCGTCTTTAACAATAAACTTGTTGCCGCCGTCGATTGAGCATTTTGCTGTTTCGCACTCTTTGAGTGAAACTGTAAGAGTCTGAGTACCTGCAAATTTCGATTCGCCCTGTACTGACATAAGCGGTCTGCCGTCAGGCTCCTGAATAAGGATTGTACCGTTTGCACCGCTGTTGAATGTTACCTTGCCGCCGCTAACCTGTGCTGAAGACTGGTCATATGCGTTTACAAGGAACTGGCCGTCTGACCAAAGTGAAGAAACGTCAACTGTAACGCTCTTATTTGAGCTGCATCCGATAACGCCTGCAACCTTATCTTTTACGCCGTTCTTGTTGTATGTTCTGCCAAATGCTACGCCGTTTGTTGCAGAAAGCTTGGAGTTTGCGCCGGCACCGACTGAAACGTGGTTTTTACGGAAAGTGCCAACCTTCTGCCAATGCTCAAGAACATTTTCATCAAGGCTGTCCCAGTTCATATCGCTTCTGAGTGAGTGACCTGAACCGCCGTATCCGTCGAATGCAACGCCTGAGTACAACGGACGGTTTGACTCATCACCGTAGTAAATCTGTACTCCGCCCGGAAGAAGAAGGAATGCAGAACCGTTGTAAATCATTGTCTTTTCATCTCCGCGAGCAAGTGTCTCGTCGTGTGAAGAGATAAATGAAAGTGCATTAAAGCCCTCTTTTGTGTTAATGCTGTCAGCATATCCCTGATATACGTCAGCAATCTTTGAACTGCCCAATCCGCCGGCACCGCAGGTTGAGAAGTTAATCATAGAGTCGAATCCGCCCTCTGAATAATATGCGTCATAACCTACGCCGTGCTCCCAAGCTTCACCTGTCATCCAGAAGTCTTCCTTCCAGTTAGCACCCGGCTTGTTAGGATTGTTCTGTCTCCATGTTTTAAGAGCTGATACACAAGCAGTTTTAAGTTTATTCCAAGATGACTTTTCAACGTGCTTTGCAGTATCACAACGGAAACCGTCAACACCGTAATTTTTTACCCATTCAGCAAGCCATGTTGAAAGGTAACCTGTAACTGTGTTTGAGTTGCCGTACTTAGATACTTTCTGATTATATGTACCCTCTTTTGTCCACTTTGTCTTTAAGAGCTGTGGAATTGAAACTGATTTTGTCTGCTCAGTTCTAAAGTCTGGAAGACCTTCAAGTGACCGTGTAAAGTCGCTTCCGTCTGAATCTTCCGAATAACCCGGAAGTCCGCTGCGGATCCAGTCATTTCCCCACCATCTGCCCCAATCGGCAGCTGATGACTTAAAGTCAATGTGGCTGTTTACTTCGCTTACACCGTTGAGCTTATACTTAAAGTCTGAAGCGCCGCTAAGCAATGTACCAAAGTTATACTCTTCCATATCCTTTACGGTGTTATAACCTGAGTGGTTCATAACTATATCCATGATAACTCTGATGCCGTGCTTGTGTGCAGTATCAACAAGAGTTTGAAATTCCTCGGCAGTACCGAAGTTTTTATCTGTTTCGGTATAGTCAAGAACATAGTAACCATGGTATGAATAGTGTGCAAATCCCTTACCGGAATCGCAATATCCGTGAATCTGCTCATAAGGAGCCGAAATCCACAAAGCATTTACGCCGAGGTTATCAAAGTAACCTTCCTCTATTGACTTTGTTACACCTGCAAAGTCACCGCCGTGGAATGTACCGGGATTTGTATCCCATCCTGAAAGAGGATTTCCGTTTGCGTCAGTAGCTCTGCCGTATGAGTGGTCGTTTGAAGTGTTTCCGTTTCTGAAACGGTCTGTAAGAAGGAAATATACTGTTGCATTATCCCATGTAAAGCCATCCTCCTCAACGACCGAACCGGCTGCGGTAGATGACAGCGAAACTGCGTTATCATCAGTTATTTCAGCTGCACCTGCTGTTGAAAACGCGAAGGAAACGCAAGTCAGTAGTGTGCACAGTGTTAAAAACACACTCACACATCTTAAGACTCCATTCTTCTTCATGTGTTTTTCTCCTTTCAAAACTTCTAAAAATATGCACGAAATATGAAAAATTTTTTCCGTACGTTTCAATCTTAACACATATAAAAGATATTTTCCACAAATTTTGTAAAAAATTTTAAAAACGGCATACTCACCAATAATTGCCAAGTCTTTTTATGCATAATTACCTTGCATAAATAAACACCTAAATTTGACATAACAAAACGTGCAAAAGCTAAAAAGCCATTGCACGCTTCATTTTATATTATAAAAATATAGTATTATATACAATATATATGCATAAATATCAAATGTTCTTCTTTATTGTACTCAAAGCTCCCTTTTCTATCCTGCTGACCTGTGCCTGGGAAATTCCTATTTCATTTGCAACTTCCATTTGTGTCTTGCCTCTAAAAAACCTGAGTGAAAGAATCTTCTTTTCTCGATCAGAAAGATTTGTAATTGCCTCCTTGACTGCAATTTCTTCAAGCCATGTGGAGTCGTCGTTCTTATCGCCGATTTGGTCCATAACATAGATAGTATCGTTTCCGTCCGAAAAAACAGGCTCATAAAGCGAAACAGGTTCCACAATCGCTTCTAGCGCAAGAACAACCGTCTCTTTCGGCACTTCCATAATTTTTGCAATTTCCTCAACTGTCGGTTCTCGGTTATTCTTTACGGTCAACTGTTCCTTTATCTGCATTGCGCGATATGCCGTATCACGCATTGAGCGCGAAACCCTGACGGAATTGTTATCACGCAGATACCGACGAATTTCACCTATTATCATCGGTACGCCATAGGTAGAAAACCTAACGTCAAGTCCCGGATCAAAATTGTCAATCGCTTTTATAAGCCCTATTACTCCAACCTGAAACAGGTCGTCCGGGTTTTCTCCTCTGTTGGTAAATCTCTGAATAACCGACAACACAAGCCTGAGGTTGCCGTTTATCATTTTATCACGGGCTATTTTTTTCTCCTTTTCACTGCCTGTCTTGATTATATTAAGCAGTTCACGCTTTTCGCTTTCTTTTAACAACTTTAACTGAGAAGTATTTACTCCGCAGATTTCTACTTTTCCGTTCTGCACAACAAAACCCCCAAGCAATAATCTATGATTAAATTATTGCCCAAAGCGGGAATTTTATACTATGCATAATCAAGCCAAGTATAAAAAAAGCAAAACCTCCCTGAAATTCAGAGAGGTTATAATCCAATAAAACTGTTAAATTTACTGTTTATTATGCCGAAACAAGGGCACTCATTAAAAATACCGAACCTATTCCGCAACAAAGACCCAAAATCATTCCTGCAATTACATCTGTAAGATAATGTACCCTTAAGTATATTCTTGAAAATCCGATTAATATTGCAAGTACTAAAATAGGCAAAAACGTTATAAGCCTGCATCTCAAAAGAGCAACACCGACAACCGCAAACGAAGCGGTTGTGTGACCTGACGGAAATGAATAAAACCTTGGACGATCGATAAGCTGTTCGTCATCGCCAAGGTTGTGGCACGGTCGCACTCGCTTGACAATATGCTTTATAATAATTTCTCCCATAAGGTGAGCTATTGCAAGCGCTAAAACAAAGTTAAGTCCGGTAAGCCGCCAATCTGGGTGAACAAGGAACGGTATACAGACCATCCACCATATAAATCCTATATTTGCCGAGCGTGAAGCTACTATCATTATTTTATTGAGTACAGGTTTATGGATTTTGCCAATTTTCTCAAGAACCCTGTTGTCAATGTTCTTAATTCTGCCAAACATAAACATTACTCCCGTAAATATATAAAAAAAACTTTTTATTCAATATTAATTTAATTATATCACACGGGATTAGATTTGAACAGAGTTTTTTGCAAAATGTTAATATTTGTTAAATTTAACGAAATCTGATGTTCAACAAATGTGCAATTGACGGTATACTGCTTCCCTGCCAGCTTGTGGTTGGGCTCATAAGTGCACCGGTTGCCATAAAGAGGATGTTGTTCAAAGTTCCGCTTTTTACTTCGTTTAATATTTTTGAGCAGAAAACAGAGCCTGCGCATCCACATCCCGAACCGCCTGCGTGAACATCCTGTTTTTTTCTGTCAAAAATCATAAGTCCGCAGTCGTTGTGTTTTTCTTTAATATCGTAACCGTCTATCGAAAGCAAATCATACAGCGAGAGACTTCCGACCTCTCCCAAGTCGCCTGTTAAAATCAGGTCATAGTCATCCGGCGATGTGTGAGTATCAACAAAATAATCCTTTAATGTCTGTGCAGCGGCAGGTGCCATGGCGGCACCCATATTATTCGCATCTTTAACACCCAAATCTACTATTCTGCCAACAGTAGCCTTTGCAACACACGGTCCCTTTTTGTCATTCCTAAGCACACAGCTTCCCGCACCGGTTACTGTCCACTGAGCAGTAGGAGTACGCACTCCGCCGTATTCAAGAGGAAAACGATACTGACGTTCCGCAGAGCAAAAGTGAGATGAAGTAACGCACATTGCAATATTAGCTGCCCCGCTTTCAACAAACACAGAAGCCATAATCAACCCCTGAGCCATTGTTGAGCACGCACCGTATTGACCGAGATACGGAATATTAAAATCAAGAAGTCCGAAACTTGAACCAACGCATTGGTTTAACAAATCCCCGGCAAAAATATAATCAACCTCGTCTGCCGTTACCCCGCTTTTTTCAAGAGCCAGAGAAACCGCCTCGGTTTGGAACTGACTTTCTGCCTGTTCATAGGTGTCCAATCCGTCATAGCTGTCAAAAATTAATTTGTCAAAACAATCGCCCAAAGGTCCCTCGCTTTCCTTTTTCCCGGCAACGGAAGCGTAACCTATAATTGTTGGCATTTCTTCAAAACCGATAGTTCTTGCACCAATTCTTTTAATCATAAAAAACTCCCTTTCGCTAATATTATCTGCGAAAGGGAACGTTTTATTTATTAATTTTTTATTCAGATTAGCCTGTGTGTGACGGCTCGTCCGGCTCGGATTCTGATGATGATTCACTATCAGGCTTTGATGAGGATGACGATGAAGATGACGAGGAATTTTCGGAATTTGATTCCGAGCTTGACGAAGAATTATAATTTGTATCGTTAGAGCTTCTGTTATCTGAACTGCTGCTGTGCGAAGAACTGTCCTCGGTTTTTGCACCGGAATCATTGGCTGCGTCAATAAATACTACGCCGTACTCGTTATCATAAGTTGATGAACCGAGAGACTCACGGTCAACTTCCTGACCGTCTTTATAATATACTCTCCAAGCCTTAACCGAATAGCTTGAGCTGCCTTGGTCGGTAAGCTTGTTTTCAGTCTTGATTGTGTCGTATGAACTTGACTTATATCCCCAAATAGAAACGGAAAGCGTTGAATCCACTACCTTACATTCCATAAACATCTGATAGTCGGTAGGATTTGACAGCTTCAAATCAAGGTTTGGATAATCAATTGTTGCGTCAAGTCCTGTCGGAACATAAGAGGAAGCCCATTTGTGACAATATCTTTCTTCAACCTCCATATTTGCTCTGATTGCGGCATTATATATAGTAGAGCTTGACTGACAGATTCCGCCGCCGATACCGTCAACCAACTTTCCCTCGGAAATTACGTGAGCCGACTTATATCCGTTTGACTCCAAATTGGAGTCACCCGTGCAGGCGTTAAATGACCATGTATCACCCGGGTCAATAACAGATCCGTTGCAGGCTTCAAGCGAAACCTTCATATTTGAAGTTCCGTTTGCAGTATTGGTCGAGTGCGTTTCATATGTTGCAAGCTTTACAACATTTTTCTTGATGTCTGCCACCGTTATGTCGGCGTCGATTGATTCGGTCTTTGCAACAATTCTGTATTCGCTGCCTTTGCCGCTCAAAGCACCGCTCAGCTGATTGTTAAGGTCATCGGAGTCAATCTTAAGCCCCTGAACAGCCTCGGTATATTCAAAACGATCGTCTGAATATGGGTGAAACTTTGAAACATAAGCGTTTGTCGCCTTTTTTTGATTGCTGTCTGCAATTTCATTGGCACGTGCTTTTACAGAATCAGCATCAACGGTTGCAGTAACCTCATAAGTCATTTTCTCGGTAGAATCCGTTGACTTGCTTTCTTTGTTAAGGGAATCGCTTTTTGCTTTTTCAAGAATTTCATCTATATTAAAAGTATATGTAAAATCGTCTTGGGTAAGCGCAGTATTTTCTCCGTCAATATCTATATTAATGTTTTTGGGATTAACAAAACTCTTTTCGCTAAGCTGAAGAAGCGCCTTAGCCTGTTTCATATTTTTGCCAGCAAGCGAAATACCCGAAACATACACATTGTCTCCGAATTCAAACTCCTTAACCTGGGTTTCGCCTGTCTGTCCTTCCCCTGTTTTTACCTGCATAACGCAAAATCCCACAATACCGGCAATAATAACTATGACGGCAAGCGTAGTGGATGTTATTGCAGCTATTCTTTTATTCTTTTTGTTTTTTGCGGCAATATGATCTTGTAAAGGCGTGTTCTTTTTAGCCTTACCGCTTGAAATATCTACCATATCATCATCTTTGACATATATAATATCATCATGATAACCGTTTTTCAAAATACCCACCTCTTAACCGAAAATGCATTTTATATTCAAAAGTATACAATAAACCTATTTTCTATATTATTTTATATTCTACTATAAATCTTTCTAAAAATAAAGTGGTAAATTAAAATAAAATAAATTAACCAGAAAAATTTTTTTGCATATTTTATCCGCATCATAAAAAGTAATATACCCCTCCCGCTCAGAATTGCCCAAGGTTTTCCAACAATAATACAAAAATAACCATTGAAATATTATTCCAATATTAGTATAATAATATAACCGATTGAAAGGAAGTTTAATTCCCGATGAATATTCTAATATTTACTGCTTCTACCGGCGGCGGTCATAAACGTGCCGCTGCTGCAATTGAAGATAAAATCAGAACCATCAGTCCGGCAACTACCGTCAATGTTGTTGACGCACTTGAAAGCATTGGAAAAGCCTACAACAAAACCGTCTGCGGCGGATATCATTTTATGGCTACCAAAGTCCCGAAATTTTACGGAAAATGCTATAAAATCACCGACAGAAAAACTTTGATGTTCAAAGGTGTTATGAAATCAAACACTATGATGTCAAATAAACTCCTTAAAACAATTCAAAAATACTCCCCAGATGTTATTATAATATGTCATCCGTTTGTCACAACTATGATTTCAAAGCTGCGTGCGGAGGGCAAAACAAACGTAAAGGCAATCGGTCTTATAACCGATTATGATTCTCACAGAACTTACTTTGTACCTAACATTGACGCATATGTTGTTGCCGAGCCGTATATGGCAAAAAAGCTTGAGTCTGACTACGGAATTGACAAATCACGCATATATCCTTACGGCATACCTGTTTTTGACAAGTTTTCACACCCGGTACTTTCAAAAGAAGAAGTCTGTCGGCGTGAAGGTCTTGACCCGAATCTACATACTATCCTGCTTATGGCAGGCTCATTCGGTGTAAACAGTGTTGCCAAATTTTATACACAGCTTGCAAAAGCTCAAACAAACGCCCAGTTCATTGTAATAACCGGACGAAATAAGCGTCTGTATGACCATCTTCAAAGGCTCGAAGAAAGGCTCGGTTCGCTCAGCAACACAAAGCTTTTATATTTTGTTGACAATGTTGAAGATTATATGCATATTTCGGATTTGATTGTCACAAAACCGGGAGGACTTACGGTTACCGAAAGTTTGGCATGTCGTCTTCCCCTTGCCATTTACAGCGCTTTCCCCGGGCAAGAACGTGACAATGCCGATTTCCTTATATCACAGAATGCGGCAATCAAGCTAAATCCCGAACACGGTTCGGAACAAATTTTCGACCTGCTTAATTCTCCCGAAAAGCTTGAAGAAATGAAAAAGAACTGCGAAAAACTTTCAATTCCAAATTCAGCGGAAAATATATTTAAACTTGCACGAAAGTTATATAACGAAAAATAAAATATTTTCAGTCAAAGCTCCCCTTAACGGCATAGCCGCTAAGGGGATTTTTATTCATTTTCGGTGAGTCTGATTGCAACTGCTGTCATATCATCTTCCCTCTCACCGTTTCTGCGCTTCATAGCTTCATCAACAACAGCCTGAGCCAAATCCTGTGTGCTTCCCTCGTTCCAGGACTTTATCAGCCTTTCAAGCCATTTGTCATCACCTGTTATCACACCGTCTGACACCATAACAACTACATCTCCCGTTGAAAGATTAACAGTTTCGGTTGAAAATTTTATGCCGCTCAGTATTCCTGCCGGAAGCGAGGGCATCTCTCTTTTTATTATCCTTGTGCCCCGTTTTATATACGTAGTGGGCGCACCTGCTTTTTTCAAAGTCAGTTTTCCCGAAAACAAATCTATACCTGCAACGTCAACGGTTGACAAAGATTCATCTTCACTTTTTATCATCAGTGCGGAATTTACTATCTGCAAAGAACTGTCGGGAGTTAAACCAGAACGCAAAAGCCTTCCCATTATGGAAACAGCCATATTGCCGTCCACAGCCGCACGGCCGCCCGTACCCATACCGTCACAAACCAAAGTATAGGTGTTGCCAAATCCGTCGTTAAAGTAGTCAAGGCAGTCTCCGCACAGCTTGCCGTTGTTTGCAATGTGCTGGTCCGAACCGATTTCAACATCATACACGGGCATTTCACACATTGCAAGCCTAGTGCGGTTGCCCTCGTTTACTACCGTTGGCAGGTCAAATCTTCGTCCGCAGCATTTGGACACCTCACGCATTACAGTGCTTTTTGCAATTTTTCCGTCCGCCTTAACATTAATTTCAACATTCATTCTACCGTTTTCGCATACAAGGCACACACATTCGATTACACTTATTCCAAGTTCTTCAAGCGCAGCCGTTATTCGATCTGCACAATCACTGTCGCACCTCATAGAATACTTAAATTCCTGTGACAAGTCATTAAGAATGTCGCTTATTCCCGAAAATTGTCCCGCAACCACACCCCTAACTTCGGCAACACGCTGCTGAGCCTCAAGTGCAGAAAGATACTCGCGGTAGTTCTTGTTCATGCTGTCTGCAATTTCGCCTTTTTTGCAACAGTTCTTCACAAAAAGCTGTCCCACATCATTTTCCGTAAGCCTGCCGTTTGCCGAAAGTACGTTCTCAAGTCTGAAAAAATCATCTTTGGTAATATTTTTCTCGTGCTCATAGCAGTAGGTTCTCAAGCCACAGCCTGCACAAACGTCTTTTGCCACATTTTCACAAACCCAGTCAAAGGTGGGTGAATAGAGCTCTTTTAACCTGTCAGATACTTGGTTTACATCATTCTTAACATTAAAAATCGCTTTTGAAACAAACCCTAGCCGCATTACAACATTTTTTCGCAAAGCCTCCCCTAATGAAGCGTTCTTTTCATTTGAAAACACCGGAGAAATTATGTTGCCTACTTCCTTTGGCAGCAGCATAAATACAACGGAACCGATTAAACTTTCTATAAATACAGAAGCAAGCGAGGTGTTTCCGCCAAATGCCAGACTCATTACGGAATTTGCTATAACAAATGAAATTGCACAGCCAAATTTTCCTATGGGTGCAAACAATCCTGCCATCAATCCGCCAAAGGCGAAACCTCCGCAGACAAATCCCTGCGTTCTGCTTGCGATGCTGAAAATTGCACCGGTTGAAACTCCGCTCACGGTACCTCCGTTTACTCCGCCGTATCTTGCACACAAAAGCACAATTATAACCGCAATTATTCTGCCGAGAGATATGTTTTCATAAGTAATGCTGCCAAAGGCAAGAATAAGTACACATCCGGTCATAACAAGGCTTGCGCTTTCCTGTTGGGTATATGCCGTAAGACTGCGTTTTTCCTGAGAAAGCCTTACCGTAACACCGATAAAGTATGCCGCCGCTGCCGCAATCACGGCTTCTATTACACAATCGGCAAAACTTGAAAGTGTACTTGTACTTCCGAACAATAACGCCGCACCCGTTGCAAGAATGGGAACAAACGCCGTAATCGGTGCAAAAATACGGCTTTGGCTTATACGTTCAATACTTCCAAACAACCATCTTATTCCGCCGATTGTCACTATAACGGCAAGATAACGAAAGCTGTCCCTCGGATTTAACAAAACATAACCTAACGCCGTACCAATCAGCGACGGGAAAAGGTATTTTTTCGGAGCAGCTGCGGCAAATGAAGCACCAAACGGGGCAAGCGTACCGAGTACCGCTCCTCTTGATATTACAATACCGCATAAAAAGTATGCCGCATACCATAATGCATTTTTTGTAAATTCAAATTGTTTTTGTCTGTTTGTTCTCTTTACGGTTTTAAGGCTATCCATAATTTCAACTTCCTTTTAAATTTTCGGGCCGATTCCGATTAAAGGATGGTCGGCACTCAGCGTTAATATGTCTATATTATAGATTCTGTTTTGCAATCGTTTTGTCGTTGTATGGATAAACCTTTTTAAAAGCTTTTGTAGAAAATCAGTCAATATCTGAAAAACAGTAAACACAAAAAATTATTATATTGTATATTAAGAAGTTTTGAACTATAATGTAATTATAAAACTGAAAGGATTTTTTATATGGTAATAATGTCGGTAGACCTTGGAAAATCAAGAACGGGAATTGCAGTTTGCGACAAGACAGAATTTCTTGCGTCACCATATACTGTTATTTTTGAAAAATCACCGAATAAACTGCCCGAAAAGGTCGCACAAGCCGCAAAAGAAGTCAAAGCGGAGCTGATTGTTGTGGGACTTCCCAAGAATATGGACGGAAGCGAGGGTGAAAGCGCACAAAATGCAAGAGATTTTGCAAAAAAAATTCAATACCTTACAGGACTTGAAACCGTAATGCAGGATGAGCGCGGAACAACCATAACAGCGCATAATTTTTTAAACACCACCAACACAAGAGGAAAAAAGCGCAAAAATGTTGTTGACGAGGTTGCCGCAACAATAATTTTGCAGGATTTTTTAGATAAAAGGAAAAATAAAAATCTTTAAACATACAATATATACTTTAAATAGTATAATAATTTACTTAGAAATATATTTTATAAACATAATAACAAAACGGGCTGTCGAAAGTAATTCCGACAGTCCGTTTCATATAGGAAGTAAAAATGAAATATTGTTATGACCAGTTAAGAGTATCGTTATATACGTTGATATAATCCTGTGCAGAGCGGTCCCAGCTGTTGTCGCTCATCATAGCACGCCACATCAGTTGATGCCAACCTGCGTCATCTTGGATACCCCAAAGCGCACGTCTGACCGCAAGCTGCATATCAGCGGTATAGTAATTTTTGAATGTAAATCCGTTTCCGTAGTTATCCGCACTGTCAAAAACAGAATCTTTAAGTCCGCCTACTTCACGCACAACAGGAATTGTGCCGTAACGCAGAGCTATCATCTGGGAAAGTCCGCAAGGTTCCTGCTTTGACGGCATAAGGAAAATATCCGCACCCGAATAAATCTTGCGGGCAAGCTCAGGCACAAAGCCATGACAGAAACAAAGTCTGCCCGGGTATTTAGCCTGCATATAGTTGAAGTAATCTTCGTATTCCTTGTCGCCGGAACCGAGAATTACAAACTGCATATTCTCAGTATCCATAAGTTCTTCAAGTCCCATTCTCACAAGGTCAAGTCCCTTGTGGGCAACAAGTCTTGTAACCATAGCAACCATCGGAATATCCCAACGCTGTTCAAGGCAAAGTCTTTCCTGAAGCGCACGCTTGCACTCGCCCTTGCCGCTCATATCATCCTTAGAATAGTTGCGGTACAGCTGATAGTCGGTTTCCGGATTATAACTTACCACATCAATGCCGTTCTTAATTCCGCAAAGTTTGTAGTGGCGAAGATTAAGTTCATCGTGAAGTCCGTAACTGTACCATGGGTCCTTGATTTCGGCAGCATAGCTCGGAGATACTGTTGAAACACGGGTTGAGGTTTCAATTGCGCCCTTCATCATGTTAAGTTTGCCGTTCATCTCAAGAATTTTGGTTTCGGAAGCAGGGATTCCAACGCACTCGGTGTTTACTTCCCAACCGTACTCGCCCTGATACTGAATATTGTGAATAGTAAAAAGGCTCTTTATGTTGTAGTACCAAGGTCTGTGTGAATAGAATAAATAATAATACACAGGTACAAGGGCTGTCTGCCAGTCGTTGCAATGAATCATATCAGGATGGAAATCTATATACGGCAGCATTTCAAGAATTGCGCGCGAGAAAAACGCAAATCTCTCGGCATCATCATAATGTCCGTAAAGCGTAGCACGCTTAAAATAATACTCGTTATCAATAAAGTAATATGTGCAATCGTTCCACCTTGCCCAAAACAAACCGCAATACTGATGACGCCATGCAACAGGCACGGTAAAATTAGTAATAAAGTTCATCTGGTTTTTCAAATCCTGCGGAATTGTACCGTAAAGCGGCACAACTATTCGGCAATCCTGACCTTTTCTGCAAAGTGTATGCGGCAAACTTCCCGCAACATCTGCAAGTCCGCCGCTTCCGCAAAACGGATTGGCTTCTGACGCACAATATAAAATTCTCATAATAATTCCTCCGATTTAAACAACAGATTTTTTTGCAATATAAATAGGATAGGATTCAAAGCCCATCAGACTTCGTCCGTCCTTTATAGTAACGTCCTTATCTATTATAACATAGTTAAGATTGGTATTTCTACTGATTTTTGTATCCTGCATAACAATGCAGTTTGAAAGCTTTGCGCCTTCGTCCACAGTTACGCCCTTTGAAATCACACAGTTCTCAACTTTGCCGTTAATAACACAGCCCTGTGCGATAATTGAGTTTTTAACACTGCTCATAAGGCCGTATCTTGACGGAGCATCGTCCCTTACCTTTGTATAAATAGGTCGTTTTTGGTTAAACAACTCGTCCCTGACTTCCTTTTTCATCAAATCCATATTAAATGAAAAATAGTCGTTAATTGAACTGATTGCGGCGCAATAGCCCTTGTTTTCATATGCGTATACTCTGAATCGTCCCAAAATGCTTTGAATAAGTCTTTTGGCGTCAAGCTGATTAAGACTTATTGCACGTCGGATTTCCTCAAGCAACAAATCTTTTTTTACTAAAATCGTACCGTAAACCTGATTAACCTCATAATCAATGTTCTCGGGCTTTAAAAACACCTGACTTACCCTGCCGTCGCTTTCAACGTTGATAGTCAGCGGACGCTCGTAACCGTTTGGAACAATTCCTCTTTTATAAACCAGGGTAATATCCGAATCATGCTTTGAATGAAAATCAAACAAGCCGTTATAATCAAAATTTGTCACAACATTGCCGGGTGAAAGCAAAACATAATCTTCACGGCTGTTCTCAATATATCCGTGCATATTATATATGGTTTCAACATGATTTGAAAATGTTCTGCCGTTATACGGCGTCAATATGGTAAGATTACTCCTTCTCTTTGACAAATCATATGCGCTGCCCGAACCGACATGATCCATAAGTGACATAAAATTGCTTTTGGCGATAATTCCTACATTATTCACACCGGAATTTGACATATTTGAAAGCACAAAATCAATCAGCCTGTACTTTCCGCCGATTGGAACACTTGCGGTGGTTCTGGATGCTGCAAGTTCGGGAATTTTATAGTCAAGCGTATCTGCAAAAACAAATCCGAGCACGTCATTACTTCTCATCTGCCGACACCTCCGTATCGCTGTCAATCATTTCTTTTGCTTTGACAACCGCATTATCGTCAATCTTGGTATTTGCCCCGATAACGGCTATTCCCCACTTTTCTTTATCTTCAACCTCTTCGGGACGTTCTCCGACCTTTGCGTTTTTGCCGATAACAGTATTTTCGGCAACTATCGCAAACTGAACGTTTGCGCCGTCCTCAATAACCGCTCCCGGCATAATTATTGACGAATTTACAGTTGCGTTTTTGCCGATTGTAACACCTGCAAAAAGTATTGAAAACTCAATATTGCCGTAAACGTTACAGCCGTCGGCAACAAGCGAATTTTGTATAACAGCGTCGCTCGACACATAGTGCGGCGGCATCATCGGGTTGCGTGAATAGATGTCCTTAAGGTCAAGAGTCACATTTGGATCAAGCAAGTCCATATTTGCTTCCCAAAGGCTGTCAATTGTTCCAACGTCTTTCCAGTAGCCCTCAAACGGATATGCAAACATTCTTTCGCCTGCATTAAGCATTGCCGGCAAAACATCTTTTCCGAAATCGTGACTTGAATCTTCTTTTGACTCGTCGTCAACCAGGTATTTTTTCAGCTCTTTCCAACTGAAAATATAAATACCCATTGAAGCATTTGTGCTCTTGGGGTGTTTTGGCTTCTCATCAAATTCATAAATCTCTCCGTCAGCCTTGGTATTAAGTATACCAAAGCGTGAGGCCTCTTCAAGCGGAACATCAATTACCGCAATTGTGCAAGCGGCATTCTTCTCTTTATGATATTCAAGCATCTTGTTATAATCCATTTTATAAATATGGTCGCCCGACAAAACAACGACATATTCCGGGTCATAACGCTCAATATAATTGATATTTTGATAAATTGCATTTGCCGTACCGGAATACCAGTCGGCACCCTGAATAGCCTGATAAGGGCTAAGACAATTTACTCCCGAATGCATTCCGTCCAAATCCCACGGTTGTCCGTTTCCTATGTATTCATTAAGCACAAGCGGCTGATACTGGGTAAGAATACCAACAGCCTCAATGCCTGAGTTGACACAATTTGAAAGGGGAAAATCAATAATGCGATATTTTCCTCCGAACGGCACTGCCGGTTTGGCGAGCTTTTTTGTCAGAACACCAAGGCGTGAACCCTGACCTCCTGCAAGAAGCATTGCCACAACTTCCTGTTTTGGAAACATCTTAATATACCTCCAATTATATATAATTAAGTAAACACCGATTAAACTATATGCATTAACGTTACATTTAAAACCTAAAAGTAATGCTGTGAGCAATTATCATATGAATTTATTCGGTGGTTACGCAAATAAAATCAATCTGTTTTTTCGGCAAGTTTTAAATATATAACGCTCATTGGCGGAAGCGTCAGGCTCAAGCCCTGATTGCAGCCGTGTATCTTCATTTCAATCGGCTCAATATTTTTGCCGTTTGTAATTCCCGAACCGCCGAACTCTTCCGAATCGGAAGAAAATACCTCGTCGTATTTTTTGTTTTCAGGAACGCCGATATAATATTTTTCGTGCTTGACCGGCTGAAAATTGCACACGGCAATAATGTCGCTGCCGTTGCTGTCTGTTCTTTTAAAAGCGATAACGCTGTTTGTATAATCATCGTGATGTATCCAGTCAAAGCCTTTCCAGCTTGAATCAAGCTCATAAAAAGGCTTATTGGAAACATAAAATTCGTTAAGCTTTTGGAAAAACAGCTTTAACTTCATATGTTTTTCATAGTCAAGCAAATTCCATTCAATGGCTGAATTTACATCCCATTCGTCGAACTGACCTATTTCATTGCCCATAAACACAAGTTTTTTGCCCGGATGAGCGTACATATATGTAAAGAAAGCCCTCACTCCCGCAAATTTTTGGTCGTAATCGCCGGGAATCTTATTAATGAGCGAACCCTTTCCGTAAGACACTTCATCATGTGAAATCGGAAGCAAAAAATGCTCGGAAAACGCATAAAAGAAACTGTACGTCAGGTTGTCATGATTAAACGGTCTCCAAAGCGGGTCAAGCGACATATAGTGCAGCATATCATTTGTCCAGCCCATATTCCACTTGTAATCAAATCCGAGTCCACCCTCTTCAACGGGGTGGGTAAGCTTAGGCCATGATGTGTTTTCTTCGGCAAAAGTAAGTGCCTGAGGTTTAAACAGATGCAAAGCTGTATTTAATCTTTTAACAAAGTTAATTGCTTCAAGGTTTTCCTTTCCGCCGTACCTATTAGGAGTCCATTCGCCATCGTTCTTGCAATAGTCAAGGTAAAGCATAGAAGATAATGCGCCGACTCTAAGTCCGTCAAAGTGGAACTTTTCAACCCAAAACATTGCAGAGGAAATCAAAAAGCTGAGTACTTCGTTGCTTGCATAGTTGAACAGGCAGGTTCCCCACGAAGGACGTTCGCCAACCTTAGGGTCTTCGCTTTCAAACAAAGCCGTACCGTCAAATCTGGCAAGGCCATAGGAATCTTTCGGAAAGTTTGACGGAACCCAATCCATAAAAACTCCGATATTTTCGCTGTGAAGCTTATCAACAAAGTACATCAGTCCGTCAGGCGCACCGTATCTTGAGGTTGCGGCAAAGTAACCCGTAACCTGGTAGCCCCAGCTTTTATCATACGGATATTCCATTATCGGCATAAGCTGAACGTGTGTATAGTGCATCTCTTTAAGATACGGAACAAGTTCATCAGCAAGCTTCCGATAATCAAAGAAGTTGCCGTCAGGGTATTTTCTCCACGAGCCGATGTGAATTTCATAAATATTCATCGGCTCATTTTGTGAGTTACTTTCTTTGCACCTTGAATACCATTCATCGTCAGTCCAATTATATTTATCAATGTTAAATACTTTTGAAGCATTGTCGGGACGTGACTCTGCGTGAAAAGCAAATGGGTCAGACTTCATTATTTTTTCAAACCACGGAGTCTCAATACAATATTTATATGTATCAAATTCCTTGATTCCTTCAATAAACAATTCCCATTCGCCGTCGCCGATTTTGTACATATAATGCGAATTTTTATCCCAATTATTAAAATTTCCAACAACAGCCACGCTGAGTGCATTTGGCGCCCAAACTCTGAATACAACGCCGTCCCTGCCGTCCCAGTTTACGAGGTGTGCTCCAAAAAAATCATATGCACGTACGCTGTCGCCGTCATGAAAAAGTCGCTGAGCGTTTCGGTCCTCGTTCAAGCTGTAATTCATATATTCAACTCCTCGGTTAAAATATTTCTAAAATTAATAAATTATTCCTAATTTATATAATACCAAAAAAATATGTGGATTTCAAGCAAATTCAAAAATTACTATACTAATTTTTCGTGTATTTTTTATAAAACTTCACTAAATTTTACAAAATCTCAGTTTTTAATATATTATTACACAAATTTTTCGTAAGAATCATCACTGTAATTACAATATTTTATCCTTTTAACCTGTTAAGAACAAATTATTACCATAAGCAGCAACTTCTTGTTTAGAGGTTAGATTTTCAGCAAACAGCATAACAAGTTTGTAAAGTAGCATTTGCCTTGCCAAAAAGAAAATGTACGGTTTTACATCTTAATTTTAGCAAACAAAAAGAGCTGCCCTTGCGGACAGCTCCGATATACTGAAAGTTAATTTTAATTAACCGAGTTCAGCAAAGTATTTGATTGTTCTAACCATCTGGCTTGTGTATGAGTTTTCGTTATCATACCAAGAAACAACCTGAACCTCGTAAAGGTCGTCGCCAACCTTGTTAACCATTGTCTGAGTTGCATCAAAGAGTGAGCCGTACTTCATACCGATTACATCAGAAGAAACGATTTCGTCCTCGTTGTAACCGAATGACTCGTTTGCAGCAGCCTTCATAGCAGCGTTGATAGCTTCAGCTGTAACGTCAGCCTTCTTAACAACTGCTGTAAGGATTGTTGTTGAACCTGTCGGAACAGGAACACGCTGAGCAGAACCGATGAGCTTGCCGTTGAGTTCAGGAATTACAAGACCGATAGCCTTTGCAGCACCTGTTGAGTTAGGAACGATGTTAGCAGCACCTGCTCTTGAACGTCTCTTGTTGCCCTTTCTCTGTGGACCGTCAAGAATCATCTGATCGCCTGTGTAAGCGTGGATTGTTACCATGATTCCGCTTTCGATAGGAGCGTAATCGTTAAGAGCCTTAGCCATTGGAGCGAGGCAGTTTGTTGTGCAAGAAGCAGCAGAAATAATCTTGTCTTCTTTTGTAAGAACTTCGTTGTTTACATTGTAAACGATTGTTGGAAGATCGTTGCCTGCAGGAGCAGAAATAACAACTTTCTTAGCGCCGGCATTGATGTGAGCCATAGCCTTTTCTTTTGAAGTATAGAAACCTGTGCACTCCAAAACAACGTCTACGCCAATCTTGCCCCAAGGAAGGTTGTTTGCATCTGGCTCTTTGTAAATCTGAAGAGTCTTACCGTCAACTGTGATTGTGTTAGCTTCGTCATCAGCTGTTACTGTGTGAGCGTCATCACCGATTTTGCCTGCATAGCCACCCTGTGCTGTATCATACTTAAGAAGATATGCGAGCATTGAAGGCTTTGTAAGATCGTTGATAGCTACTACTTCGTATCCTTCAGCACCGAACATCTGTCTGAAAGCAAGACGACCGATACGGCCAAAGCCGTTAATTGCAACTTTTACTGACATAATTAAAATTCCTCCTAATATTTGAGTTGATTTTATTATATTACATTTTTTTAGTTTCTTCAATAGTTTGACAAACATTTAACAAAAGTTTTTTCAAATTTCACAAAATACACAAAAATATCTTCCTGAATTTCTAAATTTAGGTCACTTTTTCAAAGCTTGCCGTCAAAATAGCCACACTTAATTCATAATAACAATATTGCTTTGTGATATAAAGATACTTTTTCTTGACAAAGCACCTGTTTTATTATAGAATAAATATTAGAATTCCGTTTTTATGGGCTTCTGCAAAAAGCAGTATATTTTTTGCTTTTTGTCATTTTTTAATCAGACTCTTTATAGAGCCGTTATATTATAGATATTTTTTATTAATTTTACAGCTTATTGACAAATATTAACAAGCGATATTGATAAATGCATTTCTGTAATATTTCTCATAATATTCAGAAAACGCAGAGAATTATTCACTCGTTTGCGGTTTTATGCGCCTTATTTGATTTTTTATGCAGTTTTGGTGTTTGGCGCAGTTTATAAGTATGTCGGCTGTTTTGAATGGCATTTTGACTTTATTTGCTTTATATCTTATAAAAAATATTATCATAAACACATTTATTTAAAATTAAAACTGAATATCTTGTAACGGCACCTTAAAGGTTTTTTGATTGGGAATTACTATGGAATTAACAGAAACTGAACAAAGGAGGTGTCAAAAATGCAGTTATTCGTTGCAATAATCTGCATTGTTGCTGCATTGGTTGTCGGCGGTGTAGTCGGTGTTTTTACCGGTATCAAAGTAAGAAAAAACACTGCGGAAAAGGAAATCGGCAGTGCTGAAGAAGAAGCAAAGAGAATTGTTTCCGAAGCTATTAAAACCGGCGAAGCCAAGAAAAAAGAAGCTGTTCTTGAAGGCAAAGATGAAGTTCACAAGTTCAGAACCGAGAGCGAAAAAGAAATTTCCGAAAGACGCAAGGAAGTTCAGCGACAGGAACGCCGCGTGCAGCAAAAAGAAGAATCGCTTGACCGAAAGCTCGACCATATGGAGCAAAGAGAAGAAAAGGTCAACAAAAAGCTTAAAGAAGCTGATGAAAAACTTGAAGAGATTGAGGCTCTCAAGAAAAGTCAGTTTGAAATGCTTGAAAAAATTTCGGGTTATACAGCCGAGCAGGCAAAGAGCTATTTGCTTTCTCAGCTTGAGGATGAGCTTGTTCACGAAAAATCCGTTAAAATTATGGAGTATCAGGAACAGCTCAAGGAAGAAGCCGATGATAAGGCAAGAAATATTATCTCTCTTGCAATTCAAAGACTTGCAGCCGACCAGGTTGCCGAGGCTACTATTTCGGTAGTACCTCTTCCTAATGATGAAATGAAAGGTCGCATAATCGGTCGTGAGGGCCGCAACATCAGAGCAATTGAAACTTTGACAGGTGTTGACCTTATAATAGATGACACACCGGAAGCAATTACGCTTTCGTGCTTTGAACCTGTCAGACGTGAGGTTGCAAGAATTGCGCTTGAAAAGCTCATCTCTGACGGACGTATTCATCCGGCAAGAATTGAAGAAACCGTTGAAAAGGCAAGACGTGAGGTTGACGCAACCATTAAGCGTGAGGGTGAAAGAGCCGTGCTTGAAGCCGGAGTTCACAACATTCACCCCGAAATTGTCAAATTGCTGGGCAGACTTCGCTATCGTACCAGTTACGGTCAGAATGTTCTTAACCACTCTCTTGAGGTATCATACCTTGCAGGAATGATGGCAAGCGAACTCGGACTTGACCCGACAATTGCAAAGCGTGCCGGTCTTTTGCACGATATAGGCAAATCAATCGACCACGAAGTTGAGGGTACTCACATTCAGATCGGCGTTGATATTGCAAGAAAATATAAGGAAAGCGACGCAGTTATCCACGCTATTCAGGCTCACCACGGTGACGTTGAGGCTAAAACAATCGTAGCCTGTCTTGTTCAGGCTGCCGATGCAATCTCAGCAGCACGCCCGGGTGCAAGACGTGAAAATGTAGAAAACTACATAAAACGTTTGCAAAAACTCGAAGAAGTTGCTTCTTCATTTGACGGCGTTGACCGTACATTTGCAATTCAGGCAGGCCGTGAAGTTCGAGTAATGGTTAAACCGGAAATTGTTAAGGACGAACGTATGGTTCCGCTTGCAAGAGAAATCTGCAAGAAGATTGAGGAAGAACTTGAATATCCGGGACAAATTAAGGTTAATATCATTCGAGAGAGCAGAGCTTCGGATTTTGCTAAATAAAAAATAACGTAATAAAAATACCTAATGCAGACAGTTTTAAATCTGCATTAGGCTTTTTTATGCTAAAAAATAGTATCCTTGTTCAAACATTAAATTAAAACACAAAACCGGGACTGAATCCAGCCCCGGTTATTTTTTATAATATTAACCTGTTATCAGATTAAGTCTGACTCATCAGCAATCGGAACAGGTTCGGAAGCAGCATCAGCCGATGAATTGCTTTCAAGCTGAACACCTGCATATCTCTGCATACCTGTACCGGCAGGAATTACCTTACCGATAATTACGTTCTCTTTAAGACCAACAAGGGGGTCTACCTTGCCCTTGATTGCGGCGTCGGTAAGAACACGTGTTGTTTCCTGGAACGAAGCAGCGGACAAGAAACTGTCTGTTGCAAGTGCGGCCTTGGTGATACCGAGAAGCATCTGAGTAAACTGAGCCTCACGGAGTCCGTCTTCACCTGCGGCAATGCGCTTTTTAATCTGTTCGTTCTCATAGAGAACCTCGTTCTTATCATAAACCTGACCCGACATAAAGCCTGTGTCGCCTGCATCGTCAACTCTGACCTTACGCATCATCTGACGAACGATAACTTCAATGTGTTTATCGTTGATTTCAACACCCTGTAAACGGTAGGTACTCTGAACTTCCGAAATCAGGTAGTTCATTACAGCCTCAGGTCCGAGAATGTCGAGAATATCGTGTGGATTTACAGCACCATCGGTAATCTTGTCACCTTTCTTAAGTTGCTGTCCCTCCTGAACTTTAACACGGAATCCAAATGGAATCAGATAAGTTCTTTCATCGCCTGTTTCCTTATTGAAAACTACTGCGTGACGGGCATTTTTAATTTCTTCAAAACGAACCTCACCGTCAATTTCTGTGATGATTGCAAGGCTCTTAGGTTTACGTGCCTCAAACAATTCCTCGACACGCGGAAGACCCTGTGTGATATCTTCTGCCGAAGCAACACCGCCCGTATGGAATGTTCTCATTGTAAGCTGTGTACCGGGCTCACCGATAGACTGTGCGGCAATGATACCAACTGCCTCACCGACAGTTACAGGCTGACGGTTTGCAAGGTTTGAACCATAGCACTTTCTGCAAGCACCGTGTTTTGCACGGCAGGAAAGTACCGAACGAATCTTTATGCTTTCAACGCCGGAATTTACAATAATATCAGCATCCTGCTCATTCATCATCTTATCCTTTGAAACAAGGACATTTCCGTTTGAATCGCAGAAATCATCAAGCAGATAACGACCGATAAGTCTTTCGTGCAAACCTTCGATAACGTTGTTTTCGCCTGCTTTAATATCAAATATTTCAAGTCCTTCGGTTGTACCGCAGTCCTCTTCACGGATAATAACTTCCTGTGAAACGTCAACAAGACGACGTGTAAGGTAACCTGAGTCGGCGGTACGAAGAGCCGTATCGGCAAGACCTTTACGGGCACCACGAGATGAAATAAAGTATTCGAGAATGTTAAGACCTTCACGGTAGTTAGCCCTGATAGGAATTTCAATTGTTTTACCTGAAGTATTGGCAATAAGTCCGCGCATACCTGCAAGCTGACGAATCTGGCTCATACTACCACGAGCACCTGAATCAGCCATCATGAAGATTGGGTTATAACGGTCAAGGTTCTTCTGAAGTGCGTCGGTTACATCGTTTGTAGCCTTTTCCCAGATACGAAGAATCTCATCATAACGTTCTTCGTTGGAACGGAGACCCATCATATATTCATCACGAATCTCGTCAACTTCCTGCTCGGCTTTTGCAATAATCTCTTTCTTTGCTGGCGGAATAACCGCATCACAAACGGCAACGGTAATTGCGCCCTTTGTTGAGTATTTATATCCCTGAGCCTTGATTGAATCAAGCATAAGGCTTGTTCTTGAAGTTCCGTTGATTTTAATACATTTATCAATAATCTTTTTAAGTCCCGACTTGCCTACAAGGAAATCAACTTCAAACTTGAACTTGTTTTCAGGAATGCTTCTGTCAACAAATCCCAAATTTTGAGGAATCGGGTTATTGAAAATGATTTTACCGATAGTTGTATCAACAAGAGCCGACTGCATTTTGCCGTCAATCTCCATCTCACGGCGAACCTTGATTTTTGAGTGAAGCTCAATTACGCCGGTCTGATATGCCATCATAACTTCATCAACGTTGCGGAATACTTTGCCCTCGCCACGCTCACCGTCTTTGTCAAGAGTGAGGTAGTAAGAACCAAGAATCATATCCTGAGTAGGAACAGTTACAGGCTGACCGTCTGACGGTTTGAGCAAGTTGTTGGCAGCAAGCATAAGGAATCTTGCCTCTGCCTGAGCCTCTGCGGAAAGCGGAACGTGAACAGCCATCTGGTCGCCGTCAAAGTCGGCGTTATAAGCTGTACAAGCAAGCGGATGAAGCTTGAGCGCACGGCCTTCAACAAGTACGGGCTCAAATGCCTGAATACCGAGACGGTGAAGTGTAGGCGCACGGTTAAGCAATACAGGGTGACCCTTGATTACAACTTCAAGAGCGTCCCAAACGTCGTCTTTTGCACGTTCAACAGCTTTTCTTGCTGATTTAATATTCTGTTCAGCCTTTGTTTCAACAAGGCGTTTCATAACAAACGGCTTGAAAAGTTCAAGTGCCATTTCTTTAGGAAGACCGCACTGATACATTTTAAGTTCAGGACCGACAACGATAACCGAACGTCCGGAGTAGTCAACACGTTTTCCGAGCAAGTTCTGACGGAAACGTCCCTGTTTACCCTTTAACATATCAGAAAGTGACTTAAGCGGACGGTTGTTAGGACCTGTTACAGGTCTGCCGCGTCTGCCGTTATCAATCAAAGCGTCAACAGCTTCCTGCAGCATTCTCTTCTCGTTGCGGATAATAATCTCAGGCGCATTAAGCTCAAGGAGCTTTTTAAGTCTGTTGTTTCTGTTGATAACTCTGCGGTAAAGGTCATTAAGGTCGGAAGTTGCAAAACGTCCGCCGTCAAGCTGAACCATAGGACGAATATCCGGCGGAATTACCGGAACAACGTCAAGAATCATCCATTCAGGACGGTTGCCGGAAAGTCTGAAACTTTCTACAACGTCAAGTCTCTTAAGAAGTCTTACACGCTTCTGACCCGAAGCGGTTTCAAGCTCTTCTTTAAGCTGTGAGGACAATGCCTCAAGGTCAATTTCCTCAAGGAGTTTTTTAATTGATTCAGCACCCATACCCGCTTTGAAGTCGTCCTCATACTTCTCGCGCATATCGTTGTATTCAGCCTCTGAAAGGCACTGATATTTTGAAAGGTCACGGCAGTCGCCGGGATCTGTTACTATATATTGTGAAAAATAAAGTACATTTTCAAGGAGCTTTGGAGAAATATCAAGCATAAGAGCGATTCTTGACGGAATACCCTTAAAATACCAGATGTGAGAAACAGGAGCTGCAAGCTCAATGTGTCCCATACGCTCACGTCTAACCTTTGAACGTGTAACCTCTACGCCGCAGCGGTCGCAGATTTTGCCCTTAAAACGAATCCTTTTATACTTTCCGCAATGGCACTCCCAGTCCTTTGTAGGTCCAAAAATACGTTCGCAGAAAAGACCGTCACGCTCAGGCTTTAATGTACGGTAGTTAATGGTCTCAGGCTTTTTTACCTCGCCGTATGACCAAGCTCTGATTTGCTCAGGGGAAGCAAGTCCGATTTTAATTGAGTCAAAAACATTATTATCTATCATTGCGCTGCCTCCTTACATTTCGTCTCCGCTTAAGTCATCAAAGTTGAACAAATCGTCATCGTTATCAGCTTCTTCATCAGCAAGCGAATCGTCAAACATATTGCCGTCTTCGCCGCCCTCATCAAGGGTGTAGCCGTCCATAGAAGTCATTACGCTGTCTTCTTCAAACTCTGACGGTTCTGTTGCGTCTGCAATTTCTTCATCCTCGTCAAACTTCTGCTTAATGTCAATTTCTTCGCCGTCTGCATCAAGCACACGAACGTCAAGCGACAATGACTGAAGTTCTTTGATAAGAACTCTGAATGATTCCGGGATTCCCGGAGCAGGAATGTTCTGTCCTTTAACGATAGCTTCATATGTTTTAACACGGCCAACAACGTCATCGGACTTAACAGTAAGAATTTCTTGAAGTGTATAAGCGGCACCGTAAGCTTCAAGTGCCCAAACTTCCATTTCACCAAAACGCTGACCGCCGAACTGAGCTTTACCGCCCAAAGGCTGCTGGGTAACAAGTGAGTAAGGACCTGTACTTCTTGCGTGAATTTTTTCATCAACAAGGTGATGCAGCTTGAGATAGTACATATAGCCTACTGTTACAGGGTTATCAAAGCGTTCGCCTGTTCTGCCGTCGATAAGCCATGTCTTACCGTCTTCGCTGTATCCTGCGTCTTTCAAAGCGGCAAAAATGTCCTGCTCGTGTGCGCCGTCAAATACAGGCGTCATAATCTTCCAGCCAAGGGCTTTTGCCGCATAGCCGAGATGAACCTCAAGTACCTGACCGATGTTCATACGTGAAGGTACGCCCAACGGGTTAAGAACGATGTCAAGCGGAGTACCGTCAGGAAGGAACGGCATATCTTCAACAGGAAGTATTCTTGAAACGACACCCTTGTTTCCGTGACGACCTGCCATCTTATCGCCTACGCTGATTTTACGCTTTAATGCAAGATAAACTCTTACAACCTTGTTTACACCCGGCTGAAGTTCGTTGCGGCTTTCTGCACGGGTAAATACCTTAACATCAACAACAGTACCGCATTCTCCGTGAGGAACACGAAGAGATGTATCTCTTACTTCTCTTGCCTTTTCGCCGAAAATAGCTCTCAAAAGTCTTTCCTCGGCAGTAAGCTCGGTTTCTCCCTTAGGAGTAACCTTACCGACAAGAATGTCGCCTGCCTTAACGTCGGAACCAATCTGAATGATACCGTCTTCGTCAAGGTATTTGAGCATATCCTCACCAACGTTCGGAATATCTCTTGTAATTTCTTCCGGACCGAGCTTTGTATCTCTTGCCTCTGTATCAAATTCTTCAATATGAATTGAAGTATAAACGTCGTCTCTTACAATTTTTTCGCTGATAAGTACAGCATCCTCGTAGTTATAACCTTCCCAAGTCATAAATCCGATAAGCGCATTCTTACCAAGTGCAATTTCGCCGTTGCTTGTTGCAGGGCCGTCGGCAAGAACTTCGCCTTTCTTAACACGCTGACCGCGTGATACAATCGGATGCTGGTTAAAGCAGGTACCCTGGTTTGAACGCAGGTACTTGATTACTTCGTAATCCTGAACCTTACCTGAGTCATACTGAACGCGTATATTTCTTGCGTCAACGCTCATAACAACACCGTCGTCCTCTGCAAGTATACAAACACCGGAGTCTGTTCCTGCCTTGTATTCCATACCTGTACCGACAATCGGAGCATCTGCCGTAAGAAGCGGAACTGCCTGACGCTGCATGTTCGCACCCATAAGAGCACGGTTTGCGTCATCGTTTTCAAGGAACGGAATCATCGCGGTAGCAACAGATACAACCATCTTAGGAGATACGTCCATATAGTCAAATCTTTCGGCAGGAAGCTCGACAAATTCGTCACGGTAACGTCCTACTACTCTTGAATGAACAAATCTTCCGTTTTCATCAAGCGGTTCGTTAGCCTGGGCAACATAGAAGTTGTCTTCCATATCGGCTGTCATATAGGTAACTTCATCGGTAACAACGCCTGTTTCCTTATTGATTTTACGATAAGGAGCCTCGATAAAGCCGTATTTGTTAATCTTTGCAAAAGATGCAAGATATGAGATAAGTCCGATGTTAGGACCTTCAGGAGTTTCGATTGGGCACATACGACCGTAGTGGGTGTAGTGTACGTCACGAACCTCAAATCCTGCACGGTCACGGGAAAGACCACCCGGACCAAGGGCTGAAAGACGACGCTTGTGAGTAAGCTCTGCAAGCGGGTTTGTCTGGTCCATAAACTGTGAAAGCGGTGAAGAACCGAAAAATTCTTTAATTGCCGCAGTTACAGGACGAATATTTATAAGCGAATTTGGAGAAAGTGAATCCATATCCTGTGACTGGGTTGTCATTCTCTCTCTTACTACTCTTTCAAGTCTTGAAAAACCGATTCTGAACTGGTTCTGAAGAAGTTCGCCGACACAGCGGATACGTCTGTTGCCCAAGTTATCAATATCATCGGTATTGCCTACACCGTGTGCAATACAGTTAAGATAGTTAATAGTAGCAAAAATATCTTCAACGGTTATGTGGTTAGGAACAAGCTCAGGCTCACGGTCTGTAAGCATTTCCTTAAGTTCTGCCTCGTCCTTAGCTTCGTCGAGAATTTCACAGAGAACGTCAAAACGAACATTTTCTTTAATTCCGCACTCTTCCTCGGCGTCGAAGTCAACATACTTTTTAATGTCAACCATTCCGTTTGAAATGACCTTAACGATTGTGTCATCAGAAGCCTTTACAAATGCAACCGATACGCCTGCATTTTCAATCTCAAGAGCTTTTTGCTTTGTGATTTTTTCATCTCTGAGAGCCATTACCTCGCCTGTGCGCGGATTTGCAATCGGCTCTGCAAGCACCTGGTTCTCAAGACGGTTTGCAATACCGAGTTTTTTATTATACTTATATCTGCCGACTCTTGACATATCATATCTGTTAGGGTCAAAGAATAAATTATTGATATGATTCTGTGCGCTGTCAACTGTCGGAGGCTCTGACGGACGAAGTTTTTTATAAACCTCAATAAGACCTTCTTCAATATTTGAAGCGGAGTCTTTTTCGATAGTAGCCTTCATACGCTCATCATCGCCGAAATATTCAAGAATTTCAGCGTCTGTGCCAAGACCCAAAGCTCTGATAAACGATGTTACGGGAAGTTTTCTGTTTTTATCAATACGAACATAGAAAACGTCGTTTACATCAGTTTCATATTCAAGCCACGCACCGCGGTTAGGAATTACGGTTGTTGAATAAAGTTCCTTACCGGTTTTATCGTGGTCCATTTTATAATAAACGCCCGGGCTTCTTACAAGCTGAGAAACAATTACACGCTCGGCACCGTTGATAACAAACGTTCCGCTTGGCGTCATCAGCGGAAAATCGCCCATAAATACGTTGCTTTCTTTGATTTCACCTGTCGATTTGTTGAGCAGGCGGGCGGTAACTCTAAGTGCGGCTGAATATGTTGCGTCACGCACCTTACACTCAATAACGCTGTAATTCGGATGATCAACATCAAGTTTGTAATCAACAAAATCAAGCACAAGATTATCCTGATAATCGGTAATGCCCGAAACATCCTTGAAAACTTCCTTGAGTCCTTCCTCGAGGAACCATCTGTAAGATTCCTTCTGCACCTCGATAAGATTCGGCATATCAATAACTTCTTCAATCTTGCCGAAGCTCATTCTTTCGGTGTTGCCAAGCTTTACGGGTTTGACATTAACCATAGGCGTATCACTCCTTAAACATTTTGAACAATCGGGGTTTCGTTCTGCCTTAATATGCAATAAAAAAACATCTTGACACCAAGTTCATTTTGTGATAATATCCCTTTGTTGGAAGATATTTTTTAAAAAATATTGCATACCGTCGGTATATATCCCCATTATGGTACATTTTACAATTGTATATTCCCATAGGGCGATTGTCAAGGTGTTTTTTGAAAAAATTTATAAAAATTTTAATATTTTAAACAGTTTTTGAATTTTACTTCTCTCAAATAATTATTTTTGATGAGAATTATTTTTTTAAGAACAAAAGCAACGCCCGACAACGTGTACTGATTAGGTGGTGCACATATCCGGAAAATTAACCCAATAATTGTATGATATAAAATGAATATCAGAAACAAAAAGCAACATAAAATACTTAATCACATAACATCTGCAAAATGTTCTCATTATATTTAAACATAACCGCAGCACCGACAGTAATTGATTTACAAATAACAACTTTTATGATATAATCTATTGAGTTTTTATTTTAAATGATTTTGATTTACGGAGCACATATGGCAATATACAAAATTGCGGATTTAAATATAAAAATCGACCCTAAATACAGTTCCACTCTTGAACGCCTTAAACCGTATCTTGTAAGTGAGAATGTTTTTGACATTGAAATCATAAATTCCGACAGCGAAATCGCAGACTTTGCAAAAACCTCTTCTTCTCTATGCACAATGGAACTTGCGGAAAGCTTTTTGATTCTCAACAAGCTTTGCGTTGAGATTTTTGAAAACTTTAACGGATTTTTCTTTCATTCCTCAAGCCTGATGATAGACAACGAAGCGTATGTCTTTACGGCAAAAAGCGGAACGGGTAAATCCACCCATACTGCGCTTTGGCGCAAGCGGTTCGGCGATAAAGTAAAAATGATTAATGACGACAAGCCTATCATTCGTAAACACAACGGAAATTTTTATATTTACGGCACTCCGTGGATGGGCAAATCTGAAATCGGAAGCAATGCAAAAGCTTTGGTAAAGGCTGTTTTCGTGCTTGAAAGAGGAACCGAAAACTGCGTAAAAAGGGTTTCTGTCGGAGAAGTTTTCGGCAGTCTGCTTGAAGCGACGCTTGTGTTTCACGAAAAAGATAAAATGATTCGTCTGCTTAATATGTTTGACGAGTTCTTCTCTTCAACTCAGCTTTTTAAATTAAAATGCAATACGGATATTTCGGCGGCGGAAGTCGCCTATAATGCGGTAAATTCTGCAAAGGACTTGATTATATGAACCTGAATGAAGTTGTTTCGGTTAAAAATATGCGTGAAAGCGACGCACACACGATTGCGGAACATACAACCTCCGCCGAGCTTATGCACAGAGCCGCTCAGGGAATTTTTGATGCGGTTCAATTCAACGGCAAGGTTGCAATTGTCTGCGGAAAAGGCAATAACGGCGGTGACGGCTATGCCCTTGCCTGCATACTTCTTGAGCACGGCATAACTCCGACTGTTTTCAGAGTATCCGACAAATTTTCGCCCGACGGGCTATACTATTATAAAACAGCCGTTTCGCACGGAGCCGAGGAAGCCTCGCTTGCCGTTCCGGCTGCACTAAACGGATTTGATATTGTTGTTGACTGCCTGCTTGGAACCGGATTTTCGGGACCCGTAAAAGATGAAATTCAAAACGCCATTGAACAGATTAACGCATCGGGCGCATATGTAATCAGCGCCGACATTAACAGCGGCATCAACGGCGACACAGGCGTTGCGGAAATTGCGGTAAACTCCGACCTGACGGTTTCAATCGGAGCATACAAAACAGGAATGTTTTTGAACGACGCACCGTATTTTATTGATAAACTTACAAATGCCGATATAGGTATACATATTTTAAGGGAAGAATACAAATTGATTGACTTTGAACACCTGCATATGTTTGAAGGCTACGGCTCCTGCGTTATGACAACCGAGGAGTTTTTTGAAAAAACAGGCTATTCGCCCGAAACATGCAGCATAGCGGAATGTATTGCACAACTCAGCCGTGACGAGCGAAAAACCTATGTTGTAAAAACCGAACACTCGGCTGTAATCGCCGACTTAAAGTATGTTTATTTTTGTGCCGACTACATAAAATAGCAGTGAAAGGAAGATAATATGAGGAATTTCTTGCAAAAAATTACAATATTTATGCAGGGCAGATACGGAACAGACACACTCAACAACTGCCTTACAGTCCTGTTTTTTATTATCTGGTTTGTAAAGATTTTCATATTTAATCGTTTGGCAAGGCTTATTATTCTGGCATTTCAAATTGCATTACTTGCACTTATATTATTCCGAGCACTTTCACGCAACATAACGAAGCGGAGCGCAGAAAACAGAAAATTCGTTCCCGTATACAATGCCGTTAAAAACTGGTGTCAGCTCACTTGGAAAAAATTCAAGGACAGAAAAGAATACCGTTATCTCAAATGCCCCGTGTGCAAAGCTCAGCTGAGAGTAAAAAATCAAAAGGGCGTTCATACCGTTCGCTGCCCACGCTGCGGAAGCGAATTTGAGAAGAAAATATAATGCGGTAATTAACCGAAATTATTAGCGCTTATCCGTCTTTTGCGGCTTGACTTTTGATTGTGTTGCCGTTATACTTTATATACATTTATAAGAGTGTATCTTTACACTCGGAAAGGATACGACTATGGCTGACGAAAAAAACATTGAAGAATTTGAAAACGAGGACGCCTTGATTACTCTTGTTGACGATGAAGGCAACGAAGTTGAGTTTGAATTTCTTGACGTTGTTGAATACGAGGGCGAAGAATATATAGTTCTTATTGAAAATGACGAAGATGCAGATGAGGTTGTCATCCTCAAAATCAATCCGATTGATGACAACACCGAGGAATATGTAAGCATTGACGATGAAGACTTGCTCCAAAAGTTGTTTGACATCTTTAAGAAAAAGTACGAGGGCGAAATCAATTTTCAGTAATCAATTATCATAGCACAAATCACTCAGGGAGGAGCTTAATCAGAAGTATCCTCCCTGATTTTGAATTTTTGGACGCAATCATCGTAGGCATTGTTATGTATATTATAATGTTGTTGTTGGGAAGCGGACTCTTTGGGTTAAACAAACTCGCGCACAAGAAACACAAAAACAAAGGTTAAAGATAATGGCGGTATAACAACTTTATGTGTTATACCGCCATTGTTTTGCGTAAATTATGCTGTTTATTATTATGATTTTGTCGGGAAGAAAAATCCAACCGTCATATCAAGATAATTCATTCCGCTGTATTCCGGATATTTTTCACTAACCGCTTTTTTCATTTCTTCGGCATTAGTGCATGCATCAGCAATATTCTTTAGATCTTTAAGATAATCAATCTTTGTTTTAACGTCTTTTAACTTTTCAGGTGTGTAATGTGATGTAAGCACAAGGTTAAAATCCTTGCTGATATAATAGTTTAATTTTTCAATAATTCCGTCCGCATGAGAACAGCCTGCAACAATTGAGTGGCAGTCATGTCCGAGCATGTGTGTATAAACGCAGTTAATTTCAGGAATCTCAACGTCAAAAGCCTCTGAATTTGAGGTTATTACAAGCTTAATTCCCGCAATCTCAAAATCGCCGTCATCAAGGATATTATCTGCATTGCATATAGACGCATCAGAAATATCTCCAAATGTTGTTTTAAAATTTGCTACCAGCGCAGCTCCGCCGCCGTTGCTGTTATAAGCAACGGATGAAGCAGTACCGTAAGCAGGAACATCGGGCAAAAACGATGCACCGGCACCGTGATAAGCTACCAGCTTTGCAACAACATCAATGTTTTCTTTTTCAAGATACTCTGTAAGCTCTTTAATATTATCGTAAAAACATGGCAACTCAATTACAATACCCTTTGAATTTTTTGTGATTATAAAGACCTCGTTATCTATAAAATCATTTGTTTTATATGCGTACAACTTTACTTCACCAAAGTCATATACACAAACTTCACCTTTGTTCAGCTTAACTGATTTTGCTGTGTTTTTATCCATAATAAAAATCTCCTCTATTGTACAAATATTGCAATTTGGGAGGCGGCCGTTTCCCTCGGCTCTTGTCTATATTATACTTGCTGTCTGCACAATTGTGAAGTACGCACAATATTGTGGCATAGTTACCTGAGAGAAACTATTGCATACTAATGCCGTTTTTCACTGTTTTGTATTTTTGTATACTTACTTTCTTTTAGAAACTTGCTTTATATTTTATACAATTATATAATAGAAAAAAGAGTAAAAACAAATGAATGTTATAATAGGAGATATAATTATGACTTGCGAAACTGCCACAAAAGAACTGCCTGCTTGCCCTGTTGAAACCACACTTACCTTAATCGGAGATAAATGGAAAGTGCTGATATTACGCGACCTGCTTAAAGGTACAAAACGTTTTGGCGAACTGAAAAAATCCATTGGAAATGTATCACAAAAGGTGCTAACAGCACAACTTCGTGCTATGGAAGCAAGCGGATTGCTCACACGCACGGTATATGCAGAAGTTCCGCCGAGAGTAGAATACACTTTAACAGAACTTGGACACAGTCTTCACCCGATTCTTGAAGCTATGCAAGATTGGGGAGAAAATTATAAGGCATCTCATTAAAACACAAGAGTTTTTAACACAAATAAGCCGCACCGATTACAGGTGCGGCTATAATAACATATTGCAGATTTAATTTTACTCGCAAACTTAAACATCGGAAAAATTACTTGCGTTTTCCTTCTTTTTGAATCCGTTCGGAATCAAACTTCCGACAAAAGCCGCAAGAAGTATCCACGGAATTATTCGTGCGTCAAAACACAACAACAGCAAAAACGTAACGGCAAGAGGTTTTTTCATGGTAGTGCCAAGCAAACCTGCTGTGATTACCGCCGCACAAAACGCAACATCAAGACCGAACAGCAAGGCTATTCCGTAGCCAATGCTTACTCCGCAAAAGATAACCGGAAAAAAGTGACCGCCTTTCCAGCCTGATTTAATGCACACATTCGTAACAATAAGCTTCAGCAGTCCCGTTACAATAAGCAACCATGGTGCAAATTCACCGAAGCCGTCTTTTATTTCGGTTATTCCCTCTTCCCCGGAAAACATAACAAGAGGAAAATACGTTCCGACGATGCCGAGAATTGCTCCGCCGAGCGTTGTGCTGATTATAACACCGCATTTTCTTCCGATAAACGAGAAAATCTTTTCGGATATTTTAGAAAATACAATAAAAAGAAGTCCGAAAATTGCTCCGAGTAAAGCAAGCGGAACGCCCCACAATCTTTCCGTATTGGTTATATCATAACCGCCGATTCTCGGAAGTCCCATTGTTCCGCCAAATGTTGTATTAAGCAAAAACAATACGCCGACTGCACACAAAACCGCAATAATATTTGAGATGAGTTTTGAGGCACGGGTATTTTCAGGGGCTTCGCTGCTGTCAAGTCTTTCTTCGTTTGCGGCAGCAAGACCAAACAGCGGTGCATAAAAAACCGCGCTTAATGTCGCACTTATTCCTGTCTGCATAAGGTCAGGGATTCTGTTGCGCGCATCTTTCATATGACTGCCTGCCCAATAGCACAATCCGACAATTACCCCTGTGAGTCCTGCTTCAGGACCTATACTGCCGCCAAAAAGAAGCGGAAGCAAAGCTGAAATACAAAGCAAAATCACCTTGTTATATGGGTAATATTTATCCCTCTTGACTTTTTTCATAACTTCGTCAAGTTCGTCGGGAACGGCTTTTGAAAGTTTTTGATATACACCAATCAATATTCCGCCGATTGTGCATACCAAAAGCGGATAATATGAAAAGTTTAAGCCTGACGGGATTTGCTCCCAAATTAAATTGATTCCAAGGCTCATAAGCTTGAGAAACAGCCACACAATAGCCGAAATTACAGCGCCGCTGAATCCACAAAAGATGTAATAGACAAGGTTGTTTGCAAGTGTTTGCTTTTTCATTGCCGACACCTCCGCAATTATCCGTCTTTTTGATTTATTTTGTCAGGAAATCGTAGAAATTCTCAAAACTGCCGTGCTTAAACTTTGAATAATCTCTATCGTTGCGATTGATTATACAATCAGTAACAAGATATGTATCAAATCCGAGTTTTGCCGCACACAAATCTTCGTCAACGTCATTGCCGACCATTATACTGTCATTCGGAGAAATTTTGCACTTCTCACAAATATTTTCAAAATACTTTAAATTAGGCTTGCAAAATCCGGAATTTTCATATACGGTTATATACTCAAAATCATCGGGAGAAACGCCTGCCCATTCAAGCCTTTTATAGGTTGCAACCTTTGGAAAAATCGGATTGGTTGCCGCAATAAGTCTGCCGCCGTGCTGTTTTATATAGTCTATCGACTTTTTGGCGTACGGCGTAACCTGGGTTGCACGTTTTGCATATTCAAATTCATTTTTATAGTAATCGTCAAAAAGCTCGGAATACTGAGTCAAATCTTTTCCGCACACCGATGAGGCGGCTTTCCAAAAAACATCGTGATTATTTTCAACGCCGTCGTTTGTTGACATAGCCTTTAATCCGCCCAAAACGCTGTTTATAAGCACCTGGGGTTCAATTCCGATAGCAGGCGAAGCCTTTTTGCAAAGTGACTTAAAGTAATGCTCGGTAAAATTCTGCATATCCATCGGAAGCAGAGTTCCGTCTAAATCAAAAAGATAGTTTTTATACATTTTCTCACCACTAAAATTATAGATAAATCATTCACATTTAATCGGAGCAATGCTCTTAATTGCTTTCAAAAATCAGAGCTTGCAGCCGATTGCAATCAACGCAAAAAGCGTTAGCTCCTCAGAATTTCAGCGGGATAATTATAACTCACACTGAAAATCCGGATGAAAACTGCCGCCTTAACGGCGGGGAACATTTGCACTATGATTATATATTATTGTGCAAATAATTGCAAGTCCGGACAATTTAAGCTATAATTATTACATCAAATTTACGGAGGAATAATATGAAAATTGTTCTGACAGATTCACAAACGGTTTTTGACAACAAAGTCACCGCCGAGCCGCTCAATGAATTTGGAGAGGTAAAAGACTATGGACTGCTCAGGTATGATGAAATTGCTAATGCAATAGCCAAGGCGGATATTGTGGTTTGCAACAAAACCCTGCTTAACGAAGACACTTTGAAATCAGCCAAAAACCTAAAATATATCGGGCTGTTTGCAACAGGATACAATAACATTGATATTGAATACTGCTCCAAGCACGGAATAACAGTATGCAACGCAGGTTCATACTCAAACAACGCTGTTGCTCAACATACGTTTGCTTTAATTTTAGAGCACTTTAACAACACGGCAAATTACAATCAGTATGTACAGGACGGATTGTGGAAACGAAGCAAAACGTTCTCACCGTTTGTTTACCCGTTAAGTGAACTTGCAGGCAAAACAATCGGTATAGTCGGCTTCGGCAACATCGGCAAAGCTGTCGCAAAAATTGCAAATGCGTTTGAAATGAATGTAATTGCATATAACCGCTCCGAAAAATCAGCTGAAAACGTTAAGTTTGTCAGCCTTGAAGAGCTGATTGAAAGCAGCGATATTGTGACAGTACATTGTCCGCTAAACGCTCAGTCGGAAAATATGTTTAACAAAGAAACCTTTGCAAAAATGAAACATGGCGCATTGTTTGTAAACACAGCAAGAGGCGGAGTTATGAATGAGAATGATTTGTATGATGCGCTTAACAGCGGTCATCTCGGCGGTGCCTGTATTGATACGCTAAAGGTTGAACCAATGGAGCAAAACTGTATTCTTATGCAGGCTAAAAACTGCATAATCACACCGCACATTGCTTGGGCTCCGGTTGAAACACGACTCAGACTTATGGACATTGTAACTTCCAACATAAGGAACTATCTTAACGGAACTCCGACAAACGTTGTAAATCCGTAATTCGGAGGTACTTATGACCGATTTTATTATTTCAGATGAGGGAACAATCGAAATATATGACGGAAAGTGTGAAAATCCTGCCATAAGAATTGTAAACCCGTCTGAATTTGTTGAAAATTATTCGCACCTCAAAGAATTTGATTTGCTGAGTCAAAAAACAAAGCACTGTACAATTTGCAAATCTGAAATTTTAAAAACCTGCATAGCAGGCACAGTAGCTGTGCCAAATCCCAACTTTCCTCGAGAAAAAATCGGAAGCTTCTGTTTTATTGCATTTAACGATATGCTGTTGATAATTGAGGACAAGCCCTATGCCGTAAACCTGATAGAATGTGATTCCGCCGAAACCCCTGTCGGAGCAAGAGGAATCATCGGAATACTGTTTAAGCTTCTTGAAACAATCGTAAACGGAGAACTTGAATTTTTGTATAACACACGAGAAGAGCTTGAAAGGCTTGAGGACACCGTTCTAAATGCGGAAAGATTAACAAAAAAAGATACAACAAAATTTGAAAAAGACTTTTTGCTTTATAAGCGCAAATTATCAGTATTTCAAAGTTTTTATGAACAGCTTGTGGATTTGGCAACCAACATTGAAGAAAATGCTGATATTGACGACCTGCACCAAAAATATGCAGTTTATTTTGAAAAACGCATTGACAGATATTACGACAGTGCCAAAGAGCTTAAAGATTATGTTATGCAAATAGACGATGCGTTTAAATCCAAAATCAATTCCAAACAAAATAATATTATGCAGGTGCTAACGGTAATCACCTCAATTTTTATGCCGCTTACGCTTATTGCGGGCTGGTACGGTATGAATTTCAAGGTTATGCCCGAACTTGCCTGGGATAACGGATACTATATGGTTATCGTCATATCCGTTGTTATTATAATAGGTGAATTGATTTTCTTCAAAATCAAGAACTGGTTTTGAATTTTTTACATCCCAACAAACAAAAGCCGGGTAGCATTACGCTGCCCGGTTTCTTACATTCATTATGTTTTATTATCACATTAAAGAGCAAACAAGGTCTGTGTATTCCGACGGATTCTCAATCGGAAGTCCTGCAATCAAAAGTGCCTGATAATACAAAACCTCTGCATACTTTTTAGCCTTGTCAATATCTGTCTGAACAAGGTTCTCCATTGCCTTTACAGCCGGGTGGTTCATATTAAGCTCAAGCACACGCTGGGCTTTCATTCCGGAACCGGGTTGAACGGAGTTGAAATATTTTTCCATTTCAAATGAAATTCCGCCCTTTGCGGTCAGGCAAACAGGATGTGAAACGAGCTTCTTTGATGCAGTTACTTCACTTACCTTATCGCCGAGAGTCTCTTTTACAAAAGTAAGCAAAGCTGAGCTGTCCTTTTCGTCCTCTTTGCTCTCTTCATCGTTTTCAATTCCAAGGTCATCATTTGCAGCAGAACAGAACTTTTTATCCTTATACTGCATAAGAGTCTGGAAGGTAAACTCGTCTGTTTCTTCTGTGCAATACAGAATTTCATATCCCTTTGAGCGCAGCAATTCAGTCTGTGGCAATGCGTCAATCGCAGCAATACTGTCACCTGTTGCATAATAAATAAACTTCTGTTCTTCTTTCATTCTGTCAACGTATTCGGAAAGAGTAACAAGCTTCTTCTCGGTTGAAGAATAGAACATAAGCAAATCCTGGAGTTCTTCCTTATGCATTCCGTAGTCTGAAACAACACCGTACTTTAACTGTCTGCCAAAAGCGGCAAAGAACTTTTCGTAGTTTTCGCGCTCGTTGTTTAGCATTGCAGTAAGCTCGTTTTTGATTTTCTTTTCAATATTCTGTGCAATTGTCAAAAGGTGACGGTCATGCTGAAGCATTTCACGGGAAATATTCAGCGAAAGGTCCGCAGTATCAACAATACCTTTTACAAAACGGAAGTGTTCGGGAACAAGCTCTTCGCAGTTATCTGTGATAAGCACTCCGCTTGAGTAAAGCTGAAGACCTTTTTTGTATTCCTTTGTATAGTAATCATACGGAGTTGACGACGGAATAAACAACAGCGCTTTATAGGTTACAACACCCTCAACCGAAGTAACAATTGTATGCAGAGGCTTGTCCATTGTCATAAACTTTTCGCTGTAAAATTTGTCGTACTCCTCCTGAGTAACATCCTTTTTGGGGCGCTGCCAAATCGGAATCATACTGTTAAGAGTTTCTGTTTCGGTGTAATCCTCATATTCGGGCTTATCGCTGTCCTTGGTTTCCTCTTTGACACGGCTGTGCTTCATATCCATCTCAATCGGATAGCGGATATAATCAGAGTATTTCTTAACAAGTTCCTGAATCTTATACTGTTCAAGGAACTGGTCGTAATTCTCTTCATCGGTGTTATCCTTCATCTCAAGAATAATTTCAGTACCGATACTGTCCTTTTCAATTTCCTTGATTGTGTATCCGTCAACGCCGCTTGACTGCCAACAATAAGCAACGTCAGAGCCGTATTTCTTAGTATTTACCGTAATCTTTTTCGCAACCATAAATGCCGAGTAAAATCCGACGCCGAACTGACCGATTATGTCAATTTCATCCGGCTTTTCAGCCATATCCTGTTTAAATCTGTATGAACCGGATGAGGCAATTGTACCAAGGTTGTTTTCAAGATCATCCTTATCCATTCCGATACCGTTATCCGTTATAGTGAGCGTACGGTTTTCCTTATCGGCTTTTAGCGTGATTTTAAAATCACTGCGAGTCATACCGAGTTTGTCATCGGTAAGCGAAATAAAGCACAATTTGTCAATTGCGTCACTTGCATTTGAAATTATTTCACGAAGAAAAATTTCTTTGTGTGTGTAAATAGAGTTAATCATTAAATCAAGAAGTCTTTTTGACTCTGACTTAAATTGCTTTTTAGCCATAAGTATCCTACTTCCTTTTCTGATTTTAATTCATATTTGGGTATTCCTTAAAGTTATATTATACTACAATATGGCTATATTTTCAACAGACAATAAATTTGATATATGATTTAATCTAAGTTTATTTCCTGTTAAATATTTTTTTGTTTGTCAAAAAGCAAAATATCTCAAATAAAAAAGTAATAATTAAACAAATAGAGGATTTAAAAATTAGAGAAGCGGATAGTATGAAACTCAAATCAATTGATTTAAATATAGTATACAAAATCATGGAAATTACTAATAAAGTAGCAACTTCAAAATAAAACACGTTTTTAGGCTTAAATACCGCACTAAAAATTATATCTATAGAAGATAGCACACAAGAAACACAAAAAAGCAATATATATATAAAAGTCGTATCCCTGAAAAGCAAATCAAAGAAAGGAAGTTCTTCTAATTTGCTAACTGTCTGGATATTTATTGAAATTGATATCACATTGATTATAAAGGTAGTAACAGTAGCAATAATTGATAATATTGTAATTTTAAATAGTATGTTTATTTTTGAACTGCTCCAAATTGTACGGACAGTACAAAAACAGACCAAATGGTAGAAAATATTAAATTTTAAGCAACATACTGACATCGCTTTTCAAGTGGTGTCAGTTTTGTTTTGAGTTGAATTCTATGGTTGTTGTAGAAATGAATATACTCACTTAAGATGAGGCGTGCCTCCTCATAAGTTTTGAGCTTGGTTCTGTAAATACATTCGGTTTTGAGAATTGAAAAGAAATTTTCTGCTAAAGCATTGTCATATGGGTTACCACGTCTTGACATTGAAGGCGTAATGCCGTAAGATT
>FMUV01000002.1 GCA_900101355.1 Ruminococcus sp. YE282
ATTCACAAACGATGACAGCCTGCGCAAAATGTTGTATTTAGCGTCTCAAAAAATTGTCGAACGCTGGACACAAAGATGTCGAAACTGGGATGTAGTTTTAAGCCAGTTATCAATAATATTTGAGACCAGAATACCTGCTTGATTTGCCCCTGTGAATAGAATTTCCTGTCTGCAAAATGTTATTCACGCTTTGGCATGCATAACATTCCGCAGACAGGAATGAAAAGTTGACACGGGGCAAATCAGAAAGCCTGATTGCAACCGCAATCCTGTATTCTGTTATTGCTTGAAGGATTATTATTTACACAAAATTTTATGGGTTGCCTGTAAAAAGATTTCTAAAACATCAAAAATCATATTTTTAACCTCCTCTATTTTAGTAATGCGGCAGTCAAACCTTACCTATTATACTTGTAGGTTTTATTTTTTTGCTATCTTTTGTGCTTGCTTTGAGCTTGCACCATTTTATTTTTGCTCCGCTCTCTTTCTTCCCCCCAGTAAAACTGGTGGTTTATTTCCACGTCTAAAGACACCAATAAAAAAATGCTCCCCATTTTTGGAGAGCATTTCAAGAGAGATTAAACCAACGAAGTACCAAGTGCTTTGCAGGAGGTTATAGCATCATCATCAGGAGCGTCGTTGCAGATTACACTCTCAGTTGCTAAAACCGCACCGTCTGAGGTACAGCTTTCTTCCCAAGTTCTCATCCATTCACCGTCGCCCCAACCGTATGAACCAAACAATGCAATTTTTTTGTCTTTGAGCTTTGGTTCACAATCTTCAAACATCGGTAAAAATTCGCTGTCTTCGAGCTCTTCCGCACCCATTGCAGGACAACCAAATGCGATTGCATCATAATTATCCACCTGGCTGCTATCAAATTCAGCGGAAGTTAAAACAGAAACCTCTGCCCCATTTTCTTTTGCCCCTTCGGCAACTGCATTTGCCATTGCCTCGGTATTTCCTGTACCGCTCCAGTAAACTACTGCTACCTTACTCATAATATTTTCCTTCTTTCATTATAATATGAATTTATTTTTGAAAGCTCACTACGAGCCTATCAAACGAATTAAATTTTTTATAAGCATTTTTATAAACGCCAGTACATTTTTTATAAAGCTCAAATTTTATTTTTGCCTTTTCCTCATCGCCATATACTTTCCAAGCACCTACACATTTTGCATTTTTGGCTTTTTGTTTTATAAAGCCGTCAACATCTTCAGCCGGATAACCGAGAAAAAGACCTATTTCGTGTGGAAACTCCTTTTGAGTTCTTAATCTTTTAATCAACTCCGCAATGCATTTTTCACAGTTATCGGAAGGATATGATTTTTGTCTTAATATTTTTGCTGCAAGCCCGTTTTTTAAGTCAGTTTTAAGCTTGTCGGGACGATACATATATATGAGTGCTCTGCCATTTTCATATTTCAGAGGCAAAAGACGCACACCTTTCGGAACAAGACTCTCATTAAAATGGCGCAGACTACGGTTAAGTTCGGCTTTGCTGTTTTCGGAGCACGAAAACAGATTACCTGTTTTAATTCCTGCCATAGTAGGAGAACATTGATTCACAAGCATCTCTTCAGACACCGGCAACTCCTCCAATGCATGTATCAAGAACATTTTTAAGTGCAGACATTGAACTTGAGTGACATCTTGCTATTTTTATATCCTGCCCTTTCGTTTTACATTCAAGCGAATGAAGCATTTTGTGCGACACCGTGTTTGTAAACAAAACGATTAAATCAGGATTTCCGATATTGCGCATACTTCCCTTAATCTTAGTAAAAACTTTTGCCTTGCAGGAATATTCCTTACACAAATCGGCATACTGTCTTTCCATTCTTTCGTTTCCGCCGACTATTACTACGCTCATATTATCACCTCTAAATATCATTTTGGTTAGCATTTGCTAACTGTTGTGTTTAATTTTAAGGTTAGCAATCGCTAACCTATGCATAAAAAATATATGCCGCAATGGCACTAAAATACTAAAGCCTTATGCCTACGCTAAAAGCATAAGGCTTTAGTTTAAAATTTACTTTTTGTTGTCGTTCTCATCATCAATAAGCGGCGACATACTTTTAGCACAAATAAGCATCGTTGAAGCATTGTGTAAAAGTGCCGATAATGAAGGTGTTATGATTCCAATCAAACCCGAAAGCATCAGTGCAGAATTAAAACCTATTATAAACCGATAATTCTTATTTATACGTCTCATAAGTAATTCGCTCAAGATACGAATACGAACAAGCTCGGTTATATCAGAATTTGTAATGGTTATATCGGCTGTTTCACGTGCAATGTCTGACGCATCGCTCATTGCTACCGAAACATCTGCGGCAGCTAATGCAGGAGTGTCATTTATTCCGTCGCCAACCATAATCACCTTATTACCGTCGGATTTAAGTCTTTCGACATAACCATGCTTTTGTTCAGGCAAAACCTGATATTTATACTCGGTAATTCCAAGCATTTCTGCGGTTGCCTTGGCTGCTTTAAAGCTATCTCCCGTGAGCATAACGACATTTTTTATACCATGACTCTTTAAAAGCTCAATGGCTTTTTTGGCTTCTTTACGAGGCGGGTCACTGATACACAAAACACCAATAAGTTCTCCGCCGACAGCAAGATACAAAACAGAACAAGCACCGGATTTTTCATTAATTTTTTCCTGCTGTTCCTGCGTTATCTCAACATTTTCATCCTCTACAACAAAATGCTTGCTGCCGATTACAGCACGCTTTCCGTGCAAAGTAGTGGAGATACCATGTGCAACAATATAGTTAACCTGCGTATGCTCTTCAATATGAGATAATCCGCGCTGAGCAGCGGCAATTACAACCGCATTAGCAACACTATGCGGGAAATGTTCTTCAAGGCATGCAGCAATTCTCAAAATATCATCTTCAGAGTATTCACTGAACGAAATAACCTTTTCAAGCGTAGGTTCCGCATTAGTAAGCGTGCCAGTCTTGTCAAAAACAATTGTATCCGCATTTGCAAAAGCTTCAAGATATTTTCCGCCCTTGATTGTAATCTTATTATCAGCAGCCTCTTTTATTGCTGATATAACAGCAATAGGAGTTGAAAGCTTAATTGCACAAGAATAATCAACCATCAATAGAGATACAGCTTTTGTAATATTTCGGGTAAATGCCAACACTGCAAAAAAGCCCAAAAAGCTGAACGGTACAATTCTGTCGGCAAGTCGCTCGGCATGGCTTTGAACACCGGCTTTTAAATTTTCCGAATCATTGATAAGGTCAATAATTTTGCTGATTTTTGTATTAGAGGCAAGCTCGCGAACCCTAATAACTAAGCTTCCTTCTTCAACAACAGTACCGGCAAATACAGAATCTCCCTCTTGCTTATGCGCAGGCAAAGGCTCACCTGTCATAGAAGATTCATTAACATTTGCGTCGCCTGATACAACTGTGCCGTCAATCGGAATAATTTTTCCGGTTTGAACCCTAATGTTATCGCCAACTGACAAATCATCAATCGGAATAAGCACGTCACCGTCATCAGTAACCAGCCATACTTTATCAGTCTTGATTGCAAGGCTGTCGGTTAATACAGCCTTTGTTCGTGCGTGAGTGTAATCCTCAAGCAGTCCGGAAACCGACAATAAAAACATAACTGTTCCGGCTGTTTTGAAGTTCCTTTGCAACAAGCAGGCAGTGATTGAAGCTCCGTCAAGGACATCAACGTTAACTTTGCAATCAAGCAAAGACTTTAACGCCTTTTTTATGTACTTTAAACTTCTGAAAATTGTTATCGGAACTCTAAAACAGTATGGTAAAAACATTTTAAAGGCAAAGTGCTTTGCAGTTAAAATCATAAGGTCCTGCTTAAAATTATTGTCAATTTGCTTTATACCCAACTCAGGTGATGCTTGTGAAGGAACCAACATATTTTTTTGGATTCCTTCAATCAGGGAAACTACCTGATTTCTAAAGCCCTTTTTATATGTTACAAGTATTCCGCCGTTTGTCGAATTCACTTCAGCAGAAAGGACAAAATCCTTTTTGGTAACTATGTCGTAAATACAACCCTCGTATTGCTTTGCAAAGGCGTATGCACCGCACCTAAAACGAATTCGGCAAGGCTTATCATATACAATTTTATACTTCATTAATCAACAACTTCTTCGGATTCGTTATCGGTAAGACCAGCTTCCTCCTTTGCGTCATAGCAAATATCAGATGCCTCATCCTGAATGTTTTGGAAAGCAACCTTTGCGTCGCTTTGAAGCTTCATACCCTTTGCAAGTCCGCTAACAGCAAGATTTCTTGTTGTATCTGACTTCAAAATTTTCTTACCTACTACAATAGCAGCTGCGCCTGCAATCACATACCAAAATTTTTCATTTTTATAGAACTTATTCATAATGTACATTTCCTTTCATTTGCTATTAGTTAACATTTAAGCAGACATTGTTAGACATTGCTAACTATCTATATTATATCGAAAATATGAAGTTTGTCAATACAAAATGTAAATGGTTTATTCTCTGTTTTTTAATGCTTCGGACGGACTTATTTTTCTTATCTTGCGCATAAGGAAGGCGTTAATAACGAAATATAATATAATTACCGCAGCAAAAATGCCAATATATGAAATCCATCCTAAACTCAAATCCATTCCGCAGGCCACATTAGCTATCATCATAGGAAACATTGCATCCATAACATATTTTGAAAGCGGTATTGATATAATCGCGCCCACTATCACTGTGAGCAAATTTCCGTTAAGATAAAGCTTTCGTATTTCTGAATTTTTATATCCGAATATTTTTACCAGTGCAATGCCTTGTGATGATCTGTCAACCATCACTTTCATCATAAGATACAACACAATACAGAATATTATTGCAGCAACTGCCGACAACATAATAACCATAGGAGTCATTAAGGTAATAAAGATATCTGCAGAACGCTCAACATCAGCCTTTGTTGTAGTTGAATAAAGTCGTCCCTCCTCAATATCAAGTGAATCATCAGAAAACAGTACATTATAGTAATCATCATCACGGCCAAACAATTCACGCATACTGTCTATATCCATAAATACCGATAAACCGACCGAATAGTCTGCAACACCCTGAACGGTAAATGCATAATCTTTACCCTCAGCCTCATCAGAAAGAATAATTTTGTCTCCGATTTTGTAACTGTATTTTTGTGCCATAGAAGAACTGATAATAACATTACTTTGTCCTTTTACAGTAGAGCAATTGAAATACTTATCGTTTTCAGGCAATCCCATAACACTTATATTAAGTGTATTACCAAATTGTGTTTTTGATAACGCTTCAGAGTATACAGCTTCGCCGCCTTCGGGAATTTTCTTTGGCATATACTTTAAACTGTACATATACTCATATCTTGTATCAGTCTTATTTTGCTCCTGAATATGTATGCAAAGGGCAGCACAATTAAGTGCCAACATTAATATAAGCATTGATAATATCATTGCACACACAACGGTAATTCCGATTCTTGATTCACGCAACATTTGTCTGATTTGAAAGCCGCGTACGAAATCGGAATTTTTTAGAGAAATTCCACTCGCTTTAACTGTTTTCTGCTCATTTCTGATTAACGAAAGGGCTGTTTTGGACAGTTTTCGATTAATTACAATATAGTTAACCAAAACTGATATAATCGGAGGCATTATCACACCATATATCAACAAGTATAAAGGCATTGACGGAGATAATTCCGGAACAGAAAAATATGCATAGGTATCTGCCATCTGTTCTTTAATACCAAGGTCTGTATAACTTAATGCCAAGCCGATTAATCCACCTAAAAGACATATAATTGTCGGCAAAATTACGTAATGAGTAACAAGCGACCTTTTCTTTACGCCCATAGCGTATAATGTTCCTATTACGCTGCTTTCCTGTTGGATTTGGTGCACAACAAATACTGAAATTACATAAGCAAAAAGCACAATAATAATTACTCCCGCTGCAATACCAACTTCTTTGTTTATAATCAAATCATCAGCTGCTGCAAGAATTTTAGGATTATCAGATGCTTTTACAAACGAAGTTAAATTATCAACATCAATATCGACAAGGTCGTCAATCAATTTATCTGTTTGGAGTTTTAACTCAGAAATAGCTTTGTTTAACTCCTCAGCACCGTTGTTTGCTGAATTAACCCCGTCTGTATATTTTTCAACTCCAGTGCAATACTCATTTACTGCGTTTAGTGTATCAATTGCAGTTTGTATTTCTGAATGTTGCGAAACATACGGGGTTAAAATTTCTTTATAATTATCACGGGTTAGTCTTACATCAATCTTATAGTTTTCAAGCAAAGAACTTTCAACGTTCAACAGAAATGTTTTGAAAATCTGGTTTGAGCTTGATACTAAAGTTTTACTGTTACCGTCAATCTCATTAAGTCCGTCAGAAAGAGATTGCGAACCGTCATACAGCTCTGTTATGCCGTCCTGTAAATCATTTTTTTGCTCAAGTGCGTTTTCAATTTCTTCTTTGAAAAATTTGTCCGAAACTTCGTTGTAATCAAAATCGAACCCCTTTATCATCTCTTTTAATTCATCATCGGTCATTTTTCCGTTAAGAAGGTATGCATAGCAATAATCTTCAACAATCTGTACATTGTTATTTCTGAGTACATCATATTGTTCTGAGGTAACAAAAGCAATACCAAAACTGCTGCTTTCAACAGATATATCGGTATAATTTCGTTTTGGCAGGTCATAATCAGGTGATGAGCCTATACCGACAACCTTAAATTCACAGTCTGCTATTTTAACGGTATCCCCTATTTTAATATTATTTTCCTCACAATAGCGCTTTTCAAGGGCTATTTCGTCAGTGCTTTGAGCAAGCCTGCCATTATCAAGCTGAACAAGGTCAATATCATCACGATTTTTCATTATACGAATAATATGACCATTATCAGATTTCATATCCAAGCTGAACATTTGCTGAACATCAATACCTTTGTCAGCTATCTTATTAATCTGAGTATCTGTAAGCGGCAAAAAAGTGGAAAACTGCCCATCCTCAACATTATTTTCTTTGCTTAATCTCTCGGTTCCTGAAATAATCGTATCAGCCGCACCAACAACAGACAGTACAATATACATACTGAGTGATATTAATAACAAAAGTGCAATATACCTGAACTTATTTTGCTTAAAATCACGCAGGATTCTTTTATTTAAGACACTTTGCATATTACAAATCCTCCAATTCGGAAGCAGAAACACGGCTTTCGTTAAGATACTCACGCTTAACCATTCCGTCTTTTAAATATACAACTTTATGAACCATATTCTTGATCGCATTATTATGAGTAACAATCAACATTATTGTTCCGTAAACCTTATTAATTTTTTCAAGCAATATTAAGATGTCCTTGGAGGTCTTGGAATCCAATGCACCGGTAGGTTCATCGCACAACAAAATATTTGGATTTTTAATTAACGCCCTGGCAATAGCGCATCTCTGCTGCTGACCGCCGGAAATCTGTGACGGAAATTTATTTTGATGTTCCTTTAACCCCAAGTTCTCAATGAGTTCGTCAAGGTTAAGTGGGGAATCGGAAAGATATTCACAAACACGTATATTTTCACGCACAGTAAGATTGGGAATCAGATTATAAAACTGAAATATAAAGCCAAGATTACTCCTGCGGTATTCCGAAAGTTTTTCTGAATCAAGTGTATTAACTTCAACTCCATTAACCACAACAGAACCGCTGTCAATTGTTTCAAGTCCTCCAATGCAATTCAAAAGTGTTGACTTACCTGAGCCGCTTGAGCCCTGAATAACACACATCTGTCCTTTGTCAACTGACATATTAACCCCATTAAGGACTTGAACCGCACTATCATTTTGACCATAACTTTTTTTTAAATTATTAATTTCAATAAACATACAGTATCCTCCGAAAAGGTGCAAGTATAATATAGTTAGTACCTGCTAACTATATTATACTACAACTCATAACCAAAATCAACAGATTATTGTGCTTAATTTAAATATGAACGCTCTCTGACTTGCTTGCAAAAAGCAAAGCGTGAAACATTCGTAATTAGATAGTACACTTTAACAACAAAATCAGGGTTATCGCAAGTAATAAAACTGCGATAACCCTGTTAATTTAAAAATAAATTAAATTATTTTACCATGCTTGCAACTTCAGCTGCAAAGTCGTCCTGACGCTTCTCAATGCCTTCGCCCTTTTCAAAACGAACGAACTTGAGAATATCAATCTTACCGCCAAGTTCTTTAGCAGTGTTCTGAGTGTACTGCTTAATTGACTGCTTATTGTCCTTAACAAATTCCTGGTCAATAAGGCAGTTTTCTTTGTAGAACTTATTAATCTTGCCGTTTACAATCTTATCAGCGATAGCTTCAGGCTTACCTTCGTTGATTACCTGCTGACGCATAACCTCTTTTTCGTGAGCGATAACATCTTCAGGAACCTCAGATTCATTGAGGTAAGGTGTGTTAAGAGCTGCAATCTGCATTGCAACATCCTTGCCGTAAGCAACAAATTCAGGCTTTGAAGCAAGGTCAGTATCAAAGTTTACAAGAACGCCGATTTTACCGCCTGCATGTACATAAGCCACACAAGCACCTTCCATACGCTCAAAACGGCGAATCTGGATGTTCTCACCGATTGTAAGAACCTTTTCCTGTAAAAGCTCAGCAACCGTCATATCAGTTCCGTCAGCCTTTAATGTGAGGAGCTCTTCAACATTTGCAGGATTCTGAGTCATAACTGTATTTGCACAAGTCTTAACAAAATCCATAAATGAATCGTTCTTTGCAACAAAGTCAGTTTCTGCATTAACTTCGATAACAACGCCTACTGAAAGGTCATCGGAAGTAGTAGCATAAGCAACGCCTTCAGCAGCGATTCTGCTTGCCTTCTTTGCCTGCTTAGCAAGTCCCTGCTCTCTCAAAAAGTCAATTGCCTTATCCATATCACCATCAGCACTTGTAAGAGCCTTTTTGCAGTCCATCATACCGCAGCCGGTTTTCTCTCTGAGTGCTTTTACATCTTGAGCTGTAAATGCTGCCATTATAAAAACATCCTTTCAAAAATGAATATATTAATTTAATTATTCAGCTGCTTCTTCGGTTTCTTCTGCTGCAGCTGCTCCGGTCTGACCTTCTCTGCCTTCGATAACAGCATCAGCCATTGCGCCTGCAATAAGTTTTACAGCGCGGATAGCGTCGTCATTACCCGGAATTACATAGTCAATTTCATCAGGGTCACAGTTTGTATCAACAATTGCAACTATCGGAATGTTAAGTTTCTTAGCTTCTGATACGGCAATTCTTTCTTTTCTTGGATCAACAATGAAAAGTGCGCCCGGCATCTCTGTCATATCTTTGATACCGCCCATAAACTTTTCAAGCTTATCTATTTCAAGATTAAGTTTAATTACTTCTTTCTTTGGAAGAAGATCAAAAGTACCGTCTTCCTGCATAGCACGAAGCTGCTTTAAACGAGCAATTCTTCTGCGAATTGTAGCAAAGTTTGTAAGCATACCGCCGAGCCATCTTGCGTTTACATAATAAGCGCCTGCTCTGAGAGCCTCTTCTTTGATAGAGTCCTGAGCCTGCTTTTTTGTACCTACAAAAAGTACGCTCTTGCCTTCTGCTGAAATTTCACGAACGAAATTGTAAGCTTCTTCAAGCTTTTTTACGCTCTTCTGAAGGTCAATAATGTAGATACCGTTACGTTCTGTGAAGATGTATTCAGCCATTTTAGGGTTCCATCTTCTTGTCTGGTGACCAAAGTGTACACCAGCCTCCAAAAGTTGTTTCATTGAAACTACTGCCATTGTAAAAATCCTCCTTAGGTTAAAACCTCCGCCAAGCTTTGATTTTATCGGCTTAAAAGCATACAGCCACCTTGCCGACAAGCTTTAGCGTGCGAAATGCTTATATATTATACCATAAAATACAAAAAAATCAAGTGTTTTCTTTAAATTCATCAGAAAACACTTGATTTGATTTTGCAAATAAGATTAAATTAGTAATTAGTAATTTAAATCAAAAAATCTTACGTTGCCGCATCCAACTATAAAGGTCTGAGTTTCGTGCCATGGACTGTAACCTGTATAGAAACAAAGAACTCTGTGTTGCACGGCAGAACCGTTTTGGTCAAATATGTAAGAAACTGCGTCTTTTACTGTTTGGTTGGGCTCTGTTGCTGTTGAACCATAATACTTATACTGTGTAATAATTTGGTCAATTGAAGATGTGTTTGAACGGTTCATAGCATCGCGGATGGACTGAGCAACAAGTGCGCATCCGTTGTAACCCATAGTGCCAGCCTCTCCCATTACAAGACGTTCAAGCTTAGCTCTGTCATAAGACGACAATGTAACACTTCTCGGACTGTAACTTGTATCGGGATTACTGATGCTGATAAGATATGAAGAATATGATTCCGGTTGCTTGTTTCCGCTGTCGGAAGAAGAATTTGAATTGTCAGAATTGCTTTCTGAGTTCTTATCTTCATCAGGTTCTTTGGTTACACTTGAAGTTTCCGAAGACTTAGTTTCACTTTTTTTCTCTGAAGCCTTTTCGGCTGCCTTAGTAGCAGCTTCGGTTTCTTTGGCTTTATCAGTTGATTTTTCTGTTTCTTTTTCTGTTTCAGCAGCTACGGTAGTAACTTCCTGAGTTTCAGGTGCTGTCGTTACCTCCACACAGTTATTAGTGATAACACCGTAAAACTCACTTATATCTCCTATTGAATACGAAGCAATCTTGCTGTCCTCGTGAGCATCAACATCAGGAGCAAGTGTTGTCGTAGGAACAATAAGTGCGGCAGCAACTGCAATTACAGCCAAACCAAATGTCAAAAACTTTGCACTTCTTCTGGACTTAGTGTTTGATTTTGACTTACTGTGGCTTGGACGATTTGCATAGCGTTTGCCTGCCTGCTTATCATCACCGGCGTAGTGCTTATAGTTAGTAGCTCTCAAAAATTTATCCTCCCTGTGATTTATGCACCTTGCAAAAATAAGGAATTAATCAAAAAACACAAAGGTGCAACGTCTTAGTCGTTAAAATTTTATCAAACACACAACTTCTACTGTATTAAACCACAAAATATGTTGAAATGCAAGTTTTATCGGGTTTTTGAGGTTGTAACCGTTGTAATTTATTTGTAATATTCATTTTTTTAATTTCTCAACGAAATAATAACTTGTGCATTTTACACATAATTATACAGGTTTTAAATTAATTTTTGCTATATTGTTAGAAAGTCAATTGTTACGATTTTTTTCAAAAAAATGTGGCTTTTTGCGCCTTTTTACAGGGTTAGGAGTCTTGCAGGAGATGATAATTGTGTCTGTTCCGATTAGCTCTATTTTATCCCAGGGGATGATATAATCCTCACAACGACCGAATATACCAAAGAAGCCTGATCTTCCGAATATAACAAAAGACACTATGCAAGCAAGTTTTGTATCTACAATTACATCATCTACAAATCCGATTCTTGCACCGTCGCAAGAACTTATCACCTCTTTGTGTCTTAAATCTGTAAGCCTGCAATTCACGATATATTCCTCCCTATTTTCTTTTCTAATATATATGCATAAATTAAAAGTGATATTCATTGACATTTAATTTCACGTTTGGTAAAATATATCTGTTAAAATATTGATTAAATACTTTTGGGAGATGATATAAAATGGATTATGTTTTTATTACAGACGCTTCCTGCGATTTAAATGAAAAACAGGTAAGTGAAATCGGCATCCAGGTTATACCTATGGAGTTTCAGATGGAGGGAAAAAGTTTTCTTCACTATCCTGACAGACATATGATGAGTCTTGAAGAATTTTATTCAAAGCTTAAAAACGGTGCCGATGTAAAGACCACTCAGATTAATTATAACACATTCTATAATTACTTTGAAGATTACTTAAAAGCAGGAAAAGACATTCTTTATACCGGAATTTCAACAGGACTAAGCGGAACATACAATACCTGTCTTATTGCGGTAAACGAACTGCGCGAAAAATATCCTGACAGAAAGATTGTAATAATAGATTCATTCTGCGATTCGGCAGGATTGGGTTTCTTAGTTTATCTTGCAGGTCAAAAATATATGAGCGGAGCTTCAATTGAAGAACTGTCAACCTTTATTGAAGATACAAGACTCAAAGTCTGCCACTGGTTTATTGTTGATGACCTCGAACAGCTCAAACGTGGCGGAAGAATTTCCGCTGTTGCGGCAACATTCGGAAAAGCCTTGCAAATCAAGCCGCTTTTAAGCGTAGATAATATAGGACGACTTGTAAATGTTGCTAAAATAAGAGGAAAAAGCAATGTAATAAATTCTCTCGTTGAACAGTATCTCCGTGATGCCGAAGATACAAAAAAAGGCACGGTTTTTATTGCTCATGCTGATAATGAGCAGGGAGCTCTTGAACTTCAAAAGGCTATTAAAGGCAAATGCAGTGAATGTCAAATATGTGAAATAGGACCTGTAATCGGAGCGCATGTAGGTTTCGGAATGTTAGCAATTTTGTTTCTCGGCAAAAGGGATCTGACTCTTGCAGTTAAAAAATAACAGCTTTTACAATTAAACATAATACCAAAGTGATGATAATCAATATAATTCGTCATATTTTGACAAATAATTTATTTATACTGTTTACTTTTCTTTTGGTATATGATAGAATATTTATTATAGATTAATAAATATTTTCATCAAGTTTTTGTTACTGATGGCAACAGCGTTTATACGTTGTTGCCATTTGTGCTTTTTACAGCAAGTGAACAATTACCACAATACAAAGAATAGTAATTATGAAAAAGGCATTCTCTGTTTTGATTATAATTTTAACAATAGTTTTTATACCGTTGTACAGTGCTGAAAGCAAATCTATTCAAAGTCTGAATGATTTAAGTTCCTGCAAAGGACTTTACACATACAGCGGATATAATTATGCATATTTTTATGGCTATACATCCGATACACTATATTCGGCACAATCAATACCTGATATAAATTTAAGATACATTAAAGTTGACGGTCTCATCAGAGCTGTATGTCATAATGAAAACTGCGCCTACGCTCTGTATGAATCAAAGACAACAGGACGGAGTTACTTAATTGTAAGAATGAATATGCAAAGCGGCGCATGCGATTACTTTGATATTGGGGCACAAAACAACATAATCAACTCATCATTCGCAGTTATTGACGACGAAATATTTATTATACGTACAGACAGCTATAATTCATATGCGGCAAGTTATGATATAAACGGAAAAAGAAAATACAATTATAAATTTGATTTTAATATAGAAAAATTATTTATCAATAACTCAAAGGCATATGCTGTCCTATCTAACGGAGATATTTATGCCCTTGAAAACGGAACGCATACTTATCGCAATAATCTCGGTAATAATCATAATTTTGCAAATGCAGGAGCAGGTTATATCTATACCGAGGGGAAATTACTCATATCGCTTACCGACAACTCACGTGAAAATATCATCAACGCAAAAGCGTCTAAAGTCGTAAAATGCGAAAACAAATTATTTAATTTTACAGGAAACACATTAAAATCATCGGACGGAGGTAAAATTACCATCCCCGATGCATATATGCTGACAGCAACTGCAAATTTAATATCTGTTTTATCATCAAACTATGAATGTAACACAATAAATATTTTAGAAATGTATGAAAACAGAAGCGGCAATAATGATTATGACAACAATACAAATCAAAGCTATCAAGACTTAGAAAACCAATATAAAGTAAAAGATAATATAATGCTCGGCATAGAAAGCGGAACAACTGTTTTTCAATTTAAGAAAAATTTTCCTGACGAAATAACGGTATATAACAAGGACGGAGATGCTTCCGCAAGCGGTAAAATTGCTACCGGATTTCAGTGCAAAGTTTATGATAATACATACAAAATCGCCGTGCGAGGCGATGTGACCGGAGAGGGAAACGTTAAATCAAACGATGTTGATGTTATTATGAAAAATATTGTAGGTCTTTATTCGTTGGAAAATGAATTTTATGCCGCAGCCGATTACAACTTTGACGGTGTTTTGGACAACAGAGATTTGGTTTTAATTGCGCAAAAATGTCAAAGTCAATAGATTAGAATTTTTAAACAACAAAGCCTTATATTCAATAAAATATACAAATTTCTTTTATATATATCAAAATCAGCCTTTCATTTGATATAATAAAAAAAATCATAGAAAGCTGTGAGTTTATGACTAACAAAAATTTGATTGATGTTGAAGCAATGACTACCGAGCAAATTGAAAAGGTTGTTAAAAGAGCAAAAAAAATTATGCAAAGCCCTGCTGATTATCGCCACGCTTGTGACGGCAAAATTCTTGCCACATTGTTTTATGAGCCGAGTACAAGAACCCAAATGTCGTTTCAGACCGCAATGTTAAAGCTTGGCGGAAGAACTATCGGCTTTGATAACCCGATGAATTCTTCAGTTGCAAAAGGTGAAAGTTTAAAAGACACAATTACAATCATCAGCGAATATGCAGATATAATTGCAATCAGACATCCGGTTGAGGGAACTGCAAAAGCAGCCTCATTATATTCGGAAGTTCCACTCATTAACTGCGGAGACGGCGGTCACCTCCACCCCACACAAACGCTGACCGATATTGTAACATTAAGCTGCGAAAAAGGTCGCCTTGATAACCTCAAAGTAGGTTTGTGCGGCGACTTGCTTAACGGACGAACAGTACATTCTTTGATTAAAGCGTTGGCAAAGTACGAAAATAATTCCTTTGTCCTGATTTCAACGCCGGAACTCAGCGTTCCTCTTTATGTAATTGATATACTTGAAAAACACGGCTGTAAATACGAGATTTCACACAGCCTTGCCGATTCAATCGGTGATCTTGATGTTCTCTATATGACAAGGATTCAGAGAGAACGCTTTAAAGATGAAAAAGATTATCAGGCACAAAAAAATGTATTTGTTCTTGATAAGCAAAAACTTGATAAAGCACGCAATGATATGATTATCCTGCATCCATTGCCAAGGGTAAATGAAATCACGGTTGATATAGATGATGACCCAAGAGCTTTATACTTTAAACAGGCTCAGTACGGAATGTACGGCAGAATGGCTCTTATTATGCTTATGCTTCAGGATGAAGATTTTACAATTGCAACAAGAGACAATCAGATTTCAGAGCATAAATGTAAAAATCCAAAATGCGTTATACAATCCGAAGAATATTTACCACGCCTATCTTATGAAAAACTGGGTATGGAAATGTGCGAATTTTGTGACAAAAGATTGGATGATTAAAATTAAGGGGACTGAGATTATCTCAGTCCCCTTCTTTATAACCATAATGCAAGTGCCCTCAAAATCAGCAGTTTTCATTCAAAAAAATCAGCAGAAGGTATAATCTCCCGCTGAATATCTGAATATAAGCACCATTGTCGCTTTTTGCAATAAGTCAAAGTCTTGATTTTGTGGGAAAGCAAGTATTATTCCGACTTAAATCAAAAACGCATTGTAAGAGAAATTCTGTTTTTATTTACATCAACAGACAATATTTTCACCTTTACAACATCTCCGACCTTTAGTACTTCGCTTGGGTGTTTAATATACTTGTCACAAATCTGTGAAATGTGAACCAAACCATCCTGATGAACGCCGATATCTACAAACGCACCGAAATCAATTACATTGCGAACCGTTCCGTTAAGCTTCATACCCTCTTTAAGGTCTTTTATGTCAAGCACATCGCTTCTCAACATCGGAGTGGGCAATTCATCTCTTGGGTCTCGTCCCGGTTTTGCAAGTTCCTTTACAATATCATCAAGGGTGGGTAAACCTATTCCAAGTTTTTCGGCAAGCGTTTTTGAACCATAGTTTTTCACTCTGCTTAATATATCGGCAAAGTTTGAAGTTTTTATTTCTTTTTCCGAATATTCAAGCAAAGTTAGCAGCTCTTTTGCACTTTTATAGCTTTCCGGATGCACTCCCGTATTATCAAGCGGATTGTTACTCTCCGGAACACGAAGAAATCCTGCACACTGTTCAAAAGCTTTTGGACCAAGCTTTGGAACCTTTTTTAATTCTGAACGCGAATTAAAAGCTCCGTTTTCCTCACGATAGGTTACTATGTTTTTGCAAACGGTAGAATTTAATCCGGAGACTCTGAGCAAAAGTGCGGGAGAAGCTGTATTTAAATCAGCGCCGACAGAGTTAACGCAATCCTCAACCACACCGTCAAGGGCTTCACCAAGCTGTTTTTGCGGCATATCATGCTGATACTGTCCGACGCCGATTGCTTTTGGCTCTATTTTTACAAGCTCGGCAAGCGGATCCTGTAAACGGCGTGCAATTGAAACAGCGCTTCTGAGAGTTAAGTCAAGTTGGGGCAGCTCAGAAGCGGCAAGTTTTGACGCTGAATATACTGACGCTCCTGCCTCGCTTACCACCATATAATAAACCTTGTGGTCAGCTTCCTTGATAACGTCTGCTGCAAACATTTCAGTTTCTTTGCTTGCGGTTCCGTTGCCGATTGAAATTATGTCAACATCATATTTATTGATTAATCCAAGCAATTTGTGCCTTGACTCCTGTATTTTCTTGTCGGAATGAGTAGGATAAATTACTGCGGTATCAAGTACTTTGCCGGTATCGTCAACAACGGCAACCTTACAGCCTGTACGATACCCCGGGTCAAGTCCGAGAACCGTTTTGCCTTTTACAGGGGGCTGCATCAAAAGCTGTTTCAAATTTAAAGCAAACACTTTTATTGCATTTTCATCTGCCGTTTCGGTAAGCTCGCTTCGTATTTCACGCTCAATTGACGGTGAAATCAGTCTTTGGTATGCGTCGGCACCCGCTTCTTTAATTATATCACTGCACAAAGGATTTGTGTCCTTGTCCAACAACCTGTAAATCACATTAAGCGGTTTTTGATTGTCAAGCTCCACCGATACCTTTAAGAAACCTTCTTTTTCTCCCCTATTAATTGCAAGTATGCGGTGTCCTGCAATTTTTGAAACAGGTTCATTAAAATCATAATAAATTGAATACACGCTGTCCTTTTCTTTATCAGAAGCAGAAGATGAAACAACGCCGTTCACCTTAAACAGATTACGTATTCTTTTGCGAATTTCGGCACTGTCAGATATTTGCTCTGCAATAATATCCATTGCGCCCTTTATTGCATCTTCAGCAGAACTGACATCCTTTTCATCGCTTATAAAATTGCCTGCATAGTCATTCGGATTGAAATTTTCCTCTTGTTTCAAGATTTTAACCGCAAGCGGTTCAAGTCCCTTTTCTTTTGCTATTGAAGCCCTTGTTTTTCTCTTTGGCTTATACGGTCGGTAAATATCTTCCAATTCACTTAATGTTGAAGCCTTGTCAATAAGAGAAACCAATTCTTCGGTAAGCTTTTCCTGTCCGTCAATCAGCGACTTAATTTCCTCTCTGCGCTTATCAATTCCTCTTAGGTACTCAAGTTTTTCGGCAAACTCTCGTATGAGCTGGTCGTCCATTGAGCCATGCATTTCCTTACGGTATCGTGCAATAAACGGAATAGTATTTCCATCATCAAGCAGATTAATTATATTATCGGCATATTCCTTCTTTATATTAAACTGCTGCGAAAGTATTTCTGAATAATCCATTACATCCTCCATATAATTCCGCCTAAAATCGGAATTTAGAATACGGTAATTATATCACACAATAATTGAATTGCAAAGAATTAATGCAAAACTTGATGAATATAATTTATTAAAATATATTCGGAGGTATTTGTATGTCTGATAAAAAGAAAGTCGTAAAATCCGTTATTTTCGGCGTACTTTGCGGTCTGTTATCAACAATTATTTTGATGTGTATTTTGTCTGTCGTAATGCTTACGGGAGGACTTTTTCCAAGCGACATAATTAAATTTGCAATGGTTGGGATTCTTGCGGTCGGAGCTTTTTTCGGCGGATTTATCGCTACAAAAATCAACAAATCCGCCGGACTCGTGGTTGGTTTAATAACCGGATTTGTTATGTTTTTGATTATAACGGCAACGGCATTAACTAAAAACTCAGAACCTGTATCCTATATGACGTTGATTAAGCTTGGGGCTGCGTTGCTTGCAGGCGGTGCAGGAGGAATATTGGGACTAAGAGAAAGAAAAAGAATCAGCATTTGACACATAAACGCTAAACCAAATCAAATAATATCCATATTGTTTCTTAATAATTTGATAAAGGTTGGGTTACTGTGTCAAAATTTAAAATTTATGCAAAATCTATTCTTTTGCCGATAATTGCCGGAGGTATTATCGGACTGATTATTCCCGGATTTATGGATTATGACAGTCTTAACAAGCCTCCTCTTTCGCCTCCTCAAATATTATTTCCGATTGTTTGGGGCGTACTTTATATACTTATGGGAATATCATACGGTATTCTCAAAAGCAAATCACTCACTGACAAAACAATTGACTTTGTCTATTATATTCAGCTTGCCGTGAATCTATTGTGGCCAATAGCATTTTTTGTGTTAAAATGGAGACTGCTCGCACTTGTAATAATCATTATTCTTGATGTTTTTGTATTTGTTATGGGACTTTTGTTTTACAGTAAAGACAAATTAGCAGGAATTTTGCAAATTCCCTATTTTCTATGGATTATATTTGCAACATATCTTAATTTAATGATATTTATTCTGAATTTGTAATAATATATCAAGTAAAATAATGGGTGATAATCTTGTTTTGGGCAATATTATCGCCTTTTATTTTGTCAAAAGTATGAATTATCTCAAAAGATATGGAAATTTAAATTATAATATGATATAATTAACTATATCTATGGTGAAATGGGTTGTCACAAACAATATGTTATTGTTGCCATAACATACAATATATAAGATAATTAGATATATTAATTTTCATATTTTAATAAGAGATAAAAGGAGAAGTGGAAATGGCTCGACTTTTGAAATTACCGAATGAACTAAAAGAATGGAAAGTTGTTTCACGTTTAGCTGATATTAACGACAATTCAGTATTTGAAGTAAGCAAAAATGAATTTGACGGCAGCACCACAAAAGCTAAGCTTTTGCATGTCGTATTTGACAAAGAAAAATATACAAGCGACAATGTTGTTTTTATAAATGAAGAGGCAAATTTTATTAAAAGCATTGCCAAAACAGGAAGCATAAGCAACTATATAGATGTATTTACAGACAACATTCCTACAAAGGAAAAGGCTGAACTGTACATATTTTTTGAAAATTTTCCTACACTTGCCGAATGTTTAAGTTCAAAAAATTTCAGTGAATCCGAAGTTGTAGACTTTGGTATTAAGATGAGTGAAATACTTGAAACACTTGAGGCAAACAATGTATATCATGGCAATATTAACCCTGACAATATTTTTGTGACACCTAACGGAGAATATAAGCTTGGCGGATTTACAGATTTTGACGGTATCAAGGACAAGTCATTCCTTGCACCTGAAATTGATAAAAACAAGCAGGCGGATTTTACGACCGACATTTATTCGCTCGGACTTATAATGTATTATATGAGCAACAACAATCTTCTTCCGTTTTGCCTTAAAGCTGAGGACAAACAGGAAGCAATAAGCAAGAGACTTGAAGGTAACCCGGTTTCGGCTCCGGAAAACGGCGGCGAAAAACTTAAGAGTGTAATTGTTATTGCCTGTCAACCTGAAAATAAAAACAGATGGAAAAACGCAGGAAATATTAAAAATGCGCTTACATCCATAAAATCCGAACTTTCTGTCGAAGAAAAACCAAACGACGAAGTTATCATTCCTCAGAACACGGATTTTGACGGTAACGTATTTGAAGAATATGATTATGAAGATACTGTTCCCGAGCAAAACAATGAAGATGAAACAGAGGAAAAGAATAACGAAGAGGCTGTTTCGGAAAACAACGAACCTCAGATTGAGCCACATAATGATGAACCCGAAAATGATAAAGAGGAAAAAGCTGAGACAGAAGACAAAGATTCAATTCAAAACAAAGATAACAGCAATGAAAATGACTCAATAAAGCCTATTCAAAATGACAACGAAACCGATAACTTCGATGTTGTAGAGGCACCAAAAGAGAATATTGAAGCACCCAAAAAAAATCAGGATAGTATCACAAACTCCACAGAAAAGTCTGACGTTGACTCAACCCCTGAAACAAATTCAAATGAAATTGACAACAGGGTATTTGATAACTATGAACCGACAAAAATTATCAATCTAAAACAACCCTCAGAGGAAAAAGACTACGGAGATTACTTTGATGATGAACCCAAGGATATAAAAAGTAAATCTTCAGAACAATTGTCGAAAGATAACGATGATAATAATTCAGAATTTGATGTACCGGCTTCAAGTTACAAATCGGATACTGATTCTGATGACAACGAAAACACAAAAAAGAGCAAAAAAGGAATTATTATCTTAGTTGCCGCAATAGTTGTAATACTTGCAGCATTAGGAGTATGCGGATATTTTGCAGTTACAAACGGTTGGTTTGGAAATTCAAAACCTGTTGAAACAACAGAATCGACTACCGCCGAAGTTGCTACTACCGCACAGCCGACTACTGCTGCACAAACTACTGTTGAACCTACAACAGAGACACAAAACGTTGATAAATTCGTATTACCTGTTGTTGGTTACGGATATCAGTACGCAAAGGAAATGCTTGAAAACGAGGGATTTGTTGTTCAAATCGGTGAATACAGATACAGCACAAAGTATGAAGAAGGATATGTTATCGCACAGTATCCCGACGAAAGTACAATTGCTCAAAAAGGAAGCGTTATCACACTTGACATTTCATCAGGTCTTATAAGCGACAACTCCGATGACAACCAAAGCAGCCAGAGTTCAAATTCTTCTAAAAACAATGATTCTGACAACTCTTCGGATAATAATTATTCATATAATACATCATATATAAGCCAGTCAGAAGTTGAAAATATGAGCAGAGAGGAACTTAACCTCGCCCTTAACGAAATATACGCACGCAGGGGCAGAATTTTTGAAGACCCTACCCTTTCGGCATACTTTAATTCAAAAGATTGGTATACTCCAAAATATACTGCTGCCGAGTTTTCAAAGAACGTGACATTTAATGAATATGAGCAGGCAAATTTACAGCTTCTTATTAACGAGCAGGAAAAGCGTGGTTACAGGTAAAGTGCAGCAAAATAACTGTTGGGAGCAGGTAATTCGTGAAAGAAAAGATATTTAAATTTTTAAAAAGCAAGACACTTTTTGCTTTTGTGTTTAATGTCGCAATAATGGCGATTTGCATTATTGTTACTTCGTTTTCTTTTGAAAGTTCAGACGATTTTTTAAACTCAGTAAATATTTGTCTAAAGCACTTTTATTACAGCAGTTTCATAAACTATATATTAGCTGTTATAGTCGGTTCGGCACAATATGCATTTAGAGACTTTAACTGCTATGTACTTGCACAAATTTTGCTTTCTTGTTCGGCATTCACTGCAATAACTTTTGTGTTTGCGGATAAGTTTAACAAGAAAATTGCTTTTGGCTTTTCTGCAATAATCAATATTCTTTTTGCGCTGAACCATTATCAAAATATAAACAGCAACAGAACTTCGGCTTTATTGCTTACAGCAGGATTTTTGCTTGTGCTTAATGCAATAAGAAACAAGAGATATAATCTCCCCTGCTGGATTGGCGTTGCAATGATTTCTTTTGGTTCATTCTACAATTATGTATACTTTTTTGTTGCTCTTGGATTTGCGGTTGCTTTTTTCTTTGGAGACCTTATTTCAAAGAAAAAGTTCAAACTGCCGTTTCGCAAATTTTTCTGGTATTTCAGACCGTTTTTGCTTATGTTTTTATTGGTGACAATTGTAGTTTTCGGGCTGAACCAATTTTCCTATTCGGTTAATCATGCAACCGATGAAGCGTCGGATTTTTATAATTATTCGTATCTAAAAACTTCAATCAATAATAATCTTCCGTATCCAAACTTTGAAGATTATGAAGAAAAATTTGCAGATGTCGGTATTAATAGCAAAGGCGATTATGAACTGTTGAAATCAGGATATTATGATTCTGAAAAAGCATTGAATCTTGACGCACTTCAAACGGTTTATGACATTCAAAAAGAAGAAAAAAGCAATGCCTTTTTGACATCATTTACCGATATATTTACTGATAATTATCATCACTTTGCTTCATTTGACTGTGAAGCAATCATTATCCTTGTTTTTATAGGACTTGGCATTTTATTTGTTATATATCAGAAAAATCGTTTTGGATTTTTCCCGATTTTCTATGTTGCGGCCGGTTTGATTTCAAGTTTATTGCTTAGATATTTTTATTCCGGTGCCAAGTATCTTATGTATGGAAATTGGCTTTTGATGGTAGTTCTGCTGTTCTACTCTCTAAACTTTGAAAAAGGCAGAACAAAGCATATACCGCAATTGTTAAAAATCAAGCACGGAAATTTAATAATTGCCTTAGCGGTCATTATTTGCCTTGGCGCCGGTTATATTTCAGTGTATACCGTTCACAACAGCAATAATAAAGACACCGTTCCTCAAAGCTTAATTTCAGAAATTGAAAGAAGTCCACATAAGTACTATGTTTTTGACACAAAAACCGCAATCGGATTATATCAGTTCAGTGAAAATTATATGCATCCGCTTTGGGGATTCAGAGACGGGTATCTTGACAATGTAGACACATTTGGATATTTCCACAATACAGAAAATTTGATAAAAAGAAATATGCCGACCAATATTTATGAAGCTGTTTTGACCAACAGAGAAATTTATGTTATCGACAAAACCTCTGTGGACATTAAAGAAAGGTATTTTACAAACAACTATACTCGAAACGGTCATACAGTCCGTTACAAGCTACTGAATAATATTGACAACTATTGCATATATAATGTTATTGTAGAATAATAACAACATTTAATCTGTATTGTTTTCAGCCTGCATTTTTAAATCAGATTATAATAAAGACCTGACTTTACATCATTTAGAAAGTCAGGTCTTTGTTTTTTATTTAATTAATTTTGTAAAGCAAAATAAATCAGTTATTATATTATTTTTTACTGAATATAATAACTTAGAATTATGTGGAGGGGATTCTGCAATGGCTGAAAACATAACCGATTATTATACACAATCTCGAACACCGGGTCAGCTTGTAAGCGGCGAAAGTCCGTTTAAGCCTGAATTTGAGCAATTTATAAAAGAAAATCCCGGCAGAGGGACATTGAAAGTGCAGGTTAGCGCAGCACGGGAAGCATTTCCGATAAAGGACGTTGTTGTTGACGTTGCGGTAATTCACAACGGAAAGCGCTACACATTATATAACGACTTGACAAATTCATCAGGAATCGTAGACAGAATAGTCTTGCTTGCAAATTCACTTGAAAACTCGTTAAACAGTTCAACCGTAGGCAACGGCGAAACTCAATACCTTTTGTCGCTGTATCACCCGTTGTTTTTGCCGTTAAATAATATTGTTGTAACTATCTATGATAAAGTTGAAACCATTCTTCCGGTTGCTCTTACTCCAACTTCACGAGATGAGGTGCAAGGCTAAATGGCGACAAATCCTGTTGTTGTACCGAACACAATCACAGTACATCTTGGCAGACCCGATGAGGCTGCCGAAAATGTGACTGTAACTTTTACTGATTATATAAAAAATGTTGCCTCAAATGAAATTTATCCTACTTGGCCCGACAGTGCGATACGGGCAAATATTCTCGCTCAAATTTCATTTGCATTAAACAGAATATATACCGAATATTACCGAAGTCGAGGATATGACTTTGATATAACCAACAACACGGTTATTGACCAAGCATTTGTTAAGGACGGAGAAATATTTGACAATATATGTAAAATCGTAGACCAAATCTTCAATAATTATATAGTTAAATCAGGAAGCATCGTTCCGTATGCGGCAAAATTTTGTGATGGAGTCTATACACAATGCAGAGGTCTGTCACAATGGGGGTCTGTTGACCTTGCAAATCAAGGTCTGTTGCCGTATCAAATTTTACAATACTATTATGGCGATGATATTGAAATTGTATATAATGCTCCTGTTGGTGAAAATACGCCGTCATACCCAGGTATTCCTCTTAGGCGCGGAACATTCAGCGATGAAGTTCTGACAATAAAACGCCAACTTAACAGGATTCGTCTTAATTATCCTGCAATCCCCTATATTTCTTCGGCAACAACCGGTATATTTGATGCTGAAACAGAAGATTCGGTCAAAGCGTTTCAACAGATTTTTAATTTAACCGTAGACGGAATTGTCGGAAAAGCAACTTGGTACAAAATTAAACAGATATACAATGCTGTAAAGCAGCTCTCGGAACTTACAAGTGAAGGACTCACCATATCAGATGTTGAACGAAAGTACACAACAGAACTTCAGTATGGCGACAGCGGTGTAAGAGTCAGAGCACTTCAGTATTACCTTGCGTTTTTAGGTTATTTTTATCCCGAACTCCCCCCTATTCCTATCACAGGATTTTTTGATGAAGCAACAAGAGACGCAGTATATTCCTTTCAAAGCGCATACGGTTTACCTGTTAACGGGAAAGTGGATTTAAATACATTTTTAAAAATTGATGAAGTTTATAGGTCAATCGTAAGCGATCTTCCGGCAAACTATCAAAGTGCCATCGGAGAACCGTTTCCCGGAAAATTTCTTGTGGAGGGCGATACAGGAGAGAATTTAAGCATAATCCAAAGATATCTTAACGTAATATCACAAAACGACCCAAATATCAAAAAGGTTGAAGTTACAGGTGAGTTTGACGAAGCAACCAAAGCAGCTGTAATTGCATTGCAAAAACAACTTGGTATTGAACAAAGCGGAGCAATCGGACCTGTAACATGGAGTGAAATTGTGACACTGGGCAATAATCTATAACAGAAATCCACCGTTATTGAGTGATACTGAAATCAGAAAAACAATTTCAGTATAAATCAAATATGCGGTGGATTAAATTATGCTTATATTTAATTTTACAACAAGAATTATTTGCCGTTTTTCCTCAGATAATCTTCAATCTGCTCTTTATCATAAAGTCCAAGGTCATCACAACCGGCAAGAAATTCATTATGATGGCGAACCTCGTGGTGTAGGATTCGCACAAGCTGTTCATAAAGCTTATCTTTTGGCAGGTTTCCATAAACATGACTGATTGAACCGTAATAAAAAACAATTGCATTACCGAGCGAATTACGTATGTACTCGCCAAGAATAAATAAATCGTTGTGCAAAGCGGCAGGATGAATTTTCTGCTGCGGCAAGAGCGAAATTCCGCCGTTTAAATCTCTGTAAAGTTCAAACGGCATTGAGTCCGCAATTTCATCAAGCATTTCAGCACATTCTTCAAAAGTAACCATAATTCAAACAATATCAATAATCAAGATAATCCTTGAGCTTTCTGCTTCTGGATGGATGACGTAATTTACGCAGAGCCTTGGCTTCAATCTGACGAATACGTTCGCGGGTAACATTAAATTCCTTACCAACCTCTTCGAGTGTTCTGCTTCTGCCGTCTTCAAGGCCGAAACGAAGTCTTAATACCTTTTCCTCTCGAGGTGTGAGAGTCGAAAGTACGTCTGAAAGCTGTTCCCTGAGCATTGTATGTGAGGCGGCGTCTGCCGGTGCAGGAGCGTCATTATCAGGAATAAAGTCACCGAGATGGCTGTCCTCCTCCTCGCCGATAGGTGTTTCAAGTGATACAGGCTCCTGAGCCACACGCATAATTTCTCTGACTTTATCTACCGGCATATCGATTTCTTTGGAAATTTCATCTGCCGACGGTTCATGTCCGTTTTGGTGAAGCAACTGGCTTTGAACTTTTTTAACCTTGTTAATTGTTTCAACCATATGAACCGGGATACGAATTGTTCGAGCTTGGTCTGCAATCGCACGGGTAATTGCCTGTCTTATCCACCAAGTTGCATAGGTTGAAAATTTAAAGCCTTTTGTATAGTCGAATTTTTCAACAGCCTTTATAAGTCCGAGATTGCCTTCCTGAATCAAATCAAGGAACTGCATTCCACGTCCAAGATAACGCTTTGCAATGCTGACAACAAGTCTGAGGTTTGCTTCGGAAAGACGTTGTTTTGCTGCAACGTCACCGTCAGAAATACGAATAGCAAGCTCAATTTCCTCTTCGGAAGACAAAAGAGGAACACGACCTATTTCTTTAAGATACACCTTTACAGGGTCATCAATTGTAATTCCCTGGTCAGAGGTGTGAGATGAGCCGTCTCCTGCTTTTCCGTCTGAAAGTTCAAGGTCAATATCGTCAATTTTTATATCGCCCATATCCTCGACAATTTCAATTCCCTGAGCCTCAATAGCATCATAGAGTTTCTCAAGTTTTTCAGGGTCAAAGTCAAGTTCACCGATTGCGTCAAGGATATCCTGATTGGTAAGCTTACCCTTTTGTTTGCCAAGCTCTACAAGTTCTTTAATAACTGTCTTTTTATCCTGTTGTACAGCCATAACATACTTTCCTTTCCATAAACCAAATTACTTTTTATTATCCCTTAGTTTTTTTAGATATTCATTTATATCTTCTCCCGACATTGATGCAATATCATCATTTGAAAGTTTTTGACTTTCTTCGTTAATGACATTTATGTATTCATCAAGAGCCTGTCGAGTTGAAGCAATTGATGAGTGCTTTGAAAGCATCTGATATAATTTTGACGCTTCGTCACCTGAAAAATCTGCCGTAACGCTTGTCAGCGGCGGCAATCCGTTTTCTTCCCTTGCAAGAAAATATTCAAAATAACGTTTCATAAGAGAATTTTGAAATTGCTCTGACTTAATATTATCAGAAATATAATCTGCCGAGTCCGGATTATTTATTAAATAAACAACAAGAGATTCCTCAGCCGAAGAAGAACGAGGTTTTTTATAGTGGTCGGCATTGATTTTATCATTCTTACCGCTTAACTCTGCCCTGATTCTGCGAGCTTCCTTTTTATTGAAATCTCTTCTGTTCCGTCTTTCAAAAGAATTAATTTGCTGAACAAATGCAGCCTTTTCAATCTGAAATTCATTGCTGATTTTTGATGAATAAACATCCCGTTCAATCGGACTTGAGATTGTTGCAACAATTTTTGCTGCCGCTTCAAGATAAGCAACCTTGCCGTCTGATGTCTCAAGGTTGAAATTCTGTTTTAATTTTTGCAGCCTGTAATCAACATCATTACCGCTTTTTTCAAGTTGAGCTTTAAATGCGGCGGCGCCGTCTAGACCTTTGGATTTAATAAACTCGTCGGGATCCTTGCCGTTCGGAATAGTTAAAACACGTACAAGCAACCCGGCATTGCGCAAAATCGGAATTGCTCTCGCTGTGGCCTTTTGCCCTGCTTCATCGGAATCATAACAAATTACAACCTCGTCGGCATATCTTTTCATAAGAACAGCCTGTTCGTTTGTCAATGCCGTTCCGAGTGTTGCAACAGCATTTGTAATACCTGCTTGATTAACGGCTATAACGTCCATATAGCCTTCACAAAGAATCAGCGTTCTGCTGCCGGAATTTTTCGCATTATTAAGCGAGAAAAGATTTTCGCTCTTTTTAAAAACAAGAGTATCGGACGTATTCAGATATTTTGGTTTTTCATCTGTCATAATACGTCCTCCAAAGGCGATTACATTGCCCCTGAGGTCAATAATCGGGAACATAACACGGTTTGAAAATCTGTCATAAATGCCGTTTCCCCGTCTGCTTTTAAATGCAAGGTTAGCGGCTACAATTTCATTATCGGTAAATCCCTTTGAGTGCAAATGATTGCATAACGAATAACGGTCAGGCAAAGCAAAACCAAGCCCAAAATGCCGTATCGTTCGGTCGCTGAGAGCACGGGAATGAAAATAATCAAGACCTATTTTACCTGACTGTGATGTTAAATTTGAGTGGTAAAATCTTGCAGCCTCACGATTAGCCTCAAAAATACGTTTTCTGAGTTTGCTCATACTGTCATCATAAGTATTTTCCGGCATTTCAAGTCCGGCACGCTGAGCCAAAAATTTTACCGCATCTGTATAATCAAGATTTTCAATCTTCATTATAAATGAAATAACATCACCGCCGGCACCGCAGCCAAAGCAATAAAAAGATTCAGTTTCGGTATACACAGTAAAAGACGGGGTTTTCTCGCCATGAAAGGGGCATAATCCGACCAGATTTCTGCCCTTACGCTTTAGGTTGACATATGAAGAAATAACATCTCCTATGTCATTGCGCAATTTTAATTCCTGCAAAAAGCTTTCAGGGAATGGCATTTTAAACCACCTTTCACTATGTTTTTTAACGTCCTATTATCTTTTTACGAAAAAATTAAAAATATTCCTCTTTATATCAGAAAATTTTTTGTATTTTCCTTATATATCTAAAATTCAACAACCTCAGATAAATAATAACCGATTTAATATCAAATATCAGCATAAAAGTACTGTTCAGACTCGCTGATTGCCTGAACTTCACCTGAAGTTGCATCTGCAAGTTGTTTATTAAGTAAAGAAAAAAGTTCGGGCTTTATATGGAATTTTATCAATACCCTGTCGGCATAAATTGTATCGTCAATTGACGCTCCAACACCCATAATCAGCGAAGAAACCTTGCCATACTGATTGTAGCTGCAGGCTGCGGAACAAACAAAACAGTTTTGCCTAAGTACAATTTTTGAAGCCTGAAGCGCAAGTTTTGCGCCCTTGGAATATGCACGGACAAGACCGCCCGTGCCCAAAAGCACACCGCCAAAGTAACGTGTGACTACAATGCATACATCAAAAACATCATTATTGGTAATCACTTCAAGAACCGGCATACCTGCGGTGCCTGACGGTTCACCGTCATCACTGTAACGCTTAATATTGCCATCTCTAAGTGAGTATGCATATACATTATGAGTAGCATTCCAATGTTCGCTTCGCTTAGCATTAATAAAATCAACAGCCTCCTGTTCACTTTTTACAGGAGTACAATATCCAATAAACTTCGACCTCTTTTCAACAAATTCATCATTAGAGGATTTTTGGACAGTTTTATAATCTTTATTCATATAAATTCCTCAAAAGAGTAAACAAGGCGACACAAACGTGTCGCCTTAAAGGTTTGCATATAAAATTACTTGTCCATATTGAAACGCTTTTTAAATCTGTCAACACGTCCGCCTGTATCAACCAATTTCTGCTTTCCTGTAAAGAAAGGATGACACTTTGAACAAATTTCAACACGGATATCCTTTTTTGTTGAACCTGTTTTTATTACATTGCCGCATGCACAAGTGATTGTTGTCTGCTCGTACTTTGGATGGATGTTCTCTTTCATTGCTTCTCACCTACCTACTATGCACAATTAACAAAGTTATTATACTACATTCGTTTACAAAATGCAAGTATTTTTTTAATTTTAGCATTATTTTCAATAATTTTCATTTCCGTCAGCCAAATATTCAGCATACTCCTCAAGACACATATTGTATGAGCGCATTTTTATGGCATTATCGACACCTACATATCTGTATAGTGATTGATTATAAGAAATATGGGTTAAATCTTCTTTGTCATATGGAAATCTCAAAACAAATCCGTAGTTTACGCAATTTCGTTCCAAATAAGCGGCAGAATGTTCATCAGATAAATCAAAACCTATTAGCAAACCTGTCTGAGCCTCACTGCATCCGGCTTGGGGTTCAATCTTTTGAGCAGCAGATTCGGCTCTTACCTGTGTATAATCAGGATTAGAAAGAAATTCTCTAAGCTTTGCATTATATAGTTTTTCCTGTTCGTCAAATGATACGTAGCCCGAAACAACTTTTAGCTCAATTCCGTCGCTTTTTGCATCATCACACATTCGCATCAAATCATTGAACAAAAGTGCATTTACCTTTAGATTTTTATAATCAACAAGCTGTGGTACATAATCCTTATCAAGCTGATTCTGTTTATTCACCACCATAAGTAATTCATCGGTTCGTTCAGAATTTGAAGTTTCATTATTGCGTTCCGCTGAATTTGGAGAAATCACAAAAATGTATAAAGATATAACACCAATAACAACAGCTGTAAATATAATTATCGCTAAAACAATTATTGTAATTTTTCGTTTTAATTTACCTATTGGTTTAATACGACCGGTTTTTCCTGCATTTATTGCCTGACACCGACGTTTTTTAGAGCTTTTGTAACTCTTTTTGTCGTATTCAGCAAGCCAACGGGACATACTTCACCTGCTTATTTTATTGTTTTTGTTTCAATTTCCTCAACTGCCATTGCAATAAAGTCATCAAGCTTCATAGCACCAAGGTCACCGTCTTTTCTGTGACGTACAGAAACAGTATTTGCCTCTATGTCTTTATCGCCGATAATAAACATATAAGGTACCTTTTCAAGCTGAGCTTCACGGATTTTGTAACCTATTTTTTCGCTTCTGCTGTCTACTTCAACTCTCATGCCCTTTGCTTCAAGAACCTTTTTGATTTCATTTACATAATCAAGGTGTCTGTCGGCAACAGGAAGAAGTTTTACCTGGGTCGGAGCAAGCCACATTGGGAAAGCACCTGCATATTTTTCAATAAGCAACGCAAGCGTTCTTTCGTAACATCCGATAGATGTTCTGTGAATAATGTAAGGATGCTTCTTTGTGCCGTCCTTGTCAACATATTCCATTCCAAATTTTTCTGCAAGCATTTGGTCAATCTGAATCGTAATAAGGGTATCCTCTTTACCGTAAACATTCTTAATCTGAATATCAAGTTTCGGACCGTAGAATGCAGCTTCGCCAACACCGATTGCATATGGAATTTCAAGATGGTTTAAAATCTTTTCCATCATATCCTGTGCTTCATCCCACTGTTCCGGAGTGCCGATATATTTTTCACGGTCATTCGGATCCCATTTTGAGAAACGATATGATACGTCTTCATACAAGCCAAGAGTTTTCAGCATAAATATTGCAAGCTCAAGACAGCTTTTAAACTCTTGTTCAAGCTGTTCGGGAGTGCACATAAGATGTCCCTCTGAAATAGTAAACTGACGTACACGAATAAGTCCGTGCATTTCACCGCTTGCTTCATTTCTGAAAAGCGTTGAAGTTTCATTATATCTGAGAGGTAAGTCACGGTACGAACGCTGACGGTTCAGGTATGCCTGATACTGGAAAGGACATGTCATAGGGCGAAGAGCAAATACTTCGTCATCTTTTTCAGGGTCGCCGAGCACGAACATTCCGTCCTGATAGTGATCCCAATGTCCGCTGATTTTGTAAAGGTCGCTCTTTGCCATATAAGGAGTTTTTGTAAGTAACCATCCACGGCGCTGTTCCTCATCTTCAACGAATCTCTGCAAAATCTGTACAATTCTTGCACCCTTTGGAAGTAAAATAGGAAGGCCCTGGCCGATAATATCAACTGTTGTAAACAACTCAAGCTCACGACCAAGCTTGTTGTGGTCACGGCTCTTAGCTTCTTCAAGCATCTTCATATGCGCTTCAAGCATTGAAGTCTTAGGGAATGCTACGCCATATACTCTACAAAGCTGTGCATTTTTTGCATCGCCTCTCCAATAGGCACCTGTACAGTTAGTAAGTTCTATTGCCTTGATTGGAGAAACATTCAGCAAATGAGGGCCCGCACATAAATCGGTAAAATCACCCTGTTTGTAAAAGCTGATATTCTCGCCTTTATCGGAATGTTCTTTTACAAGCTCAACCTTGTAGGGCTCGTTCATATCGGAGAGCAGTTTTTCTGCTTCCTGAGGTGGCAATTCAAAACGCTCAATTTCAACTCCGGACTTAACTATTTTTTTCATTTCTGCTTTTATTTTTTCAAGGTCTTCGTTAGAGAACGGTTTCTCTACATCAAAATCATAATAAAAGCCATTGTCAATAGCAGGGCCGATTGCACATTTAGCGTTTGGATAAAGTCTTTTTACAGCTTGCGCCAGCACATGTGAAGCCGAGTGCCAAAATGCTTTTTTACCGTCAGGCTCGTCAAATGTAAGGAGTTCAACCTTACAGTCTTTTGTGAGCGGAGTTCTTAGGTCAACAATTTCACCGTCAATTCTTGCACAACAAACAGACTTATACAAACCTGCTCCAATTGATTTTGCTATTTCAGCAGGCGTAATATTTTTTTCAAATTCTTTTACAACGCCGCCTTTTAATTCAACACTAATCATTGTTATTCTCCTTACTTATTAAAATATACCAAAATAATAAAAAAGCCCAATACTCCAAAAGGAGTATTGGGACGAATGGACTTCGTGGTTCCACCCAAATTCGGCTTTAGAGCCCTCAAAAGACTTTAACGCAGTCACACGCCACACCATTTCCTGTGCAGACTCAAAGGTGGTAAAATACAAAGCCGAATACGAAGCTTTCAGCATATGCTTCGCTCTCTGAAAACGGTTAAATATACTTCATATCCTTATCATAGCTTTTCTTGCTCATATAATATCACTACAATTATGTGATGTCAACAGTAATTTGAAAATTATTTTTTATTTTCCAAGTCTTGAAGAATTTGGTCAATTTCACTTAAACTTTCTTTTGAATCGTTAGATGACGAACTTTTCGTAACACCTTCAGCAGTGTTAAGTACTATTGGGGAATCGTCAGTTGCCACCGGACCGCTTCCGTTATCAGAATATTCATCTCTATTATAGCCAAGTATAAAGTCGTCAATATCGCCCATAGACTCAATAAATTCACTTGCCGCCTCATCATCAGGCTCCTCATCGTCAATAGGATTATGAGACATTACAAGATCATCATAGTCGCTGGTATCCGTATATTTATTAGCATAAACATCTTCATCATTATCTTCGGGCATACCGTCAATTATCTCAATTTCATCCTTTGTGTATGATTTGATTGTCATTTCCATTATAAATGACAATGCGTAAAGCGAAATTACAATAAACTCAATTCCCATAAGTATCTGACTTACATCAATACCTTCTACCAACGATGTGCAAATTACTCCCAAGCCCTCGGCAACTGAAATTGCAATAGCAGGCAGTCCGTATATAAAGCAAGCCTTTACAGGATTTCTGCCCTGAATGCGTGAAAGCACCATGGCGCAAGAGAACATAAACAAAGTAATAAATATATAACAGAAAAGTGCAGTAAGGTCTGTTGCGGATATCGATACTTTAGTTGCAACTAAAAATTCGGAAACTAGTTCGGCGCATCCCCACAATGCAGGGAAAATAAACAGCATTGACACTGTCGAGATGTTTGACTTACCTACAAAGTGAGCTCGTGCCATAAGTACAAGTGCAAAACCTGCCGGTATTGCAAAAATAAGACATGCAATTGTCATAAAATAATATTCAGAATTTGCCGTAGTATTCATAAATTTTGTTACGGCACTTGCAATTATAACTATTCCGGACAAAACCGCAAATGCAGCAGCCGGATAATTCTTTCTGACCGGATAAACAGGAGCTGTTTTTCTGTCAAATAAATTTATAAGTATGCATAAAACAAAGAGCCCGAGACCAATGCCGATCACGGTGTAGGTCAACCCCATTTTATTCATTCCGAGAAAAAGGCCGTTGCCGTCAAGACCGAATATTCCCATAAGCTTAAAAACGCTCATTACTATTGCAACAGGTATAAAAGGAATAACAGAATACTTTACTTTCATATTAAACTCCGTTTCTATACTTACTTGATAATATATGTGTAAGTTATTTTATTTCATACGTGGACATATATTATTTTAAGACAAATATATTAGTATGTCAAGAAAAATAAAGCACAATTTAGCTTTTATAGTATTATTTTTGTGATTTGTTTATTGTTAAAATTAAAGATTTAAATACACAGCAGGTGAAAATATGAAATTAAAATTAATATCAATAATATTATTTCTCGTAATTATGGCGGCACTTCCTATTTCCATTGTAAAGTGTAATTTTACAAATAGTGATTCCGGAAATTCAAAAATAAAGAATAACGTGAGTGAGCCTTCAGACAGTAAACAGATTAATGACAAAAAGACATTATTATGCGGCCTTGTTGCGGCACAGTATGATGAATCATATTGCGATGAAACAATTAGAGCTATTGCGATCCTGATGCAGTCGGATTATGATGCTGAACCGCAAAAATTTCACTTAAAAAATAAAGACATTTATCTGAGTAAAAACGAAGCTGAAAATTCTATTAAAGAAAAATATTCGGATTTTGAAAAGGCAGTTAATTCTGTATCAGAAATAAAAATAACAAAAGATAACAAAACACTGTACATACCTTTTGCAAAAATTTCCAACGGTCAAACCATTACCGACAAAGAATATGACTATCTCTCCCCTGTTGCCTCACCATGGGACTGCTTTAATGTAAATTATGAACCCGAAAACAAATGCGCAGGAGTAAGTCTTTGCGGGTTAGATTATCTTTGCAAAAGCGGAATGACGGCGGAGAAAGCTTTAAAATGGTATTTACCTGAGTTTGAAATAGGGTAAATTTGACTGCTTAACATAAAGAATTAAATTGCATAATATGTAGTATCTGCAGAATTAGTAAATAAGATATAACAAATTACTATTAAATTATTATTGCTATACAAAGGTAAATATCGAATTAAATTAACTCACTAATAGTTGAAAGGAGATATAGAATTGGAAATATCAGAAATGATTAATGAACATTACGGATTATCTAAGTTTCCCGAAAATATTTCGGAAGCCATGGCATACGTTCCGTTTCAAATGAACAACGCCAAAACTTATACGGCGGCTCAGGGATTTTCTGCAGGTACAATGTTCCCATCTCTCAACAAACCATTCTATGGAAGCAAATGTGGTGGAACTAATGACTGAAAGAGAAATATTACTCAAAAAAATATCAACCTATCAGTTTGCAGCGCTTGATTTGCAGCTTTTTCTTGATACCCACCCAAATGACACTGAAACCGTAACCAAAATGAGAGCCTTTAAAGAAAAAGCACAGCCGCTTATTGCTGAATATGAAAGCAAATACGGACCTCTCACCAAGAGTGCTACAACTCAAAACAATTGGAATTGGATTAAGGCTCCGTGGCCGTGGGAAAGCGAGGAGATCGACTGATGTTTGTATATGAGAAAAAACTGCAATACCCTGTTAATATAAAGCAAACTAATCCAAAGCTTGCCAAAATAATCATAACACAATACGGAGGACCGGACGGCGAGCTTGGAGCATCGTTAAGATATCTTAGCCAAAGATTTTCAATGCCACTGCCTGAATTAAAGGGCACATTGACAGATATAGGCACAGAAGAACTCGGGCATCTTGAAATGATTGGTGCAATAGTATATCAGCTGACACGAAATTTGACAATTGACGAAATAAAGAAAGCAGGATTTGACGATTATTTTGTTGACCACACCACAGGAATATATCCTCAGGGGGCAAACGGTGTTCCGTTCACAGCAGCCGCTCTGCAAAGCAAAGGCGACGCAATAACAGACTTGCATGAAGATATGGCTGCAGAACAAAAAGCTAGAACCACCTATGACAACATTCTCAGAATGTGCGACGATTATGACGTCAAAGACGCTATTCGCTTTTTGCGCGAACGCGAGGTAGTTCACTATCAGAGGTTTGGTGAAAACTTAAGATTACTGACCGATAAACTTGACGAAAAGAATTTCTACGCATTTAACCCTGAATTTGACAAAAAGTGCTTCAAGAATCAAATGAAGAAAAAGTAATCTTAACAAGGGCATAAAATAAAGCAACCGGGAATCCTTTTATGATTACCCGGTTGCTTTAGCTTTAATATACCAATTATTTTGGATTGCCTCAATTAAAAATTAACATTTGTTTTTAAGTTATTCCATTCATTGCGAGTAATTGCATATACTAACGTAATTTCATTTTCGTCATCATTAAACTCATCAACATAACACATCCCTTTTGACCTTGCAGTGGCAGATGAGGCTATATTGGATTTTTTCATATATGAATAGATGATATTAAACGGCGTGTTTTCAAAAGTCCAGTCACGAACTCTTCGCGAGGCTTCTTTGGCACAACCTTGGTGTTGATACTTTTTGGCAATATGATACCCGATTTCAGGTTTTATGCTTCCGTTAATATTCTGCATCGTAACTCCGCAATCGCCTATCACTTTTCCGCTTTCCTTTAGAACCACCGCCCAAAGTCCGAAGCCAAAAATTTCATATCTTTCCTGATTTTTTAGTATCCAGTTATGAACTCTGGTGTTATCAAATGTATATGGGTAATGCTGCATAATATCTGAATCCGCAAGTACGTTATATAAGGAACTAAAATCGTCATCAGTCAGATTTCTGAGAATTAATCTTTTAGTTTCAAGATACATAACAAATCATTCCTCAAATTAAATTTAATGCAGTTTTCATTTGCATATTTTGGATATGCTAATAATCACGATTTTCGCACCAATAAACAGTATTTTCTGGGACACAAAAAAACCATTGACATTAGATTAATAAAGCTGATTCAAATATCATTTCTATTAATTTTGTGCTTTTTGTAATTTATAGACTTTGTGATACAAAACATTCTTGATTTTCTCAAATTCATCTTTTCCAACGGTGTTTTCAGATGTCATTAAAAATAACTTCAAGGGCTTTTTATTCTTAGAAAGCGCAGGCTGTTGATATGGAAAATCATTAAGGAAAAAGCCGTTTCTTTTATAAAAATTTATTCTTCTTTTCGGCATTTCGCTCTCGGGAGGCTCAACTTCAAGGCAAACAATTTTATCCGAATTTGAAGTGACCTCATTTAAGATTTCAGCTCCTATTCCCTCGCTTCTGAATTTTGGAGCAACTGCAAAATGTTCAACATAAAGAAATTCAGTAAAATTCCAAACAGCAATAAATGCTTTAACCGATTTATTTTCACCTCTGAGAACATATACAGCATAATCCGAGTCGTCAAACAAACTTAACTGTTCATCATAATTTCTGTATTCATCTTCCGGAAAACTACCTTTCATAATATCAAATATTTTATCAAATTCTTTACTTTTAATCTGTTCTAACATACTGCTCTCCTATTCTCAATTTAGATTTGCAATGTGCTGTTTTTAAATAAATTAAGATATATTATATCATAAAAAATGACAATAGCTTTGTCAACCTTTATTGAATATCAGTTATACAATCAGTACAATAAAAATTCTTAGTAACTTAGCCTTTCCTAAATCTAAGCCTTAACTGAAATATAAAATAAAATTGTAATATGATATAAAACAAACTCCCTTTTGTTAATTTGCCAAAGGGAGTTTTAACGATAATTGCTGTTTTTATAATATTGAATTTATATGCAAAACGCCGCTTTCGATTTTACTCAAATGCGGCGTTTTTTGAGAATATTCACTTATCTTCCTCTCTGCCAAGAAGATAATCGACAGACACCTCAAGAATGTCGGCAAGTGCTACAAGTTCAACATCAGTAACAAAACGAATTTGTCCCTCAAGCTTTGAAAGTCCCGAAGCATTCATATCTACCCCATTGACCTGGAGCTGGGCTAAAAGCTCTTTTTGTTTCATTCCTTTTTGCTTTCTTACAAGCTCAACACGGTTTCCTACAAGGTTTCTGTCTCCAAGTTCCTGCTTGCGTAATCTCATTTTCTACTCTCTCCAAATCCATTATAATTCTTTTTTAAAATTCTTTAAAAACATTGTGATGTTATTATAATACTTTAAGAGAAAAAAAACAAGTGGTTTTTGTAAATAAATTTAAAAAAATGAAATTTTTTGATGTATTTAGTTACAAAAATAATATTTTGCATTATATCTTATAACCATAACGTAATTCTCAGAGCTATTTTTGTTACATTTATACAGCACAATGTTCTTCTGTGGAAATTTGTTGATTCTGTTGAAACTTTATAATTCTATTGTTGAATAATGTTAGTAATGTTAAAAGTCGTTTTTAGACCTAATTTAGGTTTAAATAATACAAATTATTACATTTTGTAACCAAAAGGCGAGATACAGAAATTTAATCCGTATCTCGCCTTAAATTATAACCAATTAATAAAATAATAAAGTAAGATTATTCACATTTAAAAGTACAGTCTTCAATTGCTTTTACCATTGCAAGACGATTGTCGTGTCTGCCACCTTCTTCTGGAGTGTTTAAAAATATATCAGTATATTTAACAGCTTCATCTTCAGTGGTAACTCTGCCGCCCATACAAAGAATATTAGCATGGTTGTGGCGACGCGTCATCTCTGCACCAAAGGCATTATTTACAACGGCAGCTCGTATACCTTTAACCTTGTTTGCCGCAATTGAAATTCCGATTCCTGTTCCGCAACAAAGTATGCCACAATCACATTCTCCGCTTGTTACTGCGGTTGCAACTTTGTAAGCATATATAGGATAGTCAACACTATCGGTACTGTATGTACCGAAATCCTTATACTCAATACCTTTTTCATCAAGATATTTCTTGATTGCTACAATAAGATTGTAGCCACCGTGGTCACATCCAAGTGCTATCATTTTTTAACCCCCAGTTTTTTGTTAAGTTCTCTTTGAGCCTGCGGTAATCTTAAATATGTCGGCATAAGCTCCTCTGCCGATACAGTGTTGCCGCGTAATGCCTCCTTAATTGCCGCACAAGCGGTTGAAGAAGCAGTTTGTATTCTTTTATTAACAGGAGCAAGTTTTGAGTTTACGGACGAATTTTCAAAATATTTGACGCATATTTCCGCTCCGTCACCGACAAGTACTATCGGCTGATTGAATCTTTGTAAATCGTGAGCCAATTCATCGAGCGACAGGGCTCTGTCAGCACAAATTCTTTCAACTTGTTCTCCGCTAACCTTAAACAATGCATTATACACCTGTGAGCAACGTGCATCCATTGCCGCACATACAATACAATCGGAACCAAGCATATTATACGCCATACACTCAAGAGTTGAAATTGATATGCACGGAATATTATCTGCAAATGCTAAGCCTTTTACGGCAGCTACGCCGATTCTTACTCCGGTAAAAGAACCCGGGCCTGCATTAACTGCAATAGCGTCAACGTCTTTTAGAGAAGTATTTGTGTTATCCAACAGTTGTTCAACCATCGGCATAAGCGTTTGGCTGTGCGTCAGAGCAGTATTAATAAAAGATTCACCTATTATTTTATTTTCCTCAGCAATGCAAACCGAAGCCGCCGTTGCCGAAGTATCTACTGCAAGAATTTTCAATTTATGTCAACACCCTCTATTTCAAAAATTCTTTGATTATCACTGTCTCCGCGGTTAATCGTTATTCTGACAGTATTTTCAGGCAAAGCACCCTCGATATTTTCGCTCCATTCAATAACAAGAATTCCGTTGCCGATATAGTCAAAAAATCCTGTTGAATAAAGGTCATCCCAGGTATCTACTCGGTACATATCAAAATGGTAAACCTTGAATTTGCCGCTGTATTCATTGACAAGGGCAAACGTTGGGCTTGAAACCCCCTCGTTTATTCCAAGAGCAGAACAAAGTCCCCTTGTAAAGGCGGTTTTGCCCATTCCAAGTCCGCCAAACAGCGCAATTACTTCTGTGCCTGTAAGCTTTTCGCCGATTTTGGCACCGATTTGTTCGGTCTCATCCGAACTGTTAGAAATAATTTTAATCATCAGAACAAACCTACAATTTTTCCGTCATTGTTCACATCAATTCGATATGCGGCAGGCTCTTTTGGCAGTCCGGGCATAGTCATTATGTTGCCCGTATAAACAACAACAAAACCTGCGCCGTTTGAAAGTGAAACATCTTTAACAGTTATATTAAAATTCTTTGGTGCGCCGAGTAAACTCGGGTCATCAGAAAGAGAATACTGAGTTTTAGCAATACAAACAGGAAGATTATCAGCACCGAGCCTTGAAATTTCTTTTATAGCTTTTTCGGCGGCAGCTGTGTAATTTACTCCGTCTGCACCGTAGATTTTCTTTGCAATAGTCTCAATCTTTTCTTTGATTGAAATATCAAGAGAATATATCGGAGCAAAATCCGATGGCTTTTCACAAGCCTCAACAACTTTATGGGCAAGTGTTACTCCGCCCTCTCCGCCGTCAGCGAACACATTGGCAAGTGCAAAATCCGCACCCTTATCTTTACAATAATTTTCGATAAATTTAAGTTCTTCATCAGTATCTGTTCCAAACTGATTAATTGCTACAACGACAGGAATATTGTACTTTCTCATATTATCAATATGAACGCCAAGATTAACAATACCCTTTTTTAAGGCGTCAAGATTTTCATTTGAAACCTCTGCTTTCGGAACACCACCATTGTATTTAAGTGCACGGCAAGTAGCAACCAAAACAACAGCCGATGGCTTTAATCCGCCGTATCTGCACTTTATATCAAGGAACTTTTCTGCTCCGAGGTCAGAACCGAAACCGGCCTCAGTTATGCAATAGTCCGCAAGTTTAAGTGCAAGCTTAGTTGCCCTCAAGCTGTTACAACCATGAGCAATATTAGCAAACGGGCCTCCGTGCATTATTGCAGGAGTTCCCTCTAAGGTCTGAACAAGATTTGGCTTAATTGCATCCTTAAGCAAAGCGGTCATTGCTCCGTCAGCCTTTAGGTCTTTTGCGTAAATCGGTTCGCCTGAATATGAGTAAGCTACAAGAATTTTACCTAATCTGTGCTTTAAATCTTCAATATCAGACGCAAGGCACAAAATAGCCATAACCTCAGAAGCAACAGTAATTATAAAGTGGTCTTCACGAGGAACTCCGTTCACCTTGCCGCCAAGACCTATAACAACATTTCTGAGTGCACGGTCGTTCACATCAAGGCAACGTTTTATTAGCACCCTGCGGGGGTCAATCATAAGTGCATTGCCCTGCTGAATATGATTGTCAAGCATAGCGCAGCACAAATTGTTTGCGGCAGTAATAGCGTGCATATCACCTGTAAAATGCAGGTTTATATCCTCCATCGGCAGAACCTGAGAATATCCGCCGCCTGCGGCTCCTCCCTTTATTCCAAAAACCGGACCTAAAGAGGGTTCACGCAAAGCAATTACAGCTTTTTTTCCTATTTTTGCCATTGCTTGTCCAAGACCGGTGGTTATTGTTGTTTTGCCCTCGCCGGCGGGGGTAGGATTAATTGCCGTAACAAGTACAAGTTTGCCGTCAGGGTTACTGCTAATCCTTTTAGAAAGCTCATCAGAAAGTTTTGCCTTGTATTTACCGTATAATTCCAATTCATCAGCCTCAATATTAAGCTTTGATGCAACTTCAGTTATTGGCAAAAGCTTCGCCTGCTGAGCAATTTCAATGTCAGACAACATAATTCGGGTACCTCCGTGATATTATAACAATATATTTATTTTATTATATCAAAACATTATATTTGTATTATTCTAATTTGAAAATATACTTGATATTGTGATGATAATTTAATATAATCTAAATGCAGGAATTGACGCTGTCTATACAAAACACAGCGTTGATTCTATTTAAATAATTCTGAAATAATATTTGAGAGGCGTTGCGTTTGAACGTTTTTTTCACTTCTGTAAAAAACTATTTTAAAAAGACAGATACCGTGCTATGGATTCTGACAACTGCGGCTGTTGTGTACAGTTTATTGCTGATTTCAAGTATGCAAAGAGCAGGTAGTTACAATTATATGAAAACTCAAATTGCGGCAATTATAATCGGTTTTGGGTTTGCGGTAATCATTTCGGTTGCAGATTACAGATTTTTTGTACGAAAATGGTATTTTGCGGCAACTGCGGCTGTTGTGCTTGCTCTGCTTGTATTCATATTCGGCATACGTGTCGAGGGAACAGACGATATGGCATGGCTTTCACTTCCCGGCGGCTTTACGATTCAACCGTCCGAACTGATAAAAATTTGTTTGATAATAACCTTTTCAAAGCACCTGTCGTATCTGAAAGAAAACGGACTTTTACACTCATTGCTTGGTGTATCAACACTTGTAATTCATGCGGCGTTGCCAATGGCTGTAATACACCTCCAAGGTGATGACGGAACGGTACTTATCTTTGCAATGATATTTTTGATAATGGCGTTTGCAGCAGGTGTTCAGGCAAGTTATTTTTTAATTTTACTCGGAATTTTACTTATCGGCGCTCCGATTGTTTGGAATCTGTTTATGAACGATGAACACCGCAATAGAATTATTGCTCTTTTTGACTTAGACGGCAATGCTATGACCAACTACGGATGGCAACAGTATCAGGGAAAGGTATCTATTGCAAGTGGTGAATTATTCGGAAGCGGACTTTATCACGGTTCAAGAGTGGAATATGATATTGTTCCGGAACAAGAAAACGATTTTATTTTTACGGTTGCAGGCGAAGAACTCGGATTTATCGGATGCATTATTTTGATGGGTATTTTGCTTGCAATTATCATTAAAGTAATACTCATTGCCAAAAAGTCCAATGATTATATTGGAAAGTATATTTGCTTCGGAGTTTTTGCAACCATAGCTTCTCAGACAATAATTAACATCGGTATGGTGCTTGGCTTTTTGCCTGTTGTCGGAATAACACTTCCGTTGTTTAGCTCGGGAGGAACATCAGCGTTAAGCACATTGATATGTTTAGGATTTGTACAAAGTGTAATGTATAACAACGGCAGCGATATGGAAAAAGCAAGCATACGCCGCGGAAGTCAAAACAGAATCAGAATTTAAAAGAACAACAAGCCCTGAGAATCAAGGCTTGTTGTTCTTTTGTTTATTTTTCTGATATAGTTAGATTTGCCTTATAGTTTCCGTAAACCCAACAACTGTCAGCGTCCTTAAATGTGAACACCAAAGGCATTTGGACAGAGCCTGTCGTTCCGTTTGAAGATGAAATATCAATTACACCGGTTATTGAATCGGCACTTAAATCATCAATTTGTGACGAAGGACCGATAACCGTAACGGAAATGTTTTTCTGAGTTATTTCCGATTTATACTTATCAGATAGTCCTTTCACAGTAAAATTGTCAACCGTGAATTTTTTGGTTGTAAAGCCGCTCAAATCCAAAGTAACCTTTGCAGTTGTGGAATTACTGATATTTTTGCAATCTGTTGGAATATCAATTCCAAGTGCATCAAAAGTGATTTTTTCATTTTTGAGGTTTGAAAAATCAATAGCTTCCAAATTTACAGAATCTGTTTTCTCAAGGATGTCTTTATTGCCGGCAAGCAAAATTGTTGACGGTTCAACAGAAATCATATCGTCGGTAATTTCAAGGCCGCTCGGCTTGTTTGTAAATGTTGGTTTTACGGATACCGTTTTTTCGGGCAAAACAGAAACGGTTGCTTTTACCTTATCGAAATCCATTGTAAGTAAATCGGTTGATAGTTCATTACCGCTGCTGTCATAAAGGACAATTTCAGCATCGGTAGTTGATGAATCCGTAAGAGTACCGTTTATTTCAGCCGTTGCAGAAACTTTATCAATCTTGGAAATTTCGGTTTGCGGACCCGAAATTACAATTGACTTAGTGGCTAAAGAAGTTGAAGCATAGTAACCGTCTGACACCTTATACACAACGTTTTCCTGAATTTGGAAAGAGCTCTCGCGTAAATAATCAACAACAACATTGATATTAGACGGTGTAACGGCGGACGTTATCTGAAAGTTACTCGACGGATTGGTTTTGGTAGCTGAAACAGGAAGAGAATAGCTGCCTGATGAATTAATCGTATTTGCCGCCGCCGTAACGGTTACATCGGATTCGGACATTGTTCCGAGAGTTGCTCTGCTGCCCGTAACGGTAACCGAAGCGGTTTGCTCAGCTCCGGAAAAAATCTGAAGACCTGAGTTTCTTGCCTCATCAGACAAATCAATCTGAATCGGTATATTGCTGAGCGTTAATGTTGTATCGCTCGTTGTACCCGTACTCATATAAATCCATATTACAAGTGAAATAATTACTGACAAAACCAACAAGAATTTGTTGTTCATCATAAGTGCATTAAGGGAGAATTTTTTCTTTTTCAAGATTTAGACCTCCCTTTTTTGGTATGAGAACGTTTGGAATTAAGGTCCTCATCCTCATATTCGTCAAGCAAAAGTTCTTCAAGCTTTGCAACAAGGGAATCCCGTGAAAAATCACGCAGTAAGATACCGTCTATTGCAAGCGAAATTGTGCCGGTTTCTTCACTGACTACAAGAACAACAGCATCGCTTTGCTCACTGATTCCCAAGGCTGCCCTGTGACGAGTGCCAAGGTTTATATCAACATTTTTATTGTCTGTCAAAGGAAGAATACATCCGGCAGCAAAAAGCTTTCCGTCACGTATTATGCTTGCACCGTCATGAAGAGGAGCTTTGTTAAAAAAGATATTTCCGAGCAGTGCGACAGAAGTTTCAGCTTCAATAATAGTGCCTGTTGAGGCAATATCGGAAAGCATTGTTTCACGTTCAAAAACAACCAATGCGCCTGTTTTAGAATGAGAAAACAGTGCTGCGGTGTCAGCGGAATCTATAATAGATTTTCTTACAGCTTTTTTCCATTCATCGGTCTTTCCGTGTCTGGAAAAAATTTTGATATATTTACTCCATGTATCGTTTCTTCCCATTTGTTCAAGTGCTTTTCTAATTTCGGGCTGAAATATTATGGCGACAATAACAACCGAGGCTTCAAAAAAGGCTCGGAGCAATGACGACAGCATTACAAAACCAAACACAGAGGATACAATATAAATAACAAGGAGAACGAAAAATCCTTTTAAAAGCTGAACGGCGCGTGTCTCACGAATGAATTTAAACAACGCAAATATAATCAACGCAATCGCAATAATATCAATGATATCTCTAATTTGAATTGTCTTAATTATTGACAATAAATAGTGAAAAAAATCCATAATTCCGTTCTCCTTTCTATAAAATTATCTGTTTTAAAATTTTTATTTTATTTTAACACACACTAAATGTTAATTGCAACCTTTTTTGACGGATTTTTAAAATCGGAAATTTTATGAACAGCATTGGCAAAATATTCAATCTGTCCTTGTGTTGAAAATACCGACATTACTGCTCTGACGGTTCCGATTTCATCCGTATGAAAGAACTCGTGAGCCAAAGGAGCGCAATGAAGTCCCGCCCTTACAGCTATATTAAAACGGTCGTTTAGAAGTACTGCAGTCTGTTCGCTTTCATAACCGTCAATGTTAAAAGATATAACGGGAACAAATGACTTTGAATCAGGTCTCTTTGTATAAAGTTTCACCTTTTTAATATTGCTTAATCTGTCGTACATACGCTGTGCAAGCATCATCTCATTTTTTTCGATTTTTCCCGGGCTTCTTTGCAAAACGAACTTTACCCCCGCATTAAGCCCGGCAATTCCAGGTAAATTAGGCGTTCCGCTTTCATATTTATCCGGAAGCATTTCGGGCTGACGACGACAGGAAGACATACTGCCTGTACCGCCTTGTATCAAACTTTCGGGTGTTTCCTCGGAATTTATAACCAGTATTCCCGTGCCCATAGGTCCGTAAAGTCCCTTATGACCTGCGGTGCACAAGAAATCAATGCAGGTATCTTTTAAAGAAATCGGAACAACACCGGCACTTTGCGCCGCATCAACGCAAAACAGTATTCCGTAAATTCTGCATAGTGCCGCTATGCGTTCAACGGGCAGCTTTACACCAAAAACATTTGATGCATGCGTGCATATCACAAGTCTTGTATTAGATTTAATTAGTTTTCTGAAATTATCTATTGTTTTTTCATCATCATAAGGTACATAATCGGCAATTGAATATTCAACACCGTAATTTTTCATAAATTCAAGCGGACGAACCACAGCATTATGTTCAAGCGATGAAATAATAACGTGGTCTCCGCTTTTAAGCAAGCCTTTAATTACCGTATTAAGTGCAACTGTACAATTGGAAGTGAATATAATATTTTCCGGTTTATCTATACCAAAAAGTTTAGCACAGTTCACCCTGCAATTATAGATTGTTTCGGACGCTTTCAGCGACATATTATGTCCGCTTCTTCCGGGATTAGCGCCATAATACTTTAGCGCTCCGTTTACCGCTCTGACAACACATTCAGGCTTTGGAAATGTTGTTGCTCCGTTATCAAAATAAATCATATATAATCAACGGCTGAAGTACCGATATACCGCACGTTATTGTCCTTGATAATTTTCAATGCATCACTAAAACCGTTTTTGACATAAAGACTGTATCCGCAAGATTTTTTGCGAAGTTTGGCAGGAGTTCTTACGATTCTTGATGATATTCTGTGATTTTTCAGCAAATCTCTGCTTTTCATAACAGGCGTTATCGAATCAAATATTATTAGATTATTTTCCATATTTTTCACCTTTTCTTGTTTTATTCCGCACATAGTTTTGCATATATCGCTATTCTGTTATTAATAACATACTATGTCAGAAAATAAATTGGTACACAAAAAGCACGGTTTTTACACCGTGCTTTATTATATTTAATATTCATTTATAATAGGAATAAGCTGATTAAACTTCCATTTTTCTAACCGAAACAATCAACACAATATAAGTTATTATAAAATAAATAACAAAGCAAACTGCGGCCCCCGCAAGCATTCCCGCCGTTACGTTTGCATTTGATATAGAATCAAACTGACTTCCAAACCACAAAACACAGAAATCAAAGTTCTTAAGTTTCAATCCCATATTCACAAGACTGAGAGCCTGCGGTAAAAGCAACAGAGAGAGAATTGATATTATAACAGCGGGAGCATTCTTTTTTACGATTGTACAAAGCATAAAAAACAGTCCTGTAAATGTCATAATTCCAAAAAACAAAAGCAACATTTGCGGAATCAGAGTGCCATAACTCTCTCCTATATTGCCGTATAAAGCGGTTGAAACTGCAAAAACAATTATTGCGTTCAGCGCCGTAATTATACAAGACGCAATTAACAAAGTGATATATTTTGCGATAAAAATAACTGTTCTGCTGTAACCCTTTGAAATTACATTTTTCAAAATTTCGTTTTCAAAGTCATCGCAAACAAAACTGTACACAAATACCATAATACAAAATGCTATCGGGCTTTTTGCAAAAAACCTAACCATACTGATAATACCGTTTTCGGGCTGCATGATTAAACTGTTTGTTGATGGGTCGCTTTCCTGAACAGCCAGGATAAAAGCTTCTGAATTAACTGTTTTATATACAAAGAAAGAAACAACCAAGAACAAAGTACTTAATGCAATTGAGATTACGGTCCAAATATAAAAACTCTTTGATCTGAATAATTTATGAAGTTCAAAAGAAAATACTTTACTCATATCAGACACCTACCTTACGTAAGAAATAATCCTCAAGTTTAATTGAATGAAGACAGATTTGTTTAACCGTTACACCGTTTTTAACAAGCATTTTATTAAATTCACCGGTCCTGTCAAGTCCTGTGTCAATATAAATGATACCCTCATGCAGGTGAATCATATCTTGCGGAACAGAATTTGAAAGCAAAGATATTGCTTTCTCGGGATTATCCAATTCAATTTTCACCCTATCGCTGCACTTTTCAGCAAGTTCTTTTGCGGTAACTTCTTCTATAAGCCGTCCCTCTGAAATAAATCCGTAACAGGTAGCAATTTTTGAAAGTTCTTCGAGAAGGTGACTCGATACCATAAAAGTAATGCCTTTGTCACGGTTAAGCCTTAGGATTAAATCTCTTATTTCAATAATACCCGTTGGGTCAAGCCCGTTAATCGGTTCATCTAATATCAAAAATTCAGGATTGCCGAGCAACGCAATTGCAATGCCGAGGCGTTGACGCATACCGAGTGAAAACTGTCCGGCAGTCTTATTTCCTGTGTTGCCCAAGCCAACGTAATCAAGTATATCTTTAATTTGTTTGTCAGAACTGTTGCAAAGAAATGCAAAGCGTTTCATATTTTCATATGCAGAGCATTTTTTGTAAACAGCGGGAGCTTCGATAAGAGAACCGATTTTCCGACGTGCCAAATCGAGAGGTTCACCGTCAAACAGTTGAATGATACCGTCCGTCGGGAAAGCCATACCTAACACTTGACGCATAAGCGTGGTTTTTCCTGCACCGTTTTTCCCTACAAAGCCGTAAATATCACCTCTGTTAATTGTAAGGCTGATATTGTTTGAAACTAATTTGCTGCCGTATTTTTTGTTAAGGTTGTACGTTTTTAATACAGTACTCATAACAAAACTCCTTTCAGTATAAACATGATAGCAATTAATTTGTTGCTAAACTTTTCTGTGACCTTCAAATTTCAAAATAAATTATATCTATAAATCATCATTTATCAACAACAATAAACAGTAAATATAATTTAATATACTTATTTTATTTTTTAAAAATAGTTTAAAAATAAAAAAAGCACGACTTTAAAAAATCGTGCCTTTAACGTTTTTAAAACTATTTATTAGATTTTTGATAAAAGAAGATTGCCCATATCATACATTCCGGGTTTTTGATTAGCCAAAAATACTGCGGCATTAACCGAACCGACTGCGAATACTTCCTTTGACTGAGCCTGGTGTGAAATTGTTACCACCTCATCATGACCTGCAAATATTACTTCATGTTCACCGACAATAGTGCCACCTCGGATTGATGAGATTCCGATTTCGTTTTTCTCACGCTTCTTGCGGTAAGTGTGTCTGTCAAATACATACTGTGGTTCTTCGGAAAGTTCTGATGAAATTCCGTCTGCTATCATAAGGGCGGTTCCGCTCGGGGCGTCAAGTTTCTGGTTGTGATGCTTCTCAATAATTTCAATATCAAACTGACCGCCAAGTACCTTTGCGGCACTTTTTGCAAGCTCTATCAAAACATTGATTCCGAGCGACATATTTCCCGAATAAAAAACAGCCACTTTGTTAGAAGCGTTTTTTATTTTTTGAACCTGTTCTTTAGAGTATCCGGTAGTGCAAATTACGCACGGAACGGAATCTTTAACAGCAAATTCAAGCATATCGTCAAGAACAGCAGGGTTTGAAAAATCAATTATAACGTCAGGTTTATCTGTTACATCAAGAAAACTTTTGTAAACAGGAAAGTCGAAGTCCTTTTCACCAAAAGCGTCAATTCCGAACATTGTTTTAGTCTCTTTGTTTTCGGCAACCGCTGCGGCAACAAAACCGCCCATCTTGCCGTTACAGCCGACTATCGCTACATTTACCATTTTTATTCCCCTTTACAGAATTTAGTTAATTCCGAAAATTTTAAATATCATAGATTAATACTTTAAAAAAAGTGGGGCGAAAAATCGCCCCAACTTAATGTTATTATTTAGGAGCTTTGCCAAGCAAATCATACTTTGCAAGACAATCCTTGAGGTCGTGATAACCTGCAACACTCATCGGAACAAGCGGAAGTCTGCATTCGCCTGCATCAAATCCGAAAAGATTCATAGCTGTTTTTATCGGAATTGGGTTTACATCGCTGAAGAGCTCATTCATAAGCTCAAGATAGTGGAAATTGAGCTTTTGAGCTTCAGCAAAGTTATTATCAAGACACAGCTGACAAATCTTGTGCATCTCTGCAGGACAAATGTTTGCAAACACAGAAATTACGCCAAGTGCACCAAGCGACATAAACGGAACTGTTTGGTCATCATTTCCTGAATAAATATCAAGATTATCACCGCAAAGTGAACGAATGAGCGCAACCTGAGAAATATTGCCGCTTGCCTCCTTGGCAGCAACAATGTTTGGATGCTTGCAAAGTTCCTGATAAGTTTTCGGCTTGATGTTGCAGCCGGTACGTGACGGCACGTTATAAAGTATTATAGGCAAATCAACTGCATCTGCAATTACATTGTAATGCTTGATAAGACCTGCCTGTGAAGTCTTGTTATAATACGGTGTAACACACAAAAGTGCGTCTGCACCGGTCTTTTGAGCTGATTTTGAAAGCATTACGGCAGTTGAAGTGTCGTTGCTGCCTGTTCCGGCAACAACAGGGATTCTGCCGTTAATTTTTTCGGCAACAAAGGACAAAACTTCGCAGTGTTCCTTTTCTGAAAGAGTTGCCGATTCGCCTGTTGTACCGCAGGCTATAATTGCGTCTGTACCGTTTTGAACATGAAATTCAAGAATCTTTCCAAATTCATCGTAATTAACCGAACCGTCAGACTTCATTGGTGTTACTATTGCAACACCCGAGCCTGTAAAAATGTGGTTTGACATAAATAAACCTCCAAATTAATCCATATAGCCCTCAGCGCAAAGAAGCTCTGCAAGCAGAACTGCGCCTCCGGCTGCTCCTCTTAATGTGTTGTGTGACATACAAACAAACTTATAATCATACTGAGTATCTTCTCTGAGTCTGCCGACAGAAATTGCCATACCGTTTTCAAGGTTTCTCTCAGACTTAATCTGTGGGCGGTCAGGCTCAGTAAAGTAATGTAAAAACTGCTTTGGTGCACTCGGAAGTTTTAATTCCTGTGCTCTGCCGCTGTAATTTTCCCAAACTTTGATAATTTCGTCAACAGAAGGTTTCTTTACGCCGTCTTTAAATGACATAAATACTGCCGCTGTGTGGCCATCGGAAACAGGAACACGGATGCACTGTGATGTGATTGAAATATCATCAGTGGTAACAATCTTGTCGCCTTCGATTTTGCCCCAGATTTTGAGGGGCTCTTTCTCAGATTTTTCTTCTTCGCCGCCGATATACGGAATTACATTATCAATCATTTCAGGCCATGTTTTGAAAGTTTTGCCTGCGCCTGAAATTGCCTGATATGTACAAGCAAGAACCTTATCTACACCGAGTTCTTTTAAAGGATGGATTGCAGGCACATAGCTCTGGAGCGAGCAATTTGATTTTACTGCAACAAATCCGCGTTTTGTTCCGAGACGTTTTCTCTGAGCTTCAATAATCTTTATGTGGTCTGCATTTATCTCAGGAATAACCATAGGTACATCCGGTGTAAAGCGGTGAGCCGAATTATTGGAAACGATTGGGCATTCAGCCTTTGCGTATTTCTCTTCAAGAGCTTTTATTTCGTCTTTTTTCATATTTACGGCGCAGAAACAGAAGTCAACTTTTGAAGCAACTTCTTCAACATTTTCTGCGTCAATAAGTACCATATCTTTAAATTTTTCAGGCAACGGAGCAGTCATATGCCATCTTCCGTCAACAGCTTCGCTGTATTTTTTGCCTGCACTTCTTGCGCTTGCCGCAAGAGCAGTTACTTCAAACCAGGGATGATTTTCAAGCAAAAGTGCAAAACGCTGACCAACCATTCCTGTTGCTCCGATAATACCTACCTTATAATTTTTCACAATGATACCTCCGAATTAAACATTTTTTTAAAAAAGCAGTTGCCTTATTCGACTAAATATTATATTATAGAAACAGTATGTTGTAAAAGCTGTTTCAAACTAACATCTACTGCCTATTATTAATTTATAATATAACATTTTACATTATCATTGTCAATTATTTTACTGATATGATTTCTAATATTTTATGAAGATTTTTCAAGGTTGAGAGGATTAAAATGAAAACAAGCGATTTTTATTATGATTTACCTAAGGAACTCATTGCTCAAACTCCCGTTGAACCGCGCGACAGTTCAAGGCTACTGCTGCTTGACAGAAAAAGCGGAGAAATATCACACAAGCACTTTCGTGACGTCATAGACAGTTTAAACGAGGGCGACCTGCTTGTATGCAACGACTCAAGGGTTTTGCCTGCAAGAATTTACGGAACCAAAGCCGAAACAGGCGCAAGAGTGGAGTTTTTGCTGTTAAAACAAATAAGCGGAAACAAGTGGGAAACTCTTTGCAAGCCGGGAAAAAAAGCACGTGAGGGTGCCGAATTTTCATTTGGCGACGGTATTTTAAAAGGAAAAGTTTTGGAGGTTAAAGACGACGGTAATCGAGTGGTTGACTTTGACTGTGACGAGAACTTCTTTGCCACTCTTGACAAAATCGGTCAAATGCCTCTTCCCCCTTATATAACCGAAGAATTAAAAGACAAGGAAAGGTACCAAACCGTTTACAGTCATGAACTCGGCTCGGCTGCCGCTCCCACTGCCGGACTTCATTTTACAACCGAATTAATGGACAAGATAAAAGCAAAGGGCGTAAATATTGCGTATGTTACCTTGCATGTCGGCTTGGGAACATTCAGACCGGTTAAGGTTGATGATGTGACAAAGCACAAAATGCACAGTGAACATTATGAAATTCCTAAAGAAACCGCAGAGCTTATAAACAAAACCAAGAAAAACGGCGGACGTGTTATTGCCGTCGGTACAACATCATGCAGAACACTTGAAAGCGTGGCAACACAATACGGAGAAATTAAAGCTTGCGACGGATTTACCGACATATTCATTTATCCGGGATATAAATTCAAGGTGCTTGACGGACTTATAACCAACTTCCACCTTCCGGAAAGCACCCTTATAATGCTTGTCAGTGCTTTTGCGGGATACGATAAAATTATGAATGCATATAAGGTTGCGGTTCAGGAAAAGTACAGATTCTTTTCTTTTGGAGACGCTATGTTTATATATTAGGAGGAAAATTATGTACAAACTTATTAAAACCGAGGGCAATGCCCGCAGAGCGGAATTTGTTACTCCGCACGGAACTTTTCAAACTCCTGCTTTTATGAATGTGGCAACCGGCGGAGCTATCAAGGGCGGAGTTTCTGCGCTTGACTTAAAGAATTTAAAATGTCAGGTTCAGCTGTGCAACACTTATCATCTTCATATAAGGCCCGGAGATACAAAGGTAAAAGAGCTTGGAGGTCTTCATAAATTCACCCGCTGGGACGGACCTATTCTTACCGACAGCGGCGGATTCCAAGTCTTTTCCCTTGCTAATCTGAGAAACATAAAAGAGGAAGGCGTTTATTTTAATTCTCATATTGACGGCAGAAAGATTTTTATGGGTCCGGAAGAAAGTATGCAAATTCAGTCCAACCTCGGTTCAACAATTGCAATGGCATTTGATGAGTGTGTTAAAAATCCGTCTCCGTATGATTATACAAAAAAGAGCGTTGAAAGAACAACACGTTGGTTAAAAAGATGCGTTGCAGAAATGAAACGCCTTAACAGTCTTGATACTACCATAAATAAAGAGCAAATGTTGTTTGGCATTAACCAGGGCGGAATATATAATGATTTGCGAATTGAACATATGAAAGAAATTGCAGAGCTTGACCTTGACGGATATGCAATAGGCGGCCTTGCAGTCGGTGAAACCACTGAAAAAACGTATGAAATCATTGAAAACGTTGAACCTTATGCGCCAAAGGACAAAATCAGATACCTTATGGGCGTAGGCACGCCTGTTAATATTCTTGAAGCAGTGGCAAGAGGCGTAGACCTTTTTGACTGCGTTATGCCGAGCAGAAACGCAAGACACGGTCAGCTTTTCACCTGGGAAGGCGTAAGAAACATTAACAACGCAAAGTATGAAACTGACAACAGGCCGATTGATGAACATTGCGACTGCCCAACCTGTAAAAATTTCTCAAGAGCTTATATAAGACATCTTCTGAAAAGCGGAGAAATGCTGGGTATGAGACTTGCCGTTATGCACAACCTATATTTCTATAATAATCTTATGGAAGTAATCAGAAACGAGCTTGACAACGGTACTTTCACTCAGTTTTACGAAAAACAGCGTAATATTTTGGGAGTAAGAATATAAATCTTGGTGCGGATGGCGTAATTCTTTGGCGGCAAACGCCACACCGGAAATTCACCTGAGACTATAATTTCCCGCTGAAGCACTGAGTAGCTGACGCTATGCATAAATATCACAGAGAATGAATTTTAAATTAATAAAATTTCAAAAAATTCTTGCAACTGATGTACAAAACTGATATAATCAATATATTGTATGAAAGGAATGAAAAGAATGACAAATATTTTACCGATTTTAGCCGATACTCAGGCAAGCAATCCAGCAGGTTTGGGCAGTATGCTTCCCATGATTTTGATTTGGGTTGTTATTATTGCTTTTATGTATTTCTTCCTGATAAGACCTAACTCAAAGAAGAAAAAAGAAGAAGCCGAGATGAGAAACTCACTTGAAATTGGTGATGAAATCACTACTATCGGCGGAATTATGGGCAGAGTTGTCGCAATCAAAGATGACGAAGACGCTATCATAATTGAAACAGGTTCAGACAGAGTTAAAATGAAATTCAAAAAATGGTGTATTTCTACTGTTGACACTGTTAAGGAAAAACCTGCTGATTCAAAGACAGAGAAAAAGAGTTTCGGTTTGTTCAATCGCAAAAAGAACGAAGAACAGAATGCTTCAACTGCTAAAACCGAATCTGATAAATAATAAATATTCATAGAAATCATTGTGCATCTGCTGTGTTTACGGCAGATGCACAATTTTTATATTAAACATTTTAAACAGACAAAACGTTTTACATGATAAAGTAATTTTGATTACCTTTCTCTTAACAAAACAGTCAAATCAATATACTCTGAACGTCTGACAGCTTTTCTGCATACAACAAAAAGTACAGCAATAAAAAAGAGCAAAATCGCAACCACATCAAAGATATTCACACTTGTTTTAATTTCCATAATAGAGTTACCTACTAAGGAATAAAGGTATGGATTTACAAAAAAGTGCTCAACAACCACAGTTATAAAACTGCCCAATATAACTGATATAAATCCAAATACCATATACTCCGAAAACAAAATATAAAATATATGCGTGGATTTATACCCGAGAGAACGATATAAAGCAAGTTCATTGGTCTTGTTATCTGTACTTCCTTTTACAAATAAATACAGCCCGATAATTGCTAAAACTATAAACAAAAGCAATGCACCAAGCAATATATACAGAGCAATATTATAAAGCTGTACATCAAAATTAAGCGGCTCTTGAAAAGCATTACAATAATATGTAACCTCATTCTTTATAAAATCAACATTTGAAACATCATCTATAAGAATTTTATATGACCTGCCGAATGATGAGGATATGTTTCTCCCGTTTGAGGTTTTAAAAAGCAATTTATCAAATTCCAACAACTCTTTCTGTGGAATAAGTACTTCACCGCTTTGAAAAATCGGGTCTGACGCATTATATGCACCTACGATTTTCAGCTTATGCAGGTTTTGACATTCATCTGCAAACTCAAGTGTTTTGCCAATCAAATCCGAGCCTGAAACTTCATTAATAATATGCTTACTTTCGTTAAAATCGCTTATTTTGTCCGGAACTAATGCAACTCCGGTCTCGTTTTCATCGAATTTTCTTCCTGAAGTTATTTTCAAATCAAAACCGTTATGCACATATGACAGTTTATATTCACTAAATAAACTGCCGGACTCTTCTGTTGCGATAATCTGTTCAGGTAAGGGATACATATCAACAACGTGTTCCAAGCTCTTAATTTTTGCAACACTCTCCTCTATCTCGTCATTTGACTGATTCTCATTAAACTTAGCGTCAAGTTCTCTGCAAACAATATGATTGTTTACATTGTTCTCTATATTTGATTTCAACGGAATAATTATTCCCAATGATATTAAGACAAGAATACTTTCTAACATTACGAAACACGAAAAGAATGAAATTGCAAGCTTGTTAGACAACACAGAGGCTTTAACCAACATATTAAGATATCTATTTTTCATTTATGTTTTCCCCTAATACACCATCTTTCATTATGAATATCTTGTCTGCAAAATGAATTACTGCGTCATTATGACTGACAACAAGTACGCCTTTGCCTGATTCTGATAATTTTTTCAACTCTTGGAAAATCATAATTTCATTTTTACTGTCGAGATTACCTGTCGGTTCATCGGCAAGAATAAAATCAGGTTCGTTTGCCATAGCCCTTGCAATTGCAACTCTTTGCTGTTCGCCGCCCGAAAGCTCGGACGGATAATGGTTAATACGATGAGAAAGCCCCAATCGCTCTGTAAGCTCCTCTGCCTTTTTTTTCATTTGAGCTTTATCTTTAAAATCCGGATTTATTAGCATAGGAACCATAATGTTTTCATAAACCTTAAGATGACTGTTCAGATTAAAAGCCTGAAATACAAATCCAAGTGATTTTAAACGAATATCTGCAAGCTTATTTTTGGCAACCATTGAGACATCCTCATTATTTATAATCACATTACCCGATGTACAAATATCAAGCAATCCCGCTATTTGAAGCAAAGTGCTTTTTCCGCTGCCTGACTGTCCCATAACAGATATGAAATCTCCTTCTTTTAATGTCAAAGATACATCGTGTAAAGCCGTGACTCCGTTTTTATAAGTTTTTGTAACATTAATTAATTGTATTGTGTTCATACTCTCTCCTTGATTTAATTATCATACATTGCATCTTTGGGTTGGATTTTGGTTATCTTTTTAACGGTTATTAATTGGCATAGAAATAATATAAACATAGCAATTACCAATGATACAACCAATAATGTAATAAAATCGCTCCATTTTACAATATAAAGTCGATTTACATAAGATTCGGAATTACAATTAATAAGATTTGCAACAGCAATAAATACAGCTGAAAAAGCACCTCCGATTAAAAAGCCTCTAAATATTAATGTAAGCTGTTCAAAAAACATTGTAAGAAATATCTGTGTGTCCTTATATCCAACAGATTTCAGCAGACCTATCTCGCCCTTGCGATTTTTAATATTAAAAACTATTGATTGAATAATAATAAAAATAAACAATACCACAGGAGCTATCACCAAAACAGAACTTGCAACATTAAGAATATTTGCCATAATAAATACGCTTTCGCTTGTTCCCAACTCGGGGTCGTTGGCACAGGTATATCCCATCTTACTTACCTCGCTATAAACATATGAAATATTATCATATTTATCTACAACAACATAGTGTGTACGCAAACTTGGCGTGCTCCACCATTTTTCAACATCGGATTTATTAGAGTTTAAATCATATCCGCCTGCTTTTAACTCCTGTTCAACGATACTCTTACCTGTTTTTTCAGAAACAAACACAGTTCCTCCATACCCAAAACTTGTCGGAGATTTGTAATATGTACCTACTACTTTAAGTTTAAAAACAAGAGACGGCAAACTCACCCATTCGTTTCCGCTTTGCTCATTGTTAAAGTAATTATAAAGCAAGGCAAATTTATTTGTTTCGCTTGTAGTAACCACAAGCGTCTTTCCTATAAGACTTTTGCCGTCAATGTAATCAGAATCGTCATTTTCGGAACCTGAAGACAAATCAATGGTATTAGGAACAATGCAACTGTATTCGGGTGATTCATCAAGGCTTTTACCCGCAATAACGTTTCTTTTCTCACTGCCTATTAATGATGATGTTATAATATTAGCATTTTCAGGAACAGTAAAACTTTGTTTCTGAGCATTATTTGCATTTTCATCATCTATTTCAATCAAATCAAAGCCAATATCTCTCATACCCTGGAGCATATCAACTTCCTGTACATGATTGATTTTTCTTATACTGTCCAATGCATCAATTGTAAGTTCTTTGTCCCACGGGTCTAATTCTAAACAACGAGACCTAAAATCATCTTTGCGTTCATTAACCGAATTAGTAACCGTAATTGAAAAACAAGGAATTAACGCCAATGAAATAACCATAAAAAACATTATACCTACAATCAAATTGCCCCTTTTATTTCCTTTTATATTAGCACGAGCTAAAAATCTAACGCTTGAAAATTTCATTGAATTCACCCTTTAAAAATGCCAATTATCGGCAAAAGCCGATAATTGGCAAAGAATAAATAATTAGTAGAATCAGTACCACTTAATAGTTGTTACCGAATCTCTAAAGCCACCGCCGCTCACATGATAATAATACAGTCGCCAACTTCCTGTATAATTCAATTTTCCGTAATCAACCGAAACAGGTGCCGACCTGCCATCGTATAACGTAAATGACTTATACGCAGTTTTGGTGCCGGTTGTTCCGTGTTCGGCTCTTGACTTGTTTGTGGATGAACTAGTATTATAAATTGTAGGATATCCGGCAAACTCATCCGTTACCTTAGCTGCTTGCTTCATGCTTATCCATTCAGCATCATCTGAACCGGTACCGGAATTGACACTTACTGTATGAGTATATTTTTCTGATGCGGCATTTGCACATATTGCCGTTGTAGTTGAAAGTGTACATACAACTGATAAGGCTACCAATGCCACTCGCCTGAGTTTCATAAACCTGTAATTCATACTTAAACCTCCCATAAATTTTTTATATTTGCATCTTCATACTTTTGAACACGAACACAAGATATAAGTACATTGGACTCACCTCATTTTAAAGAATATTTTAAAAGGCCCTTTAATTATTAAATAATAACAATTATCTGCTATCTTATTAAATGAATTAGTCTAATATTTATCATTCGATTTAATTATAACACATATTTTGAACACATTTTGTCGAACTTTACGTTATCCTGCCAAAATAGTCAACAAACATTTCGTTGAAGTTTTATCTATATTTTACAAAACAAAAAAGCATACCTGAAACAATTAAGCTTCAAGTATGCTTTTTAAACACATTATTGTATTTTATTAAAATTTATTGCCAACCAAACATTTGTGACCAAAAGTCATTGTTTGAATCAGAATCATCTGAATCGGCACTGCTGTTTTGCGTAGTTTTTGATGAATTTTTAGTATTGCTTGATGTAGGAACATATTCGGCAAGAGTCAAAGTAAGCTCGGTAGTCTGACCGCTTCTGCTAACAGTAAATTTAACCTTATCCCCTACCTTGCAATCCTTAAGAGCCTTATCAACATCGCTTGTTGATGAAACCTCGGTATCATTAACTTTGGTAATCAAATCAGCAGCCTTAAAACCTGCCTGCTCGGCATTTGAGCCTTTGGTTACTGATGAAACATAGCATCCTGTCTGACTCATACCGTAATAAAAAGCGGTATTTGAGTTTATATCGGTAAGCTGCATACCAAGGTCAATCTTGCCGGTAACATATCCGTATGATTTTAGGTCGTTGATTATATCAAGAACATTGTTAATCGGGATAGCAAACGAAATACCTTCAACCTCTGTTGCACTGTCCTTAGCATTTGTTATACCAATCAACTCGCCGTTTGAATTGAAAAGACCGCCGCCTGAGTTACCTGGGCTAATCTGGGCATTTGTTTGAAGAAGAGTCATATTGTTATCATCAATCTTTACTTCACGTGCAAGTGCACTGATAATACCGTCGGTAACAGTTCCGCCGAGTTCGCCAAGCGGATTACCGATTGCAACAACATAATCGCCGACTGCAAGGTTTGAACTGTCGCCGAATGTTGCCGGGGAAAGACCTGTTGCGTCAATCTTTAACAACGCAATATCGTTGTCCTTGTCGCCGCCGACAAGAGTTGCAGTATAATTTGTTGTACCGTCTCTGAGTGTAACAGTGATATTGTTAGCACCTTCAATTACATGGTAATTTGTGATAATATAACCGTCATCAGATATAATTACACCCGAACCGGCACCCTGCTGTACATACTGCTGGGCAAAATTTCCGGTTACAACTGCTTCGGTAGCAATTTCAACCACACTGTCAGCAACCTTTTTTACTACATCAGATGTGGTAGAAGTTGAATTTGACGCATTAGACGATGTATTGCTTGCAGATACCTGATTTACTGTCAAGCCGTTTGAATTTCCGTTGCCGAGGCTGTTTGCAAGGTATCCTCCGCCGAATCCGACTGCACCCGAAGCAACAACTGTTACTGCAAGCATTGCTGCGATAAAACCTCTTGATACAGGCTTTTTGGGCTTTTTAACCTTGTTCTTCTTTGGCTTGCCTTTTGCTTTGGGAGCCGACTGAGCATTGTACTGAGAATATGTTGTTCCGCCGTAATTGGGGTTAGAAGAATATCCGTTGTATGTGCTCTGCTGGTTATTATAGTTATACGAGTCGCCGTATGAAGAACTTTGGTTTGACGTTGAAGATGTGTCGGATGATGAATAAGGATTGTAGCTTGTTGATGAATACGCATTATCATAGTTGTTCGGGTTATGAGAAGCGTTTTCATTATTTCCGTTTACGTATGAATAATGATATTCATTGCTTGAAGTTTGCTGCTGTGTGGAATCGGAATTCCATTCATAGGAACTTTCGCCCGAAGCATTCTCCTGCTCAGAAGACTGTTCCTGTGTATCAGCCGATGAACTTTTGATGTCTTCAAAATTATCTGTCTTATCGTTTGGCTCGCTGTTAGGTTCTATATTTTCGCCGTTTAAGTCTTTATCAAATTCATAAAAATCTGCCATAATTAATTCCTCCAGTCTGAACAGCACTTGTTGTTCTTTATGATGGCTTAATAATAAAGCCGAAAAGTGAAAATTATATGAACTCACATTGAAATGATTATGAATATTGTGAGATATTATACATTTTAAAATAAAAACAGATTGCTCGCACAATCTGTTTAATTATCGCCGGTCTTATTTCCCTTTGACTCACAATCGGTATTTTCATCAGGCTCAGGTTTGTAATACACCTTTTTATTAACCTGTATACCATCATATTTCTTTTTAAAGTATACTCTGCCTATAAAGGCTCTTTTGCAATCGTTACACTCAAAATTTGCCGAAAAGCCCTTATTTCTGCTTTTCCACTTTGAAGTGCGTTTGGCGGTACCTCCGCACAGTTTGCAATTAAACTCAAGTTGGCTTTTATCAATTTCAGGAGAATTTAAGTCAGTGATAAAATGAGCCTTAAATTTAATCCTATGATAAAAATCATCATTATCAGTGTCTTCAATGTAATCCTGTATATGATACTTATCAATCAGCTTTTTAACGCATTTGAGACTGAGCACCGCGTCGGCGGTCGCCCTGTGATGTTCTTCCTCTGAAAAACCAACTTTGAGTTCTTCGGCACAGGTTGAAAGACCAATCTGCTGAGATGCATTGTATATACCCATTGACTTTTCGCAATATTTTTGAATATCACAGTACTTTTTAAGAAACGGCACATGATAATCATTATAGTAATACATATAATTATCTATCAAAGCGTGAATATCCGAATTGCCCCAAGTCATAATTACGCAATCTGAGGAAAACTCGGTAAACATTTCGGATGCTTGCTGAAAGGTGATACCGTTATCTTTAAGTTCATCATTAGTAATTTTGGTAAGTTCACTGACGCGGTTACAAATTTTTTTACCTATCTGAGGTATAATCAAGGTTGAAAATGTATCAATTATATTAAAATCATTATCAACCTTAACTGCACCAAACTCAATTATTTCGTTTATAAATTTTCGTTCAGACTTGCTGTATGAACCGTTCCATTCTAAATCAAGTATTATATAGTTCATTTTTTACGGAAAGCCTGCTTCATTCTCTGTTCCTTTGAAAGTATGCGCTTTCTCATTCTTATGCTCTCAGGAGTTATCTCAACAAGTTCATCATCAGCGATAAATTCAAGGCATTGCTCAAGTGACATCTGAGTCGGAGGCGTAAGCTTAAGAGCGTCATCGGAACCTGAAGCACGCGTATTTGTAATATGCTTTTTCTTGCATACGTTAACTGTTATGTCTTCTGCTTTTGGACTTGCACCCACAATCATACCCTCGTAAACCGGCACACCGGGTCCGATAAACAATCTGCCTCTTTCCTGAGCAGCATACAAACCGTAGGTTACAGTTTCGCCGGTTTCAAACGCAATCAAAGAACCCTGATGACGGGTGATAATTTCGCCCTTAAACGGTTCATAACCGTCAAACACGTGATTCATAATTCCGTTGCCGTTTGTATCTGTAAGAAATTCAGGTCTATAACCCATAAGTCCTCTTGCAGGGATTCTAAACTCAATGTGAGTAACTCCGCCGTCACGTGTACCCATATTAATAAGCTCAGCCTTACGGGAACCGAGTTTTTCCATTACGGCACCTACGTATGAATCCGGAACTTCGATGATAAGAAATTCCATCGGTTCGCAAAGTTTGCCGTCAATGGTTTTGGTAATTACCTGAGGACGTGAAACCTGAAATTCATAATTCTGACGTCTCATTGTTTCAATAAGTATTGAAAGGTGAAGCTCACCTCTGCCCGAAACCTTGAATGTATCGGCACTGTCTGTTTCTTCGACACGCAGCGCAATGTTTGTCTCTGTTTCTTTAAAAAGTCTGTCACGCAGATTTCTTGAAGTTACGTATTTACCTTCTCTGCCGGCAAACGGAGAATTATTAACAATAAAGTTCATTGATACGGTAGGTTCGTCAATTTTAACAAACGGAAGCGGCTCTACACAATCTGTTGAACAAATGGTTTCACCTATATTAATGTCCTGAACACCGCTTATGCAAACCAAATCGCCAAGCTTTGCCTCGTCGCACTCAATTCTTTTAAGTCCCTCAAACTGATACAGCTTTGCAATTCTTACATTTTGTGTTGTGCCGTCGGTATGGCACAGTACAGCTGTCTGACCGTTCTTAGCAATACCTCTTTCAACTCTGCCGACGCCGATTCTTCCTACGAATTTATCGGAATCAATGTTAGAAATAAGTATCTGCAAACCTGCATTGAGTTCTCCCTGAGGAGCAGGAATTTCATTTACAATCGCATCAAACAGCGGCTTCATATCAGTGCCGGGGTTGTTATAATCCGTGCTTGCATATCCGTCACGTGCAGAAGCATATATTACAGGAAATTCCAGCTGGTCTTCATCAGCACCAAGCTCAATAAACAAGTCGAGAACCTCGTCAACTACTTCTTCGGGACGAGCACCCGGACGGTCGATTTTGTTAAGCACTACAAGAGGCTTTTTGCCTAATCCAAGAGCTTTCTTTAATACAAAACGAGTCTGCGGCATACAGCCCTCAAAAGCGTCAACAAGAAGTACAACGCCGTCAACCATCTGAAGAATACGCTCAACTTCGCCGCCGAAATCAGCGTGTCCCGGAGTATCCACGATATTGATTTTAATACCGTTATACATTATGGCTGTCGGCTTTGAAAGAATTGTGATTCCGCGTTCACGCTCAAGGTCATTGGAGTCCATTACTCTGTCTTCTACCGTTTCATTGCTTCTGAAAACACCGCTTTGCTTTAAAAGCTGGTCAACAAGAGTAGTTTTGCCGTGGTCAACGTGGGCAATAATTGCAATATTTCTTAAATCTTCTCTTACGTCCATAATATTTACGTCCCCTAAAAATCAATTTGTTTTACATACGTTATAATTATATCATTATAGCATTTCAATTTCAATTTGTAAATTTCATCACCTTTTATGACAATATACGATATATTTTGAACAATTTTCCGATATAACTTTTGAATAGTCGGGTTTTCAATATTTTGTGCTTTCAGGCGCAATTTTTTCTTTACATCCACTAAAGATTGTTATATAATTAACATAGTTGTTTTTGTTATAATATATAAATGAAAACAAAATCCATTAAAATTTGGAGGTATTTTATGGGATACACAATTGCGCAGAAAATCATTAAAGAACATCTTCTGAGCGGTGAAATGGTTGTCGGTAACGACATCGGAATCAAGATTGACCAGACACTTACTCAGGACGCAACAGGAACAATGGCTTACATTGAATATGAGGCTATGGGTATTCCACGTGTTAAGACAGAAAAAAGCGTAGCTTATATCGACCACAACACATTACAGACAGGTTTTGAAAATGCAGACGACCACAGATTCATTCAGTCTGTGTGCAAAAAGCACGGAATATATTTTTCAAGACCCGGCAACGGCATTTGCCACCAGGTTCACCTTGAAAGATTCGGCAAGCCAGGCAAAACACTGATTGGTTCAGACAGCCACACCCCAACAGGCGGCGGAATCGGTATGCTTGCAATCGGTGCGGGCGGACTTGACGTTGCTGTTGCAATGGGCGGAGGCGCTTATTATATTACTATGCCCAAAATGGTCAGAGTAAACCTGACAGGAAAGCTCAGCCCGTGGGTTTCGGCAAAAGACATTATTCTTGCCGTTCTCAGAGTTATGAGCGTTAAAGGCGGCGTCGGAAAAATTGTAGAATACGGCGGAGAAGGCGTAAAGACTCTTACCGTTCCCGAAAGAGCTACAATTACAAATATGGGTGCAGAGCTTGGCGCAACCACTTCTGTATTCCCGTCTGACGAAATTACAAGAGAATTTTTAAAGGCTCAGGATCGTGAAGAAGATTATCGTGAGCTCAGTGCAGATGAAGATGCAGTTTATGACGAAGTAATCGAAATTAACCTGTCAGAACTTGAGCCTCTTGCAGCCTGTCCGCACTCTCCTGATAACGTTAAACCTATCAGAGAGCTTGAAGGTCAAAAGATTGACCAGGTTTGCATCGGTTCATGCACAAACTCAAGTTATCTTGACCTTATGCGTGTAGCTCACATTCTTAAGGGTAAAAAAGTTGCAGACAATGTTTCACTTGCAATTGCACCGGGCAGTAAGCAGGTATTTAATATGCTCGCACTTAACGGAGCATTGGGTGACCTTATTGCAGCAGGCGCAAGAATTCTTGAAAGTGCCTGCGGTCCTTGTATCGGTATGGGACAATCACCAAACAGCAAAGGTATTTCGCTGAGAACATTTAACCGTAACTTTGAAGGAAGAAGCGGTACAGCAGACGGTCAGATATATCTTGTATCACCTGAAACAGCTGCCGTTTCAGCAATCAACGGCGTATTTACCGACCCGAGAGTGCTCGGCGACGCAGTAGAAATTGAGCTTCCGGAGAAATTCCTTATCAACGATAATATGGTTATCGCACCGGCTCCTGTTGAAGAGATGGATAACATTGAAATTCTCAGAGGTCCTAACATTAAGTCATATCCAAAGACTTCACCTCTTACCGACAGCATTGAAGCTTCATGTTCACTCAAGGTTGGCGACAATATTACAACCGACCATATTATGCCTGCCGGAGCTAAGATTCTTCCGTTGAGATCTAACATTCCAAAAATCTCAGAACACTGCTTTACAGTATGCGATAAGGAATTTCCGACACGTGCCAAAACACTTGTCAAGAGCATTATTGTAGGCGGAGAAAACTACGGTCAGGGTTCATCTCGTGAGCACGCAGCACTTGCTCCTCTCTTCCTCGGAGTTAAGGCTGTGCTGGTAAAGAGCTTTGCCCGTATTCACAAGAGTAACCTCATCAACGCAGGTATCCTGCCGCTTACATTTAAGGATACAGCAGATTATGACAAGATTAAACTCGGAGATATGCTTGAACTTCCGAATGTTAAAGAGGAAATTTCAAACGGTTCCGACATTACCGTAATTAATAAGACAAACGGTGAAACCATTAAGGCAGATTGCGACCTTTCTGACAGAACAAGAGCAATAATTCTTGCAGGCGGACTACTTGATTACACAAAGGAGAACAGCTAATGGATAAAATTAAAATGACTACGCCCCTCGTTGAGATGGACGGAGACGAAATGACAAGAGTTATCTGGCAGCAGATAAAAGATATTCTTATTCTTCCGTACGTTGACTTGAAGAGTGAATATTATGACCTTGGTCTTGAGCACAGAAATGAAACCGATGACCAGGTAACTGTTGACAGTGCAAACGCAACCAAAAAATACGGCGTAGCTGTAAAGTGTGCAACTATCACCCCTAATGCTGCAAGAATGGATGAATATCACCTCAAGAGTATGTGGAAATCACCTAACGGAACAATTCGTGCTATTCTTGACGGCACAGTATTCAGAAGCCCGATTCTTGTAAAGGGCATTACTCCTTATATTCCTACATGGAAAAAACCGATTTGCATTGCCCGTCACGCTTACGGAGACGTATATAAGAACACTGAAATGCGTGTTGAGGGCGGCAGCAAAGCTGAGCTTTGCGTTACAAAGCCCGACGGAACTGAAGAAAGAAGCCTGATTTTTGACTTTAAGTCAGACGGCGTAATTCAGGGTATTCACAACATTGACAAGAGTATTTCTTCATTTGCCCGTTCTTGCTTTAACTATGCACTTGACCAAAAGCTTGACGTTTGGTTTGCAACAAAAGATACCATCAGCAAAACTTATGACCACAGATTCAAAGATATATTTGCTGAAATATTTGAAAATGAATATAAGGATAAATTTGCCGACGCAGGCATTGAGTACTTCTACACACTTATTGACGACGCCGTTGCCAGAGTTATTCGCAGCGAAGGCGGATATATGTGGGCTTGCAAGAACTATGACGGCGACGTTATGAGTGATATGATTGCCACCGCATTCGGTTCTCTTGCTATGATGACAAGCGTGCTTGTATCTCCTGACGGAATTTATGAATACGAAGCAGCTCACGGTACTGTACAGCGCCATTATTACAAGTATCTCAAAGGTGAAGAAACATCTACAAACTCAGTTGCCACATTGTTTGCGTGGACAGGAGCTCTCAGAAAGCGCGGAGAACTCGACAAGCTTCCTAAACTTATGGAATTTGCCGATAAGCTTGAAAAGGCTACAATCAAAACAATTGAGGACGGAGTTATGACAGGTGACCTGTATGCTATTTCTTCACTTGAAAACAAGAAAAAGGTCAACACAGAAGACTTCCTCAAGGCAATTGACGAGCGTCTAAAGGCTACCCTTTAATCTTTTTGCTAAAGGAGATTAGTGTGTAATGTCTAAGAGTGACAGCATTTCAATGTCGGTTATCAGGCGTTTGCCAAGATATTACCGCTTTTTGTCGGAACTTAATGAACAAAATGTAGACAGAATTTCTTCAACCAAGTTAGCGCAGATAATGAATGTGACCGCTTCACAAGTTAGGCAGGATTTAAACTGCTTTGGCGGATTTGGTCAACAGGGCTACGGATACAGCGTAAGCCAGCTAAAGGATGAAATTAAGAATATTCTGGGACTTAACAACAACTATAAAGCTATTTTGATTGGCGTTGGCAACTTTGGAAAAGCTGTTGCAATGCATATGAACTTTGAAAAACTCGGATTCGAGCTTGTTGCCTGCTTTGACAAAAACAAAGAAAAGGTCGGTAAGCAGTTGAACAATATCAGCATAAAGCACGACTCTGAGATTGAAAGCTTTTGCAGTCAAAATCACGTTGATACAGCATTTTTATGTATTCCGAGAACCGCAGTTGAAAACGTTCTTGATACGTTATACGGACTTGGAATTAAAAATTACTGGAATTTCAGTCACTACGACATAAATGCAAGATACAATGATACTGTTGTTGAAAATGTTCATTTAAGCGATAATCTGATGACCTTGTGTTACAGAATGAATAACAAATCGTAATTTACTTCTTATAATTAATGGCTGCCGCAAATCAAAAGATTTGCGGCAGCCATTGTTTTGTATTATCTAACTTGTATTATATAAAATGTCAGATTTTAAACATCATTTCTGACAATATCTTCGTAGCTTTCACGCTTAACGATAACTCTTGACTTTCCGTCCTTTACCATAACTATGGCAGGTCTTGGGATTCTGTTATAATTAGAAGCCATTGAGTAATTGTATGCACCTGTTGAAAGTACTGCAAGAATATCTCCAACCTGAACATCTGCTACTTTTGTATGCTCCTGAACTAAATCGCCGCTTTCACAACACTTGCCGGCAATTGTAACAATCTCGTCGGCAGGCTTATCTGCCTTGGAAGCATTCACAACCGTGTATGCGGACTGATAAAGAGCATATCTGATATTATCTGTCATTCCGCCGTCAATTGAAACATAGGTTCTGACATTCGGAATTTCTTTCTTGCCGCCTACTGTATAAAGTGTGATTCCGGCTTCACCGACAACAGAACGGCCCGGCTCAATGTAAATAAACGGAACAGGAAGTCCGTGTTCGGCACACTTTGCTTTTACTGCAACAGAAACCTTATCCATATAGTTTTCATACGGTACAGGCTCATCGTCGCTTGTATACATAATTCCGAAGCCGCCACCAAGGTTAAGCTCAGAAATAACGGCACCAAGCTCGGACTTTATTTTAGCCATAAAGTCAATCATAATCTCGGCTGCGGTTACAAACGGCTCAATATCGAAAATCTGTGAACCAATATGGCAATGCAATTCTTTTAGGCAAACGTTGTCAAGCTTCAAAGCCTCTTTTACAGCCTCAAAAGCCTCGCCTGTTTCAAGTGCAAAACCAAACTTGGAATCAATCTGACCTGTTCTGATAAAATTGTGAGTATGTGCGTCAACACCGGGCTTAATTCTGAATGAAATGTCAGCCTTTATATTCATCTCACCAGCAATTTTATTTAAAAGTTCAAGTTCATAAAGATTGTCAACAACAAACTTTCCAACCTTAGACTTTAAAGCAAATCTGATCTCATCCTCAGTCTTGTTGTTACCGTGAAAATGTACTTTTTCCATAGGAAAACCTGCCTGCAAAGCAGTATAAATTTCACCGCCTGAAACAACGTCAAGACCGATGTTTTCCTCTTTTGCAATTCTGCAAAGCTCCTTGCATGATAAAGCCTTGCTCGCATAAAGAGGCATTCCGTTGCCATCGTAAAATTTATTGAATGAACTTACATACGAACGAATCGTATTTCTGATTGTTGTTTCATCAAGAACATAGAGCGGTGTGCCGTATTCCTTTGCAAGCTCCACGGTGTCGCATCCGCCGATAGTAAGATGTCCCTTTTCGTTTGTATTAAGACAATCATTTACAAACATTTTTTCATACCTCCGATTGTACTAAATCATTTATTGAAACTTCTATCAGTTTTCTTATTTCTTCATTGCCAAGACCTGTCTTTGCAGAAAACGGAATAAGATTAATATCTTCGATTGTGCTGAAAATATCTTTGTAGTACTCCAATTGTTCTTCAAACTGCGTCTTTTTGAGTTTATCGCTTTTGGTAAGAACAGCAGCAAAGTTAAAACCGCTTCTGTAAAGAAAGTCTATCATATGCAGGTCATCGTCAGTTGGCGGATGGCGCAAATCAAGAATCTGAATTATAAGAGCACGTTTTCTGTCCTGAGCAAAATAACCCTCAACAAGTTTTGCCCAACGTTCCTTTTCTGCTTTTGAAACTTTGGCGTATCCGTATCCCGGCAAATCAACCATTCTAAATTCTTTGAGCCTGTAAAAATTAATTGTCGCAGTCTTTCCGGGCTGTGCGCTGACTCTTGCAAGGGCTTTGCGCTGTACAAGTTTGTTTATCAGCGATGATTTTCCGACATTTGAATGACCTGAAAAAACAATTTCGGGCAAATCAGATTTTGGAAGCTGAGCAACCTGTCCGGCGGCAAACTCAAAAGATACCTCATTAAAATTCATTATATCTCTCCTATTGCCTTATAGTCGGCGTATTTTCTTGGTTCTCAAACGGAATGTTAATTCTGTTCCACTTAGCATTTGATATTTTTTCGGAATCCAATGTTGCGATTGAAATAATATCTTTTATATTATCAACAGGAATAAAGTCAACGTTTTCTTTTACGGCGTTGTCAATTTCCGATAAGTCGGTTTTATTCTGTTCAGGAATTATTACGGTAGAAATTTTATGTCTGTATGCAGCCATACTTTTTTCTTTAAGACCGCCGATTGGTAAGACCTTGCCTCTTAACGTTATCTCTCCCGTCATTGCAACATCGTGTCTGACAGGTTTATTCGACAATGCCGAATAGATTGCCGTAGCCATTGTAACACCGGCAGAAGGGCCATCTTTTGGTACAGCGCCTTCAGGAGCGTGAATATGAATATCCTTGGTTTTATAGAAGTCGGGATTAATTCCGAGCACATCTGCGTGGCTTCTTATACAAGTTATGGCAATCTTTGCCGATTCCTGCATAACATCTCCGAGTGAACCCGTGAGCACCAACTTTCCGTTGCCATCCATAACTGCAACTTCAATAGGAAGCAATTCGCCGCCTACCTGAGTCCACGCCAAACCGTTTACTACGCCGACTTCATCGGTTTTGAGAAAAGTTTCAGGCAAATACTTTTTATTGCCGAGCAGCTTCTCAACTGCCTTTTCATCAATCTTAAATGATTCAACGCCGTTTTCAAGTTTCTGTACGGCACATTTGCGGAAGATTGAAGCTATTGTGCGTTCAAGGGTACGTACTCCGGCTTCCCTTGTGTAGTAGTCAATTATTGAATATATTCCCTTTTGAGTGAATTTTATTTCTTTAGGAGAAAATCCACACAAATCAAGCTGCTTAGGAATAAGATGCTTTTTGGCGATATTATATTTTTCTTCACGTGTGTAGCTGTTGAGTTCAATAACTTCCATTCTGTCACGCAACGGCGCAGGAATTGCAGACAAATCATTTGCCGTTGTAATAAACATAACATTTGATAAATCAAACGGAATATCAATGAAATGGTCAACATATTTGTTGTTCTGTTCGCTGTCAAGCACTTCAAGAAGCGCAGAAGTCGGGTCACCCTTATAATCGCTTGAAAGTTTGTCAATTTCATCAAGAATTAAAAGCGGATTATTGGTGCCCGCATTTTGAATTGCAGCCATAATTCTGCCGGGCATTGAACCGATATAGGTTCTCCTGTGACCTCTTATTTCAGCTTCGTCCTTAACGCCGCCCAAGGCAATTCTTTGGCTTTTTCTTCCGATTGCATTTGCAATTGATTGGGCAATGGAAGTTTTACCGACACCGGGAGGTCCGACAAGGCAAATTATTTGACCTTTCTGCTTATCGCTCAGCTTTTTAACTGCAAGCTGTTCAACAATTCTTTCTTTGATTTTTTCAAGTCCGAAGTGACTTTTGTCAAGTTCTTTGCGAATTTTAGATATTACAATCTTTTCCTTTGAACTTTTATTCCACGGCAAATCAAGAACAGTATCAAGATATGTTCTGATGACCGACGATTCCTGACTGCCATACGGCATTTTCATAAGTTTGCGGCACTCTTTAAAAAGTGTCTCCTGAGATTTTTCATCAAGGTGAAGTTCTTCAATTCTCTGGGCATATGAATCCGCCTCATCTGACGGACTGTCATCCTCGCCGAGTTCTTCCTCAATTACACGCTTCTGCTCCCTTAGAAAATATTCACGCTGTCCGTCGTCAACATGCATTTTTGCCTTGCGTGTTATCTCATTTTCAAGTTTTAGTATGTAATTTTCATTTACAAGAACATCAAGCAATGAGGACAAACGTTCGGTAGGGTCAAGAATTTCAAGGACAGATTGCTTTTGCTGGTAATCAATCACTAAGTTTGATGCAATAAAATCTGCGAGTTCACCCGAGGATTTGCACAAAGCAACCTTAAAAATAATATCCGGAGGCATTTTTGGAGACAACTCAAGATATTTTTCAAATTCACTTTTAACTGTTCTTATAACAGCAGAATCCCTTGCAGAAGCCGGTTCTATTATTTCTTCAATAGGTTCAACGCTTGCCATAAGACAATTTTCGTCAAACACAGGAGAAATTATTCTCGCTCTTTTTATTCCCTCAATTACAATTCGTGTAGTATTCTCGGGTTGTTTAAGCACCTGAACAACCTTTGCAATAACTCCTACTATATATAAATCTATTATTGACGGCTCATTTTTTGCAGCGTCCTTTTGTGCAGCAAGAAAAATCGTCTGATTATCTTTCATTGCAGTATTAATTGCAGTGATGCTCTTTTTTCTGCCTACATCAAAGTGGATAAGAGTTTTTGGAAATACCACAAGTCCTCGCAAAGGCAGAACCGGTACTGTCAAAATGTTATTAGCTTCAATATCCATATGTTTTCCTTTCAAATGCCAATATAACAAGTAAAAGCTGTATTGATTTTGCAATACAGCTTCATTTTAGATTATTAAGATGCTGTGTTACGTTTTGGACGCTTCGTTGCATCTTTTTTTGTTAAATTAAGCGGCAAAGATTTTTTCTCTTTCCTGCGGATTATCTGCGGCTTGGCATTATCGGTTACGGTTTCTTTTGTAACAATAATCTTCTCAATAGTGTTGTCAGAAGGCGTTTCAAACATAAGGTCTGTAAGAATATCTTCCATTATACCTCTGAGTCCACGTGCTCCCGTATGCTGTTCCTGTGCTTTGCGAGCAATTGCCTCAAGGGCTTCATCCTCAAAGTAAAGCTCTACATCGTCAAGCTCAAAGAGCTTTTTGTATTGCTGAACAATAGAATTTTTGGGAACAGTCAAAATCTTAACAAGAGCTTCTGTATCAAGCCCACTCAGTGCTGTAATTACAGGCAGTCTTCCAATCAACTCAGGTATTATGCCGTATTTAACAAGATCGTGCGCTGTTACTTCTTTCATCCAGTCGGTTTCATCAAGTTCAACTTTTGATGTGACAAGGGATTCAAATCCGATTACAGACGAGCCCTTTCTCTTTTCAACAATCTTTTCAAGACCGTCAAAAGCACCGCCGCAGATGAAAAGAATATTTTTTGTATCAATTTGTAAAAATTCCTGCTGAGGATGTTTTCTACCACCTTGTGGCGGAACATTTGCAACAGTACCCTCAACAATTTTTAGTAAAGCCTGCTGTACACCTTCACCGCTGACATCACGTGTTATTGACGGATTTTCGGACTTCCTTGCAATCTTGTCGATTTCATCGATATAAATGATACCGCATTCAGCCTTTGCAATGTCAAAATCAGCGGCTTGTATTAACTTTAATAAGATGTTTTCTACGTCCTCGCCAACATAACCTGCTTCTGTAAGAGTAGTGGCGTCCGCAATGGCAAAAGGAACGTCAAGCGCCTTTGCAAGGGTCTGTGCAAGCAAAGTTTTACCAACGCCGGTAGGACCGAGCAACAGAACATTGCTCTTGGCAAAATCAACGCTGTCATCACGTGAAAACGCTCTTTTGTAGTGGTTGTATACAGCCACGCTTAATGTAATCTTGGCAGAATCCTGACCAATTACATACTCGTCAAGAATGGCTTTAATTTCTTTTGGTTTTAAAAGCTCGGCAATTGAAGCAGTCGGTTCATCTGTATGAACGCCGTTATTTCTGTCACATTCATGTTCAAGCTCTCCGGACTGCTCAAGAATATTCATACATAATTCAATGCACTGGTCACAGATATAAACGCCGTTTCCGGCAATAAGTCTGCCAACCATTTCCTGCGGTTTACCGCAAAAGGAACAATAAATATCCTTGTCGTTGTTTTTATTAGCCATCAGCCAATCCTCACCTTATCTTTTTTCGATTACCTTATCAATCAGACCATATTCAAGTGCCTGCTGAGCAGTCATAAAATTATCACGGTTAGTGTCTCTTGCAATAACATCAAGCGGCTGTCCGGTGTTATCAGACAAAATTTGATTAAGATGCTTTTTAATATCAAGAATATGTCTTGTATGAATTTCCATATCAGTTGCCTGGCCCTGGGCACCGCCTGAGGGCTGATGAATCATAATATCGCTGTTAGGCAAAGCAAGACGCTTGCCCTTTGTGCCGGCAGCAAGCAAGAAAGCTCCCATACTTGCAGCCATACCCATACAAATAGTTGAAACATCACACTTAATGTAATTCATTGTGTCATAAATTGCAAAACCGTCTGTTACACTTCCGCCGGGGCTGTTGATATAAAGACTGATATCCTTTGTGGGATCCTGACTTTCAAGATACAACAACTGTGCAACAACAACGCTTGCGCTGGCACTATTTACCTCTTCGGTTAACATAATAATCCTGTCGTTGAGCAAACGTGAATAAATATCGTATGAGCGTTCGCCACGGTTGGTTTGCTCTACTACATAAGGTACCAATGCCATAATATCAAAACCTTTCTTAATAAATAGTTGGCAAAATATTGAATATTATACAAACAAATTATTTGATTACTGCTTTTTCCTTAACAAGCTCAAGAGCTTTCTGAACCTTGAGGTCATCTGAAAGTGACTCGGCAGGAACAGCAGCCTTTACCTTTTCAACTTCCATCTTGTAATTTTCAGCCATCTTATCGTATTCAGCGTTAAGATCGTCTTCTGTTACCTCAATGTTTTCTTTCTTAGTAATAGTTTCGAGAGCAAGTCTGAGTTTAACTCTTCTCTTAGCTTCCTCTTTATACATTTCTCTGAGTGCGTTTTGGTCTACTCCCATATACTGCATATAAGTTTCGATGCTCATACCCTGTGAACGCAAACGCATATCAAAATCTCTGATCATTTCGTTAGCCTGATTGTCATACATTGCTTCCGGAATTTCACCCTCAACAAGGTCAATAAGCTTGTTGGCAATCTGATCGTCAACGTCCTTTTCAGCTTCGTCCTCAAGACGTTTTGCAAGAGTTTCTTTTAATTCCTCTTTATACTCATCAAGGGTTTCTTTATCAGAAACGTCCTTTACAAAATCGTCATCAACCTCAGGCAGCTCTTTGGCTTTAATTTCGTGAAGCTTGATTTTGAACTCAGCGTCTTTACCCTTGAGCTCCTCAGCCTGATATTCCTCAGGGAATTTAACATTAATTGAAAATTCTTCATCGGTATTATGACCTACAATCTGCTCTTCAAATCCCGGAATAAAGTTGCCTGAACCAAGTGCAAGATTATAGTTCTCAGCCTTGCCGCCGTCAAATGCAACACCGTCAACAAAACCTTCAAAGTCGATTACAACAGTATCGCCGTCCTGGGCAGGTCTGTCTTCAACAGTAACCATTCTTGAGTTACGGTCTCTAACCCTTTCAATCTCTTCGTCAACGAGTTCATCAGTAACTTCTGTTGACTTCTTTTCAATTTCAATACCGAGATAATCCTTGATTTCCATCTCAGGCTCTACGATTATAGATGTTTTAAAGGTGAAACCGTCTTTTCCTGCTTCAACAGCCTCAAGAGACTCAACGGCAACTATCTTAAGATTAGCTTCCTTTGCAGCCTCATAAAGAGCCTCAGGGTAGCAATCCTGCATAGCGTCCTCATAGAAAACTTCAGAGCCGTACATCTTCTCAATCATATGACGGGGAGCTTTGCCCTTTCTGAAGCCGGGGATATTGATTTTCTTTACCTGTCTTTTATATACAGCGTTAACTGCCTTTTCAAAGGTATCAGCGTCAACCGACACTACTAATTCGTAAGAATTAGCCTGTTCTTTTTTAGTACTTTCCTTTAATGCCATTTAAAATTCCTCCAAAAGTTTTATTTTGAGAATATATCAGTTAATTATATCATAATTAAATTGATTTGCCAATAGAAAACAATAATTATTTTATTTCATCTCACCAAAACCGGCATAAAACCGACCTTGTCGCAAGAAATGAGCCTAAAATTAACTCCCTTGTATTCTCCTTCAAAAGCATATTTAAAATTGTTACGCCCGTGAATGTGACCGTAATAACATTTTTTTACGTTATATTTTAACAGCACATCCATAATTTCTTTACATTCAATACCATTATAATATGGCGGATAGTGAAGAAATACAACCGGTTCTTTTCCTGTTTTAAGGGCAGATTCAATTGACATTATTAAACGTCCGACCTCACGGTTTAACACCTTTATGTCTTGTTCGGTATCATTTTCAAGGAACCATCCGCGTGTTCCACAGACGGCGTAATAATCACAAACATAAGAATTATTAAAGATGATTGAAATTGAATCAAAGCCGTTTTTACTCAAAAATGAATCAATTTTGCTTTTTGTTCCCCACCAATAATCGTGGTTTCCCTTAAGAAACAACTTTTTCCCCGGAAGTTTGTCAATAAAGCTAAAATCAACAAAAGTTTCTTCAAGCTTCATTGCCCAGGAAATGTCGCCGCCGACAACAACAGTATCATCATCGGTTATTAATTTTCTCCAATTGTCCTCAAGCCGCTCAACATAGTTACTCCAACCGGCAAAAATATCCATAGGCTTGTCTTCGCCGAGCGACAAATGCAAGTCAGCAATTGCGAACAGAGACATTATTCGATTCCAAGTGCAGAAAGGACATAGTTCTGCATCTTATCAACTTCGGTTACATCTGTAAAACGAACTTTTTTGTCTTTAAGTCCTGCCAAAGGAGCAGGAACAGGCATTTTTGTAATCTCATTAAGCTTATCAACAGTGTCAAATTCAGTATTTGGCAATTCGGTTTCAGGAGCAACCGCCTGAAGAACTGACCTTGAGAATTTATAAGGACTTGCCGTTGAAGCAATAACAGCAGGAGTTTTATCGCCTGTTTCGTTAACATACTGCTCATAAACATTAACTGCAACTGCAGTGTGTGTGTCGCACAAATAGCCGTTCTCTTTAAACAATTTGTTTATTGTAGCCTGAGTTTGCTCATCGTCGCAGAATCCGCCGAAGAATTTGTCTTTAATAACAGCCTTAACTTCATCTGTTACTTCGTACTTACCTGTTGTCTTGAGTGAGGTCATCCATTCCTTGGTGAAAGCATCGCTGTTTCCGGAAAGCTTGTACAACAAACGTTCAAGGTTACTTGAAACAAGGATATCCATTGACGGAGACATAGTTGTATAGAAATGACGGTTTTTATCATAAACGCCTGTTCTGATAAAATCAGTCAATACATTGTTTGAATTAGAAGCACAAATTAATTTGTTAATCGGAAGTCCCATAAGGCTTGCATAATAAGAAGCAAGTATATTACCAAAATTACCTGTCGGAACAACCACATTGATTTTTTCACCAAAGTTGATTTTGCCCTCGTTAACCATATCGCAGTATGCAGATACATAATATACAATCTGAGGAAGAAGTCTGCCCCAGTTGATTGAGTTTGCCGAAGAGAACAGCATATTGTTATCTTCAAGCTTCTTGGCAATTTCAGGAGTTGTGAATATTCTCTTTACACCGGTCTGAGCATCGTCAAAGTTGCCTTCAATTGCACAAACCTTAACGTTCTGACCTTCCTGTGAATCCATTTGATGTTTTTGCATTGGGCTTACGCCATTTACGGGATAGAAAACAATAATTTTTGTGTGGTCAACATCTTTAAAGCCTTCAAGCGCAGCCTTGCCTGTATCGCCGGAAGTTGCAACAAGAATAACCGCATCTTTGCCGTCATAAGTCTTTTTTAATGACTTTGTAAGCAGGTGAGGCAAAATTTGAAGAGCCATATCTTTAAAAGCACAAGTAGGACCGTGCCATAATTCCAATATATTAAGAGCCTTGTCGTCAAGATTACAAAAGGCTAAAGGTGCAGGATTTTCGCCGCCGAATTTCTGAGCTGTGTATGCCTTTTCTACGCAATCGTTAATTTCCTCCTCAGTAAAATCAGAAAGAAAATCAGCAAAAATCTTCTTTGCCCTGCCCTTATAATCGGTATTTAAAAACAACTTTAGCGCAGCTTCGTCATACTGCGGAAATTCCTGAGGTACAAACAAACCGCCGTCCTTTGAAATTCCCTGTGCGATAGCCTGTGCAGAAGATACTACTTCATTCTTATTTTGGGTACTGTTATATAACATTGAAATCTTCCTTTCAAATGACTTTAAACATCAAATATTTTACTACATAATTCGCTGATTGTCAAAGTTTTCAAAGAAATTAAGAGCATTATCACAAAAAATCTTTTCAATCTGACGTTCTTTGTAATTATGCCTAAGCAAATGTTCGTATAATTCGCTAAAAAAGTCGCTTCCGCTTATATCATCGGGCAAATCACAGCCGTCAAAATCACTTCCGAGACAAATTGTATTTTCTCCTCCCAGCGACAAAAAGTGGTCTATATGCCTTATGATATCATACTTATTTGATGTTTGAGGATATTGTGACAAAAATTCTCTATGAAAATTAATGCCAACCAATCCTCCCCTTTTTGCAATAATTTTAAATTGTTCATCTGTCAAATTTCGCTTGTGCGGCGTAATTTTGGCTGAATCTGAATGAGAGGCAACAAAAGGCAGCTTTGATAATTCAGCAACGTCGTAAAATAATTTCTCGGAGGCGTGAGAAACATCAACTATTATTCCGCATTTTTCCATTTCACCGATTACCGACTTGCCAAAGTAAGTAAGACCTTTTGGATTAGCAACCTCGGCTCCGTCACCGATAATGTTTGAATCGTTCCAAGTTAATGTAATCATCTTTACGCCCATTTGAGCAAATTTATTTATATTTTCAAGCTTGCCGTTGACAGCACTGCCGTTTTCAACTGTAAAATAGGCACAATATTTATTCTGCTTAAGTAAAGCTCGGATGTTATCTCCTCTTTTTAAAAGATTAATTTGACATCTTTTGCACTCATCATTTAATTTTTTATGAGCCTTTAAAAATAGGCTCTCGGCTTCTTCTCCGCTTAAATTATCGGGCAGCCAGATTGCATAACACTGCAATCTTCTGTCATCGTTATTGAGGTTTAGCTTCACCTCAAGCTTATCGGAATCAAGCCCGATATTTTGAGTCACCGACTTGTATAGCGAATCACAATGCAAATCAACAACCTGCATATCCATCCTCCAACTCGAATGCGTTTTCAATGTAATTAATGGATTCAAGCTTTAAACTGACTTTGTCTACATAAACTTCGCATACATCAAAACGACAATATTTTTCGGTATCGTTTTCAAGAAGATAAGCCGATGCAGTCTTAATTATTCTCAGTTGTTTTCGCTTATCAACAGCCTCGGAAGCGGTTGTCATAGAATTTGAGTGACGTGTCTTAACCTCAACAAAAACAAGATAATTTTTGTTTTCTGCAATAATATCAATTTCGCCGTATTTTTTACGGAAGTTTCGGTCAACAATCCTGTACCTTTTCTTTTTAAGATACTTCACCGCAAATTCTTCGCCGATGTCACCGATTTCTTTTGTTTTATGCTTAATCATTTCCCAATATTTTTCCCAAAAAGCTCATTCTGTGATACGGGCAGGGGCCATATTTTTTTAGCGCCTCTATGTGGGCTTTTGTTCCGTATCCCTTGTGTTTATCAAACTGATATTCAGGATATTCTTTTGCATTTTCACGCAAAAGCCTGTCCCTCGACACCTTTGCAAGTATTGAAGCCGCAGCGATTGACATAGACTTTGCATCGCCTTTGATTATAAATTCACTGTCAATTTTCAAATCAGGCAAACGGTTGCCGTCTATCATTGCATAGTCAGCCTTTACATCAAGACCTTCAACAGCTCTTTTCATCGCAAGCATAGTTGCATTTAATATATTCATACTCTCAATTTCCTCAACTGTTGCATACGCTATACAATATGAACGTGCCGAAGATTTTATTACATCAAAGAGCGCCTCACGCTTTTTTTCACTGAGTTTTTTTGAATCGTTAACGCCGTCAATTATTGTGTTCTCAGGCAAAATTACAGCAGCGGCGCAAACAGGTCCCGCCAATGGTCCCCTGCCTGCTTCATCAACACCGCAAACAGCTTTATATCCTTTAGACTTTGCCTCAATCTCATATTCAAGCCAATTCAACATTATTCTCCGTCCTTTGCAGGCATTTCAACCGTAATTCTGCCAAGCTTTGCAGACCTAAACTCGTCAAGCAACATTATAGCCGCACGCTCAGTATCAATTTCTCCGCCTGAAACAAGCATACCTCGTTTTTTTCCAATCAATTTTAAAAGTTCATACGATTCAAGTGATTCCAAATCAACACTTTCAAGTTTAAATCTGGAAATAAACTCTGCGGGCTTTAAAACTTTCAAAAAATCAAGCAGTCTTACGGCAAGAAATTCAATGTCAAGCACCTGGTCTTTGACTGCACCTGTGAATGCAAGATGTTCGCCGACAACTTTATCTTCAAATTTCGGCCATAAAACGCCCGGGGTATCAAGCATTTCAAGGTTTTTGCTGATTGTAAACCACTGATTGCCCCTTGTAACACCGGGTCTGTCCTCAACCTTGGCACGATTTTGCTTTGCTATTCTATTAATAAATGAAGATTTGCCGACGTTTGGTATTCCTACAATCATAATCCTCATTATCGGATTTACCATTCCTTTTGATTTCAGTCTTGCAGTTCTTTCACTCAAAACCGTATTTACCGCCATTGGGAATTTATTCAATCCCCTGCCGCTTTTACAATCAACTGCTATTGCTGTTATCCCCTGCTTCTTATAAAAATCAATCCACATCTTGGTTGCAGTCTGATTTGACATATCACACTTATTAAGCAAAATTATTCTAGGCTTATTTTGAATAAGTTTATTTAAATCAGGATTTCTGCTGCTGATTGGGATTCTTGCATCTATTATTTCTGCCACGGCATCAACAAGTTTCAAGCTTGACTGAATTTGCCTTTTGGTTTTTGTCATATGACCGGGAAACCATTGTATAGTTTGCATTTCACTCATAAAAGTTACCTCAAAATAATAAAAATAAAAAAAGCCTATTTCTATTATAAAACAGAAATAAGCTTTATACAACACTAAAAAATTAATAGAGATAGCCGAAATTGTTAAACGGAAAAGCCACAAACTGAGCCTTGCCAATTACATTGTCAACGTCAATCAACCCAATTTCTGTGCTGCGGCTGTCAAGAGAAACCTTTCTGTTGTCGCCCATTACAAAAATTTTGCCTTTTGGCACAACTTCGGGAATATCATAGTTGCCGTAGTTGTCTGAGAAAGTTGTACCCTTGATATACGGTTCATCAAGCACAACGCCGTCAACAATTATTCTCTCGTTTTCATAATCAAGTTTAAGGGTTTGACCCTCGGTTGCAATTACACGCTTGATAATCGGTTTTTCATATTCCGCACCATGTGAAATAACAACAATATCATGGTTAGTCGGAGTATAGAAAAGATTAGTGACAATAACCTTATCGTTTGTTGATAAGGTATCCTCCATTGACGAGCCTTCAACACCCACAAGTCTGAAAATAAATGTTAAACAAATTACAACGACTGAAATTGCAAAAAACAGGCAGCGCATAAAATCAAAAATATTTGAAGCGATTCCGTCAGGTCTTACAACCGTAAAATTAGGAACCTTGATTTTGCTGACTGTACTGTTGTTTGTTACGTTATCAGTAGTTTTTTCTTCAATCACTTTTTCTGATGAATCATTATTGGATTGTGAAGTGTGTTCATTTGTGTTTATATCGCTCAATTTCTTCACCTGCTGTAATTAATAAAAAAGGGACTAATTAAAGTCCCCTTTTAATTATTAGAGAATTATTTACGAATCTGCTCTTTAACCTTAGCAGCCTTACCAACTCTGTCACGGAGATAATAAAGCTTGCTTCTGCGAACTTTACCGTAACGAATTACCTTTACGTCCTGTACGTTTGGTGAATGAAGTGGGAACACTCTTTCAACACCAACGCCGTAGGCTACACGTCTTACAGTAAATGTCTCAGCAACACCGCTGCCTCTTTTAGCAATAACAGTGCCTTCAAACATCTGGATTCTTTCTCTTTCGCCTTCGCGAATGTTTACTGATACTCTTACAGTATCACCGATACCGAACTCAGGAGTTGTATCTTTTACTGAGCCGGCAGCAATTGTTTTTAATGCGTCCATTTTTATCCTCCTAATTTTCCCGATATTCTTGCATTATGCAGCGGACTATCAGCTTCAAAATACGGCATTTGCCGTTATTTGACCGTGTCGAGAGTAACGACAGTTTCAAATACTTGTATATAATATCATAAAAACAAGTACAATTCAAGTCCTTTTTCAAAAAAAGGTATATAAACATCAATTATTTGCTTATTTTATCAAGTTTATTCAAAAAATTGATAAAATAGTCCGGCAAATCGGAGCAAAACTCTAAATATTCATTGGTTACAGGATGTACAAAGCCAATTTTTCTTGCGTGCAGGCACTGCCCCACAAAATCAACTTTTTCGTTTTTTACACCATACACCAAGTCACCGGCAACCGGATGACCGATATACGCCATATGAACTCTGATTTGGTGAGTGCGCCCGGTTTCAAGCCTGCATCTTATATGGGTGTACCCCTTATATCTTTTGATTACCGAATAATGTGTGACAGCGTTTTTGCTGTTTTTTGCAATTACGCACATCTTCTTACGGTCGTTGGGATTTCTTCCGATTGGCGCATCAACTGTTCCGTCTTCATCCTTTATATTGCCGAAAACCACCGCTTCGTATTCCCTTGTGAACGAATGTTCTTTTATTTGTTTAGCAATAGAAGTATGGGCAAAGTCATTCTTTGCAACAATGAGCAAACCGCTTGTGTCCTTATCTATTCTGTGAACAATTCCTGGGCGCATAACCCCGTTTATTCCGGAGAGGCTGTCGCCGCAGTGATACATTAATGCATTCACAAGAGTTCCGTCATAGTTTCCCACAGCGGGATGAACAACCATTCCCTTTGGCTTATTGACTACCAAAACATCGTTGTCTTCGTACACAATATCAAGCGGAATATTCTCGGGTTTAGCCTCATAAGGTACAGGCTCGGGAATGCTTACCGAGACAGTCTGTCCTATCTTTAGTTTATACTTTTTGTTTACTTTTTTTCCGTCTACAACAACCAAGCCTTTATCAATAAGGTTAACTGCCGCATTTCTTGAAAGACCTATATCACAAGCAGAAATGAACTTGTCAATTCTTATGTTGTCTTCAGCACAAATAATTTTATGCTCGGTCATTTTTTCGCAACCTTTTCAGAATTATCAAAAGTGTTTGAAAAGAAAAGCACATATATAATAAGCAGAATTGTGCCGATAGTTATGGCATAATCGGCAAAATTACATACAGGAGGAAAAAATGACAAGCTGATATAATCAATAACATAACCATAGAATATTCTGTCGATAAGATTGCCTATACCTCCGCCGATAATCAGTCCGGCAGAAATATAAAACATTTTTCCTTTTGGATGTTTTACAAACATAACAATTATAATTGCAATCAACAGAGCAGATGTAAGAGCAACAAATATCCACCTCATATCCGCAAACATTCCGAAAGCAACACCATTATTTTCAACGTATGTAAATTTAAGAAGATTATCAATCACGCTGACCGAACCGATGGGTTGAAGATTTGACGAAACAAAATATTTTATAATCTGATCGGCAGCCACGATTACAGCACCGATTATCAATGCAACAAAAGGCATATTATCCTCCAAATAAATAAGGCAGCACCGCAAAATTTAATTAATGCACTCAATGCGGTGCTGCCAAAATCAATGTCTAAGAACACATTGATTGTATTTTATTTTAAATTTTCGCAGCAACGTGCGCAGAGTGTTGGGTGTTCGCTGTTTTCACCGACAGTCTTGCTGATTGTCCAACAACGTTCGCACTTTTCTCCCTCAGCTTTTTCAACCTTGATTTCAAGCTCTGAGCCGCCCTCGGTAATCTCAACTTCAGAAACAATAAACGCAGCTGCAAGTTCATCTTTTGCCTTTTTAAGGAACTCAAGATTTTCACCGTTTGCGGAAAGTATAATCTTTGCTTCAAGCGAACCCTTAATTGTCTTATCCTTTATATAAGTTTCGAGAGATTTTTTAACCTCGTCTCTCAGCTCATGAATTTTATCCCAATAAGCCATAAAGTCACTGTCAATTGCAACATCAACTTTTTCAGGCATACAATTGAACACAATGTGCTCATGAACATCATTATTGGAGTGAGGCATATATTTCCAGATTTCATCAGAAGTATATGCAAGGATAGGAGCAATCATTCTTGTCATAGCGTCAAGAATGATATAAATTGTTGTCTGAGCAGCTCTGCGTGCTTTGCTGTCTGCTTTTTCTGTATATAATCTGTCCTTAAGTACATCAAGATAGAAGTTAGACATATCAACAACGCAGAAATTATGAATACTGTGATAAACTATATGAAATTCATACTTATCATAAGAAACCTTAACCTTATCCATAAGCTCATTGAGTTTTGCCAAAGCCCATTTATCTATTGACATAAGCTCATCAGTGCTTACCATATCGGTGTCAGGATTAAAGTCAGACAAATTGCCGAGAATATATCTTGCTGTGTTCCTGATTTTTCTGTATGCTTCTGAAAGCTGTTTAAGAATATCCTGAGAAATTCTTATATCGGCGTGGTAATCGGAAGAAGCAACCCAAAGTCTGAGAACATCGGCACCGTATTGCTTAATAACATCCTGAGGGTCAATACCGTTTCCGAGAGATTTATGCATTACTCTTCCCTTGCCGTCAACAACCCAGCCGTGTGTAAGAACAGCCTTGTACGGAGCTGTGCCCTGGGTAGCAACAGAGGTCAAAAGTGATGACTGGAACCAGCCTCTGTACTGGTCTGCACCTTCAAGATAAAGGTCAGCAGGCCACTTTAAATACGGACGTTTCTTAAGTACGGCAGCGTGTGAAGAACCGCTGTCAAACCAAACATCCATAATATCTTTTTCTTTTTCAAAAGAATGGCAGCCGCACTTTTTACATTTTGTGCCTTCAGGCAAAATTTCCTCTGCTTTGTGTGTAAACCAAGCATTTGAGCCTTCTTTGCCAAACAAATCTGCAACTGCAAGCATAGCGTCTTTATCAATCAACGGTTCGCCGCATTCTTTGCAGTAGAAAATCGGAATCGGCACACCCCATTTTCTCTGACGGGAAATACACCAGTCTTTTCTTTCTCTTACCATTGATGTAATTCTGTCTTTGCCCCAAGACGGAATCCACTCAACATCATTAATTGCCTTTACTGCTTCATCCTTAAAGTCATCAACTGAGCAGAACCACTGGTTGGTTGCACGGAACAATACCGGCTGTTTACATCTCCAACAATGAGGATACTGGTGGACAATTTTCTTGATAGCAAACAACGCACCGATTTTTTCAAGATGTTCTGCAATAGGTTTATTTGCATCGGCGGTTTTCAATCCGGCAAACTCGCCTGCTTCTTCGGTTAAAATACCGTTTTCATCAACGGGAACAATTATCGGAATTTCAGGATAATTAAGGCAAACGTTATAGTCGTCAATACCGTGTCCGGGAGCTGTGTGAACACAGCCTGTACCGCTTTCAAGTGTAACATGATCGCCGACAATTACAAGAGATGTTCTGTCAATAAACGGATGTGCCGTCTTCATATATTCAAGCTCAGAACCCTTTATTGTACCGACAACTTCATATTCTGAAATGCCTGCATCTTCAAAAGCTTTCTTGTAAAGCTCTTCAGCCATTACGTAAAATTCGCCGTTAGCTTTAACAACAACATAATCAAAAGACGGTCCTACACAAATTGCAACGTTTGCAGGCAATGTCCAAGTTGTGGTTGTCCAAATTACAAAATATGTTTTGTCAAGGTCTGCACCCAATGCTGAAAGTTTTCCGAGATCATCGGTTACCTTGAATTTTACATAAATTGAATGACACGGGTCTTCTGCGTATTCAATTTCTGCTTCAGCAAGAGCTGTTTTACATTCAGGGCACCAATAAACAGGCTTTAATCCCTTATATATATAGCCCTTGCAAGCCATTTCGGCAAATATCTTAATTTGTTCTTCTTCAAATTCACGTGTGAGAGTAATGTACGGATTGTCCCACTCACCGATTACACCAAGTCTTTTGAACTGTGTTCTTTGTTCATCTAACGACTGTTCAACAAACTTCTGGCACATCTTTCTGAGTTCAAGCACCGAAATGTCAGCAGAACTGCCAACACCGGCTTCTTTTCTTGCCTTAAGTTCAGTCGGAAGTCCGTGAGTATCCCAACCCGGAACATATGGGGCTTTGAAGCCTGACATATTTTTATATCTTACAATAAAATCTTTTAAAATTTTATTTAACGCCGTTCCAAGGTGAATACTGCCGTTAGCATATGGAGGTCCGTCGTGAAGGACAAATAAAGGTTTGCCCTCATTAAGTTCCATAAGTTTGTCATATACTTTTTCATCTTCCCAATTTTTAAGAGTAACAGGTTCGCTCTTTGGCAATCCCGCACGCATAGGAAAATCGGTCTTCGGAAGATTAAGTGTTGAATTATAATCCTGGGACATTTTCTACTCTCTCCAATATCAATAATTTATGCTATATTAATCAGATATAGTATAATGTATATTTTAATTATTTATTCTGCAGAAACATCATAGTTGTCGCCAAACTTCAGTTGACTGAATTTGCCGTGGCGAGGAGATGCTTTTGCGTTATCCTTTGAATTTTCGTCTGACGGTTCGTCTTTAGTTTCAGACGGTTCAGATGAAGTTTTTTCAGGAATTGTTGCCTGCTTTTCATCATCTGAACTTGTTTCTGTGGTGATTTCTTGCGGCTGTTTATTTTCTTCGTCAGAAGTTTCCTGTACAGGCTGTGCAACTTCATTAGTCGGGAACTTGTCATCAAGAGCTTTTTTAGTATCTTCAAGATTTACCGAAGTCGGCAAATCATCAATGGTTTTGATATGATTCTTATACAACTCAATGAGTTCGCCGCGCAAAGCTACTGCATCGGCTTTAAGGCTAAGGTAATTTTCCTTTTCAAGCGCTGTCATTGCGTTTGCGTCAGCAACAAGAGTCTGAGCCTTTTCTTCTGCATTTCTAACGATTTTTGCAGCCTTTTCTTTGGCTTCCTTAATGCATGCATCAGAAACCTTTTGTGAAGCAAGAAGTGCATTTCTTACTGTTTCTTCATCAGCTCTGTACTGTTCAACGCGAGTTGCAAGCACATCAATCTTGTGAACAAGATTAGTCTTTTCTTTTTTCAGTTGCTCAAACGAAGCAATTACTTCATCAATGAATGAGTCAACGTCTTCAGCTCGATAACCGCCGCTTAAGGTAGCCTTTCTAAAGCTGATGTTTTTAATTTCATCAATTGTAAGCATTAAAATGCACTCCTTATCTAAAATGAATTATCGAAATTCTTATACGCTGTTTTTTTGTGTATCCCACAACAGCTTTGATTATATATTTGCCTTTGCCCCGAATAGTAATACAGTCATCCTGACAAACATTCTGGCTTATATTACGGGCTTCCGAATAATTTAAACATACATTGCCTGACAATATTTGACCTTTGGTCTTTTCACGGGAAAGTCCGGTGATTGCCGCAACAATATTATCAAGTCGCATTGATGACACAATGTATCCGAGTTCTTCAAAGCCTCTGCCTTTTGGAAGATTGTTAAGGTCGGCTTCGCAAATCTTAACGCCGACCCTGCCTATCTTGGAAACCTGGGAAACTATATAATCCTTTACCTCGGACTTAACAAACACAACACATCTGCCGTCCTCAACCAATATATCACCGACCGTTTCTCGTTCAATGCCTAATGACATCAATGCTCCCAAAAAGTCTCTGTGACTGAGCTTGTCACATTTTCTGTATACAAACTCAACCGCCGATACGGGAAAATCCACGGCATCATCATAGAACAATCCGAGAACCTTTCGTTCGCTGTTCTCGTAACCGCCAAAAAAAGAATAGTTTTGAAAATATATTGATTTAAGATAATTATCAGCTATATACTGCTTTCTTTCACTCATAAAAGAGAAAAAATACGGCTTTTGCCATTTTAGGCATAACTCGACTGCATCATCAATTTTTGAACAAAACAGCTTGTCCTTATCAGAAATATACACCGCTATTTTCTAATTCGTCAAGGAGGTCATCACCGGTCAAATCAACGTTGCTCGGAATAATAATATATGTATTAGTAGCAACTCTCTTAATTTTACCGTTGTTAGCATATGCAACACCGCTGAGGAAGTCAAGGATTCTTCTTGCCATATCTTTGTTGGTGTCCTCAAGATTAAGAACAACAGTATTTGTATGCATAAGTTCGTCGGCAATTGTGCGAGTCTCTTCACCAAAACGCTCAGGCTTAAAAATTGCTACCTGAAGCTTTGCTGTTGCGTTAATATTTACAACTTTATTTTTTGAACCCATTCCCTGAACTCTGTCTCTATCTCTTGACTTGGGAGCAGGCTCCTCATAATCATCTTCATCTTCGTCAGCATATCCGTACTCATCGTACTCATACTCGTCTTCGGGAGCATCCCACATACGTTTAAACTTATCTACAAATCCTGGCATATTATATTTCCTCCTAAATTATGTGTAATTTCTTGCGCCAAACAGTGCCGAACCTATTCTAACCATATTGGCGCCCTCAAGTATTGCCTCGTAATAATCGGCAGACATACCCATTGATAGAATAGTCATATATATATTATCTAATTTTTTTTGCGATATGTCAATAAATAACTTGTGCATATTATGAAAATAATTTGAAATTTTATGTTTATTATCACAAATTGGCGGTATTGACATTAAACCTTTAACCGTAACGCCCTCAAGTTGAGCGATTTGACAAAGCAATTCTACCAAGTTTTCCTCAAAAACTCCCGATTTGTTTTCTTCTCTGCCAATATTAACCTCAACAAGGATGTCGGTTGTCTTGTTATGTTTCAAAGACTGGGTTGAAATTTCTTTTGCAAGCTTTAATGAATCGACAGACTGAATCAAATCTACCTTGTCAACAATCTGGCGCACCTTATTGGTTTGAAGGTGACCGATAAACTGAAGTGAACAATTGCTGAGATTATATGCTTCATATTTTGAAAGAAGTTCCTGAACCCTGTTTTCGCCGATATGGTCAAGCCCAAGTGAAATTGCGTGATTGATAACCTCGGGTTCAACGGTTTTGGTGGCAGCAAGAAAGGTTATGTCCTCCCTGCTTTTGCCTGCTTTTTGAGCAGCCTCGGCAATTCGCTCGTTTATCAGTTTGTAATTATATTCAACATCATTTAATGACCTTGCCGTCATATAAATCGTCCCCCTTAACTATTACTTTATCATACAGCGAAACTGTTTCACCGTTAAACAAAATTCCGTCTGCCGGTGACGTATCACAAATTACATAATCTTTATCGGAATGAAGGATTGAAATCTGCTTAAACTGAACTTCGCTTCCGTAAAGGACATAAACGCCTTGAACCTTCTTTTCTTCCTTATGCGGCTGGTCGTTGTCATCATAGGTAACCTTGGTTACATAATCGTCGTGAATTGCTTTTCTGCTGATTCGCAGTCCGGTATATGTTCCCATTCCTATTTCAACAGGCTCTTGTCTTGCCTCAAGAATACTTTCGTTCATATAGTCGCACTTTAAAACCACAAGTGCATTTTCATCATCGGCATTATGATGTATCTTATAAATTTGTGCAGGCATAGATTCGGATGACGCTTCTGAAAGCAGCAAAGAAACCTGGCTGTCCCATGTTGACAAGCTTGCAGCTTCGTCCGATGTAACTTCGCAGGCAACATACCATACGATGTCACTTACAACCTTTCCTGCGGTATTGTCAGACACAGATAATTTTTTTATATCCTTCAAATCAGCTAATGTCATATCCGAAACCTTTGAATAATCAAAAGCGTTTTCATAACCGTCGCAAAACTCGGTAAAATATCCGGCTTTGTCGGTTGTAATGGTTCCCGTGCTTTTGCCGGATGAGCTAGTCAATGAATCAAGTTGAGACTGAAGCTGGGAAATTTCAGAATTAAAGTTTGAAATTTTGCCTGTGCAAAGCAGTCTCTGATTTATGGAATTAAGCAAATTATCGTTGTCTGATTTTGCAAGATTTATATCAGAGTCATTTATATCGTCAAGATATGTTATAATCTTGTCTTCAATCATATTATTGATTACATCTATTCCAACCGAGCCGGTAAGACTTGTCTGCTGAAGTTCCTTTAAACTTTCGATTTTCTTTTGGAGCTGTGCGGCGGTTGTCTGTGAAACAGCATCGCTTTCACTTGAATATACCTTGGCTATCTCACCGCCGGACTGAACCTGCTCACCCTCGGAACACGAATAAGACAAAACTCCCGACGAGCTATTGTTAATTACGTTTTCATCACGAATTATGAAACCGTTTGAAACAATTTTATCTGTTACCGTCGCCAAAACAGCATTCTCGGTAGGATACATATCAAAATTTGCACTTATCAGCAAATATGCAACATAGATGACTGCAAGAGCCGTCAGCGCAAAAACAAGTATTCTTTTAAATAATAATTTATCCATACAAATGTCCTTTGCTAATAATTTCAATTGCATTTGACAGCAAATCGTCAGGTGATAATTCATCAACATAAAGCCAGTTGATTTCTTTATCCCGTTTAAACCATGTTATCTGACGTTTGGCATATCTGCGAGTTTCACGTTTTAAATTTTCAACGCAATCTTCCAATGCTTTTTCACAATTAAAATATGGAATAAGTTCTTTGTAACCAATTGCCTTAACAGAAGTTTGACTCAAATCATTTGACAAAACTTTTTTCGCTTCATCAAGCAGTCCGTTATCAAGCATCAGGTCAACTCTTTTATTTATTCTGTCATACAAAACCTGTCTGTCTTTAAAATTAAGACCTAATTTTATTGTATTATAAGGACTCGGTTCAAGTTTTGATTTTTCAATTTGTTCGGTAATAGTTTTTCCTGTTGTTTTATAAAATTCAATTGCTCTTATAATTCGCTTTGGATTTTTCTCGGCTTTTAACCTATGTGCCGACTTATCATCAAACTCGGAAAGAATATCAAGCAAGGCGTCTACACCCTGTGTTTTGTAAATTTCATTTAGTTCGTCACAAATCTTGCGGTCTCTTTCTTCCTCGCTAAACTTAACGTTATTAAGCAGCGAATCCACATAAAGTCCTGTTCCGCCGACAACAAACGGCAGCTTTCCTCTCGAATGAATATCATTAATGCATTTTTTTGCATCATTAACATACATTGCCACCGAATAGGTTTGGTCAGGCTGCAAAAAATCAATAAGATGATGTTTTATTCCCTGCATTTCCTGAATAGTAGGTTTTGCGGTTGCAATTTGCATACCTTTATATATCTGCATTGAATCGGCAGAAACCACTTCACCGTTAAAATGTTTTGCAAGCTCAACCGCAAGTCCGGTTTTTCCGGATGCAGTGGGACCTATTACAGAGATTAAATTTATTGAATTGTCCAAAAAAATCACACCCTGCCAAATTGTTTTTCAAGCTCACTTTTTTTCATAACAAAACAAATAGGTCTTCCGTGAGGACAATACTTGATATTAGGATTATCTTCAAGTCTTTTTACAATATCAATCAACTCTTCCGGAGTGCTTCTGTCGCCTGCTTTAATAGCTGTTCGGCAAGCAACATTGTGATAAAACCAATCCATTTTTTCTGTAAAGATGTCATTTTTGCCCTGTGCAATATAATCAGACATTTCAACAATACTGTCGGTTATTTCAGAAGCGTCAAGATACTGCGGAGCACTGCGTACTATTACGGAGCTGTTTCCGAAATCTTCAACATCAAAGGCGCAATTTTTGAACATTTCAAGGTTATTAATTGCGGCATCATATTCTGCCTTTCCAAGCGTTACCGTTACCGGCTGAAGCAGAATCTGAGAAAAGGATGCCGCTTTTTCTGCCTTTAACTGTTCATAAATCATTCGTTCGTGAGCAGCGTGTTTATCAATAAAAATAACCTCGTTTTTATTTTTTTCCGCAATTATGTATGTACCGAAAACCTCGCCGATATATCTGATTACGTTTTCGTCTTTTTGTATAAGCCTAATTTCGTTATCATCTTTAACTTCAACTTTTGATTCAGCTTGCTTTTCCTGCGTAATCACAGGAGGATTGTAAGGAATATCAATATTTTTAACTTCATTTGATTCGGATTCATCAACAAATATATTAATGTCTGCATTTTTAGAGTAGCTTTGTTCTCTTTTTGCGTTATTAATTGCCTGCTTTGAATACAAATCAAACGGAGCCTGACTGTCTGAAACTTTTAAATTATCAATATTAACCGTTTTTTGAAGCTTTGGCTTAGGCTCGGTAAACTCAACGGATTCAAAAGGATTAAACTCATTATTCTGTCTGAGATTTTGCGCTTTGAGTTTGATTTCCTGATTTTGTTTTTGTTCTGTGATTCTGTTGGTATTTTGATGTTTAAGAACAACATCCGCATTTTCAAACGGATTGAATTTTTTAATATAATTAAAAGCGGAGTCTGTTTTGAACACAGCCTGCTTTCTGTCGTCGAATTTCATCAATGACGATTTTACCGCATGATACACTGCGTCAAACACGGGGCGTTCGTTAATAAACCTAACCTCGATTTTTGCAGGGTGAACATTTACGTCAATAAGCTCATACGGCAGTTCAATGTTCAGAACACATGACGGGAACTTGCCAACCATAATTGAGCCTTTGAAAGCTTCCTCAATTGCAGCCATTGCAGTTCTGGTCTTAACATAACGGCCGTTAATAAAGAAATTCTGCATATTTCTGTTGGGACGTGAATAGACAGGCTTTGAAATATAGCCTGTTATTTTAATTGAATCAAGCTGGTAGTCAACAGGAATAAGTCCATTAGCAAAATCACGTCCGAACACCGAATATATTGCAGACATTAACTTTCCGTCACCGTAAGTTTTAAGAACCTGTTTTCCGTCACGAATATATGTGAATGCAATTTCAGGATGAGAAAGGGCTGTTTTATCAATTATATTTGATACGGCGTTCCCCTCTGAAATATCCTTTTTCAAAAATTTGGCACGAGCCGGAATGTTATAAAAAAGGTCTCTTATAACAAATGTTGTCCCGTTAGGACAGCCTGCCTCTTCAAAACTTTTTTCTTCTCCGCCCTCAATAATATATGAAGTGCCTATTTCATCATTTATATTTTTAGTTATAAGTTGAAGGCGTGATACCGCACAAATGGAAGCAAGCGCTTCACCCCTGAAGCCGAGTGTTGAAATGCTTTCAAGGTCGGTTTCCACTTTTACTTTGCTTGTGGCGTGGCGCAAAAAAGCAACCTTTACATCATCTCTTGCAATTCCGCAGCCGTCATCGGAAACACGCATAAAGGTAGTTCCGCCGTGCTTGATTTCTACCGTAATGTGTTTTGAGCCTGCATCTATTGAATTTTCAACCAATTCCTTTATGACAGATGCCGGGCGTTCAACAACTTCGCCTGCTGCAATTAATTCTGCAACATGCTTATCAAGAACATTAATAACTCCCATATGCGTCACCACCTTTTATATAGACCATCGAAATTAAATCATTTTTTTAAGTTCATAAAGCAAATTCAAAGCTTCAATCGGAGTAAGCGTGTTTATATCAACTGAATTAATCTTATCAATAATCGGCGTCTGTGCAGACGATATAAGACTTAGCTGCATATCGTCACTTTCATGAGACTTTTCGGTCTTAATTTCAGATTTTCCGCTTTCAAGCTCGGACAAAATTTCTTTTGCACGATTAATAATCGACTGCGGTACGCCTGCAAGTTTTGCAACTTCTATTCCGTAACTGTCGTCTGCTCCGCCCTTTACAATGCGGCGCAAGAACGTAATGTCATCGCCGCGCTTTTTTACGGCTATGCTGTAATTCTTTACCCCGTCAAGCAAATCTTCCATAACGGTGAGTTCGTGATAATGTGTGGCAAAAAGAGTCTTGGCACCGAGTTTTTTCTTATCTGCACAAAATTCAAGAACAGCCCTTGCAATGCTCATTCCGTCAAAGGTGGAAGTTCCTCTGCCTATTTCGTCAAGAATAAGCAAACTTTTTGATGTTGCGGTCTTAACAATATTTGCAACTTCGTTCATCTCAACCATAAACGTTGACTGACCCGAAGCCAAGTCATCGGAAGCGCCAACTCGGGTAAAGATGCTGTCTACAATACCAATCTCGGCAGACGAAGCAGGAACAAAACTGCCTATTTGTGCAAGCAAAACTATGAGGGCAATTTGCCTCATATACGTTGATTTGCCCGCCATATTCGGTCCGGTTATTATTGCCACTCTGTCGGAATTGCTGTCAAGATAAACATCATTCGGTACAAACGGCGCGTCTTTAAGCAGAGCCTCAACCACAGGATGACGTGAATCCTTAATCTTTATTGATGACGATTGATTGACATACGGACGAATATAGCAATTATCGGAAGCAACATTTGCAAGCGAAGTAATTACATCAAGGGTTGCGATTGCCTTTGCGGTATTCTGAATACGTTCAAGATTTTCGGCAACTTGGGTTCTGACGGATTCAAAAATTGAATACTCCATTGCGACAGACCTGTCTTTTGCACCGAGTATTCTGGATTCAACTTCTTTTAAATCCTGAGTTATATATCTCTCACAATTAGTAAGAGTTTGTTTCCTGATATAAGTATCGGGAACCTGAGATTTGTACGAATTGGAAACCTCTATGTAATAACCGAACACTCTGTTATATCCGACCTTGAGCTTGGGAATTCCTGTCGCCTCACGCTGTTCAGCCTCAATTTGGGCAAGGATTTCCTTTGAATTATTCATATCGTTCGTTACGCTGTCAAGCTCGGTATTATATCCTCGCTTTATCATTCCGCCCTCACGCACGGTAAACGGCGGATCGTCAACAATTGAGCTTTCAATCAAAGTATGAATATCATCAAGTATGTCAATATTTTTATGTATATATTTCAGATATGCGGCATTACAGCCCGAAGTCAGCTCGGAAATTTTGGGCAAAGTTTGAATTGCCGAACACAAAGAACGCAAGTCTCTTGCGTTGGCAGAACCGTAGACAATTTTTGTCATAAGTCTTTCTATATCAAATATGCCTGTGATTTCCTCGGTAATTTCAAGCCTTAGCACATTGTTATTTACAAGTTCCTCAACAGCACTCTGGCGGTTATTTATTGAGGTTATGTTCATCAGCGGGTGCTCAAGCCACGAACGAATAAGCCTCTTGCCCATTGCTGTTTTTGTTTTATCTATTACCCAAAGCAGCGAACCCTTTTTTTCTTTTGTAAGCATTGTTTGCGTAAGTTCAAGATTGCGCTGAGTATTATAATCAAGTTTCATATATTGGCTTTCACTGAAAAGCTCAATATGACTTATTCTCTCAAGACCGCTTTTCTGCGTGTCTTTCAAATAATTAATAAGTGCACCGATTGCAGATACAAGGGAGGTTTTGTCCGCAACATTTTGCGATTCGTCGCCGAACTGATTCTGAACGGTGTTAAGGCAAGTTTCAAAGTCAAATTTAGAATCCTCAAGCATCTCAACACCGGCGGAAAGTTTGTTCTTGATAAACGACGGAAGTTCCTTAATATTTACAATGTCTCCGCCAATTAAAATTTCACGTGGATTATAACTTGAAAGCTGGCTTGTAAGAACATTATAAAAGCCTTTTCCCGAAACCTCGGTAGCATATAATTCTCCTGTGGAAATATCGCAAAAACACAAACCAAGCTTTTTATCTTTGGAGAACATACAACAAATGTAGTTGTTTTTTCCCTCGTCAAGCATACTTTGCTCAAGAACCGTTCCCGGAGTAATAACACGAATTATATCACGCTTTACAAGACCTTTTGCCTTTGCAGGGTCTTCGGTCTGCTCACATATCGCAACCTTATAACCCTTGGCAACAAGGCGGGCAATATATCCCTCACAACTGTGAAAAGGAACTCCGCACATCGGGGCACGTTCTTCTTGTCCGCAGTCACGGCCTGTCAGTGTGAGTTCAAGTTCCTTTGAAGCGAGCTTGGCGTCATCATAGAACATTTCGTAGAAATCTCCAAGTCGAAAGAAAAGGATACTATCCTTGTTTTCTTCTTTTATTTTAAAATATTGTTTCATCATTGGAGATAACTCCGCCATATTCTCACTCCCCTAAACTATACTAAATGCCGTTAATCAGTGACAGCTGCCGCAGGTTTCACAGCTGCCTGAACAAGACGACTGTGAATAATCGGCAGTATCAGGGTCTGCACCCTCAGCAGACTGCTGTACTATTGCAAGCACTCTGTTGGCAACCGCATCAAACTCTTCTTTTGCAGAGTTGTATGCAATCATATTTTCGTTGGACATAATCTTTGAGTATACCTCACGCATCTCAGTGTTTAGCTGAGAAAGCTTGTCCTGGTCTCTTTCCTTTTTGGAAGCCTCATTGTTTATTGACATTCTTTTAAGGTTAAACTCACCGATAAGGCTCTGAAGTTCTATATCGGCGTCAGCCTTATCCTGAACTTCGTGAAGCTTAATATAGCTTTCTTCCTGCTGAATAGCCTTTCCGAGTTCTCTTGCCAATGCAATAATATTCATTTTATACCTCCGTTATACTAATTCGCCCTTTAAAATCCAATTGCGGGCTTTTGTGATTTTTACATTTTGGAATGTGCCGATTAATTCTTTCGGCGCTTCAAGCTCAACAATTATGTTACCGCTTGTACGAGCCTCAAGCTCGTTATTTTTACCGGTTTCCTTTTCAATAAGAACCTTTTCGGTTTTTCCGACCATTGAAGAACAGCGTTTTGCAGCAATTTCTTCCTGCACGTCAAGCAATTCTCTGAACCATTTCGATTTTTCTTCATAAGGAATCGGGTCGTCCTTTTTTTCAGCCGGAGTACCTTTTCTTGGTGAAAAAATAAATGTAAACAATGAAGTAAATTCAACTTCTTTTATGAGCGAAAGAGTTTGTTTGAAATCTTCATAGGTTTCACCCGGAAAACCGACAATTATATCGCTTGTAAGTGACAGACCGTCAATCTTTTCCTTGGCATAATTTATTGTTTCAAGGTATTTCTTTCTGTCATAATGGCGGTTCATAGCTTTTAAGATTCTGTCCGAACCGCTTTGAAAAGGAAGGTGAAGATGTCTGCTTATATGAGTTCCGTCGGCAATTGCGTCAATCAATTCTTTTGAGCAATCCTTAGGATGCGAAGTCATAAATCTGAGCCAATAGTCGCCGTCAATTGAATCAATGCTCTTAAGAAGCTGAGCGAACGACACCTTGTTTTCAAGGGTTTTGCCGTAAGAATTGACATTTTGACCGAGCAATGTAATATCCTTATACCCGGACTTTATCATTTGACTTGCTTCGCTTATAATAATATCCTTTTCACGGCTGCGTTCTCTGCCGCGTACATACGGCACAATACAGTATGTGCAAAAATTATTGCAACCATACATTATTGGAAGCCAACCCTTAAAAGTGCCGTCACGGCGAACGGGAATCCCCTCGTATATCTTATTATCGTCATTACCGCGTTCAAACACACGCTTGCCGTTTACAAGTGAATTGTACATAAGCTCAGGAAAATGATGCAGAGAATGTGTTCCGAAAACAAGACCGACAAAAGGAAAACTTTTATAAATTCTGTTTGCAACGTGCTCCTGCTCCATCATACAACCGCAAAGCGCAATTAAAATCTGGGGATGTTTGCGCTTTAGGTTTTTGAGTGCGCCGACATTGCCGAAAACCCTGTCTTCTGCGTGTTCACGAACCGCACAGGTGTTAAAAAGGATAAAATCGGCGTTATCCGGAGAATCTGCAAAGTCAAATCCTGAGTCGCTTAGCATACCCTTTATTTTTTCGCTGTCGGCAACATTCTGTTGGCAACCGTAGGTGCGAATATAAGCAAGGGGCTTTTCTCCCCTTTTTCGTATTTCCATAATTTCCGCAATCAATTTCATATATTCTGACTGCGAATCAGACAGTTTATCCGGTTGGACAAGAGTTTCAGCCAAATAAATGCCTCCTAACCCATTATTAGTATTATCTTTGCTATTATACCACAAGATATATAGATTTTCAACCTAATTTGGCAGTAAAATATTTAATTACTTCATCTGATAAAGATTGCCGTAGGACGACGGAACCGAACCGACAATTACCGTTTGAGCTATCTCATAGTCTGTTGTGTAAGTAATGGAACCCATATAATCAAGAGAAACTGTATTAATCTTGGAAGTTAAAAGAAGCTTTATGTGATGAACGGTCTGATTTATTCCTGCGTGTTCAAATGTACTGATAATTTCCGAATTGAAGCTTCCTGTAATACTCGTGCTAAAACTTAACATAGGACCTGCACCCGACAAAATCGAAATATTTGTAAAGGCTCCAAAAGGAATATTTACTTCGCAATCATAAATTTTTGCAATCTCTTCCTGAGCGGATTCAGTGACCGCTACCTTGATTTTGTCAAGCTTTACGGTATCGGTCTCTATTGATTGCACATTACCTGATTCAGAATATTTTATCAATGCAATATCGTTATAACTGTAATTTAGTTTCTCAAGGGCATTACTTACTGCTTGGCTGATTGCTCTGCTGGACATAATTTCCGATTGATCACGTACAAACTCAGGCACAAATTCTTCAAGCTGACTTTCGCAAAGAACAATTAATCCTACCGTAAAGGTAATAAGAATTACAGACAATCTGAAAACAAATCTTTTAAGCCTGAAAAACCTTTTCTTCCGTTTACAGCGATAAATCAAAAAAAACACCCCTCGTATATAATATACAAAGGGTGTAATTATGTTAAGTTTTATTCAACGTCTGCTTCAGCGTCATCAGCTGTATGAGAACATTCCTCACAATCACAACCGTGGCCGCATTCATCTTCATCAAAGAGATCCGAAAAATCAAACTCGAGAAGTTCACCACAGTTTGGACACTCAATTTCGCCTTCAAGAAGAACATCTTCTGAAACATTGAGCTTCTGTCCGCAAGAACCGCAGGTTACCTCATAAAAAGGATTTTCTTCGTCTTCATAATCTTCTTCATCGTCACAATCACAACAATCATCGCAACCGCAGTTACAATCATCATCAAAAAGCTCAGTCTCGACATCAGCCAAATCCTGGTCAATTTCATCAACCTGACCGCTTAAATCGTCATACAAATCTTCCATATCATTTACTGAATATGAGATATCGTCAAGCAAATCAAGGATTGCGTTGATAACCTTAACCTCCGGCTTTGACTCGTCAAGGTTAAGTCCTTCGGCAAGACCTTTGATGTAAGAAATTTTTTCAGTTAAATTCATATTTTTCTCCCGCAGAGATTAAGCTCTGCCCATATACTCGCCTGTTCTTGTGTCAATCTGAATAACTTCGCCCTCGTCAATAAAGAGAGGAACCTTTATTTCTGCACCTGTTTCAAGAACAGCCGGCTTTGTTGCGTTTGTGGCTGTGTCGCCCTTGAAGCCCGGATCAGTCTTTGTAACCTTAAGTTCTACAAAGTTTGGCGGCTCAACACCGAACACATTGCCTTTGTATGAAAGCACCTTACAAACCATATTTTCTTTAACAAACTTAAAGCTGTCGCCGAGAACACTTTTGTTTATAGGGAGCTGTTCCCAAGTTTCTGTATCCATAAAGTAATAAAGATCACCGTCTGAATAGCTGTACTCCATATCCTTTCTGTCAATAAATGCAGTAGGATATTTATCATTAGGGTTGAAAGTTTTTTCAACAACTGCACCTGTAATTACATTTCTGATTTTAGTTCTTACAAAAGCAGCACCTTTACCCGGCTTTACATGCTGGAATTCAATAATTGAAACAACCTGTCCGTCCATTTCAAATGTAACGCCGTTTCTGAAATCACCTGCTGAAATCATTATTATAACCTCCTGATTATATTTTATACAGTAAAATTCACTGTAACAATATCAAATAACATTATACATAAAACTAATTAAAAATGCAAGCATTTTATAGTATTATGAGTTCTTTCGGCAAATTCACAAAGTTGTGACAGCCGTATTCGGTAACGCAAAGCATATCTTCTATTCTTACGCCGAATTTGTTCGGAAGATAAATTCCCGGTTCATCGGTTATTATCATTCCGCTTTTTAAAACCGTATTGCTTCTGTAAGATACGGTTGGTGCCTCGTGAATTTCAAGTCCTACACCGTGTCCTGTTGCATGACCGAAATAATCGCCGTATCCTGCCTGCTTTATCACATTGCGTGCGGCGTTATCAACATCGCTGCACAAAGCTCCCTGCTTAACGGATTTCAGTGCAGTCAGCTGAGCATTAAGCACAATATTATACACAGAACGCATTTCATCGCTTGCACTTTTCACCGCAACAGTTCTGGTGGTGTCACTGCAATAGCCGTCATACACAGCGCCAAAATCACAGGTAAAGAAATCGCCCTCCTGTATTCTGTCTCCCGACGGAACACCGTGCGGCAACGAAGTCTTTTTTCCGGTAATTGTAATTAAATCAAACGAAGCCTTTTGTGCGCCGTAAAGCTTCATATAATATTCAAGGCGGGCAGCAATATCGCTTTCTTTTGCGCCGGGCTTAACGTAGTTGAGAGTCTCCAAGTACGCATTTTCCGCAATATTCTGCGCTGTTTGTATTTTGTCAATTTCGACTTCATCTTTAATGCATCTTATTTCAGAAATCAAATTGTCAAGCTCCGAACTCGAAAAAGAAGCTATTCCTTCCTTTTCAAAGGCGTTTTTAAAAAGCTCAAAACGAGCAACGGTGATTGCGGACGCCTCAAAATACAAAGATTTAACGTTTAACGACTTGCACACATCGGAAACATCCGATGACAGTTTCTTGAAACAAACCACTTCGCAATTCTCGGCACACTTTTGTGCAGCTTCAAAATATCTGAAATCAACAAACAAATATGACTTGTCTGAAGAGATGAGCATAACGCCCTCACTGTGTAAAAAGCCGGAAAAATATCCGACATTGACCTCGTTTGTTAAAAGAACAGCTTCATCGGAATTTTTCAGAATTTTTCTTAAAGAATCCACTCTGGATTCAAATTGTTTTTCCATTAAATCAAGTCCTTCAGTGCATTTATTGCAAGAAAATAACTGTTCTTTCCGAATCCTGCAATTTGTCCGACGCAAACCGGAGCTATAACAGAAGTATGTCTGAACTCTTCTCTTGCATGAATATTTGACATATGAACTTCAATGTAGGGGATTTTTACACAAGCTATTGCATCACGCAAAGCATAGCTGTAATGTGTTAAAGCACCGGCATTAATTACAACGCCTGCATAACTGTCTTTGGAAGCGTGAATTTTATCTATGAGGTCACCCTCATGGTTTGACTGAAAGACATCAGCGGAGAAGCCGCATTTTTCAGCATAGTCTTTAATCTGTGCATCTATACTTTGTGCAGATTCCTCGCCATAAATTCCTTTTTCCCGTACTCCGACCATATTAAGGTTCGGACCGAGCAGAACAAGTATTTTTTTCATAAACTCACCCAAATTATAATTGAATAAAACAAAAAGCGGACAGAATGCTCTGTCCGCCTGTTTGATTACCTGTATTTGCGTTTGCGAGCTGCTTCGGATTTCTTTTTACGCTTTACAGAGGGCTTTTCATAAGCTTCTCTCTTGCGTACCTCAGCAATAACGCCAGCTCTGGCACACTGCTTCTTGAATCTTCTTAAAGCACTTTCAAGTGATTCATTCTCTTTTAATCTAATTTCAGCCATCTATTTTCCCTCCCATCTGCCATACAGCATGGGTAATATGCATATAATTGCAGATATATTATATATTAAGTAGCGAATATTGTCAATAGAAATGTAGAAATTTAGAATAAAATAATTTATGTTGTTGTTAAATTAAGCCAATAGATTAAGGTTTAACAACAATGTTCACAAGTTTTTTAGGAACAACAATTTCTTTGATTATATTCATTCCGTTAACTGCGTTAGCAACCTTTTCGTCAGCTTTTGCAAGCTCAAGGATTTCTTCCTTTGTTGCATCAACAGAAACATTAAGTTTTGCCTTAATCTTTCCGTTAACCTGAACAACAATTTCAACAGTGTCGTCAACGCATTTGCTTTCGTCATACTTTGGCCATTCAGCCTCTGCAAGAATACCGTTTCCGAGTTTGCAAGCCTCATATACTTCTTCGGTTACGTGAGGAGCAAATGGGTTAAGCAAAATCGAGAAAATTCTTAGCTCTTCTTTATTGATTGACTTGACGTTTGTAATATCGTTAATTAATGCCATAAGGGTTGCGATAGCAGTATTGAACTTAATATTTTCAATATCTTCACCAACCTTCTTAATTGCCTTGTGGAACGCACTCTCAAGCTCGGGACGAATTTTATCACCGTCAATGAGAATTGTCTGCAAATTCCAATAACGCTCTACAAATCTGCGGCATCCTCTTATGCTTGCCTGGCTCCACGGAGCAGCCTTTTCAAAGTCGCCGATAAACATCTCGTAAAGTCGCATTGTGTCTGCGCCGTATTCATCTACAATATCATCGGGGTTAACTACGTTTCCTCTTGATTTACTCATTTTTTCGCCGTTTTCGCCCAGAATCATACCGTGTGAAGTACGTTTTGCATACGGCTCTTTTGTTGGAACCACACCGATGTCATAGAGGAACTTGTGCCAGAAGCGGCTGTAAAGCAAATGTAAAGTTGTGTGCTCCATACCGCCGTTGTACCAATCAACAGGTGACCAATACTCAAGAGCTTCTTTTGATGCGAGAGCCTTGTCATTGTGAGGGTCCATATATCTCAGATAGTACCATGATGAACCTGCCCACTGCGGCATTGTATCTGTTTCACGGTATGCCTTTCCTCCGCAGTGAGGACAAGTGGTTTCTATCCAGTCTGTCATCTTTGCAAGCGGAGATTCGCCGTTATCAGTCGGCTCGTATGATTCAACCATAGGAAGTCTCAGCGGCAGCTCGCTTTCATCTATCGGAACATAACCGCATTTATCGCAGTGTACTATCGGAATAGGTTCGCCCCAATAACGCTGACGTGAGAATACCCAGTCACGCAGTTTGTAATTAACCTTTGTATGACCCTTGCCGTTTTCGGTAAGCCATTCAATTATCTTTTTCTTTGCGTCTTCAACGCTTAATCCGTCAAGAATACCTGAATTTACCATTACTCCGGTCGCACAGTCGGTAAATGCTTCTTCCTGAACATTTCCGCCCTTTACAACCTCGATGATAGGAAGGTCAAATTTCTTTGCAAACTCCCAGTCACGTGTATCGTGAGCAGGAACAGCCATAATTGCACCTGTACCGTATGATACAAGTACATAATCTGAAATAAATATGGGAATTTCTTTATTGTTTACAGGATTAACAGCTTTTACTCCGTCAAGTTTAACGCCTGTTTTTTCCTTTGCAACTTCTGTACGTTCAAAGTCGGATTTACGTGCAGCGGCAGCCTGGTATTCTCTTACAGCGTCAATATTGGAGATTATGCCTGACCATTTTTCTATCAGCGGGTGCTCAGGAGAAATTACCATATATGTAGCACCGTAGAGTGTGTCGGGACGGGTGGTATAAACCGTAAGTGTATCGCCTGTTGTTGTCTTAAAATCAACCTCGGCACCCGTACTTCTGCCAATCCAGTTTTTCTGCTGAGCCTTTACACGGTCGGGATAATCAACAAGGTCAAGGTCATTGATAAGTCTGTCGGCATACTCGGTGATTTTGAGCATCCACTGAGACTTTACTTTGTGAACAACTTCACTTCCGCAGCGTTCGCAAACACCGTTTACAACCTCTTCGTTTGCAAGTACGCATTTACAGGAAGTACACCAGTTTACATTCATTTCTTTTTTATAGGCAAGGCCGTGTTTGAAGAGCTGAATAAAAATCCACTGAGTCCACTTGTAATAATCAGGGTCAGTTGTATTTATCTCTCTGCTCCAGTCAAAGGAAATGCCGAGAGACTGAATCTGCTTTTTAAAGCGGGCAATATTTTTCTTTGTAACGATTTCGGGATGAATATGATTTTTAATTGCATAGTTTTCTGTCGGAAGTCCGAATGCGTCCCAACCGATTGGATAAAGAACATTGTAGCCCTGAAGTCTTCTCTTACGAGCAACCGTATCAAGTGCCGTATAAGGACGCGGATGTCCAACGTGAAGTCCCTGTCCCGACGGATAAGGAAATTCTATAAGGGCATAGAATTTTTCTTTATCAGAGTGAGGATCGGCGTGGAAAACACCTTTATCCTCCCATATTTTTTGCCATTTTTGTTCAACTGCTTTATGATTGTATTTCAATTTAATCCCTCCGATTAGTCAATTATACCCGTCAAATCAACCGGTTTTCCGTCTTGCCACAATCTGTCAAGGTCATAGAACTTGCGTGCTTCGTCGGAAAATACGTTTACTATTACATCAACATAGTCAAGCAATATCCAGGTATTTGACCTGTATCCCTCTATATGACTGACAGACACGCCTGCCTCGTCAAGTTTATACTCAATTTCATCTGCAAGAGCCTTGACATGTGTTGAGCTTGTACCTGTTGCAATTACCATATAATCGGCAAGCACGGAAACATCGCTGATTTCAATAACCTGAATATCAAGACCTTTTTTGCTGTCAATTGCCTTTGCGGCAAGTATCGCCTGTTCGTAAGAAGTCATATATTTATCCTTTCTGTTTATTCAAAACGATTTCATTATAACAATTCAGTTCATCGGGATGAATTGCAAGCTCACGTGAGCTAAGGTCAGAAAAAGTAAACTGAAAGCCGAAAATCATCGCTTCTTCAAGGCTCAGTTTAGACTTTTGGCGCATAGTTTCAACACCGTTATAATCACGCTCTGCCGAAGTAAAGTCGGCAATAAAAATTATTTTTTCAAGAAGTGACATTCCCGACCTTCCGGTGGTATGGTACCGAATCGCATTAATTATATCTTCATCAGTAATACCGAGATGAGATTTTACATAAACACTGCCGCTTATGCCATGCCATAATTTTGGCGCTTTTTTTTGAATATCGTCTAAAATTATACCACCATCGTGTATAATTTGCAACTGCTTATCGGGATTAAGTTCCTTGGTTATATCATGCAGTACACCGGATGTATACGCCTTGTCCGGGTCGGCACCGTATTGTTTTGCAAGAGAAACCGCCTCTTTTGCAACATTAAGGCAATGGGTATATCTTTTGTCGCCCATCATCGGCTTTATTATCTCACAATAATTCTGCTTGCTCAAAAAATCACTTCCGATATATATTATTCTTTGCTATATATTCATAAACATTCTTGTCCAAAAGGTTCGATACAAGTTCAGGCTTGTCAATGTTATCCCTGATGTATGTTGAAGAAACCTGTTCAACCGGGTTGTCAAGGATTACGGCATTTGCTCCGAGAGGTTTTAATACCCTATTGTAATAATCGGTCATATCGCTCTTATCGGAATCATTACGGGGTATTGCGGCTATAATCGCATTTTTAAAGATTACTTTCGGGTTTTTCCAATCCGCAAGAGTAAGAAACATATCCGCTCCCATAATCAGATACAATGTATCCTCAGGAAATAATTCTTTAAGTGAATTAAGAGTTTCAAACGTATAGCTTTTTCCCTTACGCCTTATTTCAATATCAGATACTTCAAAATTATTATCAGGCAAAACGGCAGTCTTGCACATACTGATTCTGTGTGAGGAATCGGCAAGATTTACACTTGCTTTATGCGGCGGAGTGTAAGTCGGAATAAAAATAACTTTATCCAAACCAAGCTTATTTTGACAATACCGTGCGAGTTGAATATGTCCGTTATGGATGGGATTAAACGTTCCGCCGAGTATACCAATTTTCTTCATTTCTTTTTTGCCTTAGGAAGAACTATGACGGGTTCGTCGGGATTTGGTCTGTAAAGAACAAACTTGGAACCGATTACCTGAACTACGTCGGCATTGCATTTTTCGGCAAGGCAGTCGGCACATTCACGTGACGAATAACTGCTGTTTTCCAAAACTCTGCCCTTTATAATTTCACGAGCCGTCAGGGCTGTGTCAGCCTGCATAATAATGTTATCTGTGATTTCACCCTTGCCGACTATCAATATTGTATCAAGTTTATTTGCAAGTCCGCGCAAATAAGCTCTCTGTTTACTTGTTAACATATTTATTCCTTTCAGTCTTTGTCCGAATTTTCAAAATATTTTTTAAGTTCAACCTGAAGTTTTCTCAAAGATTTTCCCCTGTGGCTTACCTTGTCCTTTTCTTCGGCTGTAAGCTGTGCATAGCTTTTATCCCCGTACAGGAATACAGGGTCATAGCCGAAGCCTTTGTCTCCTAAAGGCTCAAATGCAATTTTACCGTCACATCTGCCCTCTACTTCTATCTTTGAACCGTCAGGCAAAATACAGCAAATTGCAGAAGTAAAATGTGCACTGCGTTTATCTTCGGGAACATCTTTCATTTCATTTAAAAGCTTTGTGTATCTGTCCTTATCCGTTGCGTTTTCTCCGGCATAGCGGGCGGAATAAACGCCCGGTCTTCCGTCAAGAACGTCTACGCTGAGTCCGGAATCATCGGCAACCGCAGGCATACCTGTTTTTTTGAAAGCGGCGTCAGCCTTTAAAAATGCATTTTCGGCAAATGTTGTTCCGGTTTCTTTCACCTCGTCAAGAACGACGCCGGCTTCCTTGGCAGAAACCGCTTCAATTCTGAGAGGATTTAAAATACGTTCAAGCTCAACTAATTTTTTTGGATTGTTTGTTGCAATTATAAACTTCATATTACTTCTCCGTTTTTGTAAATAGAGCTTTTGTAAATTCTTCTGCATTGAACGGCTGCAAGTCGTCAATCTGTTCGCCAACGCCGATATACTTAACAGGAATATTAAGTCCGTCCCTGATTGCAAGCACAACGCCGCCCTTGGCTGTTCCGTCAAGCTTTGTAAGCACAATACCTGTGATTCCCGTTGCATCTCTGAATTGCTCAGCCTGATTTACCGCATTTTGTCCTGTTGTGGCGTCAAGCACAAGGAGTTTTTCCTTTGAAGCGTTCGGAAGTTCACGGTCTATTACCCTGTTTATTTTTGCAAGCTCGTCCATAAGGTATTTTTTATTATGAAGTCTTCCTGCCGTATCGCATATTATTACGTCGGCATTTCTTGCCTTTGCGGCGGATATTGCGTCAAAAATTACAGCCGCAGGGTCACTGCCCTCGCTCTGTTTGATAATTTCGCAACCGCTGCGTTCTGCCCAAATATCAAGCTGTTCTATTGCTGCGGCACGGAAAGTATCAGCTGCCGCAAGAAGAACCTTTTTGCCCTGGTTTGAAAGTATTTTTGCAAGTTTACCTATTGTAGTGGTTTTGCCGACACCGTTTACTCCGATAACAAGAATAATTGACGGCTGAGTTTCAAGGTTAAGCTCATTGTCGCCGCTGAGCATCTCGCTTACGATTTCTTCAAGCAGACCTGTAATCTGATAAGGAACGGAAACGCCCTCTTCTTTAACTCTTTCAACAAGTTTTTGTCTGATTTTTTGTGATGTTTCAACTCCGACATCACCCATAACAAGCATCTCTTCAAGCTCGTCAAAAAGATCTTCGTCAATTACAGTTGCCGAACACAGCATATTGTCAATTTGACCGATAACTGCGTCTCTTGTCTTTTTTAGTCCTTCTTTAATCTTACTGAAAAATCCCATAATATCATTCCTTTACAATTACTTTGTATCAATTCCAAGCTTTGCGGCAACTTCGGTTGAGCGAAGTTCAAGAAGTTTTGAAATTCCTTCGTCCTGCATAGTAACACCGTAGAGTACGTCGGCTTCTTCCATAGTGCCACGCCTGTGCGTAATAAGAATAAACTGCGTTTTCTCTGTCATACGGCGAAGATAGCTTGCAAATCTGTAAACATTAACGTCATCAAGGGCAGCTTCAATCTCGTCCATTACGCAGAACGGAGCAGGCCTTACTTTCATTATCGAAAAATATAAGGCGATTGCCACAAGGGCTTTTTCTCCGCCCGAAAGTGCGTCAAGGTGTACCACGATTTTGCCGGGCGGATGAACTAAGATGTCAATTCCACTTGTTAGGATATTCTCGGGGTCTGACAAAGAGAGCGAAGCCGTACCGCCGCCGAACAGTTCCTTGAATGTATACGTAAAGTTTTTATTTATCTGGTCAAAGCTTTCAACAAAAACCTCTTTCATTTGCTTTGTAAGGTTTGTTATAAGCGATGTAATCTCCTTTTTGGACTTTTCGACATCATTAACCTGTGCGCTCATAAATTGGTAACGCTCAGAAACCTCTTTATATTCCTCAATTGCCGAAACATTCACGCTTCCAAGGTTTTTAATACTCTTCTTTAACTCGTTAAGACGTCTTTGAGCCTTTGGAGCGTCTTCAATCTCAATTGCCGTTTGTTCGGCTTCACGCTTTGTAAGTTCATATTCTTCCCAAAGCTTTGAAATAATATTATCGTATTCCTTTTGAATGTTCAGCTTGCGTTCTTCAAGTCTTGCAAGCTCTCTGCCTGAAGTTTCACGCTCGTTTGTCTTATTTCTTTCGGACTCACGCATCTCAATACTGCGCTTTTCAAGCAAATCTTTTTGCTGAGTTAACGAGTTGATTCTGTCGGCAACAGATGAACGGGTATTCTCAAGTGATGTAACATCATTTTTATAAGATTCAATTCTGCCGCTTATTTCGTTAATAACAGATTCTACGCTGTGAATCTGATTAAACAGCTCTGATTTTCTTTCATCATTGTTTGTGCCTGTATTGCGGGCATAGACAATTTCAGAGTTTAGTACATCAATATCCTTTTGTGCCGTTACAATTTCAAGACGAATATTCTGAAGTAAAGATGAAAGTTCTTCTCTGCTTTTGGTAAGTTCTGCCCTGCTGCCTGTCACATCATTCACGTGTTGTTCGGCTTGGGCTATCTTTATGTTAAGTTCGGAAAGTCTCTCTCTTGCCTGTTCTCTGCTCTTTTTAAGAATTTCAATTTTCTTTTGACATTCTTCAACTTCGCTTGCCGAGCCTGTCAAAAGTTTTTTGGAATTTTCAAGTTCATTTTCACATGCACGACATTCAGCCTGAAGTCTGACAAAATCCTGCTGTTTATTTGACAAATCCGCTCTGATTCCCAAAAGTTCTGCTTCAATTGCAGAAAACTCTCTTGAAATATCTTCGCTTTGATTTTCGGCTGATTTTGCAAGTTTCAAAAGGTCCTCGGTCTGAGCCTTTAACTGTTTGATTTCGGAAGCTCGGCTCAAAAGTCCCGTGTTGCGGTTTAAGGAACCGCCTGTCAGAGAACCTCCGGCATTAACCACCTGACCGTCAAGCGTAACGACCTTGAATTTGTAAAAATACTTTTTGGCTATTGAAGTTGCACTGTTCAAATCATCGGCAACTACAATTCTGCCCAAAAGTGAACTGAGAATGTCGTTATACTTTGCATCGCAAGTGCAAAGTTGTGATGCGACACCGACAAAGCCATAACAATCTTCAAGCCCGTTTTCTCTTAATTCACGTGGTTTTATGGTATTCAGAGGCAAAAATGTTGCACGGCCGCCGTCGGTTGATTTTAAGTAACGAATAGCCTGCTTTGCATCCTCATCACTGTTTACAACGATATTCTGCATTGCGGCACCGAGAGCCGTTTCGATTGCCACGCCGTATTTTGGCGGCACCGAAATAACTCGCGAAACAGGTCCGCAAATACCGTGAAGCTTACCGTTTTTAGAAGCGTTAACAATGATTTTTACGCTCTTTGAGAAGCCTTCAAGATTGCGCTCAAGGTTTTCGAGAAACGAAATTTTTCTCTGATGTTCTCTTACATCAAGTGCAAGCTTGTCACTTTCGGCTTTAAGTTCATTGCGCTTTTTTTCTTTTGAAGAAAGTTTAAGTTCAAGTCCGTCAATTGAATTTTTGAAAGAAGTTATTTCATTTTGAGCCGTTTCTATGTCACGGTGATAATCAGAAAGCATTTGGCTCAAATCTTCTACCTGACTTTTTCTTTCCGAGTTTGAATTGTTCAAAGCGGCAATTCTTGAAGTAAGTTCATTTATGCTGCTTTCGCTTGTCATATCAATTACTCTTGCATCGGCTGACTGAGAAGTAAGCACAGAAAGTTTTGATGTAAGCTCCTGAAGCTTGTCTCCGCTTTTGCTCGAGTCAAGGTTTATAATATTTAGCTTTTCCGAAACCTCGTTGTAATGTTTTTGCTTCTCAATAACCTGTTTATCAAGAATATCAATTTGCTCCTGTTTCTCGGCAATTGATTTTTCAAGCTCGCCCGCATTGCGGTCAGCCTGAGATATTTCATTTTTTAATCGTTCAATATTTTCATTGTTATGAAGTATATCATTTTCGGCAACGGAAATTTGCGAATTTTTTTGCGCTATTTCCGATTCAATCTGATTACTTTCGGTTCTTAACTGTTCAATTTTTGAGGACAGCTCACCGTTCTTCTGATAAATTTCTTCCGTTTCCTGCTCAACATTTTCAAGTGCCTTTACCGCATCTTCATACTGCGACCTGACAATTGAAATTTTTTCGTCTTGAAGCTTAAGGTTTTCCTGTGATTTATCAAGGGTCAAAAGCCAAAGTGCAATTTCAAGTCCTCGTTTTTCTTCGGAATAGGTCAAAAATTTCTGAGCTTTTTCGGATTGTTTTTTGAGCGGCTCAACTCTGCCCTCAAGCTCGGTGACAATGTCTCTGAGTCTCAAAAGATTTTCTTCTGTGCTTTTAAGCTTTCGCTCAGCTTCGATTTTTCTGTATCTGTATCGTGAAATTCCCGCCGCTTCTTCAAAAATTTCTCTTCTGTCTTCTCCTTTAGAAGAAACAATGCTGTCAATCTTGCCCTGTCCGATTATTGAATAGCCGTCACGTCCAAGACCCGTATCCATAAACAATTCGTTTATATCTTTTAATCTTACGGCAGCCTTATTGATTAAATATTCGCTTTCACCGCTTCTGTAATAACGTCTGGTTACGGCAATTTCGTCGCCGTTAAAATCAAGAAACCTGTCGGAATTATCAATATTGAGAGTGACCTCTGCATAACCCTGTTTTTTACGTTTATCGGTTCCGTTGAATACGACATCCTCCATCTTAGAACATCTGAGACTTTTTGGAGATTGTTCGCCAAGAACCCAGCGTATTGCGTCGCTTATGTTGCTTTTGCCCGAACCGTTCGGACCTACAACAGAAGTAATACCCTGTTCAAACGATAATTTGGTTTTATCGGGAAATGTCTTGAATCCCTGAATTTCCAATGATTTTAAACGCATTCAATAACCCCTATTTTATATATAAATCATATTTTGCAAGCGTATTATCAAAATTAATTTTAATCTCATACCCAAGCTCTTTCAATTTATTTAGATTTGACTTCTTTTGTCCCAAAAATTTTGAAAGAGATTTTTCGTTAATATACACATCCGTAATTTTACCGTCAGTGTTTTTGACAGATTCAAGGAATTTATCATAAAAAATCTTGTTCTCACAAAGCTCCTTAAATGCAGGATGATATCCGCTCTCAAGGCTGTTTGAAACAAGGCTGTCGGAATAGTGAAGCCCAAGACGAATTACGGCTATATTATTTGATTCAAACAGCGTTATCAGCTTTGAACATAAGTCAACCGAAGTATCAAGAGTGTACGGTCTGTATCGGTTTTCCAGATACAAATCGGCAAGCCTTGTATTTTTCATAACAACGGTAGGATATATTCTTACGGTATCGGGCTGCAAATCAATAAATTTTTTCGCTGTAAGTAAATCCTTTTCGGGCGTTGACATATACAAGCCTGTCATCATCTGCAACCCAAGAGAAAATCCGTATTTTTTTATTTTGTTCGATGAAATTACAACATCATCGGAGCTGTGCCCGCGTTCGTTGGCTTTTAGGACGGTATCGTCCATAGACTGTGCACCAAGCTCAATTGAAGTTACATTATAGCTTTTTAAGACCGACAGAATTTCATCATCAATATAGTCAGGGCGAGTGGATATGCGTATGCCCTTAAGTTTATCGATATAAGGTTTTGTCGCATCAAGCAACGACAACATATACTCCCTGTCAATGGCGGTAAAGCTGCCTCCGAAAAATGCAATTTCAGTGTTGGCGGTATTTTGCTTTAAATCACCGATTGCCTTTTCAATTGTATTTTTCACATCATCTGCGGTAGGCTGATACTGTTGACCCGTGATATTTCTTTGGTTACAAAAACTGCACTGATGCGGACAACCGTTATGCGGAATGAATATTGAAATATTAGCGTGTTTAATAGCCCATCAGCTCCAAAGCTTCTCTTGCCGCCTGCTGCTCGGCTTCTTTTTTGCTTCTTCCGCCGCCCTTGCCGATGGAATTGCTGTTTAGGTGAACTTCAACAACAAAATGCTTATTGTGGTCAGGACCGCTTTCTTCGACAAGAACATATTCTAATTTTTCTCCGGGGTTTTTCTGAACAATTTCCTGAAGAGTAGTTTTATAATCTTTTACAATCTTCTTCTTTGAATTTTTGATTGCCGGAATAACAAAATTCAAAATGTGCTTTGACACCGGTTCAATTCCGCCGTCAATATAAATTGCGGCTATTAATGCTTCAAAAGCATCTGACAGAATTGACGGTCTCTCTGCGCCGCCGTTGTTTCTTTCGCCTTTGCTTAAAACAAGATAATTTCCAAGTTCAATTTTTTTTGCAAATTCAAACAAGGTCTTTTCACACACCAAAGAAGCTCTGAGTTTTGTAAGCTCGCCCTCGGGCAGTTCGGGACAATGTTTAAAAATGTAATCGGAAACTACTATCGAAAGCACTGCATCGCCTAAAAATTCAAGTCTTTCGTTGTATTTTATGTGTCTTGACTTGTGCTCGTTTGCATACGAGGAGTGAGTAAGCGCCTCTTTAAGCAATGCACTGTTTTTAAAGGTATATCCGATTTTGTTTTCTAATTCAGTCATATTACTTCTCCTTAACAGATTTTAAGGATGATGAAATTTCATCAATAGCCTCGGCATTTACATAGTCAATCATAAGTCTTATCGCATTCGTGATTGTTCTTGCCTTTGAATCTCCGTGAGCCTTAAAAACGGGCTTTGACGTCCCGAGAATCGGTGCGCCGCCGTACGTATTGTAATCAAAACGGGTTTTAAAATCCTTGATGTCATTCATAACAAGTGCTGCGGCAAGCTTACCTTTGGCTGAATCGGCAAAAATATGTTTAATTTGCTTCATCAGAGTCAACGCCACACCCTCATACATCTTTAAAATAAGATTACCGGTAAAGCCATCGCACACCAAAACATCGCATGCTCCCTTTGGAATATCACGTCCCTCAACGTTGCCGATAAAATTAAGCTTGCTGCCAGCCAAGATTTTATAGGTATTCTGATACAGCTCGTTTCCCTTATGCTCCTCGGTACCGACATTTGCAAGCCCCACGCGCGGATCTTGGATTTTCATAACCTTTTCCATATAAACCGAACCCATAACGGCAAACTGGTGAAGCATTTCAGGGCGACATTCAACATTTGCCCCGCCGTCTATAAGCATAAAAAAGCCGTTTTCAGATGGCATTACAGGGGCAAACGCAGGGCGCTTTATGCCTTTAATTCGCTTTATGCCAAGGGTAGCGCCAAAGCACAGTGCTCCGCTGTTGCCGGCACTTATAAATGCCTGACCTGCATCTTCGTTTAAAAGCTTTAAGCCAACCGCCATAGAGCTGTTTTTCTTGGCTTTAAGGACGGATTCGGCATCGTCATCCATCGTAATAACTTCATCACAATGGACAATACTCATATGTTCAAGAGATATTTTATTATTAGCGGCAACTTCTTTTATTGTGCGTTTGTTACCTGTAAGAATAATTTCAATATTAAACTCTTTTACCGCATCGGCGCAGCCCTTTATAATCTCAAGAGGGGCATTATCGCCGCCGAATGCGTCAACAATAATTTTCATTTTATACCTCAATATTGTTATCGGAAATAAATCTTTCCATTGTGTTAATTGCACGTTCCGAATAAGCGGCACCACGTTCACGTTTGTCACGAGGTCTGTTCTCTAACTCGGGGAGCACACCGAAGTTTGCTCCCATAGGCTGGAACTTCTTTACGCTTGAATCAGAAATATAATCCGATAATGCACCAAGCATAGTTTGCCGTGGAAAAATTAACGTTTGTTTGTCTTCAAGAACTCTGCACGCATTTATTCCGGCGATTATACCTGACGCCGCACTCTCCATATATCCCTCTACACCGGTAATTTGACCGGCAAAGAAAAGTTTTTTATTTTCCTTTGTAGAAAAATCAGCATTTAAAACCTTTGGCGAATTTAGGAATGTATTACGGTGCATAACGCCGTATCTTACAAAATCAGCTTTGTGAAGTGCGGGAATAAGCGAAAATACACGCTTTTGTTCAGGAAATTTGAGATTTGTCTGGAATCCCACAAGATTATACATTGAGCCTGATGAATTTTCCTTGCGAAGCTGCAAAACAGCCCACGGACGATGACCTGTCTTTGGATTAACGAGTCCGACCGGTTTCATAGGACCGAACCGCAAGGTGTTTTCGCCACGCTGAGCCATTACCTCAACAGGCATACAACCCTCATAAACCTTTGGATTATTAACGTCAAAATCATGTAAAGGTGCACGCTCGGCATTGACAAGAGCGTTGTAAAATCTTAGATACTCTTCTTTGTCCATAGGGCAGTTAATGTAATCATCTTCTCCGCCTCTGTCATATCGGGAAGCGCAAAAAGAAAAGTCACGGTCAATGCTTTCTGAGGTTACAATCGGTGCCGCAGCGTCAAAAAACGAGAGTGAATCGCCAAATCTTTGCTTTATCGTCTCTGCAAGAGCGTCGGAAGTCAAAGGTCCCGTTGCAATGACGGTAATTGCGTCCGACGGGATTTCGGTTACTTCGTCACTGTATATTTTTATATTCGGATTGTTTTTAATGCCATCGGTTACATAAGCAGAAAACAAGTTTCTGTCAACGGCAAGCGCACCGCCTGCGGGAACCTGACATTTGTCAGCGCACTTCATAAGAAACGAATTGAGGCGTCTCATTTCTTCCTTTAAAAGTCCTGCTGCGCTTTCAAGCCGCATTGCCTTTAAGGAATTTGAACAAACAAGTTCGCCGAACATATCTGATTTGTGTGCAGGAGATTTTTTTGCAGGCTTCATTTCGTATAAATGAACTTCTATGCCTCGTGATGCAATCTGCATTGCGGCTTCGCACCCGGCAAGACCTGCGCCTATTACATTTATATACATTATTTATCTTCCGTTGTTATCGTTTTAGTATAACCGCAGCCCTCTTTTGCACAATACAATGCAGGCTTTTTGCCTTTCTTTTTGTAAAGCACTTCGCCGCAGTTTGGACAGCGTTCGTTAGTCGGTTCATTCCAGCTGACAAAATCACATTCCGGATAATTTGAACAACCATAGAACACTCTCTTGTTCTTAGTGTGTTTAACAATTACGTCGCCGCCGCATTTAGGGCATTTCACTCCGGTTTTTTCAACATATTTCTTAATATTTTTGCACTCGGGATATCCGGGACAAGCAATGAATTTTCCGTATCTGCTTGTTTTTACAACCATTCTTCTTCCGCATTTTTCGCAGATGATGTCGGTTTCATCCTCTTTGAGTTTGAGTTTTACACCCTCCATGGCAGTCTTTGCTTCTTTTAGAGTTTTTTCAAAATCGCCGTAAAAATCTTCAAGAACTTCCTGCCACTCTTCCTTGCCGTTTTCAACCTCATCAAGGTTTTCTTCCATTTGTGCAGTAAACTTTACATTAACTATATTCGGAAATCTTTTCTTCATAAGCTGTGTAATTACTTCGCCAAGCTCGGTAGGAACAAGGCTTTTTGCCTCACGCTTTACATATTCACGGCTTGTAATTGTTGTGATTGTTGCCGCATAAGTTGAAGGTCTGCCGATTCCGTACTCCTCAAGAGTCTTAATCAGCGACGCTTCGGTATAGCGTGCGGGCGGTTGCGTGAAATGCTGATTCTTTTGAAGTTCTTTACATCTTACGGGCATATCCTTTTTAAGCTCCGGGAGCTGAGAAGATTTTTCCTCTGCCTCATCTTTGCCCTCAATATAGAGTTTGGTAAAGCCCGGAAAATCAACATAGTATCCCGAAGCTTTAAATGTATATCCGTTTGCCTGAATTTCCGCCTGTGTTGTCTTTTGAATACACTCTGTCATCTGAGAAGCGGTAAATCTGCTCCAAATAAGTTTATACAATTTGTATTGGTCTGAGGTAAGGCTGTTCTTAACCTGTTCCGGAGTAAGGCTCGGCATTGACGGTCTGATTGCTTCGTGTCCGTCCTGAGCATTATTTCTCGACTTAAAGAATCTTGGCTTAGGTGGCAAATATTCTTCACCGTATTCACTTGCAATAAACTTAGTAACCTCGGCAATTGCGTCGTTTGAAATTCTGAGAGAGTCGGTACGCATATAGGTAATAAGACCTGTTGCACCCATTCCCTCAATATCAACACCTTCATAAAGCTCCTGAGCAACCTTCATTGTTCTTCTTGACTGAAAGCCAAGCTTTCTAGAAGCCTCCTGTTGAAGAGTAGAAGTGATAAACGGCGGTGCAGGAGATTTTTTTCGTGTACCGTTTCTGACTTTTGTCACTGTATATTCGGCATCTGCCAAATCGGCTTCAATTTTTTCAGCCTGTTCCTGATTTTGAATTTTAATTTTTCCGTTTTCATCAGAATACAAAGTTGCCGAAAATGATTTTCTGCTGCCTTTCGGAATAAATTTTGCGTCGATTGACCAATATTCTTCAGGTTTGAACTTTCTTATTTCATTTTCTCTGTCAACAATTATTTTAAGCGCCACGGACTGAACACGTCCTGCGGACAAACCTCTGCGTATTTTTTGTGAGATAAACGGACTAAGTTTATATCCCACAAGGCGGTCAAGTATTCTGCGTGCCTGTTGAGCATTAACAAGGTCAATGTTAATTTTCCTTGGATTTTCCATTCCGTGGGTTACGCCCGTTTTTGTAATCTCGTTAAATTCAACTCGCTTATTATAATCATCCGGCAAACCTAAAATATAAGCCAGATGCCATGAAATTGCTTCCCCCTCTCTATCAGGGTCGGTTGCGAGATAAACGTTATCGCTTTTTTCAGCCAATTCTTTAAGTTCTTTGACTAATTTTTCTTTTCCTTTTATTATAGCATATTTAGGTGCAAATCCATTTTTTATATCAACGCTCAGGCGAGCTTTAGGCAAGTCACGGACATGTCCCATTGAAGCAACTACATCGTAATTGCTGCCGAGATATTTTTTGATTGTCTTAGCTTTTGCAGGAGACTCCACAATTACCAAATCTGACATTATTTGTCCTCCTATTATTTTATGACATATCTTCTTCCCTGCAAGGCTGTTACAAGATCTTTCATCTCAAGCTCGGTAAGCGAGCTTAACACCCTGAATACAGGAATTTGTAAATCACTTGATATTTTATCTATATGAACAGGCTCTTCTGAAATATAATCATATATTTTTTGAGCTGTTATATTCAAATTTAAATTCTTTTTGTGATGCTTTTTTAAGCTTTTAGTATTATCTGAGTTATCAACAATTTTCTTTATTGGAATATTATTGTTATTTACAAAGGTTTTGGGACGCTTTGCAAACGGACTTTTGCCCTTTACTGGAATGGCTTCAATATCCTCAAAAGAAATATTATCAAAGTCAACCTCTCCGTCAGTGGCGTAAAGGTTATCAAAGGCATTTAGTATATCCATAAAATCGGTTATCGGTATTGCCGTACCCTCTTTTATTCTGTTGTTTGAACCCTCATTCTGCGGACTGTTATTGCCAAGCAGCGCAAAGACTTCTTTTCCTTGTTCAAGCGCAAGAGAAGCTGTAATCAGCGAACCGCTCTTGACACCCGATTCTATTATCACCACACCGTCAGACAATGCGGAAATAATTCTGTTTCGTGCAGGAAAATAATAATTGCGCGGAAATTCATCGGGCGGATATTCCGAAATAACCGCTCCTCGTTTTGTTATTGCTTTTCGCATACCTGCGTTTTCTTTAAGATAGGAACAATTTATCCCACATCCGCGCACACAAACCGTTACACCGTCCGCCGCCAAAGAGCCTCGGTGAGATGCACAATCAATTCCAAGTGCACCGCCACTTACGGTTGCCACGCCGTATTTTGACAAAGCATATCCGATTTTATAGGAATTGTCAAGTCCGTACTTAGTTGCACGGCGTGTGCCAACTATTCCGATTGTAAGGCGATTATCGACATCGGGCAAATTTCCGCTGATATATATAACCGCAGGCGGAGTATCAATATTATAAAGGCATTTAGGATATTTTGGGTCATCTATACACAGTATTTCATATCCGAGTTCATCACATCTGTCGATAATTTGCTGTGATATATCAAATGAAGTTGATGAAAGTTTTGAAATATCGGCGTCGGAAAGTATGCCGCAAAACTTCCATTCCCTTTTATCCGAAAGGCAAAATTGAGAAATATCGGGATAAAGTTCACATAGGCGTTTGACCTTTGGCGTATTATATCCAAGGGTCTGAGTGAGCCATATCCAAAATTTTGCATTCTTTGAAATCATCTTATCATTTCCCAAATTATAATTGAAGCAGCCGTTGAGGCGTTGAGTGATTCTGCCTTTCCTTTCATAGGAATTGTAATCTTGTTGTTGCAAGCTATTATTGTTTCATCTTTTAATCCGTTGCCCTCATTACCGACAACAGCGACACAAGGCTCTGTAAAGCAAATGTCTGTTATGCTCTGGGCTTTGCTGTCAACAACGGCAGCATATGAATTAAGTGCGGGGTTATCGTTTAAAAACTGTGCTATGGTCGGATATATAATGAAAGGGAGTCTGAATACTGCGCCCATACTTCCCCTTACAACCTTTGGACTGTATATATCACAGCAATCGGACGACATAACAACACCCGAAATTCCGAATGCCTCTGCCGACCTTAATATTGTTCCGAGGTTGTTGGGATCCTGAACATTATCAAGCGCAAGAAATTTTCCGCCATTTTTTATTGTATCAAACTGTTTTGTTTTGTCAAGTGCTTTTATAACGCACAAAAATCCCTGTGGAGTTTGAGTATCGCTGATAATTGAAAACAGTTCAGGAGTAACGACAAATGTTTTACCTGCATATTCTGACAGCTGATTGTATTTTTCAAAATGTTTTTGGGATGCGTTTTCAGTAACAAACAAGGTTTCAATTTTTGCGCCGCTCAGCATTGCGTCAAAACAGACACGCAAGCCTTCGGCCAAAAACAAGCCTGATTGTTTTCTGTATTTTGCGCTCTTTTTTAATTTAACAGTATTTTTAATGTTTTGATTATCTTTGCTTGAAATTATAAGCATACCGTTCTCCATAAAACAGCAAATGCGTTTGGGATTACCCAAACGCAGTTACATAATTCTAATTAAGCATTTTTTGCCTGTTCAACAAGTGATGTAAAAGCAGCAGGATCTGAAATTGCAATCTCAGAAAGCATCTTTCTGTTCAAAACGATGCCTGCTTTTTTAAGACCGTTCATAAATGTTGAATAGTTTGTGCCATTTGCTTTGCAAGCGGCTGAAATACGGGAAATCCAAAGGCGACGGAAATCTCTCTTTCTCTGCTTACGTCCGATAAACGCATAGTTGCCGGACTTCATAACAGCCTGTTTAGCCATTTTGAAGTGTCTTGATTTTGCACCCCAATAGCCCTTAGCGAGCTTTAATGTCTTTTTTCTTCTTTTGCGAGTCATGATCGCACCTTTTACACGTGCCATTATATGTTACCTCCGATTTTGTTGAATTAATTAGTTAAGCCGAGATTATTTATAAGGAATAAGACGCTTAATCTGTGGGGTATTTGTCTTATCAGCAACAGCTGTCTGACGCAAACCTCTTTTACGCTTAGTAGTCTTCTTATTTAAGATATGGCTTTTGTTAGCGTGAGCACGGATAACTTTACCGTTTTTTGAAAGTTTAAAACGTTTTTTGGCACCGCTGTGTGTTTTAATTTTAGGCATTATAATATCCTCCCTTAATTGGTTACTTATTGAACTTTGGCGCAAGAAACATAAGCATATTACGACCTTCAAGCTTAGCAGGCTTCTCGATTACAGCAACTTCACTGCAAGCTTCGGCAAAACGCTTCATTGTTTCAAGACCGATTTCCGGATGTCCCATTTCACGTCCGCGAAAACGAATTGAAACCTTTACTTTGTCGCCGTGTTTGATAAACTTTAACGCATTATTAAGCTTTGTGTTAAAATCGTGAGTATCAATGTTAAGCGACAATCGCACTTCTTTTATATCGACGATATGCTGATTTTTTCTTGCCTCTTTTTCTCTCTTTGCCTGTTCAAAGCGATATTTTCCGTAATCCATGATTTTGCACACGGGCGGAGTGCTTTGCGGAGCAATTTTGACCAAGTCAAGGTTTTTCTGCTCTGCAAGGTTGAGAGCGTCCTTAGCGGACATAATTCCAAGCTGTTGACCGTCAGAACCGATTACTCTAAGTTCTTTGTCGCGAATTTCTTCGTTGATTTGAATATCTTTCTTGCCGATGGGTAAGCACCTCCAAAGTAGCTTAAAATAATAAATGCGGACAGAAATACTTCCGTCCGCATAACAATACACAAAAATTTACGTATTGACCCGTGCAGACGACACCCCACAGGTGAAAGCATTTCTGCTTTGCTTTATTTTGCGTTATATATTATATTACTTAATTATCTTTTTGTCAAGCAAAATTTAATAATTGCCGAAATTTAAATTTTAAACCGATTGTGTTTCAGAAACAAATCTAAAATCACTTTAAATTATCACAAATCAATTTTACAACACGTTCGGTTGATTTTCCGTCACGATAATCAAAGAACATATCCGCAAAAGGTTTAATGCGTTCTGTGCAAAAATCATTTGTGCTTATCGCTGAAATAAGCTGTTCAAGTGAATACACGATTTTACCCGGTGCATAGAGCTTGAAATCAAAGTAGAAATCACGCTCATTAATGTATTTTTCAAGGTCAAATACATAGAAAACCATTGGTATATCAAGCAAAGAAGCTTCAAATACCAAGGAAGAATAATCGGTGATTATAACATCAGTTACAAACAGCAAATCATTAAGTTCGCTGTCCTCCGACAAATCTATAATTCTGTCCTTATATTTCTTTGGAATTGGCTGCACATCGTTGACAAAAGGATGGTGCTTAACAATAAACACATAATCTTCGGGCAGTTTTTGGCAAACCGTTTCAAGGTCAAACATTTCGGTAGGATAGAAAGCTGTCTCCTTTACCATACCTCTGAAAGTCGGTGCAAACAAGACAATTTTTTTGCCCTTAAAGTTTGGATGTTCCTTATAGAATTTCTCCTGAGCCTGCTTTTTGTAAGCATCGTCAAAGAATACATCTGTTCTTGGAATACCGGTAGCAACTACATTGTCTGTTGCTATACCAAAGCCCTCTGAATGACATTTTTTGCAATAGGTTGAACTTACGGTAACGTAGTCATAGCTGCGGTGATTACGTGTAGTCTGCGGCGAGCCCTTGGGCTTTGACAATCTTGTAAATCCAAATGTTTTAAATGCGCCGCAGGCGTGCCAAAGCTGAATCAACTTAGTCTGAGGTCTTAAATCTATATAATGTATTTGCGGAGTAAACTCATCAAGCACAACGACCTTACTTGTTGCACAGGCCTTTGTAAAGGAACGAATTTCTTTGAATGACATATCTGCAATAGTGTGGTCATTCAAAATGAAATTTATATCCAGTCCGTCTACATTTTTTAGTTTATCATAAACAAATGCAAAATTACCGGAAATATCATCACGTCTTAATGATATAAAGGTGATTCTGTTGTTATGAACCTTATTAAAAAGCTTATAAAAACCGTAGCAGCGTTTAAATATATATCTTTTGGCTGTCCAAAGTGCTACCTTTAAGGTTGCAACCTTTGAAAATTTCCAAAACACATATGCCAAATAACGTTTTAACGGGCTCTCGTCACAAAATCGCGCAGGCATCTGAATTATATCAGTAATTCTTAGCAAGCCGTCTATCATAAACAGAGGGAGCATTATGATTGCAAAAACATATTCAAAAAACTTAAGCCAGAAATTAACAAATTGAACCGCAAATCTTAATGCAGGTGAGCGAAGAATTTTCGTTTTATCCGGCAAAAATTTAAAATGATTTCCCTCAAACTTGTAGCCGTAACACTTATCGTCCGTTTCAAAAAGTTCGGGCATAATATCTATACTAATTTTTTCTTGGTAATAATCCGCAAAATTAAAATTAATATACATATCAAACGGCAGATAATCTTTTCGGGTTTTCCAAAAGAGCAAATTGAGCTGATATGTGTATTTTCCCGAGAAGAAACACTTGCCGTCAATATAGGTAACATTTGAAAGGACAAACGGAATACGTCTGTCCTCTTTTTCGTTAATAAAATGTAAAATAACCTTTGGTTTAGATAAAAAATGGGAATTGATTGATTCATCAATAATAGTGCCTGTTATGGTTAACGTCATCCTATTTTTTTGAATAACCATTTCTCTTATCTTAATATCGTATTGCACAAATACACCCCAAACAATTAATTAATCAGACTTGTCATTTTATTTACGGCATCTTCAAGCTCTATACCCCTTTGATAAATAGAAGAAGAACCGGCTACAAACAAGTCTGCGCCGCATTCACGCATCTTGCAGCATAAATCCCAGCTGACATGACCGTCAACTTCAAGAATAATATTAAGCGAGCTTTCATCAATCATTTTTCTGACTTCCGCTATTTTTTCAAAACTGCCCTTGACAATCGGCTGACCCGCAAAGCCGGGATAAACCGTCATAACCACAATACCGTCAATTTCATTAAGATACTCTTTAAGAACTTCAGGCTTGGTATCCGGACTTATCGCTATAAACGGATTAGCTCCGCACACACGGATTTCTCGAATCACTTCATGCAAATTAGGGCACGCTTCATAATGAACCGAAACTATATCGTCTTTGCCGATATTCATCTTATCAAAATATTGTGCGGGTTCAAACGCCATAATGTGAATATCTCTTTTAATGTTTTTTATAACATTTTTAACAGCCCTGATAATTGTTGAATCAAGCGTAACATTCGGAACAAATTTTCCGTCCATAAAATCAAGATGAATATAATCAACGCCGAGATTATCAAGCTTTGTAATTTCTGACTGAAGGTTTAGCATATCGGCGCACATAAGCGACGGAGAAAGCATACCTCTCAAAAATCAACACCTCGCATTCTAAATTACTTATTTACCACCATAATTTTTGCAAAAAATTCTGTGTTATCTCTCATAATTTCAAGACCCTTGTCCATTGTTGCAAGGTCAAATTTGTGTGTAATAAGTTTTTCTGCGTCAATCTTGCCGGATGCCATTGCATCAACAACAATATTCCAATCGCTCTTGTGTGTATCTTTGTAGCTGGAATTCCAGGTACCGAAAATAGTAAGCTGTTTTCTTAAAATCTGCCAATAGGTATTTTGCGGGAAAGTAAAATCTCCGTGCGGATTGCCGACAAACAAAACCTTTCCGCCGCCTGCAACAGATTCAAGACAATTGCAGGCAGTAACAGGAACGCCGACAGCCTCAACGGCAATGTCTGCTCCGACTCCGTTTGTTTTGTCTTTTACCCATTGAATAGGATCTTCATGAGAAGAATTGCAGTAATCAAAGAATCCGAAACTCTCAACAAAATCCCAATTGTTTACGTCCGTTCCGACAAGCAAAACTTTTGCTCCCCATGCTCTTGCCCACTGAGCAAGAAGCATTCCGATTGTGCCGGGACCGTAGATGACAACAGTATCGCCTATTTCAATCTGAGCACGTCTTAATGCGTGGAGTGCAACGGCACACGGCTCCGTTACTGCGGCAGCCTCAAACGAAAGATTATCAGGAATAGGAACAAGGTTCCAAACGGGAACTCTTACATATTCGGCAAAACCGCCGTCGCTTCTTGAACCGAGGTAGTCGTAGCTTCTGCACATTTCATATTTTCCATCATTGCAATTTTCACATTTCATACAAGGAATGAGCGGAAAAACAGTTGCTCTCATACCGACAAGGTCTTTATATTTATCATCGGCAACGGCAGCTACTTCTCCGGAAAATTCGTGTCCCGGAATAGTAGGAAAATGGTATGTTCCGTTTACAAAAATTCTCGGAATATCCGAACCGCAGATTCCGCAGGCTTTTACCCTGAATAAAACTTCGTAAGGCTTTAGCGTAGGCAAAGGATAATCACAATATTCAAGATTTCCGACTGATTTAAGCACTCTGGCTTTCATTTTATCCATATTAATTCACACCTTTCAAAATAGTTTCAAAGGTTTCAAGGTCCTCAACGGTTGTGATTTTTAAATTTCTCTCACTGCCCTTAACCATACGGATTTTCATTCCGTGGCGATACGCAATCTCACTGCTTCCAGCAGTAAGTGCAATCTCATCGTCTGAAACTTCGTTATGTATCTTATAATATTTCTTAAAGTCAAAACTTTCGGGAGCTTGTCCGGCAAACAATTCGCTTCTCTTTAGCAGACGGTCAATCTGCATTCCGTCAGCACTTTGATACACTGTGTCTTTAACCGAAATAACCGGCATTGCTCCGTCGCACTCTTTTGCACCTTTTATGCAATCAGAGATAATTTGATTTGAGACAAGGGGACGAGCCGCATCGTGAACAATAACAATATCAGTATCATGTGCGTTTTTGTCAATGCACTTTAATCCATTATAAATTGAGTGTTGTCTTGTTTCTCCTGCGGGTGCATAACCGCAAATTTTGGTAACACCGTACTTTTTTGCATACTCCTCTACAAAGTCTTGCCATTTTTCATTTACTACGACAACGATTTTATCAATTTCATCGTGATTTTGAAAAATATCAAAGCAGTAGGAAATTATGGGCTTGTCCTGAACCATCAAAAACTGCTTTGGTCTGTCTGCGCCCATTCGGCTTCCCACGCCGCCTGCAAGTATAATCGCAGTATTCATAAAATCCTCCACATCTTAATATATCATAATCTATTTTATTAACTTGTATACTACATTTATACATAATTATATCAATTATAATTATTTGTATGATAACACATATATTGGTTTTTTGTCAATACATACACAAGACATTGTGCATTTCACCATTGGATAACAATAAATTTCTGTGAATTTATTTTGATTAACATCAATAAACACAAAAAGCAAAGGATATGTTTGGCATAAGCTTTTAAAATATGAATCTCATACCCAATAAGCTTAACCAAACATATCCCCAAATTTACTATTATACGGAATATACTTTTTAAATGCTAAAATTATTCATTGTATTTATATGTTAAATTAAAATGTATCTCTTCATCATCAGCAAAATTCACCGCATCACCGGATAATGAAGTAATTGAAAAAGCAGTCGAATTGGTTTCCATTGCAGCCTTGAGCAAAGTACCTTTGGAAGTTACACCAACAACAATTTCTTTGTCACCTGCATTGGCAAAAGGCATATCGGTTATATGAATCGACGTGTTGTTTTCAAGTGTGCATTGGTTCAATACTATAATTAAATGTGCATTAATAATACCGTTATGTCCGATGTACCGACACTTTGAAGATTTCACCATACTAACCTGATTAGTATTTGGAGTAACTACTTTTTCACCGTTAACCATGCGACTAAGATCATCAAGAGCCGTAACGTGTACACTATCCAAACCCAAGGGTCTATAATCAATACTTACCAATCCGTCACCTGTATTGCCGAGATTATCAAATTTGCATGTAATTCCGCTCTCTGAAGTAAAGGGAGACTTAAATTTGCAATTAGTTACTACTGTTCCCGTACCTCTGTTTGTGGACTTGTACTTAGCAGTTAACTCTTTGGTTGCATAATACAGTACATACGGTGAACCAAATTTATGAGCAGAACCACTGCTAGAACCACTGCTAGAATCACTGCTAGGATTACTGCTAGGATTAATGTATACTGAGTTATATCCATTTAAGCAATTTGTTATCATTGCTCTGCCGGCATTAAAAAATTCAAATCCGTATTTAGTGCTGTCAACCATACACTGAGTAAATGTTGCAACACCGCCCCAAATTACAAACGAAGTTGCATATTGCATTATATTTTCATTATATGCACACCATGCATGACATTTATTAAAATGGTTATCTGCCGCACCGGTAAGAAAACCATTTTCAAAATCAACAGCCACGCAATCACTGACATAGGTATCTGCACAACCAAGGTACAACATTGTTGAACACAGTCTTCGATCCGGGGGCTGATTGGAGCCCTCAGCACCCGCAGACTTCTTAATCTCCACAGACACCGCAGGCTCGGAAATACCGCTCCGACAACCGTGTATATATGTAAATGACGCCTCATTACCGCCATAAGAGCGAATACCGTATACAGCAGGATTTTTTACAAAGATATGTGAATAGTTTGTCTTTCCTTCATTATCTATACGAATAGCATGCGTAGCTCTTCCTAAGTTACAGTCAATTATCAAATTACAAAAACTGCCCATATTATACCTGGCATCAATTCCACCGAGAACTTTAATATTAATAACAGAATTAAGTCTGTTTGTTTGTGAAACACTGTCTGCAACTTTTATTGTTGCCCAATTTCCGTTGAAATTAGCTTTGGCAACTGTATATTCTAATTCTTCACTTATCAGATATGTACATCCGCTTTTAAGCACAACCTGTTGCCCGGAAGTTTGTGCAGCAGAAAACATAGCTTTTAAGGCCTCAGTATCATCATTAACACCGTTGCCAACAGCACCAAACTGTTCCGGTGTTACATAGCTAACATCATTATCTGTTGATGTTATTGCTTCATTAATATTAGAGTCACCCATTTTATATTTCCTTTCACAAATATTTAATAGAAAAAATGTTACCGTTCTGCTGAATCAATGATTAAAAATATCCCTCCTCGTCATAGAATTAATCAGAAGGCATAAAATGAGCAAGACTAAACCGGCATTAGATTTATTTCATACATCAAATTTACTGGCTTTGAAGTTTTTTTATTATTCAAACAATGAATCCATCAGTTTTTTTATTTTATCTCTGCGCTTTTGAGTCTCTGCTTCATTTAAAAAATAACTGCCTTCTTCAAAATATAAAATATCACCCTCAGCAATATTTTTTGGCAAAACAGACTTTTCAAGACTTATAATGTCGCCGTTTTCACACTCTAAAACCGCCTTGGTTTCTTCTATCCTGTCAACTATAAATTTTTTCATATCACTTCGCCCTTTCAATTGAGATTCCGTTTGTCTGAACATTAAGAGTATTGCCGTCGGTTGTCACAGTAATAGTTTTGTCTTTATCTGTACGATAAATCTCACAATTTATATCATTTAAAAATTTTAATGTGCTTTCGTGCGGATGACCGTAATCATTGTTAATACCACACGAAATCACTGCAATAGACGGCTGCACCCTTTCTAAAAAATCAGCAGTAGTAGAAGTTCTGCTTCCGTGATGTCCTACCTTGAGAACATCTGCGGATACATCGGCAGTTATTGAATTAATTTCAGATTTTTCGGCATCACCCATAAATAAAAAAGATTTATTGCCTAAAGTCATCTTAATAACAATTGAGCTGTTATTAAGATTTTTCTCATCAATCTCTTCCGGAGCTATTATGTCCGCAGTAAAATCATCAAAATATGTTATGTTCATTCCCGCTGCGGCAGATTTGATTTTTAAACCTTTTTTAGAGATTGAATTTAATAGATTTTCATATGTTGCGGTTGTTGTACTTACTTTTGGCATATAAATTTCGCCTATTTCAAAATTTCGTACTATGTACGCCATTGAACCGATATGGTCTGAGTGAGGATGCGTTGCAACAAGGTAATCTATCTTTGAGTAACCGCAGTTTTTAATATAATTTATGATACCTTCGCCGTGATAATTTTCCCCCGCATCAATCAGCATAGTTTGCGAATTTGGTAATTCTATAAAAATCGAATCTCCCTGACCCACGTCAAGAAAGTGTACCGAAAGTGAATTTACGGAATCACAAGATATATCATTATTTGTATTATTGTCTAATATTAAATCACACGAGCACAAGAAAGTCAACATTATAGACAAAAATATTACTAATATTTTATTAAATTTATAATTCTTTTTAACCATTATAACACCTCAAATAAAACAGCAAGCGCAAATCTGTCATGTAGCAAAAATGCGGAGCGGTTTCAGCCGCTCCGCATACAAACAGCAACTTAATTATGCTGTTTTTCCTGTATAAAGCTGATAATATCTGCCCTTTTGCTCAATTAACTGGTCATGCGTACCGCGTTCAATTATACGTCCGTGCTCCAATACAATAATGCAGTCCGAATTTTTAACGGTTGAAAGTCTGTGAGCAATTACAAATGTGGTTCTGCCCTGCATAAGCTTATCCATACTGTCCTGAACCATCTTTTCGGTACGGGTATCAATTGAACTTGTTGCTTCGTCAAGAATCAAAGCAGGCGGGTCTGCAACAGCTGCTCTGGCGATTGCAAGCATCTGTCTCTGACCTTGGCTAAGATTGCCGCCGTCGGACTTAATTACCGTATTATAACCGTCGGGAAGTCTTCTTATAAAGCTGTCAGCGTTTGCAAGTTTTGCAGCTGCAATAACTTCTTCGTCGGTAGCGTCAAGACGACCGTAACGAATATTTTCCATTATTGTGTCGGTAAACAAATGTGTATCCTGCAATACTATACCGAGAGAACGGCGCAAATCGGATTTTTTGATTTTGTTTACATTGATGCCGTCATAACGAATCTTACCGTCCTGAATATCATAGAAGCGGTTTATGAGGTTTGTTATGGTAGTCTTACCGGCGCCCGTTGAACCTACAAAAGCAATTTTTTGTCCCGGTTTTGCGTACAAATCAATGTTGTGAAGAACTATTTTATCATCGGTATAACCAAAGTCAACATCATCCATTACAAGTGCACCCTGAAGCTCTTTGTATTCAACTTCTCCGGTTGCCTGATGGATATGCTTCCAAGCCCAAAGACCTGTGTGCTCGTTTGTTTCAACAAGTTTGCCGTTTTCTTTCTTTGCATTTACAAGAGTAACATAGCCGTTGTCATCTTCACTCTTCTCGTCAAGAAGATTAAAAATTCTTTCTGCTCCGGCAAGAGCCATAATGATTGAGTTAAACTGCTGGCTTACCTGGTTTATCGGTTGGCTGAAGCTTTTGTTAAATGACAGGAAGCTGACAAGTTTACCAAGTGTTAATCCCGTCGCGCCCGAAAGTGCAAGTGCGCCGCCGATGATGCCGCACAAAACATAGCTGATGTTTCCGATTTGTGCATTTATCGGCATAAGAATGTTTGCAAATTTATTAGCGTTATATGAGCTTTTAAACAACTTGTCATTTAATTCTTTAAATTCTTCAATACTCTTTTTCTCGTGATTAAACACCTTTACAACCTTTTGACCGTTCATCATCTCTTCGATATATCCGTTTTCGGTACCAAGGTCATTTTGCTGAGCAACAAAGTATTTGCCGCTCTTGCCTGCGATATTCTTTGTAATGAACAGCATAACCACAACCATTACAAGAGTTACGCCTGTAAGCGGAATACTTAAGAAAATCATACTCGCAAGTGTTGATATTATTGTAATAACGCTGTTAAACACCTGAACCAAACTTTGACTTATCATTTGGCGCAGTGTATCAATGTCGTTTGTATATACACTCATAATATCGCCGTGAGGGTGAGTATCAAAGTACTTTATAGGAAGACTTTCCATATGTGAGAAAATCTCACTTCTTAAGTCTTTCATAGTGCCCTGAGTAACATATACCATAATTTTTGCCTGGGCATATGCCGCACCTGCACCAATCAGGTAGAAGCACGCTACTCTTACAATAGCCATAAGCAATGGTGTAAAGTCAGGAGTAGGCTGGCTGAGCATAGGCGTGATATAGTCGTCTATAAGACTTTGAATAAACAAAGTTCCCTGAACGTTTGCAAGCACGCTTACTACAATGCAAATAAGTACAAAGAGCATATGAATTTTATAGCGTTTAAAAATTATGCCCAAAAGTCTTTTGAGGGTTTTGAAAGGATTGTTAACCTTTGGACGTGGTTGGTTTCGATTTCTGCGATTTGGTCCCGGCATATTACAGCTCTCCTTTCTGGTCAAAATCTCCGCTTCCGCTCGTCTGAGCAGAATATATTTCATTATATATATCGCAGGATTTTACAAGTTCGTCATGAGTTCCGACTGCATTTATTATACCGTCATCCATAACAACGATTCTGTCGGCATTCTCAACACTTGAAATTCTTTGAGAAATTATTATTTTGGTTGTGTTCGGAATTTCATCTCTGAATGCCTTGCGGATTTTCGCGTCTGTGGAAGTGTCAACAGCACTTGTTGAGTCATCAAGAATAAGAATCTTAGGCTTTTTCAGCAATGCCCTTGCAATGCACAAACGTTGTTTCTGTCCGCCTGAAACATTTGTACCGCCCTGTTCAATCTTTGTGTTATATTTTTCCGGAAAGCTTTGTATAAAATCATCTGCAAAAGCAAGTTTGCAGGCGTTAATACACTCCTCATCGGTTGCATTCTCATTGCCCCAGCGCATGTTATCAAGTATTGTTCCGCTAAACAAAACATTGTTTTGAAGAACAACGGCTACTTCGTTTCTGAGAGTTTCAAGGTCATATGAGCGAACATCTTTGCCGCCTACCTTTACACATCCTTCATTAACATCATAAAGTCTGCCGATAAGATTTACCAAGCTTGTTTTAGAACTGCCCGTTCCGCCAATAATTCCGATAGTCTCGCCTGATTTAATTGAAAGGTTAATATCGCTGAGCACAGGTTTTTCAGCTGTTTTATTATAGCTGAAATATACATTTTCAAAATCAATGCTTCCGTTTTCAACGTTATAATCAGGATTTTGAGGATTTGTAAGAATTGACTTTTCATTAAGCACGCCGGCAACACGTCTTGCGCTTGCAAGGCTCATTGTAAGCATTACAAAAATAAATGCAAGCATCATCAAGCTCATAAGTATGTTCATACAATATGTAAGCATACTTGTAAGCTCACCTGTTGTAAGTTCACTGCCGACAATCATATTTGCACCGAGCCAGCTGACTGCGATGATTGAGCCGTAAACAGTAAGCATCATAATCGGCGAAACAGAAACCATTGCGTTTTCTGCCTTAACAAACAATTTATATAGATTATATGCGGCTTTATCGAATTTTTTGATTTCGTGTTCTTCACGCACAAAAGCCTTTACAACGCGAATTGAAGTAACATTTTCCTGAACGCTTGCGTTGAGTTCGTCGTATTTTTCAAAAACTTTGTTAAAATACTTATATGTTTTTGTGATAAGGAAAGCAAGAATAATGCCCAAAAAGATAATTGCAATAAGATATACGCTGGCAAGTTTTGCATTAATAATAAATGTCATTGTCATTGCGCAAATCAAGCTTACTGGCGCTCTGAAGCAAATACGCAAAAGCATCTGATATGCATTCTGAAGGTTGGTAACATCGGTAGTCATACGTGTTACAAGACCTGCGGTAGAATACTTGTCAATATTTGCAAATGCAAAGCTCTGAATATTTTCAAACATAGCCTGTCTCAGGTTCTTGGCAAATCCTGCCGAGGCTCTTGCTCCGAAAATACCGCCCATTGTGCCGCCGAACAATCCCAACACAGCGCACAAAGCCATAATAGAACCTGTCAAAAGTATGTGGTTCATATCTCCCTTATTAATACCGTCGTCTATCATTGATGACATAACAAACGGAACAATAGTTTCCATTATTACCTCAAGAATCATAAACAAGGGAGTAATTACGGAATCTCTTACGTATCCCTTAATATGTTTACTCAATGTTTTTATCATAGTCATTCTCCTACTAATTACTTTCAAGTCCGTGCCTTAGTTTTCGGACAAGATAAATAAACTGCTGACGTTCATCAGAAGTCAGAACACTGTTGAATCTGTTTTCATTTTCCTCAATAGCTTTCTCAATCTTGGAATTAATAAGCTTTCCCTTTTCGGTCAAAACTATTTTTTTAAGTCTTGCATCAGTGTCAACCGACTGTCTGATTATGTATCCCTTCTTTTCCATCAGTTTCAATATATTGGTGACGGTTGAACGGGAAATCGCAAAATTACTCTCTATATCCCTTTGATACACATCAATTTCCTGGTGGCAATAAAGATACCCTATTATCCAGCCGTGCATTATAGTAACCCTGTCAATTCCGGCATCCGCCGCAGTCTGAAACATCTTTCTCTGCAAAATATGATTGATTGCCTTAAGCTCATGACCAATTGAATCAATCATAGTGTCATTGCACATAACATCATCTCCGGTTGTTTTATATTAAACAGTTCGATACTTAATTGTTTGATATAAAACTAATTTGTGATAGTATTATAGCATTTTAAAAAATAATGTCAAGAGGATTTTTTGTAATTTTTTAAACAGCAGAACAGTTTTAAAACTGTCCTGCCGCAAAAGTTTACCCGTCAAGTTGAAGTTCGGTAACATCAACAATATTAATCTCTTTATCGCCGTTTATGTCGCAGGCAAATTTTATATACTCATTTTTATCATTATCGTCATAAACAAGCTCTCCTGCAAGATATTTCTGAATCAGTTCGCAATCGTTTTTATCCGATTTGCCGTCAAAGTTTAAATCTTTCATAGACGACGGCATTCCCCCACCCGAGAGTACAAAATCGACTTTTTCATCTTTTAAGAGGGACTTGCTGAATTGTTCGTCACTTTTAATGATATAAAGACCGGCTGTGTCAAGTGAAAGCAAAATCTGAACATTCTGATTTTCCAATTCAGACTTTAATTGTGCTGCACGTTCATTTTTTACACCCATTTTTTTGAGGAATTTATCAAGATTATATATAGTGGTGACAGTGTATTCGTTGTCGCCCGATGCCCTGTCGATATCAACACCGTTTGTAATATAGAAATATCCTGCAAGGGTAATCAGGTATGGTTTTGTTATGTCAAGGCCGCAATAAACTGCCGAAGTTTTAAAGTTTGTAAGTCCCTTTTCGGCGGAAAGCTTTGAATATCCGTTAATAATTCTGTAAGCCAATTTCATTCCGTCTTCGCTTATATATTCTGTATCAAATGCCGCCACCGAAAATATTGATGAAAGCATTATTGAAATTGAAACAATGATTGCCGCAATGGAATTAAACAGTTTTGATTTTTTCATAAAAAAGCCTCCGTTTCGATAAAAGTATTATTGCCGAAACGGAGCACTTTATTTTTTGTTTTTGGACTTTATATTTTTAATTCTTTTTTTAAAGGCTTTAAATTCAAAAGCTTTGATTTGTTCGTGATAAAAATAATTAATTTCGGCACCGAGCATAAGGCATATCATACAAAAATACAGCCAAACCATAATTACGGCAAGTCTGGTCAAACTTCCGTAAATTGAAAATCCGTTAAAATCGTTTACGTAAATTGAAATTCCAAATGAAAGCAAAACCCAAGACAGGGCACATAAAAATGCACCGGGAAGCTGATATTTGATTCCGTATTCTTTGTGCTGAGATCTGCTGATATTCGGAAAATTTCGGTATAGCAATGCAAACAGCACAATAAGGTAAACAAATATTATCAAAAATCTCAGATGATAAACAACCGTAAACATATATGGAATATAAATTACTGATGAAATCCATTCTTTTATAGTCGTGCCGAGAACAACAACAAGCAATGTTGCAATTAAGATTGCAAAAAGAACAACCGTATAAATCATTGCCCTTATTCTGAGAAAAAGCCAATTTCTGTTTTCATACGCATTGTATATGCGATTCAGGCCATTGGTAATCGCCTGTATTCCCTTTGCCGCCGACCAAAGCGTAACGATTAATGTAATAAACGAAATGCCGACAGAATTATTGTAGACATCATTCATAAATGAAGATATATAATCTACAACCTGCTGTGAAAAAAGACTGTTCAAACTGTCCTCTACATATTTAAACGGAATATGCAAGTTTTGAAGTATTGAAGCCAAAAACATAGTCAACGGAAAGGCGGATAAAATTATAAAAAATGCAGACTGACCCGCAATTGCAAAAACATTGTCGCTGTTTGCCTTGCTGATAAACGGCTGAATTTTATTAATAGCCTTTATAATAAAACGAATCATATTATTTACCGTTTTTTTTCATCTGAACATTGTACGAAACACGGGTCAGCATTTTCTCGCTAAGAAAATGTTCAAAGAATTTAGTAGCTTTCATTTCAAAGCCCGGAGTTATAATCATTTTTCCTTTTAATGTTTTGTCAACAGCACATTTTGCAACATAGTCAGCCGATAATCCGCGAATACAAAATTTGACGTTTGCAACGTTGTTGAAATTTGTTCGTACAGGTCCGGGACAAAGCACAGAAACCTTTACATTGCTTTTTTCACGGCGAAGTTCTTCGTGGATTGCCTGGGTTAATCTGACAACGTAATTTTTGGAGGCATAATAGCTTGAAAAAGTCGGACCTGCAAGAAAACCTGCGGCAGAACCGACATTAAGAATATAACCGCTGTTGCGCTTTAACATATCTTTTAGAAACAGCTTTGTGAGAATATGAACCGCACATACATTCGTGTGTATTAAATCAAGCTCTGTTTTAAGCGGAACATCGGCAAATTTTCCGTAAGCACCGAATCCTGCATTATTTACAAGAAAATCTATCTTTTCACTGCGTAAACGTTCATACAAATCAAAAACTTCCTGTTCACTTGATAAATCGCAGGGAACAACCTGTACATCAACGTTTTTCAGCTCGGATTCAAGACTGTTTAATTTATCTTCGCTGCGTGCAACAATTATCAAATCGTATTTTAGCAAGGCAAGGTATTTGGCAATTTCTCTGCCTATTCCGGAGCTTGCCCCCGTTATCAAAGCTTTCATATTTACTCCTTTTCAGCAATTGCGCAAAGCCAGCTTGTACCGTCTTTTGTGTGCAATTGAATATTCTGATAACCTGCTCTGAGCAGAATCTCACCGATTTCATCCTTTGTTACGGCTGAAATATTAAGTCGTTTTTCAATCGGCTTCCATTTGTTAGGATTATCATCGGTTTTTAGCATTTCAAAAATCAAAAGGATTTTTCCGCCGTGCTTTAATATTCTGTTAATTTCTTTAAGACCTTCGAGTTTATCAGGCCAAAAATAGTATGTTTCAACTGCGGTTACAACATCAAATTTTTCGTCGTCAAACGGAAGCAAAGATACAGAAGCCTTGATTATATCTGCTTTGCTGCAAAGGATATTCTTTTGATTCAGCTTTTTGGATTTGCTAACGCAAAGCTCGGAATAATCAATTCCGTATACTTTTCCGTTGCCAACCATACGGCACAGCTTTGAAACCGTTCTTCCGCCTCCGCAGCCAACGTCAAGCAATGTGCTGTTCAAAGGAATATCTATGTATGAAAGTCCCCAATCGGTGAGTGAGGAATGTCCTTTGTTCATTGCCTTTATCATCATTTTTCCCCAGAAGCCGCTTGGTTTTGCGGCATTTTCGGTTAATTTATGATATTTCATAATTATTCACATCCTATTCATTGCTTTTCTATCAGACAGACGCTTTCCACGTGTGCGGTACGGCTGAACATATCACACGGAGTAATCTCCTTGGTTACATATCCACGCTCGCCAAAGTATTTTAAATCTCTTGCAAGCGTAGCCGGGTCGCATGACACATACACAATACGCTTAGGCTGCATTTTTGAAACAGTCTCGGAAAGTTCTTCACCGCAGCCTTTGCGAGGAGGGTCAAGTATTACAACATAGGGAGACAATCCCTCAGCCTGCAAAGTTTTTACTGCACTTGCGGCATCGGAACAAATAAATCTTGCATTATCTATTCCATTTAACTTTGCATTTACGTTTGCGTCCTTTACGGCATCCTCTACTATCTCAACGCCGACAAGCGTTTTGCAGTCCTTAGCCATTGTAAGTCCTATTGTACCCGTTCCGCAATATAAATCAAGGAGAATTTCGTCGGATTTAAGATTTGCATATTCTTTGGCTTTTGAATACAGCTTTTCAGCCTGACTTCTGTTGACCTGCCAAAAAGAAAAAGGAGATATTTTAAAATTTAATCCGCAAAGTCTGTCTGTAATATATCCGTTTCCGTATGCAATACGATTCTTTTGACCTAAAATCACATTTGTATTTTCTCTGTTGGAATTAAAGACGACCGTCTTAAGGTTTGGAAGTTCCTCTCTCAGCATTTTTATAAGCAAATCTTCTTGCTTTAGACCGTTTCCGTTTACTACGTAGCACACCATAAGTTCATCGGTTAATTCTCCAAGCCTTATATAGAGGTGACGAAGTCTTCCCTTTCCTGTGCGCTCGTCATAAATATCGGTATTTGTCTCGGCAATAAACTTTCGGGTTATATTCATAACCTTAGAAAACACTTCGGGCTGAAGCAAACAATCGTCGCAATCAATTATGCGGTGAGAATGAAAGGCGTAAAAACCGATTTGAATTTTTCCGTCTCGGTCTTTTCCTATCGGAAACTGAGCCTTATTTCGGTAACGCAAAGTGTTATTGCAGCGTATTATGGGTTTGAAGTCGGTGTGTATTCCGCCGATTCTCTCAACCGCATCAACTACACGTTGTTGTTTTATCTTACATTCTTCATCATAGTTTATATGTCTCCAAACACATCCGCCGCATTTTTCAAAGTAAGGACAATCGGGCACAATTCTTGACTCCGACGGTTCAAGGATTTTTTCTATCTTGGCAAATGCATATGTTTTTTTGACTTTTAAAATTTTAACCGAGAGCTTGTCGCCGATTGCGGAAAGAGGCACAAACACGGCGATTCCCTCGTCTGTGTGACCGACTCCGTTGCCCTCAGCGGTTGCCGAAGTTATTGTTATATCAATTATTTCATTTTTCTTTAGCATAGTATTAACCACCAATAATTACTGATTTTATTTTAACATTCTTATTCTTATTTGGCAACATATAAAATTTTTGTCAATATTGTTAATTTTGCGTTACAAGTATTTATTTTTCACTGATTTTATCTTATAATAGAAAGAGTATAATTTAAGTGCAGATGACCTTGTAAATTTATCGGTGGATTCAATTACTTTCGGAGAAAGAATTAAGCTTTTACCGAAATCCTGAGAAGCTGACGCTCATTTTGCACTGCTTAAGTCGGTCGCAGGCTTTGCTTTTTGAAAACCGAGCAGAGTATGCTTCGATTTAAATTTTATCTTTTAAATGAAATGGAGTATTTGTTGTGAACTATGATGAGCTTTTAAATAAAATAAAAAGAATACATTTTATCGGAATCGGCGGAAGCGGAATGTGTCCTCTTGCCGAGATTCTCAATGCAGAGGGATTTGAACTTTCGGGCTCTGATATGAACGAGGGCGAAACCCTTGACAGAATCAAAAGTTACGGAATCCCCGTGCATATGGGACATAATGCCGACAACATAAAGGGAGCCGAGCTTGTGGTATACTCAGCTGCAATTAAAGAAGATAACCCTGAAAGAAAAGCGGCTGTTGAACAGGGTATTCCTTGCATTGAGAGAAGCATTATGCTTGGAATTGTAACAAGAAGATACAAAAGAAGCATTGCTGTTTCGGGCACTCACGGAAAAACAACAACAACCGCTATGCTTTCACAGATATTAATAGGAAGCGGCTTTGATCCGTCGGCAATAATCGGTGGAAAGCTTCCGTTTATCGGCGGCAACAGTTACGTCGGTCAAAGCGATATTATCGTTTGCGAAGCATGCGAATATGTTGATACGTTTCTTCAGCTCAATCCGTTTATTTCAATCATACTTAATATTGACGCAGACCACCTTGATTACTTTAAAAATCTTGACAACATAAAAAAATCTTTTCATAAATTTGCCACTCAAACTACAGGTCTGCTTGTAATTAACGGCGACGACAAAAACACACTTGAAGCAGTCGGCGATGTTGACATTGAAAAGATAACTTTTGGTTTCGGAGAAAACTGTGATTATCGTGCTGAACACGTAACGGCAGACAAGGGCGTTCACGAACAGTTTGATTTGTATTACAAGGGCGAAATAATCACAAACATTAAATTAATTGTCCCCGGCAAACATAATATTTACAATGCTCTTGCGGCTGCGGCAACTGCACATTACCTTGGCGCAACTCCTAATGAAATATCGGAAAATCTGCATAAATTCGGTGGAGTTCACAGAAGATTTGAAATTTTGGGCACACCATGCGGAATCACGGTGGCAGACGATTTTGCACATCACCCGACTGAACTCACAGCTACGCTCAATGCGGCTATGAGTATGGGATTCAAAAAGGTTTGGGCTGTTTTTCAGCCGCATACTTTCTCAAGAACAGCAATGCTGCTTGACGATTTTGCAGAAGCGTTAAAAATTCCCGATGTTGCAATTATATCGGCAATTCTCCCTGTAAGAGAAACAAACACATACAATATATATTCTACCGACTTAGGAGCTAAAGTACCAAATTCGGTTTGCCTGGACACATTTGAGGAAATCACCGACTATGTATGCAAAAATGCCAAAGAGGGCGACCTGATATTAACAATGGGCGGCGGAAATGTTTATATGTGTGCTAATATGATTTTTAAACAGCTTAAATATATGGAAGAAAACAAGTAATTACATTGATTTTAAAGTATCCCACAGGTTAAATATCTGTGGGATTTTTTCTGTAAACATATATTAAGTATTAAGAAAATTTGACAGATTTGAATTTAGTGTTATAATATAACAGTTAACATACTAATTATTTGTATACAAATTATTGGAGGGCAAATGAAAAATTCACTGCATTACAGGTTAAGAGCAAGTCATACCGTATGCCAAAAATCAATAGTCAGCGACCTTAAATCACAAACCGACTTAAAACCGGGTGAGCCGAAAATTATTGAGTTTTTAGCAGAAAATCAACCCTGCGAGCAAAAGGAAATAGCCGCCGGATGTGATATTGACCCGGCATCGGTAACAGGACTGCTGAGAAGAATGGAAAATCACAATTTGATTGAAAGGCATATCAAAAACGGAAACAGACGTTCTTTGTATGTCAGTCTCACCGACTTTGGCATTGAAATGTCAAAAAAAGTTGAAAACACATTTAACAAGGTGGACTCTAAGGCACTCAATGGGTTTTCAGATTCAGAAATTGAGTTACTCGAAAGTATGCTTGACAGAATTTATGAGAATTTAAAGTGAATATGAAAGGAAGACTGTATTGAACAATTCAGAATTGAGATTAGAAAAGAGTAATATCAAAAAAAGATTATTGGCTTACTTTTTGGGGCTGTTCATTATGGCATTAGGTATTTCGATGTCGGTAAAATCGAATTTGGGCGTCTCCCCTGTCAGCTCAATCCCATATACTATTACCTGCATTACAGGGCTTGAGATGGGAAAAGCCACAATCGTATTTCATATTTTTTTGGTATTGCTGCAAATAGCAATTTTAAGAAAAGAATTTAAAATAAAAAACCTACTGCAAATAGCAGTAGGCATAGTATTTGGATATTTTACAACATTTTCTAACTTTTTGTTTGGATTTATTCCGACGCCAAGTAACATAGTATTTCGTATTATACTTATGCTGGGCAGCACCGTATTGATTGCGGCAGGCATATTTTTATATCTTCCGTCAGACATAGTGCCGCTTGCCGGCGAGGGAGCTATGATGGCTATTTCAGATAAAACACATATTAAATTTAATAGAATTAAAATTGCGTTTGACGTATCAATGGTAACCATATCGCTCATTTCGTGCATTATTGTGCTTAAATCTCTCGGTTCGGTCGGAATAGGAACTGTTGCAGCAGCCTTGCTTGTCGGCATAGTTCTCGGATTTATTACAAAAATATTCGGTGAAAAACGCGACAAGGTTCTTGGCTTGGTTAGAATAGACTGATAAAATCTTTAAAAGTCGAAACTTCATCTTGACTTTTTTGAAAATTTGTGCTAAATAATTAAAGTAATCTTTATTAATGGATTGCATAAAACTAAATTAGCATGAAGACATAAAATGTCACTCTGCCAATGTCAGACGGCGGAGGGGCATTATTTTTTTGTCTTGAAGTTAGGATGGAGGATTATTATGCCAAAAACCAATTTTCAATCAGCAGTATTTACAGCAATAACAGCATGGATTATGGTTTATTTTATGACACTGTATAACAGCGTTATTGCAAGCGGAGAATTTTCAAATTTAACCTTTCTTGCAGCATTAAAAAATATGTGGATAGAATACATAATAATAGGATTGTGCGCATATTTCATTTCGACCCCATTTGCAAAACATCTTGCTTTTAAAATAATCAACAGTAACGACCGACAGATTTTTATAATACTGACCATTCAGGTCTTTACAGTAATCTGTCAAGTAGCATTTGCAAGCGTAATCGGGGTATATCACGCAAGCGGATTTAATTCTCAAATCATTCCGAATTATCTCAGGGCCTATTGCCTTAACTTTGCAATGGCTATGCCTCTTCAAATATTTGTAGCAGGACCGACAGCAAGGTTTATTTTTAGAAAAATATATGCCAATAATAACTAAAAACAATTAATAAATAGACAAAATAACATACTTTATTGCAATACAAATAGCATATATCAGATATGCCAAATATACATTTTACATTTATGCAATGAAGTAGTAATATAAGCAATGGTCCTAAGGAATATCAATAAAAACAGGATTATGTTTTTCATATATTGCATACTGTTTGAACCCAGCTTTTTTAGCAATATTAAGACCTGTTTCAATGCCCTTGCCCACATATTCGGTGCTGTGAGAATCGGTTCCGACGGTTATCAGCCTTCCGCCGAGTTCATAGTAACGCTGTATTAAATCATAATCGGGCAAGGTGGTTTTCAGCTCTTTGAACAAACCGGAAACATTAATCTCCAATGATTTATTTTTCTTAATTAGAATTTTAAAAATTTTATCAATTTGAGTTTTAAATTCTGACATATCAGGAATACTTCCGGTTTTTACCAAAATATATCTAAGCGGATATGTTAAATGAGCAAGGCTGTCATAATTATCAAAATCTGCGGTTTCTGCAATTTCATCAAAGTAATTATTCAAAAGTAAACTCAAATTTATTGCAGAATAATCAAGATAATAAAAATCTTCCATATCCCTGAGATTGTGAACTGAAGCAAGTATAAAATCATATTCGCCATAGGACAAAGCACGCTTGGTTCCGTCGCTGTCGTGCATCGGTTCTCCGAGTTCAATACCGCACAAAACCTTGAGTTTGTCAGCATATTTTGACTTGGCAGCCAAGGTCTCTTTTATGGATTTTGGGATTCTTTCATCAAAGCTCCCATATTCACAATCCTTGCCGTATTTGATAAACGGAGCTTCACAATGGTCTGTTACGGCAATGGCGTACAATCCCCTTTCAACAGAGGCGCAACACATCTCGTCAACAGAGTTTTTTGCATCAAAAGAATTATTAGAATGGGTATGCAAGTCAGATAATATCATATTTTAAATTCCTCCTAAAAAAATAATAGCATAATAAACATATTTATGCAAGTTAGGGCTTTACATTATCAGAAAATCATTATATAATATACCCATTAGTTAAAATAATCACAAATAGGACTTTTTTGTCGGATTTGCAGGATGTGCATTTTAATCCTGCAAAAGGTACATCAGGAGGAAAGCTAATGAAAGCAATTATCACAGTCATCGGTAAGGATAATGTTGGTATTCTTGCCAAAGTGTCTGACGCATGTGCAAAGGCAAGCGTTAATATTGTAGAGGTAACTCAGAGCGTACTGCAAGATATGTTTGCAATGGTTATGCTCGTTGAGATTGACAAATCCAATATCGGTTTTGAGCAGCTCAGAGAAAACCTTAACGATGTCGGGACATCCACAGGAACAAAAATTCACATTATGCACGAGGACATATTTAATAGTATGCATAAAATATAATGTTTACTGCGGATTGAAAGGACATATTATATGTTAGAAACAAAAGATATTCTTGAAACAATAAATATGATTGACAACGAAAACCTTGACGTAAGAACAATTACAATGGGTATTTCGCTTCTTGATTGCATTGACGAAGATATAGATAAGGCTTGCACCAAGGTTTATGACAAAATCTGCCGCAGTGCAAAAGATTTGGTAAAAACGGGTGAAGATATTCAGCGTGAGTACGGCATTCCCATAATCCATAAAAGAATTTCCGTTACTCCGATTGGAATGGTTGCAGCACCTTGTCAAAGCAAAAATGTTGTTAAGTTTGCATATTCGCTTGACAAAGCGGCAAAAGAACTTGGCGTCAACTTCATCGGCGGTTATTCCGCACTTGTTCAAAAGGGATTTGCAAGCGGTGATTACGCACTTATTGAAAGTATCCCTCAGGCCCTTGCCGAAACCGAATTTGTTTGTTCATCGGTTAATATCGGTTCAACAAAAGCCGGCATAAATATGGACGCAGTAAAGATGATGGGTAAAACCATTAAAAAGACTGCCGAAGTAACTGCCGACAGAAACTGCATCGGAGCAGCAAAACTTGTTGTTTTCTGCAACGCCCCCGAGGACAACCCGTTTATGGCGGGTGCTTTTCACGGAGTAGGCGAAGCCGATACCGTTATTAACGTAGGTGTTTCGGGTCCCGGTGTTGTAAGAGCCGCTCTTGCTAAAGACGGCGCAGGCAAAGATATAACGGAAATTGCGGATATGGTAAAGAAAACCGCATTTAAAATCACAAGAATGGGTCAGCTTGTTGCAAAAGAAGCAAGCAAAAGACTTTGCGTTCCGTTTGGAATTGTTGACCTGTCACTTGCACCTACACCGGCAGTCGGCGACAGTGTTGCACATATACTTGAAGAAATGGGTCTTGAAGCTTGCGGATGTCACGGCACAACTGCTGCTCTCGCCTTGCTGAACGACGCCGTTAAAAAAGGCGGCGTAATGGCTTCATCACACGTAGGCGGTCTGAGCGGCGCATTTATTCCTGTTTCGGAAGACGCAGGAATGATCAGTGCTGCCAAAAACGGTTTTCTTGATATAACAAAGCTTGAGTCAATGACAGCCGTTTGCTCGGTTGGTCTTGATATGATTGTTGTTCCCGGAGAAATAACTCCGGAAGTGATTTCCGCCATCATTGCGGATGAAGCTGCAATCGGTATGGTAAACACCAAGACAACCGCTGTAAGACTTATTCCAGCTATCGGAAGAAAAGCCGGAGACGTGCTTGAATTTGGCGGTCTTCTCGGCAGCGGCCCGGTTATGCCGATAAGAAAAGGCTCGCCGGAAGTATTCATAAACCGAGGCGGAAGAATTCCTGCTCCGCTCCAGGCTTTGAAAAACTAATATCAGTGAAAACCGAAATTTGTCTGCGGAGGCAGTAATTCCTCTGCCCCATGGTTTTCATTAATATAATCAATCGGTTATACCAGAGGTGTTATTATGGAAAATATGATTAAAAAAATTGTCGATGCCGATAACGAAGCACGGGCAATGGAAGAAAACATAAAAAAAGAAAAGGGCGAGCTAAGTCAAAAGATTGACAGCGAAGCTCAGGCCATATATGACAAATATATGAGCGAAGCTCTTGAAACCATAAAGCGCAACGACGCAGCCGAAGAAAAGAACGCCGCTCAGCAATGGGAAGAAGTAAAAGGCAAACAAAAGTCAGCCCATATTAAGCTTCAGTCTGACTACAAGAACAACTGTGACAAATGGGTCGATGAAATTGTGAAGCGTGTAATCGAATAAATTACATGCTTTAACTTTTAACGGAGGTGGATTATGCCAAATACATCTTTTGCGGTTATGACAAAGGCAAGGTCAAAATTTGGCAAACGTCTTACTGATAAGGATTACAACAGTTTGTTGGCGTGTCAAAGCGTTGCCGAGGTTATGTCTTACCTTAAGTCATATACGCGATATTCAAAGGCTCTTGAGGATATGAACGAGCGTGATGTGCACAGAGGCAGGCTTGAAGCTCTTTTAAGGCAAAACCTGTTTTATGAATTTGACTCTCTGTGCAGATATGATTCAAGCATAAGCTCGGGACTTTCAAAATATATTATCGAATCTATTGAAGTTGAACAGATTGTAAGATTTTTGATTTTGCTCAATTCCAATTCTACCGATAAATTTATTTATCAATTCCCGTCGTATTTTGCAAGTCATACGGATATTGATATAAACGCACTTGCAAACGCTAAAAATTATGATGAATTTCTCAGTGTTCTTTCATCATCACCCTATCACAATATTCTTAAGGAATTTGAGCCGGATGAAAAAGGACGCTTGCCTGTTTCGGACATTGAAACCAGGCTTTATGAATATGTATATTCAAACCTTTATCAGATAATTGACAAAAAGGCGAAAGGAGTTGAAAAGAAAGAATTAAAATCTATGTTTTCAACGATTATTGATTATAATATTTTTTCAACTATACTGAGATTGAAAAAGTATTATAAACTTCCGCCTGATGTAATTAAAAATTCCCTGATGGTCAAGTACAGCAACATCAACAAAAGAGTAATTGACCAAATGTGCAAGGCTGAGTCTTCGGGCGAGGTGTTCACAATTATGCAGAGCACCAACAACGGCAGACTGATTAACAAAATCGGATATGTATACGCAAGCGATATCAGTCCGAGAGTTAAGTACAGACTTGCAAGAAAGAATATGCGTTTTTCAAACAACCCGTCGGTTGTAATGATTTCGTATATGTTTGTTTCCGAAACAGAGCTGATGAATATCATCTGTCTGATTGAGGGAATAAGATATAAATTAGATACTAAAAAGATACAGTCACTGCTTATTTATTAAGGTTTCTTAATACATTTACAGCCTGACTTATAAGTAGAGGTGATTTTAATTTGGCAATTTCTACCATGCAAGCCGTGAGTATTATCGGTCTGATTGATAATATTGATGACGTTATTACGGTACTTGGTAAATCAGGTGTGTTCCAACCTGATAACGTCACTGATTTTTACGGCGACACAAAGGACTTTACACATCTTCAGACAAAAAACATCTATGCTGAACCATTGACAAATTTAAAAGCTTCGCTTAACTTAACAAAGCGAAATTTCAAAATTGTAGATGTCAGCGACTACAATCCGCCATTTGAAGAGCTGGAAGCCTTTGCTAACAACACTGCTCATGAAATTGACGCACTTGTGGATGACAAGGAGTTTATTTCCGAACAGCTTTATGAAGCAAAGGAAAACCTGGTTGAAACAAGCCACTTTCTTGGAATCGGCGTTGAAATTGAAAGTTTGCTGAAACTTAAATATGTTAAGGCAAACTTCGGTAAGATGCCAAAAGAAAGTCTTGCAAAACTTGACGCCTACAAACACAATCCGTTTGTTGACTTTAACATCTGCACTCAGGATAAAACACATTTATGGGGCGTGTATTTCACTCCGATTGATAAGGCAGAAGAAATTGATAAAATTTTTGTGGGACTTTATTTTGAAAAATGCGACGTCCTCGGCGTTCAGGATACTCCTCAGGACCATCTTGACAAATTAAAGTCAATCGTTCCTCAGCTTGAGGAAAAACTTAAAACCGTTGAGAAAAAAATTGAGGATTATCTTAATGAAAAATCCGAGCTTATTTCCAAAAACTTATCAAAGCTTGAGGAACTTTACCTTTACGCAGGCATCAGAACCAAAGCTTTGCAGTATAACAAAAGTTTTATTATTGTAGGCTGGGTTCCGAAAGAATCGGTAAAGCCCCTTAAGAAAAAGCTCTCGGAAATCAAGAGCATTGAAACAGAGTTTTCCGCATCATATAATCAGATAAAAAAATCACCGCCTGTAAAACTGAAAAACTGTTTTTTAGCTAAACCTTTTGAGTTTTACACAGAAATGTACGGTGTTCCTAAGTATAATGAGATTGACCCGACACTGTTTGTGGCAATCACATATATAATAATTTTCGGAATTATGTTTGCCGACCTCGGTCAGGGACTTATGGTTTCGATTGTAGGAATGTTGATGTGGAAAATCAAAAAGATGAAAATAGGAAAAATTCTTATCCCCTGCGGTATTTCATCTGCGATATTCGGCACAATATTCGGAAGCGTATTTGGTTTTGAACACATGCTTGACCCTATGTACAAAGCACTGTTCGGACTTGACGAAAAGCCGTTTGAAGTAATGGCTCATCAGAACACAACATTTATTATCTTGGGTGCTATCGGAATCGGCGTTGTCCTTCTGATTGTTGCAATGTTCCTGAACATTTACACTTCATTCAGACAAAAAGACTACGGACGTGCATTATTCAGTTCAAGCGGTCTTGCGGGCGTTGTTTTCTACTCCGCTACAATTTTTGGCCTTGCAGGTCAACTTTTCTTGGGCAAGCACATTCTTTCTCTCCCCTATATTTTAGGATTAATAGTATTTCCGTTCATACTTGTATTCTTCAGCGAACCCCTTTCGGGACTTGTAAACAGAGAGCCCGACTGGAAACCTGAAAGTTGGGGCGGATATATAGTTGAAAAGCTGTTTGAATCTCTTGAGATTCTTTTGAGTTATGTTACAAACACAATGAGCTTCCTGCGTGTCGGCGCATTTGTACTTGTTCATGCGGGTATGATGATGGTTGTATTCGTGCTTGCCGAAACTATCGGAGGCGTCGGATACTGGATTGTTGTTGTTCTCGGCAACGGTCTCGTTATGGCTCTGGAAGCACTTCTTGTATCAATTCAGACGCTTCGTCTTGAGTATTACGAGATGTTCAGTAAGTTTTATTCGGGTGAGGGCAGAAACTACGAACCCGTTAAATTAATCAAAGAATAATTTTTTGGAGGTATTTATTATGTTATTATTCAATTCAATTATGCTAATCTTACCGGTAGTATTCCTTATTCTTTCTGTTGTACTTGCAGTTAAGGCATTTGAAAAAGGCAAGAGCAGAAAAAGAACAGTTCTTATGCAGCTCGCCTCGTTTGCAGCAGTATTTACATTGTGCATGGTTTGCCCGTTCGTAGCCAGCGCAGCAACAGGCGACACATCAACAGCAACAGACGCAACAGCAGCAGGTTTGGCTTACATCGGCGCAGGTCTTGCAACAGGTTTCTCTTGTATCGGTGGCGGTATTGCCGTTGGTAATGCAGCTCCGGCAGCTATCGGTGCTACAAGTGAAGATCCTAAGGCATTCGGTAAAGCTATCATCTTCGTTGCACTTGGTGAAGGTGTTGCACTTTACGGTATGCTTATCTCCATCATGTTAATCTCAGCAGTAGGCTGATAAACCGCAAAGTGCTTTTAGCAACAAATAAAGGTTTTGATAATATGAAATTTTTTTTGATAAGTGATAATGTTGATACCAAAATGGGAATGCGCTTTGCCGGCGTTGAGGGCGTTGTTGTTCACGAAGAAGAAGAAGTTCGCTCCGAGCTTACAAAAGCTATGAACAGAGAGGACATTGCCGTTATACTTATGACGGAGCACCTTGTTTCTCTCTGCCCCGATTTGGTGTATGACCTTAAACTTAACCACAAGCGTCCGCTTATTGTTGAAATTCCCGACCGTCACGGTAACGGAAGAACCAAGGACAGTATTACAAAATATGTTCAGGACGCAATTGGCGTTAAGCTTTAATTGACGATTACTTAAATTCAGAAGCTGAGAGGTTATTTATATGGAAATTACCGCAAAAACCGATAACTTTCTGAAAGCCATAATGAAATATGCCGACGACCAGAGAAATGAAATGCATTCCGAGGTTGATAAGCTGAAAGAGGAAAAAATCAAGGAAGCCGAGAAAAAGGCTGCCTTTGACAGCGAAAAGCTGATAAAAGACAAACTTGAAGCTAAGAAAAACGAGCAGACCGGTATCCTTGCAAAAAACACTCAGGAAGGTCAGAGAAAGCTCTTTGTTGAAAGAGTTGAAATGACCGAGAATATTTTCAAAAAGGCCGAAGAAAAACTTATTGAATATACAAAAACATCCGCTTATTCCGAAAAGCTGACTGAAAGCGCAAAAGAAATTGCAGCTCTTTTCGGCAAGGAAAGCTGTGTTCTCTATGTAAACGAAAGAGATTTGAAAGCAGCTGACAAAATCAAGGCATTTTTCGGCGGAGAAGCCGAAGTCAAAGCAGACAAGTCGGTAAAAATCGGCGGCTTAAAGGGCTATTGCGAAAATCTTAGAATTGTAGCTGACGAAACCCTTGACAGCAAACTTGCCGACCAGAGGGAATGGTTTATTGAAAACTCAAATCTCAGCGTGCTTTGATGAATTGAAACCGAAAGAGTGATATGTATGGAAAACAACAATGTTATATATGGAATTAACGGACCTGTTGTAACCGTAAAAAAAGCCGATTGCTTTGAAATGATGGAAATGGTTCACGTTGGCAAGCAAAAGCTTGTTGGCGAGGTAATCGGAATCACCGATGAATTTACCACAATTCAGGTTTATGAGGAAACCACAGGTCTAAAGCCGGGCGACCCCGTAACCGGCACTGGTGCTCCGATGAACGTACTTTTGGGACCGGGAATCATTGACAATATCTTTGACGGTATTGAGCGTCCTTTGAAAGCAATCGAAGAGCAATCGGGTTCGTTTATCAGCCGAGGCGCAAGCGTAAGCTCTCTTGACGACAAAAAGCTTTGGAACGTTACCCTCAAAGTTAAAGTTGGCGACAGACTTGAAAGCGGACAGATTTATGCTACGCTGCCCGAAACTCCGATTATTGAGCACAGACTTATGGTTCCGCCGTCAATTTCAGGCGTAATTACCAAGGTTATGCCTAACGGAGAATATAAACTTTTTGACACGGTTGCAGTAATTAAGGACGATGACGGCGAGGAACACAACCTTACATTGTGCCAGCAATGGCCAATCAGAACATCACGTCCTGTTAAAGAAAGACTCACGTCTTCCGTACCGCTTATTACAGGTCAGCGTGTTATCGACACCCTCTTCCCTATTGCCAAGGGCGGCACAGCCGCTATTCCGGGCGGATTCGGAACTGGTAAAACAATGACTCAGCACCAGCTTGCAAAATGGTGCGATGCCGACATTATTATATATGTAGGCTGCGGCGAACGCGGAAACGAAATGAGCCAGGTACTTGAAGAATTTTCGGAATTGATTGACCCTAAGTCACAGCGTCCGATGACCGACCGTACCGTTCTTATTGCAAACACATCCAATATGCCTGTTGCGGCTCGTGAAGCTTCTATTTACACAGGTATTACACTTGGCGAATATTACAGAGATATGGGCTATCACGTTGCAATGATGGCTGACTCAACATCACGTTGGGCTGAGGCTTTGCGTGAGATTTCAGGACGACTTGAAGAAATGCCTGCCGAAGAAGGCTTCCCGGCATATCTTCCGTCAAGACTTGCAGAGTTTTACGAAAGAGGCGGACGTGCTGAGGTTCTCAGCGGCGGCGAAGGCTCGGTTACACTTATCGGTGCCGTATCTCCGCAGGGCTCTGACTTCTCTGAGCCTGTAACACAGAACACAAAGCGTTTTACACGTTGCTTCTGGGCACTTGACAAAGCGCTTGCTTATGCAAGACATTATCCGGCAATCAACTGGATTCAGAGTTACAGCGAATATTTTAACGACCTTGACCCTTGGTTCAGAAAGAACCTCGGCGACGAATTTGTTGAGTACCGCAACAAGATAAGTGCATTGCTTCAGGAAGAAAATTCCCTTATGGAGATTGTAAAGCTTATCGGTTCGGATGTTTTGCCTGATGACCAAAAACTTGTTATTGAAACAGCAAGAGCTATCCGTGTAGGATTCTTACAGCAGAATGCTTTCCACGCAGACGATACATTCGTACCGCTTGAAAAGCAAAAGCTGATGATGAAAACTATTCTTCATCTTTATGAAAAGTCAAAAGAAATTGTGGCTCAGGAAATTCCGCTTTCAAAAATCCTTGCACTCGGACTTTTTGATAAGCTTACAAAGATGAAATATGATATTCCAAACAGCAAGCCTGAAATGTTTGACGAATATATAAAAGAAATTGACGAAAAACTTGCAGCACTTAAATAAGGAGGAAACGCAGTAATGATTATAGATTATGTAGGCGTAAAGGAAATTAACGGCTCGCTTATCGTAATGGACGGCGTTAAGGGCGTTTCCAACGAAGAAATCGTTGACATCAAGCTTGACAACGGTACTGTTCGCCAGGGACGTGTGGTTCAGATTGAGGGCGAAAGAATTGTTGTTCAGGTTTTTGAGGGAACAAGACGAATCAGCCTTAAAAATACAAAAACAAGGTTAACGGGACATCCGATGGAGATGCCGCTGTCACCTGAGATTATCGGACGTGTTCTTAACGGTTCGGGCAAACCGATTGACGGCTTGGGCGATATTTTCCCCGTAAAGAAAGAAAACATCAACGGCACGCCGATTAACCCTGTTTCACGTGTGTATCCAAAGAACTATATCAATACGGGTATTTCAACCATTGATACACTGATGACGCTTATCCGCGGACAGAAGCTTCCTATCTTCTCAGGTTCAGGTATGTCGCATAACGACTTGGCTGTTCAGATTGTACGTCAGGCAAAAATCAGCGGCGCAGACAGCACAAACTTTGGCGTTGTGTTTGCCGCAATGGGCGTTCAGAAAGACGTTGCCGAATACTTTAGAAAGAGTTTTGAAGAAAGCGGCGTCCTTTCAAGAGTTGTTATGCTTCTTAACCTTTCAAACGACCCTATCATCGAAAGAACACTTACACCAAGATGTGCGCTGACAATTGCGGAATACCTTGCATTTGAACTTGATATGCACATTCTTGTTATTATGACAGATATGACCTCATATGCCGAGGCTCTTCGTGAGTTCTCATCATCAAAGGGTGAAATTCCGGGCAGAAAAGGTTATCCGGGTTATCTTTATTCCGACCTTGCTTCTTTATATGAGCGTGCCGGAATGATTAAGGGACACTCGGGTTCGGTTACTCAGATTCCGATTCTTACAATGCCTAACGACGATATTACCCACCCTATCCCCGACCTTACGGGATATATTACAGAGGGTCAGATAGTTCTTGACCGTACCTTGCAGGGACAGGGATTTTATCCTCCTGTCAGCGTTTTGCCGTCGCTTTCACGTCTTATGAAAGACGGTATCGGCGAGGGCTATACAAGAGCCGACCACCAGTCGCTTGCCAACCAGCTTTTTGCTTCTTATGCAAAGGTAATTGACGCAAGGTCGCTTGCTTCGGTTATCGGTGAAGAAGAACTTTCGCCGATTGACAAAAAGTATATTGAATTTGGTAAGCTGTTTGAAAACAGGTTTGTTAATCAGGGCTTTAACGAAAACAGAAGCATTGAACAGAGCCTTGACCTTGGCTGGGAGTTGCTTTCAACTCTGCCGAGAGCAGAACTTGACCGTGTTGACGACGCTATACTTGACCAGTATTACAAAGGCTAATCTGCTGAAAGGAGAAAGCATATGGCTGTGCAGGCTGTACCTACCAAAGGTAATTTGATGAATACCAAAAAGTCGCTTTCGCTTGCCAAAAACGGCTATGAGCTTCTTGACAGAAAGCGTAATATTCTTATTAGAGAAATGATGACTCTGATTGAAAAGGCTAATGCAATTCAGCAGAAGATTGACAATGCCTATGAAGAAGCTTATATTGCTTTGCAGACGGCTAACGTAACCAACGGTTTTTGTGAAGATATTTCAAACTCAATCCCGGTTGAAGACACCCTAAAGCTCGATTCAAGGAGCGTCATGGGTGTTGAGATTCCTATTTTGACAATTGAGGAACACCAGCACCACAACTTTTTGCACTACGGCTTGCAATCGACAAATTCTGCGATTGACAACGCCTACAACAAGTTTACCGAGGTTAAGTATCTTACCGTTGAGCTGGCTCAGATTGAGAACAGCGTTTACCGACTTGCCGACTCAATCAAAAAGACGCAAAAGCGTGCAAATGCGCTTAAGAACATTATGATTCCAAAGTTTGAGGAAACCGTAAAGTTTATCTCGGACGCTCTTGACGAAAAGGACAGAGAGGAATTCAGCCGTCTTAAGGTTATTAAAAAGACGAAGCAAAAGAACAGCGAAAGCGCATAATCAATTGAATATGACATAATTTAAGCGTGCAGAAACCTGCACGCTTATTTTTGTGTGATTTACCTGCAAAATCTGTATAAAAGCATTTAAACAAAATTTTGAATTACAGATTATCATTTAGTTTTTCACTTAAATTATCTTATCATTTATCGCTTTCTCCATTTTCTCTATTCTTTCACTGTTAAAACCGTCTGCTTTTATTTCATTGATTCCTGCAAGACATATATTTCTAATTTCATCGGCAGTATCTAAATTAAAGCTTAAAATTGCTAAAATCATTGCATAACATCCGGCAAATTCTAATGTTTTATACTCTTGATACAGATTATAAATTGCTGTCTTATATGAAATTATTGTATTGCAATTGTCTGAGTTAAGCGCTGTGCTTGCCAATGCCTTTGCATATTCCAAAGCAATTTCAGGTGCTTGATATTCTTTTAGCAATGCTTTAATTTTATCTGTTTGCTTAACACTTTCATCAAAATTGTCTGTATCAAAAGTAGCATTTCCCAATACCTTTGCATATTCCAAAGCAATTTCAGGTGTTTTATATTCTTTTAGTAATTCATTAATTTTATCTGCTTGTTCAAGCCTTTCATCAAAATTATCTGTAACACAAGTA
>FMUV01000034.1 GCA_900101355.1 Ruminococcus sp. YE282
AAGCCGAAGTTTATGCCCTTGACCACGCACAACTGGAGTTAGAACAAGGCAAGATTTGTGTTATTCTCGGTCCGTCGGGTTCAGGAAAAAGCACCCTGCTGAATATGCTTGTCTCTTTACAGCTTTTAACGCTTTCGATGAAGGAGTTGACAGATTCGCTCTCAACGTTTTCATAACAGCCTATAAATGCATCCGAATCTTTCTTGTTAAGCGATTCAACATAATTCCCAATAGCCTCTCCTGCTTTCAGCTCGTATATATCAGTCCCTTCGCAGAATTGCATGGCGAAGCGGTTATTGCCGTCGGACATCACTAAAATACGATAGAGCGGTCTTGGGCTTTGATGACTCTCAAAAACGCTGATACTGCCGCCTGTCGTGTTGCCGCCCTCGTATTCTATGTCGTAGCCGCAGTCCTGATAAAACGCGGCAATATCCGTAAAAATTGTCGGTGAGGACTGCAATTCAACGATATTGTAATATGGATCGTGGATATTACCGTTGAGCGAATACTGTCCGTCATTCTCGCTGAAAACAAAAGCGTTTTTCGTCAGGTGATACGGCAGACAGATTTTATCGTCGTTTCTGTTACCTGCAACGCTTTCGTTGATAACAACGTATATATCATCAATCGAGTTATTATTTCCGTCTATCACGTTTTTACTGAACAGTGTATACGGATAATTGGCTTTGCTCATCATCAGTATCTGTTTATCATCAATTACATTGAATGTGAAATCAGGATTGCTTTCGGCAAGAGAGTTTCTCATATCATTAACCGATAATTTGCTTTGAAAGGCAAGTGTGCTCCCATTTGAAAAATACGCTTTATCAGCATCTATCTTGATTTCTGTCGTGCTTTCATCAATATAGTTTTTTAATTTCAAATTACCGCTTTGCTTTTCGTTGGCAGTTAATCCGCAGGCGGACAGTTGTATGGTGATTACTAAAATAATAATGATTGCAAATAATCTTTTCATAACAAACTCCTTTTTCAAATTGACAATTCTCTCAGCTGAGATTATACTGTAATTGTAGCAATTATCCGTAAATTGCGCCATACATTTTTATCAATATTTTTAGCACTATCTGCAATAGGTGAGTTATGACAAAGTGCCGTTTCTGGGAAAACCGTTATCTGCCAATTGAATACAGCTTAGAGAATATGCAGAGCACAGAGGGTTATTTTTCGCTGTGCCTGATAAAGAGAGGAAATGCCGTTGTGTCCATCGACGGAATAAAATGCTATCTATCAGCACCCGCTTTGCTTTGCCTGAATCCGGACAGAAAAACAGAAATTATCAGATCGGCAAAGCTCCAAATGAAAACTATCTATTTCGCACCTGAATTTATCAACCGCAATTTGTCTGTTGAGCGGATTACTGCCGATGATTACGAGTTGAACTGCCGTTTGTTTGATTTCCCCAGCTTTGATTTATTCTATCAAACCGATGATACCTTCAATTGTATCATACCATTTGAATCGGAGGAGCTTGGCAAAGTGGAATTTCTCTTTGACAGTATCATTGAACAGCTCAGTGTTCAGCCCGACAATATGTGGTCTTGCCGTGCAAGAATGGCGGTTATCCGTATATTTGACTATGCCGCCAATCTCTACGAAGGATTATTTGGCGTTAATCAGGAAAGCGATACGCTTGTAGATTGTATTCTTACCTTTATTGAATTCAACCTCGAAAAGCAATTTACCATCGAATGGCTCAGCCGTGAGTATTCCACCAACCGGACTACACTGATGGCAGACTTCAAGCGTGTAACAGGAAAGACAATCAATGAGTTTGTCTTGGACAAGAGGATTGATTTGAGCAAGCAGATATTGGCGTTTACCAATATTTCTATCGAGGAATTGGCATTGAAATGCGGTTTTTCCTCTCAGTCGTATTTCACAAGAGCATTTAAAAAGAAAACAGGCTTGTCGCCAATGCAATTTCGGAAACAAGCTGTGGAAAAAAGAATCTCTGAATTCCAACAATAAAATGAACCTTTTTGTCTTCTGGATGCTCTAATGAATAGAAAACCGAAAGGAGAGTCATTATGAGAACAGAAGATTTACAAAACGCATATCCAAACCCACCCGAAGATTTTCACAATGCCATATTGTCCTCACTTTACAAGCTTGACGCGCAATCGCCTGTGAAGTACAAAAAACGTCGTGTTATGAGAGTTGCCGTAGTGTGCGCGATTGTCGCGGCTTTGGGCAGCTTTACCGCGGTCGCCGCCGCAACAAATTTCTTTGGTCTGTTTTCGGAGCCTGTTGGGAAATTCGGTCTCCATGTCGGCGTGACCGAGGAAGCAACCGCATCGGCAAGCGATTCGCTGAAAGCCGTTAAAATGAAATTCGGGTACATGACCGATGGCTTTGAGGAGCTTCCGCATATGCCCACGGACGTGAGTAAGTTCCGGAATACCAACGACGAAAACTCGCCTCACTACGTTTTTTCTCTTGAACCCGCAAAGGATTTTGACAACATCGTCAAGTATGTCATCGACAGCGAGGAAAAGGTTGTAAACGGTCACAAGCTTATTTTTACCACCCGTCAGTTAACGGAAGAAGGCGAGTCTGATTACAGTGCGGTGATGTATTTTGAAGATTGGGGCTATGTAGTCTGGAGCTTTGCCTACAACGGCGCAGAAAAGGACGAACTGCTGAAAATCATGCAGAATCTCAGTCTGGAGGAAGATAAGGATTATGTTCCTGAAACGACCTCCGCCGATATGGTACGAAGCGACTTGGATTTGAAACGCCGCGAGTACGATTGGACGGTTAATACAGAATTCACCATGCACTCCCTTGGTGAAGCTTTTCAATGGGGACATGAAGCACGTTCCGACGATTTCACCATTAAGGTTACATCAATTGAGGAGCAAACCGGCACCAACGGCATTCCCTCTGAGTGTTTCAACTGGATAACCGATTACTCTCTGATTTATTCCGATTACTTTGACGGAAACGGCAAGCTCATTACTCCCTATACCCGTCATGATTCCACCGATGCAGACGGTGTAAATTCACAGCGCAAAACGTGGGACACTGAGGACGATCGTCACTTCTTTGCTGTAACAGTGGAAATAACGCAGAACACAGATTTCCCAAATGCCGATTTTGATGTAATGGGAGATTTTACGCCCGTTATCCTGATAAAAGACAAGGACGGCAGCTACCGTCACAACGGCGAGGAGGACGCTTACGGCGTTATGCAGGAAGTTCTCTATGGTAACGCAGCAACTGTCTGCTCGACACCCGGCGATGAAAGCAACATTCTCCACATGAGTAAAGGCGAAACGCGCACCTTAACCTATGGTGTCGTTATTGACGATGATGTAATGGACAACGCTTATCTGCGTTTCAACTCACAGGATGAGCAGACGATTGACGACGACGCGGAGAATATAACGCTAAACTTCCGCGACGACTGTGTTAAAATAAAAGAATGAGGTGCAGTATGACACAAGAAACCTTAGCAACCTCATTCTTGACAGCGAATCGACGCTGTATCGCGTAGCGATGTCCATGCTCAGAAATGAAAAGGACTGCGAGGACGCCGTGCAAACGGCTGTCCTCACCGCCTTTGAAAAGCTTGGCACGTTAAAGCACGAGGAATATTTCAAAACATGGCTGGTGCGGATTTTGATAAATGTCTGCAACAAGCAGCTCAAGTCCGCCGCGAAAACAACAGAACTGCGCGATACCGATATTACGGCAGACAGTGCCGAAGCATCAACCGAAATCCGCATGGCAATCGAAAGCCTGCCTGTAAAAATCAGGCAGGTTGTCGTGCTCTATTACATCGAGCAATTCACCGTCAAGGAGATAAAACAAATCCTGAAAATCCCCGAAGGCACCGTCAAAAGCCGCCTGAGCAAAGGTCGGGAGCTGTTGAAAGACTACTTAACAGAATGATAATTACCCCTGTTGCCGAAATGCAGCAGGGGATAATTATATCCTTTTATGCTATATTTTTTACTTTCTCTGCACGAAATCCAACCCTCTCAAACGTGTTATAGGTGAAAGGAGGTTCTTATGTCTAAGCTCGGTACCGAAGAAGCAGAACAAATCATCAGGCAGTATTCTGACATGATATACAGAATCGCCGTTCACAATTTATGCAATATCGCAGACGCGGAGGATATTTTGCAGGATGTGTGTATTTCTCTGCTGACGAAATGTCCCAAACAGCGAGATTCCGAACACCTGAAGGCGTGGCTGATTCGCGTTATAATCAACAAATGTAACAGCCTTCACAGGCTTGCGTGGCGCAGGCGGCGCGAATCGTTGGAGGACTATACTCACTTAGAAGCTCCTGAACAATCAGAAATAATAGAGGAAATCCGACAGCTGCCAAAGGACTACCGCAAAATTATTTACCTCTATTATTATGAATCCTACACGATTGCGGAAATTGTAAAAATACTCGGCAAAAACCCTAACACCGTCAGCTCATATTTACAGCGCGCAAGAAAAATGCTGAAGGCGTTACTTACGGAAGGAGAGGACTCTCATGTATCATAACCGATACACACAAGCGGTCAGCAGAATAAAAGCTCCCGAGGGAGCCGTTGAAAAAATGCTGAAAACAGCAGAAAGCTCTGAAAAAAAGGAGAAAGTGATTTACATGAAAAAATGGATAAAGGGTGCGGTTGCGGCATCACTTGCTGTTGCGGTCACAGCAGGAGCGATTATTGGATTTAATCTGCTCGGCAGCAAAGCTAATTCATTCGTTATGACGGTCAATGCAGCTGAGATTACAAAGGACAATCCCATATCTGTCGGATTAGGAGAAGGCGGAATGAGTTTTGCACAAAAAGATGACGGAATGGAGTATTATATAGACCTTCCACTTTCTGTAACAGGATAGCATATTAAAAGCGTTACCTATTCCGTGGATAAGGATGCGATTGCCGTCCACTGCCGCAAGGATAATAATCCCGTTATAGACGGCGATGTAGCAAGTGAAAGAATTGACACCTTGTTTGATGTCAAATGTATCGAGAACGACCAAAAAGCGCTTGACGCGGCAATGGAGAATGACCATCAAAGTGACTTTGAAAAACACGCGGCAGAGGAAATATTGAATCGTTATGAAGGCAAAAAATATACCTCTATTACGATTGCTTACAACAACCAGAATCCCGACGGCTGTGCAATCGGAATTGTCGGCAAGCGCACAAATGAGCCTGTGCCGGATGATGAAAGTCTCGAAGCAAAGGCAAATCGATTGGATACAATCATAGGCAACACTCTTTACTGCACAGTAGTATTTAATGACGGAACAGAACAAAAGCAATCTATCCAAATCGGCGCAACTGTTACCAATTTCGGCACGGCGCACGCCGAATCCTTTAACCAGCTGACAGAGGAAGAAAAGGCACTGAAGGATTATACGGATGTGTTTGTTACCTATTCTATAACTGAATAATTGAAAACAGAATTGCTATAGATTCGTCACGGGAATCTATAGCAATTTTTGTTATCCTATTCGATTTTTATTTTTCCGTTAAGAGCCTCACGCTTTTGCCGACACACTTTTTTATCTTGTATTCTGTTTAAATAAAGGATTCAACAATTATTACTGTTAGTATGAATAATTTTTTGCGTCCAAGCCAGAAGGGAAGAGAAGATAAACTTAATTATAAAAGCGTTACAAGGTTTTCTGCCCAGTAATCAAGTTTGGTCTCAAATTCAAATTCCAAAATATCCGAATTTTCATACGAGTGCTCAACTTCTTTGGAATATTTTTGCATAATGCGTGAAAGGCGGTTTTTATCGTAATTGCCATCGCCTCTGAGACAGTTTTCAACTCTTGATATAATTATGTATGCGCACACAAGACGTTGAAACGGCAGCATAACGTTATATGTGTCAATCGCCTTTAGATAGTACACATACACGTAATATAGCGCAAGCTTTTCATAATCATCGTCATATTCGGGCGATACCTTGCAGTTGTTGCAGGTTTCGGAAGCTGTTTCAATCAGACTTCGCCACTTGCCGCTGATAATTTCAAGACTTTGGTGTAAATCAAAAATAAACTTGCAGTCTGCCTTCTCTGTGTTTTCGTCCGATAAATTGACGGATATATCATCAAGAGAATATTCGTCGCTGTCGATTCTATCCTGAATTTCTGAATTGAAAATAATAGCTTCCTTTAACCTTGCGGTAAATGATTTTGATTTGTCGGTCAAAATCTTTGCTGTTTGTGTTCTGGCTTTCAACAAAAACTCCATATACTCAACGCTGTATTCCACTCCGTCGGTATCAAATTCAGATTGATTAAAGTCGTCATACGGTTTATCGCTGTCCAAAATAAGCCTTGAAGCAACGGGACAGGCGAAAGAAAGCATATGCTCGGTAAATGTTACATAATCCTGTGTAATTCTCGGAAAATTGGCACAGGTTTCACACAGATGTTCTTCACCGAGGTTTATGTAGATGTCGCAAAGCATATCGTCATTCCAAAACGGACATCTGCCGTCCTCACGAGATATAAAAATTCTGTTGTTGTCCTCGCCGTCAACGGTGAGGCTTCTTATTTTATCACCAAATTCGCCTTGTACTGTGTTGTAGTATTTTTCGGCGTTATCATCAAGCTCTACATCCCAATCTTTACAACAACTGTCGGGGCATTTGTTTGCAATGCATTTAAAGTCTTTATAATATTTAGGATAAATGTGTTTCATTTTGTTAATCAAGTCCATTCAAGTGTAAGAAAAAACTGTTCGTATGCGTCGTCCCATCCGTCTATTGCGTTTACTCCGCCGCCGTTTACGCTTCTGAGTTTTGCATCGTTTGCGTCCTGCCCAACAGCAAAAAGCTCGCCTATTTTGATGTCATATCCGTATTTTTGACATAGATTGCAAAAGTCTTCGACAGGATTATCACTGTGCTTTGTTGCAATAAGTTGGGATTTCAATTCTTGGTTTGCTTTTGCGTCTTTTAAGAGCCTGTCAAGTTCCTGCTCAATTGTGTTTTGCATTCAGCTTACCTCTTTTTTACGCTTGTTCCGAGAACGTCGGAAATATCAGAAACGGTAATAAATGCTTTTGAATCAATTTCAAGAACAATGCTCTTGAGTTTTGGAACCTGAAATCGGTTTACAACAAAGTAAATCGCCGATTTGATTTCCTGCGAATAATATCCCTTTACATCAAACTGGGTTATTCCGTGACCGAACTCTTCGGATACACGGCTGCAAATAGCGTCGCTGTTTTCGGTGATTATCATTACCGATTTTTCTCTGTCAAAGCCCTCAACTATGTAGTCAATTGTTTTAAGCGCAACGGCGTAGGCAATAATGGAGTAAAGCGGAAGCTCCCAGCTTTGGAATATGCATCCAATAACAACGTAAAGTATTACGTTAAAAATCATTATAAACGTGCCGACGGAAATTCCGATTCTCTTTGCAAATACCACGGCAAGAACTTCTATTCCATCAATAACGGCTCCGAAACGAATTGTTAATCCGCTTCCGATGCCTGAAATCAAGCCGCCGAATATTGCGCACAAAAGCAAGTCGCTTTGTGCAAACGGTGATGAGGTACTTACATCAATCGGAAGTACATAAGATATTATATAAGAGGCGGTTGAAAAAATCAATACCGTCCACGCCGAGTAAAGGGTGAACAAAACACCCTGTTTTTTTAATCCGAATAAAAACAACGGAAGGTTTAATATGATAAGAAACAATGAAAACGAGAATTGGTCGGGCGTGATTTGCCATAAAAGCATTGAAAGACCGGAAATTCCGCTGTCATAAAGATTAACCGGCGACAAAAACATAGTTGCCGCCACGGCATTAATGCTTCCCGCGAGTGCAAGCCACAGCATTGTCGAAAATTTTACGTGTTTGAACCTTTTTAGATTTGTTTTGATTGAACTTTTCATTTAATCACTTCGCTTTCCTATAAAAATACAAAAGGCTGTTTCAATAAAAATGAAACAGCCGTTGTAACAATAATAAATTATTCAATTGAGTTGTCCAAATACTCCATAAGCTCTTCATCATCTTTTTTTTTCTTATCTTTAACAATAAAGAAAGCCGTGAGGGCGGCAGATACTGTTGCAACAAAGGCAACTATGCCTATTAGAAACGCCAAGTTTTTATTTTTCATAATAAGACCTCCAATGTAAGAATTTATTTTGTATAAGACACAGTAATTATAATTCTATTTTAACATTTTTTATAAAAAAGTCAACATAAAAACAAAAAAAGCAGAGAAAATCTCTGCTTTTAAGTTCAAACTTGTTAAAACAAATGTACTTAGGCTGAAGCGTTAAGTCTTTTTGCAAGAGAAGACTTGCTTCTTGCTGCTGTATTCTTGTGCATAATACCCTTTGCAACTGCCTGGTCAATTTTCTTGATAGCAAGACGAACTGCCTCTGTTTTGTTGTCGGCATTTGTGTCAACAGCGTAATAAGCTTTCTTGATAACAGTTCTTAAAGCTGACTTTGTAGCCTTGTTGCGAGCTGTTTTTGTAGCGATAACTTTAACACGCTTTTTTGCAGATTTAATGTTTGGCATTGTCCCACCTCCTTAAAGTATCGGTCATATGGATAATATGATAGCATAAAAAGTGCTGAAAATCAAGTGTTTTTGAAAAAAATATGCAAAATACAACAGCTTTTATATCGCAAAATGTCATTTTGCATTTTTACTATCTATATATATAGTATAACGTTTGCTCCGTAAAACAATATACAGTTTTATTCTTCACTGTCATCAGAGCTGTCTTTTGAGCGGCTTTTCTTTTTGGAGTGAAAATACATTACTATAACCACCGCCAAAAAAGCTGTTGCAACGTATTTGAAGATTATTCCGAGCGTGCCATCAAACATCGGGATGTTGCCGAATGAATTAAGAGCGTACCAAACAGTCATAAAAACAAAGAATGCCGACATAACAAAAGCATATACTCCTTGTTTGATACCGATAATAAAAGTAAGTACGGCAAGAATGCCCCAAACAAACACATATGCATATTGCAAATATTCGCTCACAATATCATTCCTTTCCGTTTGCTTGCACATATTATAAAGTTTATTATTGTTTGTTGTCAAGCTATAAGTGAAAATAATGTGAAACTTTTGAAAAAACGGAATATTTTTTCAAAAATGTCTTGACTTTTACTGACTTTGGTATTATATTAAGGATAAAGCAATTAGCACTCTAACATTGAGAGTGCTAATTACAGCAAAATCCGACTCAGAACAGAGGTGAGCGGTTTGGAGCTGACTGCGAGAAAAGAAAATATTTTGGCTGCAATTGTTCAGAGCTACGTAACAACCGGTGAGCCGGTTGGCTCAAAGTTTCTGATAACTCAAACGGGACTGAATGTTTCTTCGGCAACCGTGCGAAACGATATGGCAGACCTTGAAAGCAAGGGGTTTTTGATTCAGCCGCATACTTCGGCGGGACGTGTGCCGACTCAACAGGGTTACAGATATTATGTTGACCATTTGTTAAAGGTTACGCCCGTTTCGCAGAGCGGCAGGGAGTATATAGCTTCCGAGCTTTCCAAAAACTCAGATTCGCCCGAAAGCATACTTCAGTGTGCGGCGGATTTGCTTGCACGGCTTACGGATTTGGTAACGTTTGCTACAACGCCCGACGGCGAGGACAGCAGGATTCGCAAAATCAGCTTTGTTCAGACAGGCGCACATGCGGCGATGGCTGTGGTTATGGCTTCAAACGGAATCATAAAAACAAGGTTGTTTAGATGTGAGTTTTTGATTACCCCCGAGATTTTGGAGGTGTTTGACAAAGCTCTCAACGAAACCTTTGCCGGAGTTAAACTTTCGTCGATAAACCAACCGTTTATTCAAACCGTTGCGGCAAGATTCGGAGAATTGTCGCTGTTTATGCCGAATGTTCTTACGGCGATTAAGGATGCTTCACAGCTTGCAAAAGATGTAAGCGTTTATCACGGCGGATATAACAAGTTGATGCTTGTGCCGGATGTGAACTTTATTGCGGCAAGAAGGCTCATTGGTTTTTTGAGTAATGAACACGACCTTGCAAACATGCTTGAAAAACTTCCGCCTGATACGGCAGTTACGTTGGGCATTGAAAACAGCAGGGTTGAGCTGAGCACAAGCTCGGTGGTATCTTCAAGATACTTTGCAGGTTCTGACCAATCCGGAGTGCTTGCGTTGATAGGTCCGCTCGGAATGGATTACGGAAGAGTAATTTCAATTCTTGAGTGTGTGACAGAAAACGTTGAAACTTTGATTGGCGAACTTGTTGAAATATAACGGCACGAGCCTTTAAGGAGGATAAAAATGCCAAAGAAAAATAAGGAAACTAAGGAAAAAGCAGAGGAAACCAAGACAACGGAACCCTCGGCGGAAGAAAAGGCAGAAAAAACCGAAGAAAAGAAAAAAGATAACAAGAGCGAAAAGACAGCTGCTCTTGAGGAAGAGCTCAAAGCCCAGAAAGACAAATATATGCGTTTGGCGGCTGAATATGATAACTACCGCAAGCGCACGGCAAACGAAAAGCTTTCAATTTATGACGACGCTACCGCAAAGGCGGTGACAGAGCTTTTGCCTGTTGCCGACAGCGTAAGAATGGCGCTTGAGAACCTTAAAGACGCTTCACCCGAAATTATTAAAGGTGTTGAGCTTATTTCAAATCAGCTTGATAAGTCGTTTGAAAAGCTCAAAATTGAGAGCTACGGCGAGATAGGCGACGTATTTGACCCGAATATTCACAATGCAATTTCAAAGATTGACAGCGATGAACTTGACAAGAACACAATTTCTCAGGTGTTCCAAAAGGGCTACAAAATCGGCGATAAAATTGTAAGACACGCAATGGTTCAGGTTGCAAACTGCGATTGATAAAATTTAATTACCGATAAAACTAAGACAATAACATTAATAATATAAATAACACAAACAAAAACAATACTGGAGGAATTAATTATGGCTAAGACAATAGGTATAGATTTAGGTACAACAAACTCTTGTGTAGCAGTTATCGAAGGCGGCGAGCCGGTTGTAATCGCTAATGCCGAGGGTGCAAGAACAACTCCGTCCGTAGTTGCATTTTCAAAGGACGGCGAAAGAATGGTCGGTCAGGTTGCAAAACGTCAGGCAATCACCAACCCTGAGAGAACAGTTTCTTCTATCAAGAGAGAAATGGGTACAGCTCACAAGGTTACAATCGACGGCAAGAGCTACACTCCACAGGAAATTTCAGCTATGATTTTGCAGAAGCTTAAAGCTGACGCAGAGGCTTACCTCGGTGAAAAGGTAACACAGGCTGTTATTACCGTTCCTGCTTACTTTACAGACGCACAGCGTCAGGCTACAAAGGATGCCGGTAAGATTGCAGGACTTGATGTAAAGAGAATTATTAATGAGCCTACCGCAGCAGCTCTTTCATACGGCGTTGATAAAGAAAACGACCAGAAAGTTATGGTTTATGACCTTGGCGGCGGTACATTCGATGTATCTATCATAGAGATGGGCGACGGCGTTCAGGAAGTTCTTGCAACAGCAGGTAACAACAGACTTGGCGGCGACGACTTTGATAAGAGAATTATTGACTGGATGGTTTCTTCGTTCAAAACAGAAACAGGCATTGACCTTTCATCAGATAAGATGGCAATGCAGAGATTAAAGGAAGCTGCCGAAAAAGCAAAAATTGAGCTTTCGGGCGTTACAACATCTTCAATTAACCTTCCGTTTATCACAGCTGACCAAACCGGTCCTAAGCACCTTGACTTAACTCTTACAAGAGCAAAGTTTGATGAGCTTACTTCTGACCTTGTAGAAGCAACAATGGGACCTGTTCGTTCCGCACTTTCGGATTCAGGACTTCAGATAGGTCAGATTGACAAGGTTCTTATGGTTGGCGGTTCTTCAAGAATCCCTGCTGTTCAGGACGCAGTTAAGAAGCTTATCGGCAAGGAACCGTTCAAGGGTATTAACCCTGATGAGTGCGTTGCAATCGGTGCGGCTATTCAGGCAGGCGTACTCGGCGGCGAAGTTGACGGACTTCTTCTTCTTGATGTTACTCCTCTTTCACTCGGTGTTGAAACAATGGGCGGCGTAATGACAAAGATTATTGACAGAAACACAACAATTCCTACAAAGAAGAGCCAGATTTTCTCAACAGCGGCAGATAATCAGACTCAGGTTGAAATCAATGTTCTTCAGGGTGAGCGTGAATTTGCCCGTGACAACAAACAGCTCGGTTTGTTTGCACTTACAGGTATTGCTCCTGCAATGCGCGGCGTTCCACAGATTGAAGTAACATTTGATATTGACGCTAACGGTATCGTAAATGTATCTGCAAAAGACCTTGGCACAGGCAAGGAACAGAAGATTACAATTTCTTCTTCAACAAATATGAGCAAAGAGGATATTGATAAGGCTGTTAAGGATGCAGAGCAGTATGCGGCAGAAGATAAGAAGCGCCGTGAAGAGGTTGATGCAAAGAACGAAGCTGAGAACCTTGTTTATCAGGCAGAGAAGCTTGTAAGCGACAGCGGCGACAAACTTGCCGAAGACGACAAGAACACAATTAACACCAAGGCAGCTGCTCTTAAAGACGCTATTTCAAAGAATGACGCAGACCTTATGAAGTCAGCAAAAGATGACTTGCAGAAGTCATTGTATGACATCTCTGCAAAGCTTTATCAGCAGGCTGCTCCTCAGGGCAATCCAAATCCACAGCCGGGTGCACCGGATATGGGCGGAGCACAGCCGAACAACAGCGGTGACCCAAACGTTTATGATGCAGATTTTAAGGATGTTGATGATAACAACAAGTAATTGTTGATCACCTTAAGGAGCCGTTTCGGCGGCTCCTTTTCCTGCTGTTTGGATTTTTTAACATTCATTCGGCTTATTATAACCTAAGTGCAAATGTTCCTGCCTCTAAGGCGGGAATTACATCGGAGTTTCTGTGGAAATTTTTAATTTTCGCCTAACTTCCTAGGAGCTGACGCTCCTTTGCACTGCTGCAATCAAGCGCAGGCTCTGCATATTGTAAGTAAAGCAGAGCGTTATTTCAATAAAAAATAACTGCAACACATTGCAAAGAGAGAGTGTGACTATGGCAGACAAAAGAGATTATTACGAGGTGCTTGGCGTCCAAAAGGGTGCAAGCGAAGATGAAATAAAAAAAGCATACAGAACTCAGGCTAAGAAATACCACCCTGACCTTCACCCGGGCGACAAGACCTGTGAGGAGAAGTTCAAAGAGGTAAACGAAGCTTATGAGGTTTTGTCCGATAAGGATAAAAAAGCTCGATATGACCAGTTTGGACACGCAGGTGTTGACCCTAACTTTGGCGCAGGCGCAGCAGGCGGAAGCCCGTTTGGTCAGGGTATTGATATTGACGATATATTCTCAAGCTTTTTCGGCGGATTTGGCGGAAGACGTTCAAACAACCCGAATGCTCCTATGCGAGGCAGTGATGTTGAGGCAAGCATATCTATATCGTTTGAAGAAGCGGCAAAAGGCTGCAAAAAGGCGGTAACCTACAACGCTGTTGTAAGTTGTGACGCCTGCAACGGTACAGGTGCTCAGGCAGGTTCACATCCAAAGACCTGTTCCGCATGCGGCGGTTCGGGTCGTGTAACAATAAACCAGCGTACACCGTTTGGCGTTGTACAGACTCAGCACACTTGTGACGCATGTCACGGCAAGGGAAAAATCATTGACAATCCGTGCCGCAAATGCGGAGGTTCCGGCAGACAAAGAAAGAACAGAACAGTTGATGTAACTATACCGGCAGGTATAAAAGATAAGCAGATACTTAATGTCGGCGGACACGGCAATGCAGGTTATAACAACGGTCAGCCCGGCGACTTGCACGTTTATATAAATGTTCGCAGCCACGATGTTTTTGAACGCAGAGGCGACGACGTTTGGTGCGATTTGCCGATTACATTTGCACAGGCTGCGCTTGGTGCGGATGTTGTTGTGCCGACTTTGGACGGCAAGGTAACATATTCGGTGCATGAGGGAACCCAGCCGGGAGATGTGTTCAAACTCAAAGGCAAGGGTATCCAGCACCTTGGCGGCAGAGGCAGAGGCGATCAGTACGTCAGAATGACGATTGAGGTGCCAAAGAACCTGAGTGCAAAGCAAAAGGATTTGATTCGTCAGTTTGACACTACAACAACAGAGAAGAACTATGCACGCCGCAAAACATTCTTTGATAAACTAAAAAGATTATTTAACGACTAACAGGTACAGATTATGAATCATTGGACTGAAATCAAAATATCCGTAAATGCAAAAGACATTGACAGGGCAAGTGATATTGCAAATGTTGTTGTCCCTTACGGAATATATGTTGAAGATTATTCCAGCCTTGAACAAGAGGTTGAGGACATTACGCACATTGACCTGATTGACGAAGATTTGCTCAAAAAAGACAGGTCAAAAGCGCTTGTTCACGTCTATCTTGAGCCTGATGTGTCTCCGTCGGAAGCTGTTGCGTTTCTTTCGGAGAGATATAACGCAGAGGGGATTGAACATTCGATTGAACTTTTGGATTGTGCCGAGGAAGATTGGCGCAATAACTGGAAAAAGTATTTCAAACCCATTCAGGTTGGAAAAAAACTGCTTATACGTCCAAGCTGGTATGAAAATTACGACTCGGACGACAGAATTGTTTTGAATATAGACCCCGGTCTTGCGTTTGGCACAGGCGGACACGAAACCACAAAGCTTTGCCTTGAAATGTGCGAAAAATATATGAAGCCCGATGACAGCGTGCTTGACGTTGGCTGCGGAAGCGGAATTTTGGGAATTGCGGCACTTTTGCTTGGGGCGAAAAAAGCAGTTGGCGTTGATATTGACGAGGTGGCTGCACGCACAGCAGGAGAGAATGCCGAACTTAACGGTGTCGGCGACAGATTTACTGCCATTTGCGGAAGTTTTACAGACAAGGTTGAGGGCAAATATGACATTGTTCTTGCAAATATTGTTGCAGACGCAATTATGTTTTTGTCAAAGGGCGTAAAGGACTTTATGAAAGATGACGCCGTTTATATTATGAGCGGAATTATTGACACCCGAGGTGAAGAAGTTAAGGCTTCCGTAAGCAAATATTTTGATATTATTGAAGAGCACCGTGACGGCGGCTGGGTTTGTCTTGCCGCAAAAATTAAGGCTTGATATTTGGCTGTTTTTGTGTTAATGTTATAATAATAAAGTAAACAACACGGAGGTCTTGAAATTGAAAAAACCTGACAAAAGAGAAACAGCCAATCTGTTCTTCTCTGCATTCCTTATTATTGCGTTTATTGTGTGCGCACATTTCTTTACTGATTTTACAAAATCGCTCCCAAGTGTTTTGGGTTCTGTAATTACAATACTTATTTATGCAATTTTTGGCTTACTGTTGTTTTATGCAACAAGAGTGGGAGACGGAAAATCCGTAAAGCGTTTTTCTGTTACTACGTTGATTGTACTTGTTTTGCCGACTTTATACATAATGGTTGCTTCGGTTGCTTCGGGCATGCCGCTTCACAGCTTCTTTGTAACGGCAGCGGGAGATACAGGTGCAATTGCAATTCTTGCCGCAATTGCGTTTGGTTACGGTGTTCCGTATACATTCCTCAGCGGATATGAATCCCAAGAGGATAACTCAGTTGAAGCAGCGGATGCAAAACCTGTTGACGGCGGAATTGAAGCTGACTTGCTTTCGGGTGAAGTTGACGAATCTGATGATGAAGCCGAAATTGAAGAAAAAATTGAAAATCATCCCAATGAAGATGTTAAGGAAAATTCTGATTCGGAGTCTGACCCTGAAGACGAACAACCTGAGACAGAGGTGTAAGCCGACCGAAAAATTTTGTCTGTTACAGATAGTTTGCCGACCTGCTGAAAGCAGGTCGGTTTTTGTGTTTCCAAACTTGACAAATATCTTTGACTGCTTTATTATTTCTTTATAGGATTACAGATAAAATCATTGCTTGGTTTGCGAAAGGACAGAACAATGAAAGATAAAGAATTTTTTAACGCCGATTTTGATGCTCCTGAAGAATCTGCTGAAGATAATGCCGAGGAAGAGATTGAGGAAGACAATTTTGACACCGATGGAGCATCTTCCGATGATGAAAATTTTGACACCGACGGTGCGTCAAATTCTTCCGAAGATGTTCGCAGGTCTGCTTATGACGAAAACGGTGTTCCGGATTATGGCGACGGTTTTGATTCCCAGACCGACTATGATTTTCAGGGTAATTATGATAATGATGAAGATTATTATGATGAGGACGAAGAAGATAACGGTGAACCGGCTGAGGTAAGCGCTCCTTCGGAAGAGCCTTCAAATGAAGAGACTCAAAAACCCGAAGCTCCAAAATCCGTCTCAAATAAAAAAAGTAAAAAGGAAAATAATAATTCAAAAAAGATAAAGAATATTATTGCTTTGTTTTTTGTCGGTATTGTAATTGTCGGCATCGTTTGTGCAGTTATGTTTATGTTTGCTCACTGTACAGAAATAAATTCTCATAATTCGGCAACAACGGGACCGTCCACCACGGTTGCAACAACAAGCGAGGTAACCGACCCGATTGTAACTGAAGCTCTGCCTCAGGACAGTTATTATGAGGATGAAACCGACGCTCCGTATCAGCCGCCGACCGAGCCTGTTACCGAAGCACCGATTGTAACAGAAGCTCCGCCTGTTTATACGGAAGCTCCGACAGAGTCGCCGACCGCAGAACAGCCTACTCAGCAGATTGAACAAGGCGACAATATTACGGATTTAGCTGACGGAAATTTTGAAAAGCTTGCAAAAACAAATTAATTACTTGAAAGAGAGGATACAAACTTATGGGTTGTAACCATGATTGTTCGAGCTGCAGTTCCGATTGCGGCGGAAATCCACAGGATATGCATGAAAAGTTAAACGAATACAGCAGTGTAAAAAAGGTAATCGGCGTTGTGTCTGGCAAGGGCGGAGTAGGTAAAAGCTTGGTAACTTCGATGCTTGCGGTTACTTTTAACAGAATGGGCAAGAGCGTTGCAATTCTTGATGCCGATATAACAGGTCCGTCAATTCCAAAGGCGTTCGGAATACATCAGAGATGTGTCGGCAACGACAAAGGAATTATTCCTGCTGTTACCGAAACAGGCATTAAGCTAATGTCAATAAATCTTTTGCTTAAAAACGAGACCGACCCTGTTGTTTGGCGTTCGCCTATGATTACGGGTACAGTTAAACAGTTTTGGTCCGAGGTCCTTTGGGAAGATGTTGACTATATGTTTGTTGATATGCCTCCCGGAACAGGCGATGTTCCGCTTACCGTTTTTCAGAGTCTACCGATTGACGGAATAATTGTTGTTGCGTCTCCGCAGGAGCTTGTTTCGATGATAGTTGAAAAAGCCGTGCGTATGGCAGAGATGATGAAAGTGCCTGTACTCGGTCTTGTTGAAAATATGAGCTATTTTTTGTGTCCAGACTGCGGAAAGAAGCTGTCGGTCTTTGGCGAAAGCCACATAGATAAAATTGCCGAACGTTATAACACAAAGGTGCTTGCAAGGCTTCCGATAGACCCTGACCTTGCCAAAAATGTTGACAACGGAAAGGCAGAGGCTTTTGAAGGCGGATACCTTGACGAAGCCGCCGAAGAAATTGATAAAATTCTTGAAAAATAACTTAGAGATGAAACCCGATTCTTAATAAAAAGAGAACGGAGGTTAAATTATGAAGTGTATAAATTGCGGCAAAGAATTTAACGGCAATTTTTGCCCAAGCTGTGGAACTCCTGCGGCTTTGCCTAAGAAAAAGGCTGTTAAAAAGCTTACCAAAGACTCTTATGATACAAGTTTTGGACAACATTTTACAAATAAGCCTAAAAATGAGTACAACGGACAGCAATTTACAAACAATCCAAAAAAGAATTTTGGCGGGCAAAAGTTTACTAATACTGCTGACACGCAGTCGGATAATGCGCCAACTCAGGGTGAAAACGAATTTCCTGAAAGCAACACTTCAATTAATGCAGATGAAAATAACCGTGAAACCGAATCTTAATTATACGGAACTAAAAAAGCAAGTCTAAAAAGACTTGCTTTTACTTTTGCGTTTTTAAGTGTAGTTTATTGTTTATACAGCATTAAAGATGGTATGGCAAAGAGACTAAAAATTGATTACGCCAAGATGCTCAAGCAATATTTTTATTCCCATAAGTATCAGGACAATGCCGCCCGTGAGTTCTGCTTTTGATTTAAATCTTGAGCCGAACACATTGCCGATTTTAACTCCGCCTGCGGAAAAAATGAAGGTTGTAACACCGATAATCAAGATTGCGGGAATAATCTGTACATCAAGGAATGCAAACGTAACGCCGACCGCAAGCGCGTCAATGCTTGTTGCAACAGCGAGCGGAATCATGGTTTTGAACGTAAACGAATCATTAGCTTCCTCGGATTTTTCAAAGGATTCTTTTACCATGTTTGCTCCGATAAGAACGAGCAAACCGAATGCTATCCAATGGTCGATGTTTGTTATGAGCCACTCAAACTGTTTGCCGAGCAGGTATCCGATTAGCGGCATAAGCATCTGAAAACCGCCAAAATAAAGCCCTGCAATCGCCATATGTTTTGGCTTGAGAGTCTGGACCGAAAGTCCCTTGCATATTGAAACGGCGAATGCGTCCATTGAAAGTCCTATGCCAATTATAATAATCTCAATTATACTCATTTTACTCTCCTATTACACAAATACAAGCTGAACGAGCAGCATATATAATATTACTCCGCCAAAAACACTTATCAAAGTGTTGCGCTTCCAAACGTGAATTACAATTACAAAAACTGTTGCCAAAAGTTCTGGCAGTCCAAACGGTGCTGATGTCACGTTTACGCTTTTGAAGCAGTAAACAACCAACATTCCCATTAAAGCATATGGTAGTACAGTGCCCAAATATGTAACAACCTTTGGTCTTTTTCGTCCTTCAGGGAACAAAATGAACGGTGCAAATCTTAAGGCAGCCGTAACAATTGACATTACAATAACAATTAGCAGAGAGTGAACGTTGTCAACCAACTTTGTTCACCTCGGTTCCGTTAACTTCCGAATTATTGTCAATCGGTTCTTCAAGTTTCTTTCTGAAAATTACCAGTTCAATTGCAATCAAAGCCATTGCCGGAATCAGAAAATACTCTGAGCCGAAAATCAACAGGCAAACAACCGTTGTTACAATTCCGAGAATTGCCGGCAGGTGCTGCTTGTGGTCTAACCATTGTTCAACAAAAATAACAATAAACAGAGCGGTCATTGCAAAGTCAATACCTGTGCTGTCAAACGGAATAAAAGTTCCCGCAAGCGCACCGATAGTACAGCCTGCTATCCAATAAATATGGTCGAGCAAGGTTATAAAGAAATAGTATTTTTTCTTGTCGATGTCCTCTTCAAGCTGCACTGAGCATACAATAGAATATGTTTCGTCTGTAAGACCGAATATAAGATACGGTTTGATTTTTCCAATCTTATTATACCTGTCAAGAAGTGAAAATCCATAGAAAAAATGTCGTGCGTTTATTATAAGAGTCATAAATGCGGTTGTCAGCAGTGTAGCTCCTCCGCTGAGCAGGTCAACTGCCGCATATTGTCCTGCGCCCGCATAAATTGTGATGCTCATAAGGATTGCCCACCAAAAGCTGTATCCCTTGCTTTGAAGCAACACGCCGAATCCTATGCCAAGCGCAAGATAGCCTGCCATAATCGGCAGACTGTTCTTAAAAGCTCTTTTGAATGTCTGTTTTATCATACCTGTCTATCCCTTTTTAATTCATAGATTTTAAATCGGAGCAACGCTCTTCTTTGTTTGTAATAAGTGGGAAGCGTAGATGCAAAGTAACCTTAGCTCTCTTTTATTTGAATGGAAAATTTAACTTCCGAAGAAATTTGCCGTCTTAAAGACGATGAGTTTTTGCACCTATGTTAAAATTTCTATTGAAATTTAAAACTCCGAGCGTCTAAAATCACGATGTGATTTTTCTTGTAGCTTATTATGTTTTCCTTTTTTAATTCACTGAGCGACCGTGACAGCGAAGCTCTGTCAACCGCAAGATAGTTTGCAAGTTCTTCCCGTGAAAACGGCAAATCAAGCTCATATGAATGTGTCTTTTCGCAGCTTATTTGAAGAAATTTTAAAATTTTGTCTTTTATGCTTCTTTGAGAAAGACAGGCGAGATGTTCCGAAATTTCAATAAGCACCCGCTTTTGCACGGCAATAAGATTAACCGCAATTTTGTGTTGGATTGCGCAAAGCTTTTGGTCTGTAACAAAAATCTTATCGGGATTTATCAACATTATCTCGCTGTTGTTTTTTGCTTTAAGTTCAAATATCGTGTTGTAATACTCAAGCATTGAATATATTATGCCGCTGGATTCTCCGTACGGAATATATTTAATCACCGAACGGCTGCCGTCGTAGTTTACGCTGAAAATGCTGATACTTCCTGACAAAACAAGGCATATCATATGCATATATTCATTCGGTAAACTAAAACTTTGTCCTTCCTCAATTGATAAGTATACGGGAGCGGCATACTTGATGAACATGGAGATTTCCTGTTCGTCAAGCCCTGAAAATAAAATCTGATTGCCAAGCAGGTCTAAAACTGCTTCGTTTGTTTGTCTGATAAATTTATCCATTTGATTCCTCAAAACTATTTATGTTTTTGCAACCTCTCCATTATAACACTAATTTTTGCAATTGCAACATATTTGTCGTTTCCGATATGTAGAATTTACAAATATTTTGGAGCGTTTTTGTGCTAAATGCAGAATATTGGTGAAATTTCACAAAAAACGGTTCTGTTTATTGACTAAAAAGTATATTGGTTGAATTCGTATTTTATAGTATAATAAACTATATATTGCTTTTTTACAAAGGGTTGGAGGGAAATTATGAAACTCAATGGTGTAAGGGTGCCGCATAAGAAAAATACTGCCGGCAGCCCTTCTCTGCGTTTGCCGATACCGGAAACGGTAACAATTCCTATGTCTATGCACATCGGAAAGCCGGCAGCGGTTTTAGTTAAAAGAGGTGACAGTGTAAAGGTCGGTCAGCTTATAGGAAAAGCTGACGGATTTGTTTCTGCACCTGTTCATTCAAGCGTGTCCGGTACCGTTAAGAAAATTGATGAAATCACAGCTTCTAACGGTTCAAAGGTCAGTGCGGTGATTATTGAAACAGACGGGCTTCAGGAAATCAGCGAAGAAATTCAAAAGCCTGTCGTAAACGATTTTGAAAGTTTTATAAACGCTGTTAAGGCCAGCGGTATTGTCGGACTCGGTGGCGCAGGATTTCCTACGTTTGTAAAACTTGGAGTAAAGGATTTATCCAAGGTTGAAGAAATTGTTATAAACTCAGCCGAGTGCGAACCGTACATAACCTCGGACACAAGAACAATGCTTGAGAAAACCGAATATATTTCAAAGGGCATTGACGCACTGCAAAAATATATGCAGGCAAAGCGCATTATAATAGGAATAGAGAATAACAAAAAAGAATGTGTACAAAAGATGCAGGAGCTTGCCTCTCAAAAATCTGGAGTTGAGGTTCATGTTTTGCCGTCAATTTACCCACAGGGCGGTGAAAAGGTTCTTATATACAATACTACAAAGAAAATTGTGCCAAAGGGCGGACTTCCGCTTGATGTTGGCGTAATTGTAATTAACTGTACCACTCTTGCCGAAATTGCAAAGTACCTTGAAACAGGTATGCCGCTTGTTGAGAAATGCATAACAGTTGACGGTTCTGCCGTTAGGGAGCCAAAAAATGTTGTTGCTCCGATAGGTACACCGCTTACAAAACTGTTTGATTTTTGCTCAGGTTTTAAGTCTGAGCCTGAAAAGGTGCTTTACGGCGGACCGATGATGGGAATAGCCGTTCCGTCGCTTGACGAACCTGTGTTAAAAAATACCAACGCCGTCATTGCAATGGACAAAAACGAGGCAAAGCCTCCAAAGGTTACTCCGTGCATAAATTGCGGAGCGTGTCTCAATCACTGTCCGTTAAAGCTTGACCCGAGAGAAATAGCAAGAGCATATAAGCGCAACTCCGCAGAAGATCTTCAGATGCTTTGCGTTGACCTTTGTATGGAATGTGGCTGCTGTTCATATGTCTGTCCCGCAAAACGACCTCTTGTTCAGACAAATAAACTTGCAAAGGCAAAACTGCGTGAATATGTGAATTCTAAAAAAGCTGAAGGAGAGGGCAAAAAATGAGTAAATTAATTATGTCGCCGTCACCGCATTTTTTCTCAGGAAATACAACACAGAGAATTATGCTTGATGTGATAATCGCCCTTGCTCCCGCAATGGTGGCTTCTGTAATAAACTATGGTTTAAGAAGTTTGCTTGTTATCGCAGTGTGTGTTGCGGTTTGTGTTTTGGCGGAATGGATATTTGAAAAAATATGTAAAAAAGAAAACACAATATCCGACTTGTCGGCGGTTGTAACCGGCATTTTGCTGGCATTTAACTTGCCTGTTTCAATACCGATTTGGCAGGCGGTTATCGGATGTCTTGTTGCAATAGTAATAGTAAAACAGCTTTTCGGCGGAATCGGTCAGAACTTTGCAAACCCCGCAATAACCGCAAGAGTTGTGATGCTGACGGCGTTTTCGGGCAGTATGACTACCTGGACATTCCCCGACGCCGTAACCGGAGCAACTCCGCTTGCTTTGATTTCAAAAGGTGAAACAGACGCTCTGCCGTCATATCTTGATATGTTCTTGGGACGTCACGGCGGATGCTTGGGAGAAACCTGTATTCTCGCTCTTCTTTTGGGCGGAATTTATTTGCTTGTAAGGCGTGTAATAAGCTGGCACACGCCGGTTGCGTTTATCGGAACCGTGGTTGTTATGTCGCTTTTGTGCGGAAAAGATGTGCTGTATCAGCTTATGGGCGGCGGACTTATTCTCGGCGCATTCTTTATGGCTACCGATTATGCCACAACTCCTGCCACCAAGTGGGGCAAGGTGATTTTCGGAATCGGCTGCGGCCTTGTAACGGTACTTATAAGATTTTGGGGTAACTTTCCTGAGGGTGTTTCGTTCTCTATCTTGCTTATGAACATTTTAACACCGTACATTTCAAAACTCACAAGGCAGAAGCCTCTGATCGGAGGTGCCAAGAAATGAAAAAATCCGGTACAGCCAATGAAATAGTAAAGCCGATTGTGGTGCTTACCGTTATTTGTCTTGTTGTTACGGCACTTTTGGCTTACGTAAACCTTGTTACGTCACCGATTATCAGTGAATCGGAAAAAGAAGCGGCAGCTAAGGCACGAATGGAAGTGCTTAGCGAAGCCGACAGCTTTGACGTTGTTGACGCCGAACTTCCCGAGGGTGTTACAGAGGCATATAAGGCATCAAACGGCACAGGATATGTGTTTATGCTTACAACAAAGGGTTACGGCGGCGATATGAAGCTGATTTGCGGCATAAAGTCAGACGGAACAATTGAGCAATGCAAAACATTGTCACATAATGAAACAAGCGGTCTCGGTTCAAAAACCGCAGAAGACCCATACAGAACACAGTATAACGGAAAAACAGCCGATACCTATACAGAGGTTGACGCAATAACGGGTGCAACAATTTCGTCAAATGCATATCAGAAAGCTATAAAAAGTGCATTTGAAGCATATGAAATTGTAAAGGAGGCGAAGTGATGAATACTCTGAAAAATTTCTCAAAGGGTTTGATAAAAGAGAACCCTGTTCTTGTGCTTGTTCTCGGAACCTGTCCTACGCTAGCAACTTCAACAAGCGTTTCAAGCGCATTGGGAATGGGAGCGGCTGCAACCGTTGTTTTGCTCTGCTCAAATATTGTAATTTCAGCGCTTCGCAAGATTATCCCCGATAAGGTAAGAATCCCTTGCTATATCGTTTTGATTGCGGGATTTGTAACTATGGTTCAAATGCTCGTAAAGGCTTTTGCGCCTGCACTTGACGAGTCTCTCGGAATTTATCTTCCGCTTATCGTTGTAAACTGCATAATTCTCGGAAGAGCCGAAATGTTTGCAAATAAAAACAAAGTTTTTGATTCTGCCATAGACGCACTTGGAATGGGTGCAGGCTTTACACTTGCACTTACTATGATGGCAACTATACGCGAGATATTCGGTAACGGTACTTTCCTGGGAATAGAGATTCCTGTACTTGCCGAAAATCATATTTCAATTCTTACAATGGCTCCGGGCGGATTCTTTGTCTTTGGCTGCCTTATGGCTCTTGTAACAAGACTTTCAAAGAAAAAGCCCAAAAAAGAGGAGTTTGGTTGTGCGGGATGTCCGTCTGCCGGACTGTGCCACAAAGCTCAATGCGGTGAGGAGGCAGAAAAATGACCAGATTTATTATAATCCTGCTTTCCGCAGTATTTATTAACAACTATGTTTTATCGCGTTTCTTGGGTATATGTCCGTTTTTGGGCGTTTCAAAGAAGCTGAACCAAGCAACCGGAATGAGCATTGCGGTTATATTTGTAATGCTTATTTCAACTGCGGTAACATACCCGATACAAAAGTGTCTGCTTGACCCCAACAACCTTGAATATCTGCAAACAATTGTATTTATTCTTGTTATTGCGGCTCTTGTTCAGCTTGTTGAAATAATTCTTAAGAGATATATGCCTGCGCTCCACAAAGCCCTTGGCGTTTATCTTCCTCTTATCACAACAAACTGTGCTGTTTTGGGCGTTACTATTTTGAATATTGACGAGGGTTACACTTTTGCGGAATCAATGGTAAATTCGCTTGGAAGCGGACTTGGATTTTTCCTTGCAATGGTAATGTTCTCGGGCGTGCGCTCAAAACTTGAGGGTGCCGACATTCCAAAAGCTTTTCAGGGATTGCCGATTACGCTTGTTGCAGCATCAATAACTTCGCTGTCGTTCTTGGGCTTCGGCGGTATTATTGAAAATCTATTTGCTTAACGGAGGTGCAGAAGTATGGAACAAATTCTTATGGCGGTAATTCCCGTCGTAATAATCGGAATAATCTGCGCAGCCGTACTGGTGGTTGCTTCAAAGCTTATGGCTGTAAAGGAAGACGAAAAATTTCCTGCTATTCGTGAATGTTTGCCCGGTGCCAATTGCGGTGCATGCGGATTTGCCGGATGTGACGGATATGCAAAGGCACTTGCTGAAAAGGAGGGCACGCCGACAAACCTTTGTGTGCCCGGTGCCGATGATGTTTCACGCAAACTCAGTGAGCTCCTCGGAGTTGAATTTGAAGATGTTGTTGAAAAAGTAGCTGTAATTCACTGTGCAGGCGATTGCAATTGCACCGATGACAAAGCTCTGTATTACGGTATAAACAGTTGTGCCGCTGCTAAACTGAGTTTTGGCGGAAAAGGAAGCTGTACATACGGTTGTATCGGCTTGGGTGACTGCATGAACGCCTGTCCGAATAACGCAATTTGTATTGAAAACGGTATTGCACACATAAACACACGCCTTTGCACAGGCTGCGGAATTTGTTCGCACACCTGTCCTCAGCATATAATTTCAATTGTTGATGATGTTGAAAAAGTTGTTGTTACTTGCAGCAACAAGGATAAGGGTGCGATTACACGCAAAGTTTGTTCAAACGGCTGTATAGGCTGCAAAAAATGCGAAAAAGTGTGTTCAACAGGCGCAATAAAGGTTACAAATAATGTTGCGGTAATTGATTATTCCAAGTGTCCGGAATGTGCTGATTTTGGCATTTGCGCACGTGAATGTACAACAGGTTGTATTATGTTATCGGATTTGAGCGGAATACACCGCTATGAAAAATAAGTATGCGAAAAGATATTTCTGAAAAATCGTTTTATGATAAAATTTATGAAGCAGTAATGCAAATCCCCGCCGGTTGTGTGGCAACTTACGGACAGATAGCTACTATGGCGGGAAATGGCAACGCCGCAAGAGCGGTTGGCAATGCATTGCACAGAAATCCTGCTCCCGATGTGATTCCCTGCTTTAGAATTGTAAATTCAAAGGGTCGGCTCGCTCTACAGTTTGCCTTTGGCGGAACAGACGCTCAAAAGAAGCTTCTTGAGGCTGAAGGAGTGGAAGTTGTGGATGACTGTGTTGACTTGGAAAAATATCAATATCGCGGTTGAATAATACAGAAGAATCCCCTCAGGTATTTGCCTGAGGGGATGTTATCTATCCTATATTTTGGGATATGCTGATAATCCTTATGGTTAATTATTGATATATACGATATGATGAATCATAGTTCTGGCCAAAGTTGTTTGCCCAGTATGTTTGGTTGTTTGATTTGTTATAGTAGTATGCGCAGTATTCAAAAATTCTACCTGAAGTATTACTCAAGTTTAGTGTAGTAGCCCAGACTTCTGTTCCGTCGTCATTTGTTGATACATAGTGCATAGCAACATCGTGCTGGGTAGCCCAGTTGTCTTCTGTGTATCTAACTTTAACGTCCTTTTCGTAAGAATAGTTCTTCAAAACAACGTTTACTGTATATTCAGAACCCAATCCGGTTGATGATGTGTAAATCCTTCTTACAGTAATTGGGGCTGAGCCAATATCTTCACTATGGTAATTGTTTCCGTTGTTATTATCCCAGTACTCGTTGCCGTCTGAAATGTATTTAATTGCGTATTCATCTTTAAAGCTGGTTATAGAAGCTTTGAAGATTTTTGAACCGTCTGAAAGGGTGGTAAAGTATTCAGCCTGTTTGTCTCTCCATTCTTCACCGGACATATAATTATAGTGAACATAAACTTGTTGAGATGAAGCATTATCTGTTGTTTTGATATAGATGTTGCGGGTAACCATACCGTATTTTACAAATGTTAC
>FMUV01000047.1 GCA_900101355.1 Ruminococcus sp. YE282
TATCGTAAAGTAGAATACTTTGCGATATGTTTTTTACTTAATAATACTATTTAGATTGTAAATAGTATGTCCAATTGTATAAATAATATTTTATGATAAGTATATAAAATATCGAAGTTAGTTTAAGAAAAAATCTAAAAGTGAGAACAAATGATAAAACTATGTTGCTGATTGTGTTTGAAAAAAATATATATTTAATATGCTTTTTCTTATATTTACTTGAATTTGAGGGTGATAATAATGAAAGGAAAAGGAATGAAATCACAATATATTATTACTAATCTTTTTGCTACGGATTATTTTCACTATTATTCAACCCCTGTTTTATTTGCTTCATATTTTTTACCTTTTATCGCATATGGAAAAACAAGGGCATATTATGATAATGAATTAAAAGAGAAAATTATAAATATTCGAGATAACAAACATGGTAATTTTTATAATTATGCAACACAAGGGTTTGGAAATGTAGCGTTTTATGAACCGCACATATCTTTTGATTATTTTTATGACAAATTGTGTTCGTATGATAATGAAAAATTAAAATATTTTGTAATACAAGATATGGTAGAGCCAAGTTTAGAATCAGATTCTATGAAAAATGATTTACTCTTTATTTTAAAAAAAGATAATTTATTATTAAAAAGAGGAAAGCCTGTACTTAAAGATATAAAAGAAGAATTGATCAAAGATTTAAAATGTCACGAAAATAAATATGTGTTAGCGAAAATATTATATTATATTGTGCATCATCAACATCAACTTCCAAATCCAATTTCTGAGATAAAAAAAATAATTACTAATGAAATGGGCTTTGATTTTAATTTATCTCCTAATATATGTATGGGATTTAGAAGAGATATGGATGAGAACATAATAACACTATGTAATAGAATACAACGTGCAATAGAGATTCAAATGCTATTTATAGATGGTATATCTCTTTTTGGTGATGAAGCAATATCAAGAGATATAAGTAATGTTTTTTTTAAAAAAATAGAGGAATTATTAATAAGTAAAAAGGATTTGCGTATAGAAATTATAATCTCTGAAGCTGGTTCAAAGGCAAATAAGGAGGCTTGTCAATATCAAATTAATTTAAATCATTTAAAAAGAGCTAAAAGCAAATTATCTTTATATACAATTGATAAAATTACCAAATTAAAAGAGAGTTTTCCAAGTGCAAGTTTGGAGTTGAAGCTTACAACACTAGCTTTACCCTATGCACTCTTTATAGTTGGTTTTAACGATGATAGATACGATTATATAAAATTAGATATGTATTCTCCTTTTTTAAAAGAAAATAATGAACGTCCTAGTTTGTTTGTTTTTAAGAGCTTGAATCCAGAATTATTTAAACATTTTAAGGATGTATTTGAAAATATGTGGAAAAATGATGATTATTCGCATTTTAAAAAAGAATTGTAGGTGAAGTAAGTTTGTTAACACAAAAGATTTTAACAAGATTAGAAAAAGAGAGTACCAATGCTGCTTCCACAACAGGAAATGGTAATATTTTACAATCTATAATGTCTCGTGATATAGAGTATATACATATGCCAATTAAAAATGAGTATGAATATTTTGAACAAGGTAAAACCGGATATTGTTGGTTATCATCAACACTTTTTTGTATTTCTCAATACCTAAAATATAATCACGGAATTGAATATACTGCATTTTCTAAAAGTTATTTAATTTTTTATGATAAATTAGAAAAAGCAAATTATTTTTTAGACTTAATAATTAAATATGCTACCTATGATATGAGAGATCGAAATGTACTATACATATTGAATAACACTATGACAGATAAAGGTCAGTGGAATATGGCTAGAAACCTGATTCTTAAGTATGGAATGGTTCCATACGATTGCATGCCAGATAATACATCCCAAATAAGTACTAGAGAACTTAATGCTTGTTTTAATTATTTACTAAAATGTCATGCTATTAATATTCGAAAGATGTGTAAAAAGAGTGTTGATAAACATATAGTATATGAAGAAAAAGAAAGAGCTTTGCAACAAATATATAAGTTATTAATAATGTGTTTTGGTGTTCCGCCAAGGAAGGTTGATATTCCAAAAGAGTTTGAAGAAATATTTATTCAAATGTCACCTAAAGATTTTTTTGATATTTATATAAAATTTCCGTTTGAAAATTATATTAGCACTTGTTGCATAGGTGATAATTATTATGTAAATTACAAAATTGATTTAGATGGAAATGTAGCTGAAGGATATAGAAATAAATTTTTGTCTTTGCCTGAAAAAATATTCGACTCAGTCATTAAGGAACAAATAAATACTGAACATTTTTGCTGGTATTCTTGTGATGCAGGAAAGTTTTATATAAAGGAGTTATCACTATTTGATGATAACCCGTTTGATTTAAAAAGGATAATGGGGGATAGTTCTTATAAGTTTTTTAATAGAAAAGAAATATTTCAGCATCATATTGCCTCGCCTACTCATGCAATGGTATTTATTGATGAAGTTCAGAAAAAAGATAAGATGTTTTATATATCATATGATAGTTCTAAAAAGAGTTTTTTAGGACCATATTGTTGTGTATCTGATACATGGTATAAAAATTACGTGTTTCAAGCAGTTGTTAATAAAGTTTGTTTAAGTAAAGAGGTTGACTCAACCAAAATTTATACAAAAAAAGTTAAGCCGTGGGATTTTTTTTATATGGGCTAAGTGCAAGTATTAAAAGGTTGGTGAAGTGTGATGCTTCTTAAGAAAAAAAGTGAAAAATTGTTATTTGAACATTACTTAATATCACATTGTATAGTAGTTTCTTATATACTGACAAAATGTAATAAGGATAAACTATATTTGCCTTGTTTAGAAGTGCCAATTACAACACATTGTACATTGTGTTGTGAAAAATGTTCTAACTTAATACAGTATTATAAATCACCATATCATGTGGATTATGAGAAATTAATACTTAATATATCTAAGTTGTGTGAATGTGTTGATGGTATAGATTGTTTGAGAATATTGGGAGGAGAACCACTGTTAGCACCAAATTTATCAGAGATATTGTTAGCAGTATCTTGTATGAATAAAATAAAAAATATTGTTATTGTAACAAACGGGACTTTAGTTTTTACAGATCAATGCGTTGGGATTTTGAAAAATAATAAAAAAATTAAGATTTCAATAAGTAATTACAAGAAAAAATCAATTAGGTTAGATGAATTGATTGCTCAACTGGAGGAGAATGGTATTCATTATGTTATTAATGATGTACTATGGAAGGACAAGGCAAACATTTCTTTTAAACATAAAAATAGTAAAAAACTGAAAAAAGCATATAACAAGTGCCCGAATCGTTTTTTTAGTTTATTGAATGATGAATTACATATGTGTCCACATTCTGCCCATGGGGCAGATTTAAATGTTTTTGAGAAACTATCAACCGACTATGTATGTATAGCTCAGTACGAGGAAGATTATTATAAGTTAAAACTATCTATAAAAAAATTGTTAGATAACTCGTTTATTACAGCATGCAACTATTGTGATGAGGATGTTTGTAATAAGCTTCCTTTGGTAGAAACAGCAAAGCAATGTAGAAAAGAATATGCTTTGCAGGCTTTTGAAAACATGAGAAAATAGAGGTGATTGTATGCTCTGTAGTAAAGATTATTATTCTTATTTATATGATTATTTAATAAAAAAAAATGCTAATCTGTTCAAGGATTGTGATAACAGTAAATTAACAGCATTACCATTACCAAGTGAAATGTTTGATGAATTAATTTATCTTCTAAATGAGATTTATCGTAAGTATGAATTTAATATGCAAAAAACATGTAGTATAAACTATAATTTATTTACTTTATGGGAAATTAACAATTCCAATTATGTGAATTATGAAAATATACTAATAGCTATAAAGTTTATTTTATTTGGATGTTTAGCAGATAAAATATTAGATTCACAGCGTTTTAGCAAAAGTGAAAAAGAAAAGGTAATAGAAAAACTTGATATTCGTGTGTTTGTTTCAGAGAAGCCGTTTATTAGTGATTGTTTTAAAGAGATGGATATTTTACTTAATGACATAAGATGTTTTTTAGTGTCAGAAACAGCAAAAAAATCACCATATTATGAAATTATAATTCGAAAAATGGAACAAGCTTTTTTGTCTGAGGTATACATGAGCCAAACATCTCTTAAGCTAAAAGAAAAAATGCTTTCCTCCGAAATGCGATTGTTAATTGATAAATCGGTTGAATTTGAAACAGTGGCTTTTTTTATCGCATCTATTTCAAATATAACAGATAGAACAATGGCTTCTGCGAAATGTATTTCAGAAATATTTTGGCTTGTTGATGATTTGTGTGATTTTGTTGATGATATTAAGTGTAAAAGAAAAAATTCAGTTTTATTCTACTGTACTCCCATGGATGAAGAAATTAACCTAGTAAACAGAGTGGATTTAGCTTTTTCTAATGTGAATATTTTATTAGATAAACTGGAAAATAATATATTTACGCTTAATCAAATTGTTAAACCACAATTATTTGATTTTGTGATAAACCAAATTTGGGTGTGGTGTTATAATGTGCGAAGAATGGTTGAATAATGGATTAAAATATAAAATTAAAATAAATAATTTTGAGACGGATATGGAAAGAAAAATTAGATGTTTTTTTAATACAAATTCTTCATTTCGTAATTTTTGTTTTATGAAAAGTCTCCCAAATCTCAAAACATCTCAAAGGATAATAAAAAATAACATTGTTAATAAGTCTTCCTTTGCATCGATTAGATTCGGTTTATATGAATATATGCTATGTTATCAATATCTTGAAAAAAAATGTGGAATTAGAAAAAAATACTCAGACTTTATTCGATATCACATTTCTATGGATGCAGGTATATTCAATTGTGATGATAATTCTTTGGACAAGTATTCAAATTATGTGATTTCTAATCTAGATATTGTTGATGTTATATCTTATTGGAGGGATATACCTAATAATAGTGTTTTTAGACATTTTTATAATCCTAATATGCAGCAGATAAATGTTGACTATTTATATCCATATCCATTTTTGCATAAGGGTGAATTACCTAATTGGCAACTTCTCTTGAGAGATAAGAACGTTTTAGTTGTTTCAGCATTTTCAAAAACAATAAAACAACAATATGAAAAAAGGAATATATTGTGGAACAACAGCGATCATATTCTCCCTAGTTTTAATCTGATAACGTACGAAGCAATTAGAACTAATGCAGGTCAAACAGATCCAAGATTTAAATCATGGGAGGAGGCTTTAAATTATATGGAAGAGGAGATTTTACAGTATGATTTTGATATAGCTTTAATAAGTTGTGGTGCTTATGGAATGCCATTAGCTATGAAACTAAAGAAAAAAAAGTGTAAAGCCATTCAATGGGGTGGTTGTTTTCAGTTGTGGTTTGGCATTCTTGGTGGAAGATGGAACAAAGATAGCCGTATATTAAAATATGTGAATTCTGCTTGGACATATCCTTTAAAAGAGGAAACCCCTCCGTTGGCAAATTTGATAAATAATTCTTGTTATTGGAAGCCTGACGAAAATTAAATTCATGATAAAAACATGAAGAAAATGGAATATTTAATGTATAAAATATAAAAGTATATATTGTATAATATTCTTAAATTAGAATGAAGGGGGTGAAATAATGAAGGACTTTGAAATTTATTCTGAAAAGATGGGTACAATGGTAAAGGTATCTGAGAATGTTTCCGACGAGGAAATGCAAGTTATCATAGAAGATAGTAATTCGTCTTTGGTAGGTTGGTCTCACGGTGGTTGGAATAATGACGGTGGTGGTGCTGGTTGGTAATTTGTTTATGGCACACAATCTAGTTATACAACTCAGTCTCGCAACATTGTCTTATTTATTACAAGCAATGTTGCGAGATTTTTAATTCTTGATAATTGAATGGAGGATAGATGTTATGAAAAGGGCATATTTAGCGATATGTTATTTATGTAACGAAAATTGTCTTTTTTGTCCATGTTCCCAAAAGGAAAAAACTGAGAAAATGATTACTGATATTCAAGAACTCATACATACAGTTAACTTATTAGAAACTCAGGGAATTACAGATGTTACAATATCAGGTGGAGAGCCTACATTGCACCCACATTTTGTTGAACTTGTGAAATATATACAACAAAAAGGAATGGATATTACCATATTAACGAACAGTGAAAGGTTTCACGATAATGTTTTCTTATTGAATTTTATTAGGGAAATTGATGTGAATAGGATTAAGATTATAACTACCTTGCACAGTAGTGAGGCAAATGAGCATGAACAAGCAAATCAAACAAAAGGAAGTTTTGAACGTAGTGTTAAGGGACTTTTAAGTCTATCGGATTATGGTGTAAGAATTATAATTAAACATTGTGTTACAAAAGCAAACTACAAAGACTTAAAAGATTTTTATATGTTTATTGACAGCACGTTTAATTTAAATGTTGATGTTCAACTGTGTAGTATTGATTATTGTGGAATTCCAAAGAATCAATTGATAAATGAAATGTTATCATTTGTTGATTTACGACCATATCTCGAAGAAGTTTTTGATTATCATATATCAATGAAAGATAAAGGATTTAACAGAAATTTATACTGTATTAATATGCCATTGTGTTCGAGTGATGTGATATATTGGGATTATTTTTCTAAAAAAAGAAAAGTAATGTATAACGCATATAAAGACCCACATAATGAGAAAATGGTTAGTATTTCTAATAATGTTGGAATTAATGACACTTTTTGTGAAAATTGTAAAGCTAAATCTATTTGTAGTGGTACATATTATACCGCATTCGAGGCATTTAAAGATAGAATTATTAAGCCTTTTGTATAAGGAGGAAATAATTTTGAAAAAACAGATTTTTTTAAAAGAGAGCAATGCAAAATTATTACGCATATCTCCTTATGTTGAAATATATGGAAATAAATCAAATAAAATACTCTTATACAGAAGAGATACAAATCAAAGATTGCTTATTGAGAGTAATAATATGATTAAATTAAATAATCTAATAGAAATATTAGAAGATGGTGTAGAAGAAGAAATTCTAATAGATATCTTGTTAAATATGGGGGTAGAAGATTATTCAAGATGGATATATAGGTGTGTTGAGAAAGGTATGATTGAATAATGAAACGTTATAATATAAATTCTTTTATAGATAAAGAATCTGGTAAAAAAATTACTGAATTTATAGTGTTTGAAAAAGATAATAAGTGTCTTATTTTTAATAAATATTCTGGACATATCATTTTATTGGATAGTAACTACCTGAAAACATTTGAGAATGAAAAAATCCCTAAAGAACTTTTCCGTAGATTGGAGAGTAGAGGATTTGTAGAAAATCATAATGAACATTTTTGTAATAATGCGTGTGATGTTTTACCAGAATTTTTTATGGTGGACTTAACGAATAAATGCAATATGCATTGTAAATATTGTTTAAGAAATGTTGGATCTAGTAACAAATCTATATCTAAATCTATGATTGTAGATATATGCAAATACATTTCAAAATATTGTGAAAGAGAACATCTATTAAATGTTAGTATACAGCCTTGGGGGGGAGAACCTCTTCTAGAGTTAGAGTCAATATTATTGATGAAAAAACTAATTAAACCGGTTGGAACAAAAGTACATTTTTCTGTAGAAACAAATGGGATTTTATTAACACAAAAAACAATAGATAAATTATATGATAACCAAATAGCTATTGGAATTAGTATTGATGGTTTTTCTAAAGTACACGACAGTCAAAGAGTATTTGATTGTGGAAAGGCTACACATAATATTGTTGAGAAAAATTTACTTTTAGCAAAAGAAAAATATAAAGATAAATTAGGAACTATAACAACAGTTACGAAAAATAATTCAAAATATATTGAAGAAATCCTAGAATATTTTGCTTGTGAGCTAAAATTAAAGAATGTAAAATTTAATTTTGTTCACAAAAGTATGTTTTCTGATTGTGAAGAACTATGTCTTTCTAATGATGAAATTTCTGATGCAGAATTAAGAATGCTGAATAAGATTGTTGAATTAAACGAAAAAGGATATCATATATCAGAACATAATATAAAGGTAAAAATAAAAAATCTTTTATTTAGGGAATATTCTGATATATGTCATTCAAAAGGTTGTTGTGGCGGTAAAAAAATGATTGTATTTGATATGATGGGTAATATATACCCTTGTGAATTGACGGATACCCCCACTGAAAATATCGGAAATATTTATGATAAAAGTAGTTTGATTTCAACGGTAAATAAGGCATCAAGAAATAGAGATTATTTTATACCTAAGAAGGCTAATGTGTGTGAAACTTGTGAGTGGTATGTTTTTTGTCAAGGCGGATGTACCGTAAGAGCAATAAGTTGCGGTAAACGACCTCCAGAAATAGATATGGTGGAGTGTGCTGTTAATAAAGCTTTATACCCAGCATTAGTTGAATTAATTCTAACTAAGCCAAGAATAATTAATCTATTACTAGGTTTTGAGGCATTATAGTATTGAAGGGGAGGATGTATATGTCAGGAGAGAATTTTATATCAATTGTTGCAGTTATTGTTACGGCAGTTGCGACTTCTATTGGAACAATAAGTGCAGTAAGTTTCAATAAATATAGTAAGAAGAAAGATGATGATAACAAAGTATTACAAATACGTAAATTGCTTAATGAAATAAGAGAGTTTTCTTCTTGGTATGTAGATGCAAGAGATTCATTACATAAATTGCATGACGTTCGTAACATTAGTATAACTACTGCTGAAATGTTGTCAGAGTATAGAAGCAATACCCGTATGTTTAAAGGGACTTTTAGCCATTGGACTGATAAAAAAGCTGAAATTATTAGTATCCTTGAAAAAAAGTACAATACAGATGTTGCTAATGAATGCCGAGAGTTTATGGATGAAGCAGTATCATTTATTAAATTGTTAGAACATCTTCTAGAAATTATGAGTACCAAAGATTATCGGAGTATCACTTACATAGAGTTTTGCAGTGAATTTTATAATAGTTTTTGTCCTGATATGTATAAAAGGATTTTTGGGGACAATTTTAAGGTGTGTTTAAGACAAAAGATGTTAAAGATAGAAAACGGATATAAGCAGATTGCGGAAAAATTTGAATTGGAACCTGTTGAAATAGGTGAACCATTAGGGTAGGTGCTGTTTATGATAAATGAGTTGATTTTGGTTGATGAACAAGACAACACAATAGGTTATGCAGAGAAAATATCTGTACATAAAACTGGAGTGCTTCATAGAGCTTTTTCAATATTTATTTTTGATAAGAAAAATAATTTGATGTTAATCCAAAAACGATCGGCTGACAAATATCATTCTGCTGGATTATGGAGTAACGCTTGTTGTTCACATCAGTATAAAAACGAAACTTGGGATGAAGCACTTAAACGTTGTATAGTAAATGAATTGGGAATTCAGGCGGATTTTGAGTATTCAGTTATGCAGAATTATAAAAGTTTCTCAAATATCATTCAGGTAGGTGTTTTTAAGTATTTCTCTGATTATGGCGATATGAAAGAACATGAAATAGATCATGTGATTCTATACACTCCTGAAGATACATTATTGAAAAAAATACTTTATAATACTGACGAAATAAGTGAGATTAGGTGGTTGTCTATAGAGGAATTAGACACGTTATTGAAGTGTAGATCAGATGAATTTACATCATGGTTTTCACAGTCATATGATTTTGTTAAAAAAGCTATTAAAGAATTGATTGTAGAAGATAGAGTAATAGATGTATTTGATTAAAAAGGTTCAACTAGTCAGTATGTACTAGGTGTACGATAATTTTGTAAAAGTACATGTTAAATGTGTAGGTGCTAAAGAGACTATGAAATTTGTAAATAATCAATACATAATCAATCTGTTTATGTATATCATTATAGGATGACAAATTTATTAAAAAAATTAATACAAAGTTTTATAGCTATTGGGATTTGCAAATTAGATGTTTTTATAAAAAACGCGCCTTTTCATTTTTTATTGTGTTTATTTTATATGAATTTAATAAAGTAACGTGAGTTCGATGAAAAAATAAAAAACAAATAGAAAATCTGTCCTTAATTTGATATAGTAAAAGGTACAAAAAGCAAACCATAGCAAAGAAAGGACAGATTTAAATGGAAGAACTATTGGCAATTTTCTGTGATGTAGATGATTTTTGTAAAGCATATGAGGAATATTGTGAAACTCACTTGCTTATGGATAAAAAGCAGATTGTTCCCAAGACATCAATGTATCTAAGTGAAATAATGACAATAGTTATCTATTTTCATTTATCAAATTACAGAACATTCAAGTGGTATTACAATAAATTCGTATGCAAAACATTAAAACCATATTTTCCTAAATTGGTTAGTTATAACCGATTTGTAGAAGTTATGAAAATGACAATCGTTCCACTGACATTATATCTTATAAACTATGGATTTGGCAAGAGTACAGGGATAAATTTTGTTGATTCAACACCAATAGAGGTTTGTGATAATCATAGAATTTATTCTCATAAAGTATTTAAAGGATTAGCTCAAAGAGGAAAAAGCTCGACAGGCTGGTTTTATGGATTTAAACTTCATCTTATGATAAATGATAAAGGCGAAATCCTATCGTTTTGCCTGACATCAGGCAATATCGATGATAGAAATTGGGAAGTTATGTCTCATTTAACCAAAGAGATATATGGAAAGCTCTTTGCTGACAGAGGTTATCTTTCAAAGAATTTATTTGAAAAACTCTTTGAAAGAAATATAACCTTAGTTACAAAACTTAGAAAGAATATGAAAAACGAGACCGCCGAGAATTTTGTGTAAAAGTGAATAATAAGCTTCCTTTCGAGCAATAATGGAAATAGAAAAATCAAAGCTTGAAAGGAAGTTTTTTTAATGGCAAAAGCACCGGCAGAAATGATGAGAGAATTTGTAAGAAGTCAGAATTTCACATCAACAGACGAAGTTATGACAGCGATGAAAGATATGTTCAAGGACATTCTTCAGGAGGTTATGAAATGTGAGCTTGCCGATGAACTCGGCTATGAGAAAAGCGAAAGAACGTCGAATGATGAGTGTAGCAATAAGTCGAAAAATTACAGAAACGGCTACTCCAAAAAGACGGTAAAAACGCAGATGGGCGAGCTTGAAATCAAAGTTCCGAGGGACAGAAACGGCGAATATGAACCCAAAATAATCAGCAAATACAACCGCAATGCAGACGGTATGGAAGAGAAAATTCTTTCGCTCTACGCTTGTGGAATGAGCCAGCGTGATATTGCCGAACAAATCAAAAATCTGTATGATGTAGAAATCTCCCCCGAGCTTGTCAGCAAAATCAGCGAGAAGATTATGCCCGATGTGACTGCATGGCAAAACCGACCTCTTGAAGCTGTATATCCGTTCGTTTTTATGGATGCAATCCATTACAAAGTAAAGGAAAATCATCAGTATATCACGAAGGCTGCATATGTAGTTCTGGGCATCAATCTTGACGGTCAGAAAGATATTCTCGGCATATGGATTGGCGAAAATGAGAGCAGTAAATTCTGGCTGAATGTGTTGAATGAACTCAAAACCCGTGGAATTAAGGATGTATTTCTGTTCTGCGTGGACGGTCTGACAGGCTTCAGACAAGCCATTGAGGCGGCTTTTCCAAATGCACAAATCCAGCGTTGCATCATTCATCAGATACGCTCAAGCACAAGGTTTGTCAGCTACAAACACATCAAAGAGCTGATGGTTGACCTCAAGAAAGTATATCAAGCAATCAGCGAGGAAGAAGCTATGAACAACCTGATTTTGTTCAAGGACAAGTGGGGCAAAACTTATCCTTCCTGCGTGAAAAGTTGGGAGGAAAATTGGGATATTCTATCCACATTCTTCGCATATCCGCCCGAGGTTCGGAAGATAATATATACAACGAATATTATCGAAGGTTTGAATCGTCAGTTCAGGCAGATTACGAAGAACAAGCCGTCATTCACAAACGATGACAGCCTGCGCAAAATGTTGTATTTAGCGTCGCAAAAAATTGTCGAACGCTGGACGCAAAGATGTCGAAACTGGGACATAGTTTTGAGTCAGTTATCGATAATATTTGAGGACAGAATACCGGCTTGATTTGCCCCCGAGAATAGAATTTCCTGGCCGCAAAATGTTATTCACGCAAGGCGTGCATAACATTCCGCAGACAGGAAAGAAAAGTTGACACGGGGCAAATCAGAAAGCCTGATTGCGCCACAATCCGCTGTTTTGTTATTGCTTGAAGGATTATTATTTACACAGAATTTTATGGGGTGCCTGAAAACTTATGTCGCTTTCTGATAAAGTTCTTATCAGAAAAAGGGCTGTTATTGAATCAGTCAATGATTTTCTTAAAAATATTTGCCAGATAGAACATTCACGTCATCGCTCGGTTGACAATTTTCTTGTTAATGTTTTATCTGCTCTAATCGCATACTCTTTTTTGCCTAAAAAACCTTCTTTGCATCTGAACAATAGCCTTTCTCTGCCTTTTTCTTGCTAATTTTTGTCGAACTCACGTTAAAGTAGTATTATTATTTTAAGTTTTTAAATATGTTGTGATGATATCGGACCTGTAATACAGGAGTAAGCAAATTTGTGCTAATTATTAGTGCAAAATTAAGTGACTAAATCAGAAAATTATAATAAATTTTTACTGATAGTTGATGCAGGTTAGTAATTGTTGTGAAAATACGACAAAATATTTTTGCTTTCTATGTTATCATCAATAATTATTAAATAAAGTGGTGTTAATATTAGAAACAAGTGGGCAAACGATGAAATAAAAAGAATAAAATTATTTTTACATACCGTAGTGTCGAAAGATACTGCGGTATTTTTTTCGACATAATAGTCGGATAAAAAGTATTTGTCTACATTATTAAATAAAATTAAACATACCACTTACAGCACACTTGAATTTCAGGTGTGCCATTTTTTTGCTCTTAACTGCGAAATATGTTTTATTCGTGGACCTCCTGTTCTGTTTGAACGCAAAAAGTCAAACAAAACAGGAGGAACGAAAAATTGAAACAATTATGGATAAATGGTGAATATATTGACGTAACCGACGAGATATACACCGTGTATTTAAAAGGACAAAGAAAAATGAATTATTTTGAAAAAGACCTGAAATCCGAACGGGTGATTAAAGATAAGAGCAGTGATATAAAGAAAATCATCCCAAGTCGTGAGGATTCATTAGACAGGCTTTTAAGTGATAACAAAAGACAGTTTTCAGATGATAGCGAAAGTGTAGAATCAATAATTCAGACTAACGATGAGATTGATAAATTACATAATGCACTTAATCAATTATCTGCTGATGAATGGGCTATCATAAAAATGCTTTTCTACGATGAAATGTCAGAACGTGATACGGCAAAAGTTCTTGGAATTTCACAAGTAGCAGTAAATAAAAGAAAACATCGTATTCTCAAAAAACTTAAGAAAATCATAAATCTTTAAAAAATTTTTAATTTTATGGTTATCATACCCCTCACTTAACGGCAAATAAAGTGAGGGGTATTTTTTACTCCTTTTGCTCTTTGAAAATTAAATATCAGCACATCAGATACTTTCCTTCTGCTGTTCGGTTACGGACAAGCTACATGAGCGAACATATTTATATATCTTCAGGACTCAGACATTGAAAGGCACATTCAATGAAAGCGATGACAGGCAGAGGGGATAATGATACTTCCGTCAAGTCAAAAGTCGAGCGTGATAAAACCGTCGCAACAAAAGATGACGGCTGTGGGAGAACCTCACGGTGGTGAAATTCCAATGGAGCTATATGCAAAGCCGTCTGATGTGTTCCTATATCGCAGGGTATCGAGGATAAATAGCGATGATAGGATAGCTAGTAATTTATAGTTATCCAAACGATTGATATTAAACAGACGGCAGAGGTGTATTCTTCTGCCGTCAAAATAATGATAAAGGAGTTTTAAATTATGTCAGGTTTTATTATTGGTTTATTTACAGGTTGTTTTATCAGTGTAGCGATAATGTGCTTGATGAGCATTGCATCACACAGAAAATAAATAGCCTACATATATATAGAAAAGGTAACAGAAAGAATCCCTTCTCGCCAAACAGATTGTTTCTATTACCTTTATATAGAGGAGTTAAAATGAAAGGAATTTTTAAATATGGAGTCAATTATAAATAGAGATTATGTTGACAAAGAAAATGTCATTGAACTTGCAGATATGAATGCCAAAATCTACTTTTTAAAAAGCAGTAAATCAAATGCACTCAAGATAGCAGAAAACTTGTTGTTGGATGCTTATGAAAACAGAATGTGCAAAGCATAATATATTTTAGATTTGTACCGTTTTGGTCTGGATATTAAAAATAATCCTGATATAATGCTTGTTGAGAGAAATCTCGACTCAACAAGTAATAGTGTCGGTACAAATGAGAAAGAGAGGTTAATATGGTAACAACAAAACCGACACAAGAAAAGCTAATGAAAACAGTTTACTGTTTATATAGGGTATCAACCAAAGGTCAGGTTGATAAAAACGATATACCAATGCAGAAACAATCCTGTAGAGAGTTTGCAGAGAAACAAGCTGGTTGGGTGATAAAGAAAGAGTTTCAGGAACAAGGCGTTTCAGGCTTTAAGGTTTCAGCAAATGACAGAGATGCAGTTCAAGAACTTAAGTCAGCAGCGGAAAAGAAAGAGTTTGATATACTTCTGGTTTTTATGTTCGATAGAATAGGAAGAATTGATAACGAAACACCATTTGTTGTGGAATGGTTCATTCAGCACGGAATAGAAGTATGGAGTGTCAACGAGGGTGAACAACGAATGGATAGCCATGTTGATAAGCTTATGAATTACATTAGATTTTGGCAAGCTAACGGCGAAAGTCAGAAAACATCAATGCGTGTAAAAACTCGCCTCCATCAACTTGTAGAAGATGGAATTTACACAGGTGGATGTGCTCCTTTCGGGTACAAGCTGGTCAAAAGTGGTGTGGTGAATAAACGAGGAAAAGAACTTATGACACTTGAACAGGAACCAAGGGAAGTAGAGATAGTAAGAACTATCTTTGAGAAAACTGTTAAAGACGGTTACGGTTCATATGTAATGGCTGAGTATATTAATGATAGAAAGATACTCACTCATAACGGTTCAAAGTTCCAATCAAATACTATAAAGCGAATTCTTCAAAATTCTATCTACTGTGGTTTTTATGTAAGAGGTGGAGTTACCTCAAAAAGAATTGAAGAACTACAGATTATAGATGATGATATTTTTGACCAAGCACAGAAAATTCTTGAGCAGAGAAAATACACAAACAATGAGAGAACACAAATATCCCGTACAGCTAAATCTTCAACAATGCTCGGTGGTAATATCTACTGTGCCCATTGTGGTAAGAAATTGTGTGCTAACAGCTTTGTAGATAAATACACCACAAAAGACGGTTCAGTACATAATGGTGGCAGGAGATTCCGATACTTGTGTTCAGGGAAAGCTATGAACCGAAACGATTGTGATGGACAAAGTGTGTATACAGCTTCAAAGGTTGATGAAGTTGTAATTGCTGCATTACATAAATGCTTTGATAAAATCAAAGTTACTCCAAAAGATGCTGCTATTGAAAAGAAGTACAAAACTCAGATAACACAGATAAAGCAGGAAATTAAAAAGCTTGAAAAAGAAACCGATACATTAAAAAGAAAGCTCGGTGATCTAACAGAAGAAATTGCAAATGCTTTATTAGGCGATAGCAAATTTACACCTGATGTATTATCAATGGCTATTGAAAATACAAAAAGTAAAATAGCCGATAATGTGAAGCAAATAGCTGAAAAAGAAAATCAGCTTAATAACAAAGAAAATGATATGAAGAAGATTGATTTCTACTATGAACAGTTTATTAGTTGGGCAGATGAATTTGATAACGCTTCACAGGAACGAAAGAAAATGATTATCTGCACACTGTTTAAGGAAATTACAGTAGGGAAGGGCTATAAAATAGAAATTCTTATGGACTCATCATATGAACAATTTTTAAGATAAGAATTTACAGAATCCTAAAGTATATGATATACTATATATAAAGAAAAGGATTACGATTTCCTACTCGGGTATATTAAGATACGCAGTCGAGAGCGCATGACTGTTAATCATGATGTCACTGGTTCGAGCCCAGTTGGGGGAGCCAAAAAGAATACTCACTATCAACAGTTGGTGTTGATGACGCAGGGGGTCCACCCGTTCCCATACCGAACACGGAAGTTAAGCCCTGTAGTGCCGAAAATAGTAGTCTGGCGACGGGCTGTGAAAATAGGAAGATGCCAACACTCGATAGTGAGTATTTCTTTATCCTAAAAATTTGGCGGCAGTTGCACACAGTACCCGGCGGGTACTTTTGCAGTTGCCGTTTCTGTTTTATAATCGAGTTTATCATTTTTTTGAGGCTCTATAATAAAAGTTGGGGTAAGAACAAAAAGAGCCTACAAAAATAAAAGTAAAAAAGTAGAGCATATTTGTAAAAAAACCTTTAAAATGAAAGTGGAAACAAACCATTTTAAGGAGAATCAAATATGCTCTACAAACATTTTACAGAAAAAATACTCGGATTGCAAGACATTTTAATTGAAAACATAAAAAGCACAAATAATACCATTCACGTTTATTGCAAATTAGAAAGGGAACTGCATAAATGCCCTTGTTGCGGTAATTTCACCGATAAAATTCACGATTATCGTGTACAAGTTATTAAAGACATTCCTGCTTTT
>FMUV01000019.1 GCA_900101355.1 Ruminococcus sp. YE282
AACAGCGGCAACCGTAACAGCGGCAACCGTAACAGCGGCAACTGGAACAAGACTTCCTTTTCATCTGGTGTTTTCAATACCAATGAAGCAAAAATTCTGATGTTCAACAAACCTTCTGATTGGACATTCAGAGATTGGCTTGATTCCAAAGCAAGGTATTTGTTGAATCAAATCAAACATGACCTGCTTGAATGGGTGTGGTCAGAAAACATGACCGATGCTGAAAAAGAACAGCACCCGGAACACACAACCACAGGTGGTTATTTGAAAGTTCTTGATGAATCAGAATGTGGTCAAAAGTGGTGGGATTCTTTATCTTATGATGACAAGATGGTTATTGCATCACTTCCAAATTTTGATGTGAAAATCTTTGAAGAAATCACAGGAATTAAAACAGGTGAACATTGATGCCGGTTCAGTTATATCCCCATCAGGTCGAGGCACTGCAAGAAACCAAAGACTTCAACCGGGTTGCCTATTATCTTGATATGGGACTTGGTAAAACATTTGTCGGTTCAGAAAAGATGATTCAATTAGGTTCAACAATCAATTTGTTGGTGTGTCAAAAGTCAAAAGTTCAAGACTGGGTAGAACATCTAAATAAATATTATGGTTATCCCGGACACATTAAAAGCGATTGCTATCCTTACCAAGTTATGGATTTGACCAAAGAAAAGGCAAAGTGGTTTTCTACAAATGAAAATTTCATCACCAAACCATTAGTTGTTGGTCATAGAATTTATGTCATCAACTATGAACTTGCTTTTCGTAGACCTGAATTGTTGAAATTGGAGCATTTCACCTTAATGCTTGATGAATCATCAATGATAACAAATCCCACAGCAAAAAGAACCAAGTTCATTCACAAACTAAACCCTGACAATGTAATTCTGTTATCAGGAACGCCCACAGGCGGTAAATATGAAAAACTATGGTCACAGCTTCACTTGCTTGGATGGAGCATAAGCAAGAAACTATTTTTGAACCAGTACACGGTTACAGAAAAGATTGATGATGGTTCAGGTTTTATGCGGAATGTGATTGTTGATTACAAGAATGTTGACCGGTTGAAAATGAAGCTGAAACAGCATGGATGTGTCTTTATGAAAACCGATGAAGTGTTTGACCTTCCTGAACAGGTGCAGATTCCGGTTGAGGTAACCAACACCAAAGAGTTCAGATATTTCATGCGGAATGATTTGGTGACACTTTCAGACGGTACAGAATTGATTGGTGATACCAAGTTGACCAAAAGGATGTATGCAAGGCAACTTTGCGGTCAGTATAGCAAAGCAAAATTATCAGCCTTTCAAGACTTGATTGAATCCACCGATGATAGATTGATTGTGTTCTATAATTTCAACGAAGAACTGGCAAAGATGAAATCCATTGTGGAAAGCATTGAAAAGCCTGTTTCCATCGTCAACGGTTCAATCAAGGACTTGGATGCCTACGAAACAAAAAGTGATTCAGTGACCTTTGTGCAGTATCAAGCCGGTGCAATGGGGCTAAATCTTCAAAAGTCAAATAAAATCATTTATTTCACCCTTCCGCAAAGTTCAGAACTTTTTGAACAATCAATGAAGCGGATTCATCGAATTGGTCAGAAAAACAACTGCTTTTATTATCTGTTGATGGTCAAAAACAGTGTAGAACAGCAGATTTTGGAAACGCTAAAACAGCGCAAAAATTATGATGATGCACTATTCATCAAATACGAAGGAGAATTTCAATGACAGTCAAAATCAAAGTCAACAGGAAAACACACAGTATTGAAAAGATTGTCGGTGACATCGGTCACACGGCACAATGTATGGCAGGGTCAAAGTTGTTCCGGCACGAAGTTGAACCCACGTTCGGTTATAAATTCCGCAGATTTATCAGGCGGTTCAGGCGTGAAATGAATTATCAACTTGATGCGATTTGCGGTCACGTTGTCGGAAGTGAACAGGCGGCTTCCGTTCCCTACATCGGTATTGAAGCCCACAATGAAAGGTGGTGAATAAAATGATTAAATGTGAAAACGCTTGTCCATTGGGTAAATTTGAAGGGTGTTGTCGTTGTTGCCCTGAATTTGGTTCTTGTGCGGAAGAATGTTCAGAGCGTCCCGACACTTGCGACGAATCAACCTTTGATGAAGAAAGCGGTTTACAGACCTTCAAAAACAGTCAGATTAATGTGATGCAGGAGATTTGCAACATCGTCACCATCAAGAAGCAGGTTGAAGCAAAAGAAAAAGAATTGAAAGACAAGCTGAAGGCGGCTATGGAGCTATACGGCATTAAAAAATTCAATTCTGATGAACTTGAAATCACCTATGTTCCGGATGGAATAAGAACAGCGGTTGACGGCACGAAGTTGAAAAAACTGCACCCCGAAATTGCAGCAGAATGTTCCAAAGTCAGCAAGACTTCCGCTTATGTCAAAATTACAGTCAAAGGTGGTGACAAGTGATGTCGGTCAGTGTTCAAATTACCTTGATTATTTGTGGAACAATCCTTCTGCTTGCAATCATCGGCGCAATGAAAAGGAAGTGATGATGTGGCGGCTGAAAAGAATTTTGAAGTCAAAGTCAAAAAATGGCTTGAATCCATCGGTGTTTATCCACTGGGAACCGCAAAGCAGAAAATGAAGGTCACACCTTGTGGTTATTATGAAAAGCGTTGGGGTGGCGGTTATTCAAAATCAGGCTTGCCCGATATGCACATAGTTGTGAACGCAATCAACATTGATGTTGAATTGAAAGCACCCACAGGCAGACCATCAGAAATTCAAAAACACAACATCACACAAATCAATGATTCAGGGTGTATTGGTGTCATCCTCTACCCTGACAGGTTTGACGATTTCAAAACATTGGTGGAAGGGGTGAGAAAATGCAGTGGTCACACAGCAGGGTTGAAGCGTTTGAAAAATGCCCTTTCAATTTCAAACTGCGCTATCTGGAAGGGGCAAAAGTAAACAGTCCGATTGATGCAGACAATGCACTGATTGTGGGAAAAGCGTTACACACCGGCATTGAAAAAGATGTGCAGACAGCCTTGAAAGAATACTTCTTCAGCTATCCCATCATCAGCGATGCCCACATCAATGAAGCAATTAAACTGGAAACGATGATTCCAAAGGCAAAAGCAATCTTGCCTTCCGGTGAATATGAAGTTGAAATTAAAGATGATGATTTTCACGGCTTTATTGACCTGCTTGCACCTGCAACAGTCTTTGAAAGGGGTGTTGAATTACCCAACACTTATGACATCTATGACTTCAAATATTCCAACAATGAAAATCATTATAAGGAATCAAACCAACTGCATCTGTACAAATATTTCTTTGAAAAGTGCAACCCCGGCAAGCACATCCGCAATTTATATTTTGTTTTTGTTCCCAAGGTGAACATCAAGCAGAAAAAGACAGAGGATTTGATGCAGTTTAGACAGCGCATCCGGGACAAGCTGAACGAAAGTGAACCCCACATTGTTCAGATTGAATATAAGCCCGAAAAGGTCATTGACTTCCTGCTGAAAGTCAAGACCATCAGTGAATCAACAGAATATCCGCAGAAACAATCTTGGTTCTGTAGATATTGTGATTATGAAGAATTTTGTCAGAAAGGATGGGACTATTTTATGAAGTTACCGAGTAAAGAAAGAAGAAGCCTTGAAAAGGTTGAAAAAAGGGTCATTTGGATTTATGGTGTGCCGTTCTGCGGCAAAACTACCTTTGCAAACGCCTTCCCCGACCCCTTAATGCTGAACACCGATGGAAACATCAAGTTTGTCGATGCACCCTATATCCGCATTAAGGATGAAGTCAAGGTCGAAGGTCGCTTGACCAAAAGAACCCTTGCATGGGCGGTGTTCAAGGACATCATTTCCGAACTGGAAAAGAAGGAAAATGAGTTCAAGACCATTGTGGTTGACCTTGTTGAAGATTTGTATGATTTTTGCCGCTTGTATATGTATGACCAACTGGGCATCAAGCACGAATCAGACGATTCCTTCAAGGCTTGGGATATGGTCAGGGGCGAGTTCCTGAACACATTGAAGCGGCTGATGGCGTTGGACTATGAGAACATCATCCTGATTTCCCACGAAGATACATCCAAGGACATTACCAAGAAGGGCGGCGACAAAATCACGGCAATTAAACCGAATATGCAGGACAAGGTTGCTTTGAAGGTTGCCGGTATGGTTGACATTGTTGCCCGAATTGTTGCTGACGGCAATCAGAGAACCTTCAACTTCAAGTCTGATGAAGTCATTTTCGGTGGCGGTCGCTTGACAGTCACACAGAAGGAAATTCCCCTTGATGTCAATGCCCTGTTTACCGTTTACGATGAAGCAAACAGAAGGGCGGTCAGAAAGGCGCAGGAAGGCACCACAGCACACGAAACCGAGCAGGTGACAAAATACACTACTAACACAGAAACGCCCACAGAAGCCCCGAAAGCGGCGAGAACACGCAGAAGGAAAACGCAGGAAGAACCTGCACCTGCTGAACCGGTACATGAAGCGGTTGACGAAGGTCAGACCGATGATGCACCAACTGATGTTTCAACTGAAACTGATACATCAACCGATGCACCAACTGAAACACTGGAAACAGAAACCGAACAGCCGAAACCCGAGGTTCCGAAAAGAACACGCAGAACAAGAAAGACCACCGCAGAATAATTTTGAAAGGACAAAGGTGAATAACAATGGCAGAAAATATTTGGGATAAGTTTGACAAGGCAATTGACACAGAAGGCTTGGCAAAGGATGTCAAGGAAGCCGCTGAAAACGGCGGTGAATATGTGGAAGTTCCGCATGGTGACTATGAAGTTTCCGTTCAGAAGTTAGAACTGACCACATCCAAAAAGGGTGACCCGATGGTAACCATTTGGTTCAAGGTTCTGACCGGTGAATATAAAGGAAGCCTGATTTTTATGAATCAGGTGGTGACCAAAGGATTCCAAATCCATATTGTCAATGAGTTGTTAGGAAGCATGGACACCGGCATCGACATTGAGTTTGTGACCTATCGTCAGTATGGCAACCTGTTGATGGATGTTGCAGAAGCGATTGATGGCAACCTTGAATTTGCCCTTTCTTACAAGGAAGGCAAAAAGGGTTTCAGTACATACGAAATCACGGAAGTTTTTGAAGTAGGCGAATAAACCACATCAAAAGGTGGTGGCGGTGTTCTGCATCGTCACCACCCATCACGGAAGAAAGGATGGTGAACAATGCTTTTTTATGATTTTGAAGTTTTTATTTATGACTGGTTAGTTGTAATTAATGATGCTTCAAACAGACAGGAAAAAGTCATTGTGAATGACCCCGATGCACTGCAAAAGTTCTATGATGAACACTGCAATGACGTTTGGACTGGCTATAATTCAAGGCATTATGACCAGTATATTTTAAAAGGCATCCTTTGTGGTTTTGACCCGAAGAAAATTAATGATTACATCATTCTCAAAGGAAACCCCGGTTGGAAGTTCAGCAGTATGTTCAAACAGATTCCTTTATTGAACTATGATGTGATGCTTGGGACTGACAGGGGCTTGAAATCCTTTGAAGGTTTTATGGGAAACAATATTAAAGAAACATCAGTTCCTTTTGATATTGACCGCAAATTGACACCTGAAGAAATTGAACAGACTATTTTCTATTGTCGGCATGATGTTCAACAGACAATGGAAGTGTTCATCAAAAGGGTTCAAGAGTTCAACACAATGATGTACTTCATCAAGCACTTCCATCTTCCCATTAGTTCTTTATCGAAAACAAAAGCGCAGTTGGCGGCTGAAATTTTGGGCGGTAACCGTAAAGGTCAGAACTTTGATGATGAATTTCAGTTCCCAATCCTTGACTGCATCAGCCTGAATAAATACAAACACATTGCCGATTGGTACAGAAACCCCGAAAATCACGACTACACCAAATCACAAGATAATGTGATGGTTGCAGGTGTTCCCCATACTTTCAGTTGGGGCGGCGGTCACGGCGCTATTCCTAAATATCACACAAAAGGTGATTTCCTGATTGTTGATGTTACGGCTTATTATCCATCGTTACAAAAGCAATATCATTTCGGTTATAGAGTAATGGACAACCCTGAAAATTTTGAATTTATACACGATTCAAATATTGCCTTCAAGCGGAAAGGTGATAAAAAAGCAAGGTTGCCTTTCAAAATTATGGATAATGCAATCAGTGGTCAGATGAAGCAGAAACAATCTGCATTATATGACCCTATGAGCAACAACAGCATTTGCATCAACGGTCAACTTCTTTTGCTTGACCTGATTGAACATCTTGAACCATTTTGTGAACTTGTGCAGAACAACACAGATGGTATCATCATCAGATTGAAAGACTATGACCGAGATTTTGACATCATTGATGATGTAGTTGCTGAATGGGAACACCGAACAGGGATGAAAATGGACTTTGACACATTCTTTGGTGAAATATTCCAAAAGGATGTGAACAATTATTTGATCGTTGACCGGGAAACAGGTGCAATGAAAACCAAAGGCGGTTACATCAAACAACTGTCTGATTTAGATTATGACCTTCCGATTCTGAATAAAGCGGTGGTCAATTATATGGTGCATGGCATCCTTCCGGAACAGACAATAATGCAGTGTAATGATTTGAAGGAATTTCAACTGGTTTCAAAGATTTCAAACAAGTTCAGTCATATTCTTCACGGCGACAAGCCCATCAAAGAAAAGTGCATCAGGGTTTTTGCTTCCAAGAACCCGAATGATGCAGGAGTCAAGAAGGTCAGCATCAGAACCGGCAGACCGGCAAAACTGACCAACAGCCCTGAACACTGTTTCATCTGGAACGATGAAGTGAACGGTGTCAAGGTTCCGGCGAAACTGGACAAGCAATGGTATATCAATTTTGCAAACAAGCGGTTGTCTGATTTTGGGGTGGTGATTTAATGGAATTTTTAAAAATCAACTGGTACACAGGAAACATGATTATTCATCTTGACACATTTTTCCCTAATACGATTAAAAAGGCAAAACAGCTTTTGCAGTTGGTTAGACAATGGTGTGACGATGAAACAAAAGCAGATTTAGCAGAATACTTCAAGGAAAAAATCCTTGAAATTGATGCCGAAATTGCTAAAATCAAACAAATATATCCAAATACAAAAGCAGGTTCAAAAGAGAAAAAGCAGTGTGAAACGGAGTTCAAACGCCTTCAAAGGTTAGAAAACAAATATGTCAAATACCTTGCTTTTCTAAATGAAGGGCGGTGTTGAATTTGCACACACACACACACATGAAAGGAAGTGATGAAGGGTGTCTTTTTTCAAAGGGTACATAATGACTGAAAATAAAAATGCCGCTGAAAAATTCAAAGGCAGAACAAAGTTCAAAACCCTTAAACAAGTTTCATCACTTCCCGAATATGCCGGAATACTGGCATCAGATGCAATCCTGATTGATGTTGACGATATGGAGCAGTCAGAAGTTTTGCTGAAAATATGTGAAGGTGAAAACATCAGATGCAGAGTTTTGCAGAGCCGGTCAGGGATGCACTTTTTGTTCAAAAACAGTAAAGTCAAAAATTGTTTTACAAAAACCAAGGTTGCTTGCGGTTTGAGGGTTGACATCAAATCCGGTTTCAAATCCTGCTACGAGGTTTTGAAGATTGATGGAAAAGAACGTGAACTATTATATGACATCTTGGAAGGTGAAGAATATCAGGAATTGCCGAAATGGTTATTCCCCATCAAAACCACACAACAGTTTTTGGATATGGAAGCCGGTGACGGACGGAACCAAGCCTTGTTCAATTATATTTTGACTTTGCAGGGCAACGATTTCAGCAAAGAAGAAGCAAGACAAACCATCCGCATCATCAACAAGTATGTGTTAAAAGAACCACTTTCCGATGATGAACTGGATGTGGTTCTGCGTGATGATGCCTTCCTGAAAGACATCTTTTTCAAGGGCAACACTTTCCTGTTTGATAAGTTTGCAACATTTCTAAAGAACAATCATCACATCATCCGCATCAATGGTCAACTTCATTTATTCAAAGATGGAATTTATGTTGCAGGTCAGGATGAAGTTGAAGCCGCTATGATTCAACACATCAGCAGTCTTTCAAATGCCAAGCGGTCAGAAGTTTTCAAGTATTTGAACTTGCTTCTGCTTGAAAATACAGAAATGGCAAAACCAAATTTCATTGCCTTCCGCAATGGTATTTATGATCTGACCACCGACACCCTGAACCCATTTTCACCCGATGTGGTGATCACCAACCGCATCCCTTGGGACTATAACCCGGCGGCATATTCTGAACTTGCTGACCGAACATTGAACAAAATTGCTTGCAACGATGAACAGGTCAGAACTATTTTGGAAGAATGTATTGGTTCATGTTTCTATCGGTCAAATACTTTGGGCGGTGGAAAAGCCTTCATTCTGACCGGTGACAGGTCAAATGGCAAATCAACATTCATTGGTATGGTTCAACATCTGCTTGACGAAAAGAACATCAGTGCGCTTGATCTGAAAGAACTTGATCAAAAATTTCAGAACACTGCATTGTTTGGCAAACTGGCAAACCTTGGTGATGATATTTCTGATGAATTTATTGTCAATGCTTCCATTTTTAAGAAGTTTGTGACCGGCGAAAGGGTGCAGGTTCAGAATAAAGGTGAAAAACCTTTTGAATTTAACAATTATGCAAAATTCCTTTTCAGTGCAAACGATATTCCCCGAATCAAAGACAAGACAGGGGCAGTTTTGCGGCGTTTGTTGATTGTTCCATTCAATGCCGAGTTCAGCAAGGATGACCCTGATTATGACAGCAACATCAAGTATAAACTTCAGGAGCAGGATGTTATGGAATACCTGATTGTTTTGGGACTGAAAGCCCTGAAGAATGTCATTAAAAATCAGGGATTCACCGAATCAGTTAAGGTGCAACAAGAAATTGATGATTACAAGAAAACGAATAACCCCATTTTAGGATTCCTTGAAGAATGTGAAATGGAAGGTTTTGAACTTGAACATCAGCCTATACCGGAAGTATTCACAAAGTATGATTATTACTGTTCACACAGCGGTTTGCAGAGTATTTCAAAACCAGAATTTACCAAGCAGATTAAACGCTTGACCGGTCTTGATAAAAAACAAGTCAGAATCCCAAATAGAAAAAATCCTGTTTGGGTATTCATCAGAAAGGATGATGAAAAATGATAGGTAAAGAATTAAAAGCAATGATTTCATCAATTCCCGATGAAGCTATTGTCAACATTGATGTTCAGACATCTGGTTCGGATAGTGAAATTTTTAAAATCAATAACACATTCGGTTGTGAGGTGAAATCCAAAAGTTTATTTTCAATGGATTCAGATGATTTCTTTTATGTCAAAACACATATTACATTTAAAGCCGAAGGAGTTGAAACAAAATGATGACAGGTAAACAGTTAAAAGAATTGGTTTCACTGATTCCCGATGATGCCAAAGTCGGCATCGGATATGATGAAAATAAACAGGGGGAATTTCTTGCCCCTGATTTAATCACAGGGGCAACGGTTCAGACCACAATCAAATTTCCTGAATGTATGTTTTTTTCTACAATAGTAGAAAGCACTATCATTTTTGATGTGAAGGGGGCTGGACAGCAATGAACGCAGTTGAAAAGGATGTTGAAATCCTGACTTTCAAAAAGCTGAACAGCGCAAATGACCAGTTCCCTTTGTTCCATTCACAGCATGAAGGCTATGCCGTTATCAAGGAAGAAATTGAAGAAGTGATGGATGGGATGAACGGTCTGCTTGAAGTCTTTGCCAACGCTTGGGCGGCAATCAAGAAAAATGAGAACGCAACAGTTCAGATGAAGATGGTCGGAACGCTTGCACAGCAGGTTGCAGTTGAGGCAATCCAAGTGGCGGCAATGTGTGATAAATTCAATATGAGCCTTGCCCAACCTGCACAGGTGAACATTGATTCACAGTCTTTTGCTGACTTGATGAACCCTGCAACATAGGCGGTGAATTTATGGCAAACACAGAAACACCCTACACCAACGCAGAAGGTTATGCAGACCCAACCGCATACAAAGGAATTAAGAACATCACCGACACGGAACACAAATGCAATTTCCTGATCAAAGTGATAAAGTTCATTATTAAAGAATCAGGCTTTGAACTTTTGAACAGGATGGAGTTGAAACACACTGATTCAGGAAGGATATTCAGATGATGGCATTACAAGAAGCTATTGAACATTGTGTTGAGGTCAGCAACCGTGATGATGTTTGCGCTGAATGTAAAGCCCAACACAAACAACTTGCTGAATGGCAGAAAGAACTTCAATTCCTCAAAAATCAAAAGTGTCAACCGCCCGATGGGGTCAGCATCAAGCCGGACGGAGTGAACGAACTTGACCCTTGTCTGTATGATGAAGTTGAAACGTATCAAAATGTGACTGTTCATGTGTTGCGATGCAGAAGGTGTGGTCACATTGAAATTGAATGGGAAAGGAATGTTGACGATGACGGAATACAGTGAAGCACTGGAAAATTTCAACAAGGCATTTGATGAAATTATCAAGTCTTTGGTTGAAGGCCTGAAGCCTGTTATTGAAGCAGTAACAAAAACTGTTTTTGAACAAATCAGACCGGTGATGAATGTCATTGTGGAAGGTTTCAGATATTACTGCAAGCATTACGACAATAAAAGGGTTGTTCATCTTGCCCTTCACGCAAAGAAAGCAAGGGTCAGAAATAAGAACAGAAACCGGTTATTCAATGACTACCTGAAAGCACTGCAAAGAGGTGTTGTGCAGTGAAAGGTCTTGGAAAAGAGCGCATTGTTTTATTCACACAATTCTTCCTGACACACGATGAACCCATCACAGTGAAACAGCTTCAACAGATGGTCGAGCGTTACAGCGGTGAAAAGGTCAAGCGGCAAACCATATATGATGACCTCAACGCTATTGACATTGTGATTGGTCTGAAGTGTGAACACGTTACAGACAAACCCGGAAGGATATTGCAATGGTCAAGGGGGGGGTTCCCAAGGTGAATCAAATCACACTTCTCTTTGATTTCGGTCAGGAAATCTTCATTGTTTTGAATGAAAATAAAATGTTTAAAACAAAAGTTAAAAACTATACAGTTTATGATGATTCAATTTTTGTCGGAACACCTAATAGTGAATTTAATGTCAAAGATTGTTTTGCAACTTTTGATGATTATTTATCAAAGGGGGTGAATGTGAAATGATTTGCCCTTATGCCGTGAACAGAAAAGTGGTAACACAGACCCGAATGACCTATGATGAAAATGGTCAGCAGACATCTTGGATGGAAGCACAACAGAACACAGCAGAGTTTGTGGAATGTCAAAAAGAGAATTGCGGTGCTTTTCACGATGGAAAATGTTGTTACGGAGGTAGTTGTAACAATTAAGTAACAGATACATTTCTTTTATCTGTTACATAACAAAAGCCGCATAAACACTGGATTTTTTAACAGGTGTAACAGATGTAACAGATATTTTCTTCTTTTGTTCAAATAATAAGAATTTTTAATCATCAAATTTTTATACTTCCCTAAAAATAAGAAAATATAGAAGTCATCTGTTACTTGTTACACTTGTTACAAATCCGTTGAAAGGAAGTGATGAAAATGACAGTGAAACAATACTTAAAACAAGCATACAGACTTGATGCGTTGATTGATGCTGACCTCGCTGAATTGCGTGAACTTAAACAGCTTGCTTTGTCTGTTTCTTCACCATCTTTGTCCGGTATGCCTTCAGGCGGTCATAAACAACAAGCACCATTTGTGAATCCGGTGCAGAAAATTGTTGACCTTGAAGCACATATCAATTCAGAAATTGACAGATTTGTTGACTTGAAAACAGAAATCAGAAGTTATCTTGAACAAATACAAGATAACACCCAAAGATGTGTTCTACAATACAGATATATTCTGTTTTATTCTTGGAATGATATTGCTGATAAAATGGGATATACAGTGCAATGGATTCATCAAATTCACAAAGATGCTTTGATTTCCTTTAGCAAAGTGATGAAAACAACCAACTAAACTTTATTGAAATTTACTTTTCAATAATTGAAATTTACTTTTCAATTATAATATAATTATAATTAGAAATTTATCTAAATCACCACACAATGATGTTGTTTCCTCCTTTGGACATCATTTGTGGTGATTTTTCGTTGAAAGGCAGGTGTTGTGTGATGGCAAGAATGACACAAAAGCAGAAGCGATTTGTTGAAGAATACCTGATTGACCTGAACGCAACACAAGCTGCTATCAGGGCAGGTTATTCACCACAAACAGCGCAAGAACAAGGGTATCAACTACTTCAGAAAACTTCAGTTCAAAGTGCTATTGGGAAAGCAATGGCAGAAAGAAGCAAGCGCACAGGTATCAATCAGGACAGGGTTATTTCTGAACTGGCAAAAATCGCATTTATCAAGATGACTGATGTTGTTGATGCCAATGGAAGAATTAAATCCGGTGCATCAAGTAATGACCTTGCTTGCATTGAATCAATAAAATATAAGGAATCCGAAAGTGAAACAGGTTCAAGTGTTGAAAGAGAAGTCAAGGTTGCATCAAAGTTAAAAGCCCTTGAACTGCTTGGAAAGCATTTGGGAATGTTCACCGATAAAGTAAAAATTGACGGTGGAACAAAGGTTGTGATTGTTGATGACCTTGATGAATAGTATCAGGTTAGTAACAAAACAGCCTTCTTTTCCCTATTCAAAGTGGTTTAGCACATATTGTGTCATAAATAGGCGGTGGTCTGATGTATGATACAAGGTTGAAGATGTCACAAATCGTTGGTAAAGGCTACAATGAGTTTTGGAAGTTCAAAGGACGTTACAGAGTAGTTAAAGGTTCACGAGCATCCAAAAAGTCAAAGACTTCTGCTTTGTGGTATATGGCGAACCTGTCAAAAGAAAAATATCGGCAAGCAAATTTGCTTGTTATCCGTAAAACATACAGAACACTAAAAGATTCTTGTTTCACAGAACTGAAATGGGCTATCAACAGACTGGGATTGCAAAATCAATGGGTGGCAAAAGAATCACCCCTTGAAATTGTCAATGTAGAAACCGGTCAAAAAATATTCTTCAGGGGATTGGATGACCCTTTGAAAGTCACATCAATCACTGTTGATGTAGGTGTCCTTTGTTGGCTTTGGATTGAAGAAGCCTATGAATTGATGCAGGAATCAGATTTTGACACCATTGATGAATCAATCCGTGGTGAAGTACCGGAAGGTTTATTCAAACAAATCACCCTGACCTTCAACCCTTGGAATGAACATCACTGGATAAAAAAGCGATTTTTCGATGCACCACCTGACCCGGACATTCTTGCAATCACTACCAATTATTTGTGCAATGAGTGGTTGGACGAAGCTGACAAGAAGGTATTTGAACGGATGAAGAAACAAAATCCGAGAAGATACCGAGTTGCAGGTCTTGGTGACTGGGGCATCGTTGATGGTCTTGTCTATGAAAATTGGCATGAACAGATGTTCAGTCTGAAACAAATTCAAGAACAGCACCCTGATTTGAAGTCAGGCTTTGGTCTTGACTATGGTTTCACGAATGACCCATCAGCCGCCTTCATTGGTTTTGTTGACCTTGAAACACATACAATCTATGTGTGGGATGAAATGTATGAAAAGGGACTGTCAAACAAAAAGATATATGATACCCTTTGCAAGATGGGTTATGGTAAAGATAAATTTACCGCTGAATCAGCAGAACCAAAATCAAATGCCGAATTGAAAGGCTACGGAATGAGGGTCAAGGGAGCCGAAAAGGGCAAAGACAGCATCAACAACGGCATCCAATGGATTCAGGACTGCACCATCATCATTCATCCCCGGTGCGTGAACTTCTTGACCGAAATTTCAAACTACACTTGGGAAAAGGACAAGTTTGGAAACAAGTTGAATGTTCCCATTGATGATTTCAACCATTTAATGGATGCAATGCGTTATGGTCTTGAACAATACATTAGGAATAATAAATGGTTGTATTAGTAACACGGTAGTAACAGGAACGTGCATCAATTCTGAAAAGATGCAGGTTCTTATTTTATTTACACAATAAATTCTATGCGGAAAGGCGGTGAAAAAAGATGCTTACAATAGACGAAATCAGCAGATTAATTCAGGACGATGCAAACAGCCCAAGAAAGCAGAGTGCAAAAGTCGGTTCAAGGTATTATGAAGGAAAGCATGATATTTTGAACTATAAATTGTACTACTTCAACGCAAATGGGCAGTTGGTTGAAGATACTACAAGAAGCAACATCAAGATTTGTCATCCTTTCTTCACCGAACTGGTTGACCAGTGTGTTCAATATATGTTGTCCGGCAAGGAAGGGTTTGTCAAATCGGACATTCCTGAACTGCAAGAACAGCTTGACTTATATTTCGGTGATGATTTCAGGGATGAATTTGCTGATACTTTGACCGATGTGTGCAAATGTGGTTTCGGTGATATATACGCCTACAAGAACGCTGATGACCGCATTTCCTTCCAATACGCTGATGCAATGGGCGTTATTAAAGTTAAGGCAAAGGACACAGATGACCACAACGAATATGTCATATATATCTACACTGACCGCATTGACAAAAACAAAAAGGAAATCAAGCGGATTCAGGTGTGGGATAAACAGCAAGTTCATTATTATGTTCAAGTCGATTCAAACAAGATTGAAAAGGACACTGATGAACCACTGAACCCAAGACCACACATTGTCTATGAAAAAGACAATGAAGAAGGCAAGTTTGGTGATTCCTTTGATTTCATCCCCTTCTTCAGACTGGATGCCAACCGAAAGCAGACCAGTCATTTGAACCCGGTCAAGGCATTAATTGATGATTATGACCTGATGGCTTGTGGGCTGTCAAATAACCTGCAAGATGTATCAGAAGCCTTGTATGTAGTCAAGGGCTTCCAAGGTGACAATATGGAAGAACTGATACAGAACATCAAAACCAAGAAACACATCGGTGTTGAACCTGATGGTGATGTTGATGTCAAGACGGTTGATTTGCCCTATGATGCAAGGGTCAAGAAGTTAGAAATTGACGAAAAGAACATATACAAATTTGGTATGGGCTTTAATGCGGCACAGCTTGGTGATGGAAACATCACAAACATTGTCATCAAATCAAGATATGCCCTGTTGGATTTGAAGTGCAATAAACTTGAAACCAAAGTCAGAGCATTTTTGAAGAAACTGGTCAAGGTTGCTTTGCAGGAAATCAATGACATCAATGAAACTGATTATCAGTTGAACGATGTTTATTTTGAATTTGAACGTGAGGTAATGACCAACGCTTCTGATAATGCGCAGATTGAAAAAACGGAAGCCGAAACCGAACAAATCAAGTTAAATACTATTCTAAATATGGCGGCAAAACTTGATAATGACACAATTCTTCAGGCTATTTGTGACCTGTTTGACTTTGATTTTGAAGATGTAAAGGCAAAGCTTGAACAGAATCCTGTTGTTGACCTGAACAGCGCATCGGAAACCCTTGCAAATAAGCCGGTGGACGATGAAGGCGGTGATGGTTGATGAATAACCGTCAAAAAGAAGTGTATCAAGCAACCCTGCACGATGAACAGGTTGTGATGAAGCGGCTTGAAAGCAATTATACATCAGCCCTTGCGAGAATCAGAAGAAACATCAAGGAACTGCAAGCAAATCCGCTGACACAATCAAAAGCCTATCAGCTTGAATTTCAAAAGCAGTTGGAAGCACAAATTTCAGGCATCCTTGACACACTTCAGGGCAACAACTTTTCAACCATTGCCGATTATCTCAATACTTGTTATCAGACCGGCTTCATCGGTACTGCGTATGACTGGCAAGGACAAGGTGTTCCGCTGACGATTCCGATTGACCAAAAGCAGGTTATCAAGGCGGTTCAAAAAACTGGTGATGATTTCAAACTTTCAAATAAACTTGGGGTGAACACCAAGCTATTGAAAGAACAAGTCAAAACCGAGTTGCAAAGAGGTCTTGCATCACAAATGACCTATGCTGACATTGCCCGGAACATTACTGAATATGGTCAGTCTGATATGAACAGGTCAATGCTGATTGCACGGACAGAAGGACACAGGGTTCAGAATGATGCCCGGTTGGATGCAATGCAAGCGGCAAAGAAGAAGGGTGCGGATATTGTTAAACAGTGGGATTCTACCCTTGACGGCAAAACAAGACCGAATCACAGGTTGCTTGATGGTCAAGTCAGGGAACTTGATGAAGCCTTTGAAGTGTCTGGAATGAAGGTCAATGCGCCCGGTCATTTCGGCATTGCTGCTGAAGATTGCAACTGTAGGTGTTGCCTTCTCCAAAGGGCAAGATGGGCATTGAAAGAAAAGGTTGACCCGAACACTGGTGAAGTTACCTATGAGGACAAAGAACCCTATCAGAAATGGAACAATGAAGATGGTGGGTTCATCAAATGTTCAGGGTTCAAAGATTTTGAACAAAAATATATAAAACAGACAAAATCATTGAAATCATCGTCAAAAGGTGGTAACATTACTATACAAAGCTGTTCTGACTTTACACAACTGTCTGATTATTTACAAAAGAACTATGGAATACAGATGCACCCATCTGTTTCAAAATTATCTTTGGATGTTGTCAAAAGACCCTTGATGGGATATGAAGATATGGTTCAAGATTTTCCCGAACTTGGTCAATCAGTTCAAACTGTTATGACTTCCAATAGGGGTGTAATGAGTTGCGCAGGTGACAAAATCAGTTTCAATCCTGCATATTTTAGTGATTTGCAAAAGTTGGAAGGGTTGTGTCAGCAATATGGCGGTGGATGGTGGGTGGCAAATGTTAGCCCTGAATCAATAGGAGTTCATGAATCAGCCCACGCGGTTGAATGGATATTGTGTCAGATGAACCCATCCAATGTTTATGATTGGCAAAAAATCATGGCATACAATCAATGTGCTGAAGCAAAAGGAATAGTCAGTCGAGCTTGTAAAAATATTAAAAAGACACCATTCGGAAAAGGAAAAAAGAACGATGAACTAAAACAAGGTATTTCAAGGTATGCTTTAGATAATCCATCAGAAACGTTGGCTGAAGCATTTGCTGATGTATATGCTAATGGAAAAAATGCACACCCATTATCAACAGAAATCAGGAAACTGACTGTTGAACGATATAAACATTTGAAAGGTGGCGGTGTCCCGTGAGGTTACCCGAAATTTGGGATAATTGGGTTACTTATGATGATAACGGTATTTCAGGCATTAGAGATGATGCCCCTGATAATGTAAAACAGGAATTTGAAAAATACTTAAATCAACAAAAAGACCTTGAAACAGCGCATACTAAAATTTGATTTACTGATTGAAGCACCTGCAAGGGTGCTTTTTTCATACCATTTTTCATCTTCAAAGGTCAGATGTAAAAGAGAGGTATTTCAATCAAGACATAACTTGTAAAAATTGTAGTTGAAAGGATGAACAAAATGACATTACAGGAAATCTTGAAAGCAAAAGGACTGGACGATGCGGCGGTTGAATCCGTCATCGGTGAAATGAAACAGAACAAAATCTTCACGGCATCGGAAGAAAACCTTGATGTTCGCTATGGCAAACTGAAAGGTGATTTTGATGCACTGACCAAACAGCACGGTGAATCCACCACCCTGATTGAACAGTTGAAGAAAGACAGCAAGGGCAATGAAGCCTTGCAGGGCAAAATCACCGAGTATGAAGGAAAGATTCAGCAGATGGAAAAAGAGCTTCAGCAGACCAAGGTCGATGCGGCACTGAAAGTGGCGTTGCTTGAAGCAAAGGTCACTGACGTTGATTATCTGACTTTCAAGATCAAGGAAAAGGGTGAAGTCACCCTTGGTGATGATGGCAAAATCAAGGGTATTGATGACACCATTGCCGCATTGAAAACACAGTACCCACAGCATTTTTCAACGGAATCAAAAAAGAAGATTGATGAAAACAAACTTCCTGACGGCGATGGACACAATGAGGGCGGTTCAGAGCCTAAAACACTTGCAGAAGCCCTTGAATTAAAATACAATCCGCAAACAGCGGAATGAAAGGATGATTGATTATGGCAATGACACTTGAACAGATCAAGGTCGCAATGAATGACAAGGTGTTCGGCAAGATCGTTGACATCTTTTACAGGGAATCGGAAATTCTGACACTGCTTCCCTTTGATGATTGTGTAGCAGAGGGCGGCGGCAACAGCACCCTGCGTTACACCTATGTCAGAAAGGTTCTTCCTGCGCTTGCAGAGTTCAGAAAGCTGTATGGTGAATATACCGCATCGGAAGCAACTGTTGAACAGTTTATTGCACAGCTTGCAATTATGGGCGGCAAGATTCAGATTGACAGAGTGTTGAACAAGGCAAACGGTCGCTTCAACAACTTTGCCTATCAGCTTGAAGAACACATCAAGGCGGTTGCATCCCTTTTCAATTACACGCTGATTAATGGTGATGCAGTAACAACTGCAAGCGGTGACCATCCCGAATTTGAAGGTCTTGATTCGATGGTTGCAGGTACAACCACCGAGTACAACGCTAATGGAAGCATCGACCTTTCCACAATGGCGGCACTGAAGCAGAACGCTGATGAATTTTATGAAAAGCTGACCATTCTTGCGGCTGAAACAGATGCCGATGCGCTTCTGATGAACACCAAGATGATTTCCAAGATTCAGACGGTGGCAAGAATCCTTGGTTACAAGACCGAATCCGAACAGGCTTTTGGCAAGAAGGTCATCAGCCTTGATGGTCTGCGTTTCATCGACATGAAGAATCACTACACCATCAATGATGGTCATGCAACCGCAAATGCGGTCATTCCTGTTGCTACAAAGACCATCGGCGGTTCTTCCGTTACCGGCGTTACTGACATCTATGGTGTCAAGTTTGACGTAAATGACGGCTTCCACGGCATCACAATGAACGGTTCTTCTGTTGTTGAATCCTTCTTGCCCGATTTCAGCAAGCCTGACCCGGTCAAAGATGCGGAACTGGAACTTGTTGCCGCAACTGTCCTGAAGAACACACAGCACGCTGGTGTTCTCCGTAACATCAAGATTGCATAAGAAAGGATGAAAAACAATGGCTGATACAAACAAGAAGCCCGAAACCAAGGGCGAACAGAACACAAATGAAACTGCTGAGGAACCCAAGAAGAAAGCCCCTAAAAAGGCAAAGACCTTCACTGTTACAGTTGAAAACAATTTCACCGGCGTTGGCGCAGGCGGCGTTGCCTTTGCGAACGGCAAAGCGGTTGGTGTAAATGAAAGAATGGCTGAATGGTTCAGAAACCACAAGGGCTATTCCGTTACCACTGACTAAATTTCAACACATAACCCCTGACTTTTTCTGATGAAGTCAGGGGTTTTATTTTTTGAATAGAAAGGGGTGTTGACAATGATTATTGATGTCAAGGAACTGACAAAAATTTCTGATTTTGATGGGGTTGATGAAGCAGTATTGCAGATGAAACTTGATGCGATTGAAGAACTTGTCAGAGCCTACACCAACAACAATTTCCAAAACAGAAAAATCAGATTTTCAGCACCTTCCAACGCAAACCGCATTGACGGTTGGTGCGAATACATCCGAGAGGGTGACACCATTCAAATCACTGATTCAATCAATGATGGTTTGTATGTGGTCAAGAAAATGAAAAGGGTGGGTCACACCATTGAACTTGACAAAGAACTGTTTGATGCACCCTATAACCTTATCACCAAGGTTCAATACCCGGCTTCATTCAAAGAAGGTGTCATCAATCTGATGATGTGGGATGTTCAGAACCGTGAAAAGGTTGGTATTCAGTCGGAAACCCTTTCAAGACATAGTGTGACATATTTTCAGCAGGATGCAAACAATCAGTTGATGGGTTATCCCATCACCCTTCTTGGCTTCCTGAAACCCTACATCAAAGCGAGGTTTTAACCTATGAAAAAGATTGGTGGAAACCTGATTGCATTGTTGCAGGTTAAAGATGAAGGCGAAAAGAACAGCATCGGTGAACGCACACACACTTGGGTTGACGTTGCATCAGTTAAAGGTTGGTTGGATTTCTCAAACGGCGAATCATCAAACACCAATTTCAATTCTAAAATTCAGGAATCCACCCACATTTTTCTTTGTGATTTTCAATCCTTCAAAGGTCTTTCAGGTCAATGGGTGTGGGATGCGCTGAATTTTGTCAACGGCAAAATTTCCGATGCGACATTGCAGAAAACTGTTGATGCTACAAGCGAGAACGCAAGGATGCTGATTGATGGTCAGGTCTATCAGATACAAGTCATTGATGACCCCATGACTATGCACCAACACCTTGAAATTTATTTGAAGTTTGTTGGTGGTCAGTGATGGGCAAAGTCAGTTTTGAGGATAACAGGATGCGGTGCAAAGCCGCCCTTGCGGATGCAGGGGTTGCATTTCTTCACGAAGCGGCAGGGGAATTGGTCAGTCAGACGGCACGAAACAGCAGGGTCAGAACCGGTCAGACAAAGGGTTCTTGGGACTATGTTGTTGATGAAGCAGAACTGACTGCAACCATCGGTTCACCCTTGGAAAATGCAATTTGGGAAGAATTTGGAACAGGCGAATATGCACTGAACGGAAACGGCAGAAAAGGCGGTTGGTACTATGTGGATGAAAAAGGCGATGGTCATTTCACACACGGTAAAAAGCCGAACAGGGCATTATGGAACGCAATGGAAACCCTGAAACCGAGCCTTCAAGCCGCATTGGAAGAACATTTGAAAGGATTGAACTGATATGACTGATGTTCTTGCTTTTGTGTCAGACCAAATGGAAACACTTGGTCTGACCTATGAATTTATGCAAATGACAAAAACGCCCTTGACCTATCCTTACTGGGTCGGTGAGGTCACCGAACCCGAAAACATCACCGAGGATGGCAAGTGTGAACCTACTGTCATTTTGACTGGATTCACAAGGGGTAGTTTTTTAGAACTTGAACAGCAAAAAACAGCAATCAAAGACCATTTTTTGCACGGTCAAACAACCATCAAGAACGGAACGGCGGTTGCAGTCTTTTATGGTGGTTCTTTAACAATCCCCATTGAAGATGATGACCTGAAGAAATGTCAGGTCAATTTATCAATAAAAACTTGGAAAGGAAAATGATTCATGTATAACGAATTTACAAAGCATGGTGTTACTGAGAAAACACCCAAGTCTATTATGCTTGGTGCAGGTACACTTCATAAAGGCTTGAAGTTTGGTTATCACGCTTTGACTGCTGAACCTGCTGACTGGGCAACCAATTACAAGAATTATTATGCCAAAAGCGATGCTGACCACTACGCCAAACTGGACGGCGATGCGGCACCGGCATTTGATTCAAGCATCCATTTCTACAAAGGATGGAACGCAAAAGAAACACTGATTGGTGCGACATCTGGCGGCAACAAAGTCAGCATCAAGCCTGAAGTTATCGACGTTGATGTTGATGGTGCGTTGGTCAAGGTCAAGGGTCTTACTTTCAAACAGGGTGAGGTTGCAACCCTTGAAACAAACCTTGTTGAAATCACACCTGACCTGCTGAAAAACACCTTGATTGGTGAAACTGTTGATTCCGATGTTGAAGGTTTTGCCCTGCTTGAATCCAAACCCGACATTCAGGAAGGTGACTATTTTGAAAACCTTGCTTTTGTCGGTTGGAGAACGGACAACACACCCATCATCATCATTTTTGACAATGCGCTTTGCACAACCGGCTTTGAAGGTGAAGCAAAGAACAAGGAAAACACAGTGGTCAAGGTAACCTTTGAGTGCTATCAGGATGTTACCGCTGACCTCATGGTGCTTCCTTATCACATCTATTATCCTACACAGGGTTAAACAGAAAGGACAGTTGAACAATGGACGAAGTAACAAATAAGAAACCCTATACATTCAGAAAATTACAGGCAACGGATATTGCACCGATGGCGACGGTCATCAGCAAGATTGGTATTGACCAGTTCACAGACTGCTTTGCATCTACTGGTGACTTGGCAAAGATTTTCAGGGACAAAACCAAGACCAAGGAAGCAATCACCAACATTGCCGGAATGAAAATTGCCTTTAAGGTGGCAAACATCGTTCTTGCACATTATGGTGAATGTCAGAATGACATCTTTGCATTACTTGCAGATGTCAGCGGTCTGACCGTTAAAGAAATCAGCGAAATGTCACCGGCAACATTTGCAAAGATGCTGATTGACTTCATCAAGATGGATGACTTTGCGGATTTTTTCAAGGTTGCTTTGGAATTGCTCAACTAACATACATCAAGTGGATGGACTTGCTATTTAAAAGATATGCAAGTCCATTTTTGCTTGTTGACCAAATGATTTTAACTGGTAACTTTGCAGTATTTGTTGCAAAACTGGTTGAACTGGATACAGATGAAAAATTATGGCAATTCTTCCTGCACAAAGTTGATGAAGAAAAATCATTCAATGATTGGAAAGCATCACTTGGAGTTGACCAACAAGCAGAAACACAGATGTCAAATGACGAAATCAAAGCAACAGTTCAAAGTTCATTTTCAATTTTGAACGGCTATGAACCCACATAAGAAAGGGGGTGCATTGAATGGAACTATTCAAACTGTTCGGCACCATCGCCCTTAAAAACGAAGAAGCAAACAGGGGAATTGATGAAACATCCGACAAGGCAAAGGAAGCGCAGAAAAGTGTTGAGGATTTCGGCAACGAAGGTGAAAGAACCGAAAGCAAACTTGGAAAATTCTTTTCAGGTGTTGGAAGGGTTGCCGCAACAGCCGGAAAAGTTATTGGTGTAGGAATGGTTGCGGCAGGAACAGCCGTTGTTGCCGTAGGAAAACAGGCACTTGATTCCTATGCCGATTATGAACAATTAGTCGGCGGTGTAGAAACCCTTTTTGAAGATTTGAGTTATGATGTTATTGAAAATTCAAAGGTAGCTTATAAGACGGCAGGACTTTCAGCAAATGACTATCTTGAAACCGTCATGGGCTTTTCTGCATCTTTGAATCAGTCGCTTCAAAAGTCGGAAGGTAACATTGCAAGGTCTGCTGAATTGTCGAATCAGATCATTATTGATATGTCAGACAACGCAAACAAAATGGGTTCTGATATGGAATCAATACAGAACGCATATAACGGTTTTGCAAAGCAGAATTACACAATGCTTGACAACTTGAAGTTGGGTTATGGCGGTACTAAAGAAGAAATGCAAAGACTGCTTGAAGATGCTGAAAAGCTATCAGGTATCAAGTATGACATTTCTTCCTTTGCCGATATTGCAGAAGCAATCCATGTTGTTCAGACAGAAATGGGCATCACCGGCACAACCGCAAAGGAAGCATCAACCACCATTCAGGGTTCCATTCAGTCAGCAAAATCAGCGTGGCAAAACCTGATAACCGGTATTGCTGATGACGAAGCTGACCTTGATGAACTGGTCAATAATTTCTTCAACAGCATTGTTACTGTTGGTGAAAATATCATTCCAAGAATCAGTGTGATTCTTAATGGTATTGCAAAAGCAGTAGAAAAGATTGCACCCAAAATCATTGAGGTGTTACCAGATGTTATTTCAAAAGTTCTGCCTGAAATTGTAAAAGGCGCACAAACTTTATTAAATGCCGCGGTTAATGTGATACCACAGATTGCTAAATTGATAGTTCAAATGTTACCCAATATTATTTCAGCCTTTGAACAAGTGTTCAAGGCACTTGCAGGGGCTTTGAACTCTATATGGGGAACTCTGCTTGAAGCTTTGCCAACTCTTATTCCTCAACTTGTAACAGCTATTACAGATGTAGTTGTGTACATATTGGAACACATTGGAGAAATTCTACAACCAATTATTGATAATTTGCCCGACATCATAATATCAATCGTTGATGCACTTATGGACAACTTGCCAACCCTGATTGATGGTCTTATTTCATTTATTTTGGCTATCGTTGAAGCAATCCCACAAATCATCATGGGATTGATCGAAGCCTTGCCAACCATCATTGAAAAGGTCATCACCGGACTGATTGAGTGTTTACCCCAACTAATTGAAGGCTTGATTGAATTGGTGATTCAACTGGTGATTCATCTTCCTGAAATCATCATTGGTCTGATTGAAGCTATCCCAAAAATCGTTGTGTCAGTTGCACAGGCTTTGGTTGAAGCAGGACCCAAGATTTGGGAAGCGTTCAGTGAAATCTTTTCAAAGGCTTGGACGAAAATTCAGGAAATCTTTGCACCTGTTGCGGAGTGGTTCGGCAACATGTTTTCAAAGGCTTGGGAAGGCATCCAAGCTATTTGGAATAATGTTGTTTCTTTCTTCCAAGGCATTTGGCAGGGTATTTGTAACGCATTTTCGGCGGTTGGTGACTGGTTCAAGGGCGTTTTTGAAGGTGCTTGGAACGGTATCAAGAGCATTTGGGAAAGTGTGACAGGCTTCTTCAAAGGTATTTGGGACGGTATTGTTGGCATTTTCAGCGGTGTTGGTGAATGGTTCAGTAACATTTGGAACGCCGCAGTCAGCGGTGTCAAAAACGCTTGGAACGGCATCAAAGAATGGTTTTCAAACCTTTGGGATGGCATTTGGAATGTTATTAAAACACCTATCAACTGGATAATCGGCGCAATAAATGCAATCATTGATGGTCTGAATATGATTAGTATTGACATTCCTGACTGGGTGCCGTTAATAGGTGGTCAACACTGGGGATTTTCGCTTGACCATATTGCAGAGCTTGCAGAAGGTGGTGTTGTTGACAGACCAACACCTGCAATCTTTGGTGAACGTGGTGCAGAAGCGGTTGTTCCGTTGGAAAACAACACAGGATGGATAAATAGAATTGCAAAACAAATTCATCAGTTTAGTGTTGAGGATGGCACAGATGCAAGAGCCTTGACATCTAATGGTGGATTTATGACCGCAATTAGAACAGAAATTGGTGACAGAATCAAAAGCCTTGAAAGCATCGTTGCAAGAATTTTGGAAGAGCTGCAAGAGTTCTTCCCCGAACTGCTTGATGCGTTTGATGTTCAAATCGTTCTTGATGATGGAACATTGGTTGCTGAACTGACACCCAAGATTGACCGGGAACTTGGTGCAATCAGAAAACGAAAGGAAAGGGGATAAAATATGGACACAGTGACATTTGGAACTAAAAATTCATATACAGACTTTGGATTGATTCTTTCATCCAAGTCTGTTTCCCTTCCGAGAGCAAAGACAAAAACGGTTGAAGTGCCGGGTGCTGATGGCGAACTTGACTTGACGGACGTTTTGACTGATGAAGTTAAGTATAGCAACCGCAAACTTCAATTCACATTTACGGTTATTGACCACTTCAACGGATGGGCGACACGTTTGTCACAGGTTACCAATTATCTGCACGGACGGCGGCTGAAAGTAATGATGGACTGGGACAAGCATTATTACTATGAAGGTAGATGCACGGTCAACAGCCTGAAATCAAAGAAACGAACTGCAACCATTGTCATTGATGTTGATGCTTCACCTTGGAAGATGGAGCGCAATGCAATCTATCAGCCTTGGGAATGGGATGATTTTTGTTTCATTGATGGCATTATCAGAAAAAACACCTTTCATGTTATCGGTGGGGCTGTAGGTGGTCAGGATGTTACCTTGATAAATACAAGGAAGCCTGCAACACCGACAGTCACTTGTAGTGTTGCCCTTGTTTTCACTTTGAATGGTGTCACTGTCAATGTTCCACCCGGAACAACAACTTTGAATACTGTCAAAATGGTTGAGGGTGAAAACATAGCACATATCAACGCATCAGCCGATGACAATATTGAAATAACTTGGAAGGGTGGTTCATTGTAATGTATCAGGTATATTGTGATGGATTGCCCTTGCTTGACCTTAGTCAGGATGATGAATTTGTATTGATTGACCCTGAAATTTCATTGAAAGATAATGATTCAGGGCAGTTCAATTTCAAGATTTCCCCGAAACATCCGCATTATGACAGCATTAAAAAACTGAAATCTGAAATAATGGTTTTGCTTGATGGTGCTGAAATCTTTTGTGGAAGAATTACAGAAGAAGGTTCAGATTTTTATAAAAATAAAAAGTTCATTGCCAAAGGTGAACTTGATTTTTTAACTGATTCAGTTCAACGCCCGGCAGAATACCACAATTTGACCGTCAGAGGATTTTTGACAACCCTGATTGAAGTGCATAATGCACAGGTTGAAGAAAATAAACATTTTCAGGTTGGTCAGGTAACTGTTACGGACAGCAATGATTCCCTTTACAGATACACCAATTATGAAAACACCTTGGAATGTATCAAAGAAAAGTTGCTGAAGAAACTGGGCGGTCACATCATAATCAGAAAAGTGGAAGGTGTCAAATATATTGACTATCTTGCAGACTTTCCAAATACGAATGAACAGGTCATTGAATTTGGAAAAAATCTGCTTGATTTTTCAACCAACACCGATGCAACAGACATTGCAACAGCGGTTATTCCGCTTGGTGGCAAATTGGAAACTTCCACCATTCAGGCACTTGATGAACGCCTAACCATTAAATCGGTCAACGATGGTTCAGATTTTATTTACAGTCAAGAAGCTGTTGACAACTATGGTTGGATTTACAGAACAGTCATTTTTGATGATGTTAATGTTCCAAGAAACTTGTTGAGAAAAGGCAGGGACTATCTGACCAATGTGCAGTATGAAAATATGATTCTGAAACTTTCAGCGGTTGACCTTCACAAGGTAGATGTTGAAATTGAAAGAATTAAACTGCTTGATAGAATCAGGGTGAAATCATCACCACACGCCCTTGACCGTTATTTCCCTGTTACGGAATTGAAGTTGAAATTGATGAAGCCTGAAAGTGATTCCGTCACCTTGGGTAGTGAGGGGCAAGACACGACCTTCACATCATCAAGCATCGGCACCAATAAAGATGTGATGGAACGCATCAATGCGGTTCCTTCTGAAAGGCTTATTCTTCAGGAAGCGATTGACAACGCAACCGCATTGATAACGGCGGCAACACACGGTCATGTGGTCACAACAGCGGAAGAACAGTTGATAATGGACACTGATGATGTGGAAACTGCAACCAAAGTTTGGCGGTGGAATTTGAATGGCTTGGGTTATTCAAACACCGGCTATAATGGGCAGTACACAACAGCAATCACAATGGATGGTCAGATTGTTGGTGAAAGAATTGTTGGTGGTTCTGTTTCGGCTGATAAACTTGATGTGAATTATAGGTCATCTGTTGAAAAGAAAATCACCGATGCGCAAGCCGAAGCAGAAAGCGCATCAAACGGTTATACAGATAACAGTTTGAAATCATACTGGACGGCGGTTGAAACACAGACCATCATCACAAATACCGCTGATTCTGTTCTTCTTTCTGCACAACAAGATGCGGTTGCCTACACTGATGAACAGTTGCAGAATTATTCCACCTCAGCACAAATCAAGGTGACCACTGATGCGATTGAAGCAGAGGTCAATAAAAAGTTCAATACTTCCGAATGGTCAACTAAAATCAGAGCATCGGCAACTGATATTCAATTTGCTTGGAACAACATAAGTAAATATATTCAGTTTGAAAGTGGTGCAATAAAAATCTATGATTCTGCACTTACTGCAAGTCAAAAACTGCGGTGTGTAATGGATGATGCAGGTCATCAATTCTATCGTGACGGCTATCACGTTGGTAACATTGAAACCAATCAATGGGCTGACAACAACACACACAAGGGGCTTGTCTTTGATTTGGACTATCAGGGAAAATATATGGGCTTTTTGCAAAAAGCCTCTGCAAGTGCTTCAACCTATACCACCATGATGTGTTTTTCAAGGGCAAATTCCATTTATTCTGAATATGGTATGCACCTTGGTTGTGATTTTTACGGTCATAATTACACATTGCATGATGTTTATTTGTCAGGTGTTAATGTAAATTACAGTGGTACAAATTATAAAGGATATACAGGTACAATCCCCATTGTAACCAAATGTGAAATATCTGAAAACAGTAGCGGTGGCATTAGTTGGAGTATTTCTAAATCAAATTTAAGAGTTTCAAACGGACTTATCGTTGGATATTGGAGTTAAAGGTGATTTAATGCGAATTAAACAAATCGAAGATAAAGAACCGGGCAAAGAAGCGGTATGCAATATAGAAACTGCATCAGGTTCAAGTAATGGTTCTGATTCAAGTAACACTGAACGGGAAGTGGAAGAAAATGAATAAACCTTTATCAGTGATGGTTCAGGAAGCAAAGGCAGAGGTTATGACAGTTATCAACCGTATTGGGTTGCCTGTTGAACTGGCTGACCTTGTTCTTTCTTCCGTTCTTTCTGATGTCAGAGGTCAGTTGACATTAGAAGTTTTGAACTATTCAAAGAAAATTGAACAAGAAATAAACAAACAGGAAGGTGATGAAAATGGCTGACATTTCGCAATATACCGAAAAAATCAGAAGGGCAGTGTACGGTGAAGAAGTCAGGGGTTCCATCATAAACGCTTTGGAAGCGGTCAATGATGACAACAATAGTTATCAGGCTATCAAAGATGAAATCAAACAGGATAAACAGGACATCGACAACACAGTTGATGAATTTGATGGTCTTGTTGAACAGGTCACGGAAGCAAAGGAAGTCATTGTTTCATCGTTGGAATCAGTTGAAACAGCAAAAAGGGACCTGCAAGCGGTTGTTGCCGATGCGGAAAGCAAAAACAGCACACTGGTTTCTTCCATTTCAGGTGCTTACAATGCTAATGCCGCTTTGCAGGCAGTCACAAGGAACGCTGAAACCGCAACCACCAACGCTGAAACGGCGAAAACAAACCTTGATGCTTCAATAGGAACATCAGAAACCAAGAAAGCAGACCTTGACGGTGTTGTTTCACAGGCGAGCACTGCTGAATGGAACTTGCAACAGCAAATTTCCAATGCACAAAGGGCAGGTTCAAACCTTGAAACTGTTATTTCAGCGGCAAACAGTGTAAAGTCAGAACTTCAATCTGCAACATCAGATGCGGAAAATATGAAGTCAGACCTTTCAGATGTGCTGACAACGGCAACAGAAAAGCATACTGTACTGACTGAAACGGTGCAGACAGCGGAACAAATTGATTCCCACATCACCAACGAAAACGACAGAGCCGAAAACAACATCAATGCACTTGATGTTAGACTGGAAAACGCTGATGAAATTCTGACCGGCGTTGAGGACATCAAAGCCTATTTAGGCTATGACGATGAACACATTGTTGGTCTGCAAGCGGATTTCAAAAACAAGGTGTTCAAACGCCTTGCAGGTGCTTATGGTCTGAACGCAGGTGCAGACTTTGATTCCTTCCCCATGTTTGGTGGAAGAAGGCGGTGCAATGTTGCCGCTGATGGAACCATCAATGCTTACTATGGTGACGAAGGTTACACAGAGGATGGCACCAATGGTCAGGTGATGGTCTATCAACCGGCATTTTATTACAAGGTTGTTCCCCTTGAACTGGAAAAGAACACGCAGTCAAACATTGGTTATCATTTGAGAAAGGCAAACTACTATGTGAGTAGCAAGCCTGTTTTCGGATTCAAGCGGCATCCGCTTTTCTACGATGAACAGGGCAACCCGGTTGATTATGTTCTTCTTTCAGCTTATGAAGGCAGTATGTATGATGTATCAGAAGAAGCCTATGTCAATGACAGTGTTGACACATCGGTTTCTTATGGTGCAGGTGACCTTCTTTGTTCTGTTGCCGGAAAGAAGCCCATCAGCGGTAAACTTGGCGGTGTTGGAAACAAAGTGCAGTTTGAAACAATGGCAAACAACATTGGTTCCGGCTGGCATCTGAACACCATCAAGGCTGAAAGTGCAAACCAACTTTTGATGATTATTGAACTGGGAAGGTTCAACACACAGGCGGCTATTGGTCAGGGTGTTGTTAGTCAGTCAGGTGCAAGCAATGCTTCATCTTTAACTGGTTCAACAGCAAACCTTGGCAATGGAACAGGACAAGCAACAGAAACCATTGCTGAATCAGCCGGAACGGAAACTGTCAACACAACAAGCGGCAAACTGTCTATCAGTTACAGAGGTGTTGAAAATCCTTGGGGCAACATCTGGAAGCATACCAACGGCATCAACCTTTGGGGTGATGGTCACATGGGCGCAGGTCAGGTGTATATTGCCGATGATTTCAGTTTTAACGAAAGCAAGCACGATGGAAATTATAAGCCCACAGGCTTCACCATTTCCAATGCAGGCGGTTATGTGTCTGCATTTGGTTATGGTGATGAAGAATTTGACTGGTTGTTCATGCCTTCCGAAACAGCAGGAAACAACTCTGTCCCTGTTGGTGATTATTACTGGTGCACACCTAACCTGAACGGATACCGCATTGCTCGGTTGGGCGGTGGTTGGAATGGCGGTGATAATGCAGGCGGTTTCTATTGGGTTTGTAACGGTACTCCCGGTTATCGGGATTTCGCTGTCGGCGGTCGCTTGCTGTATGTACCTTCCGGTGCTGAATAACTAAAAAATAATTGAACGGATATATGGGCAAGCAACGCTGAAAATAAAAATTTTCTGCATGGTCAAGAAAAAATCAATTTTTAATTGCTCAATTAGGCAGTAATTGGAATAACAGTGATAATGCAGGCAGTTTCTATTGGAATTGTAGCAATACTCCCAGTAATCGGAATTACAATATCGGCAGTCGCTTACTAAATGCACTTAATTATCTATTGAGAAACGAAAGTGATTTTGCTTGCCCGACCACACGGTAAAACATCAAAATAATTGAACTGTATTGGTAACACCTTATGAAACAATATGCAAACGCCTATTACATTACAAACATCAAAAGGAAAGGATGACAACAATGATTGACCATGGCATTGTGAAAAGCACCGTCAAGCCGGAAGAAAAAGTTGTTGATGACTATTCTGTTTGGCTTGCAACGGACATCAAGGAAAACACCATTTCCGATGATGACGGTGAAAGAACTGAATTTGAATACCATCTGATTCAGTACACCAAAGATGAATACATCAAACTGATTGATGAAAAGAACGTCACACTGGAAGAACAGTTGACGGGCACACAGCTTGCTTTGTGTGACGTTTATGAAATGATTGGGGGTTAAATCATGGCAAAAGTATATGCCGACCTGATTATGAAGGGCAGAAAGAAACTTTCCGATGTTCCCGACAACCTGAAGCAGGAAGTCATTGAAATCCTGACCGAACATGGTTGGGTTGGTGATGATTGATGCTTTGGCTGATATTAAAAATTTTATTCAGAAAGGATGTGGCAAATATGGCAGTTGTTTATGCAACCCTTATCATCAAGGGCAAGAAAACCTTTGCGGAAGTACCTGCAAGAATCAAAGAGCAGGTCAAGCAGGTTTTGATTGACCTTGATTGCGGTGATTTGGCTGACGAATAAGCCCCACACTGCATTTTTATCACAAGATGGTGTAATTTCACACCGACAACAAAAAGCGTTCTGGGGGCATTTTAGAGCCTTTCAGAACGCTTCAATTTTTGCAGAAAGTGGTGGTGAAGATGACTATTGAAATTGCGTTGGTCATTTCGGCAATTTCGCTTGGATTTGCTATCTATTCAGGCGTGTCAAATCTCAAACGAAACAACAAACAGGATGCAAAGTCAGATTCAGCACAACTGACAACCGTCATTGTCAAACTTGAAAGCATCGGTACAGGCATCAACGAAATCAAGGCTGATGTCAAAGATGTCAAGAATGACTTGAAAGACCATTCAGACCGGTTGATTCGACTGGAACAGCAGGTCAAAGTTTTGAACAAAACCGTATTTGGAAAGGATGACAACAATGAAGATTGACTGGAAAAGAAAGCTGACAAGCAGAAAGTTTTGGGCGGCAATGATTGCCTTTGTAACCGCTTTGCTTTTCGCTTTTGGTGTAGGTGAAAGTGATGTCACCAAGGTGACCGGTGTCATCATGACAGGTGCAACCGCTATTGCCTACATCATCGGTGAAGGTATGGTGGATGCAAAGTCAACCAACATCAAGCCTCAAACTAACCCTGAAATCATCTATGACGATGATGAATATGAAGATGAAGAAGGTGATTGTGATGACGAATAAAGATGAAAACATCGTCATTCCTGACGGTGAAGAAGTCACAGAAGCAACTTTTGAAAACCTTTCAAACAATAAGGGGGATGAAGAATAATGGCATACACAAACAGCAAACTGGTGAACCACAAACACCTTTCTCCGAACCACAGCGGAACAAGAAACCATGTGATTGATACCATCACCATTCATTGTGTAGTGGGTCAGTGTTCGGCTGAAACTTTGGGAAATATCTTTGCAGATGCCAACCGTCAAGCATCTTCCAATTATGGTGTCGGCTATGATGGCAGAATTGGTCTGTACGTTGAGGAAAAGAACAGGTCTTGGTGTTCTTCTTCATCTGTCAATGATAACAGAGCAATCACCATTGAAGTTGCATCAGACACCTATGACCCTTACAGGGTGAATGACAAAGCATATAATGCCTTGATTAAATTGGTTGCTGACATCTGCAAGCGCAACGGTATTAAAAAGCTGAAATGGTCAACCAACAAGAATGAACGCATGAACCATCTGAACGGTTGTAACATGACCGTTCATAGGGACTATGCAAACAAATCTTGCCCCGGTGATTATCTGTATGGCAAAATGGGTGACATTGCTTCCAAGGTCAACAAGTTGCTTGGTACATCTACCACAACAGCGACAACGACCCCGGCAAAGCCCACATCAACAGCCTTCAAGCCGTATTTGGTCAGAGTTACAGCCGATGCGCTGAACATCCGGAAGGGCGCAGGTACAAATTACAAGGTGACCGGGTGCATCACAGGCGGTGGTGTCTATACCATTGTAGATGAAAAGAAAGGCACCGGTTCAACCAAAGGTTGGGGCAAACTGAAATCAGGTGCAGGTTGGATTGCGCTTGACTGGGTAAAGAAACTTTGATGTGATACTAACGTGATACTAACTTGTTACTAACCGCCCGAAATTTGACTAATTCAGGGCGGTTGAACAATTAGTGAAACATTGAACTTTCCTGAACACATCACCCTTGTAAATTGAACTTTTTTATGGTATAATAAACGCTGGAAAAGAACATTTTTCATTACCCGTCCCATTTCCGTTTACGGCAAGGCGATGGATTAATTGGAAAGGATGACATTCAAACGAAGTCATACCTAAAAAACAGAAGAAATATGCAAGAATGTGAAATATGTGTGTAAAGGAGAATTTAAATTGAAGAACACAGTTTTAACATTACAGCAGGCAAAAAATGAAAACAAAAAAATAACCATGCTCACCGCTTACGATTATTCAACCGCGCGTCTTATTGACGAGGCAGGCGTAAACATGATTCTCGTAGGCGATTCGCTCGGAAACGTAATGCTCGGCTACGAGGATACCGTTTCCGTTACCATGGAGGATATGATCCATCACGGAGCGGCTGTAGCGCGAGGAGCGAAAAAAGCAATGGTTGTTGTAGATATGCCATTTATGTCTTACCAGACAAGCGTGTATGACGCTGTTGTAAACGCGGGCAGACTGATGAAAGAAGCCAGAGCAAACGCGGTTAAGCTCGAGGGCGGCGTTGAGGTAAAGGAGCAGATAAAAGCAATCGTTGCTGCGGGAATCCCAGTAGTTGCACATATCGGACTTACTCCTCAGTCGGTAAACGCATTCGGCGGCCATAAGGTACAGGGCAAAACCGAAACTGCAGCAAAGAAACTGATTGCCGACGCGCTCGCGGTTGAAGAGGCAGGCGCGTTCTGCGTAGTAATCGAGGGTGTTCCCGCAAAGCTTGCGGCGCTCATCACAAAAAAGCTGACAATTCCCACAATCGGAATCGGCGCCGGAGCAGAGTGCGACGGACAGGTTCTCGTATATCAGGACATGCTCGGAATGTATTCAGACTTCACTCCGAAATTTGTAAAGAAATTCTCCAACGTCGGCGAAGTAATGAAGGCGGCGTTTGAACAATACATCAGCGAAGTGCAAAGCGGAGCTTTTCCGTCACAGGAGCACTGCTATGCTATCGACGATGAAATAATCGAAAAGCTGAAATAAGGGGGAGCAGACGATGATTTTAGCAAGAACCGTTAAGGAAGTAAAGGATCAGGTGCGCGAATGGAAAAAGCAGGGACTAAGCGTAGGTCTTGTTCCCACCATGGGCTATCTTCACGAAGGACATCAAAGCCTTGTAAAAAGAGCAGTTGCCGAAAACGACAAGGTTGTAGTAAGCGTATTTGTCAATCCAATTCAGTTTGCGCCCAACGAGGATCTGGAAACCTATCCGCGTGACCTCGAAGCGGATTGCGCGCTCTGCGAGAGCACGGGAGCGGCAATGGTATTCCATCCCGAGCCCGACGAAATGTACGGCGACGATTTTACCACATTTGTAGATATGACAGGTGTTACAAAGGAGCTGTGCGGAAAAAGCCGCCCTACTCATTTCAGAGGCGTCTGCACCGTAGTAAACAAGCTCTTTAATATAGTAACACCGGACAAGGCGTATTTCGGACAGAAGGACGCGCAGCAGCTCGCGGTAATCAGAAGAATGGTTCGCAACCTTAATATGAATCTAGAGGTAGTAGGCTGTCCTATCATCCGTGAAGCGGACGGACTTGCAAAAAGCTCACGAAACACCTATCTTTCTGCTGAGGAACGCAAGGCGGCCCTTGTGCTCAGCAAAGCGATATTCTTAGGCGAAAAAATGATAAAGGACGGAGAGCGCGACGGCGATAAGGTGCTTGCCGCAATGACTCAGTTAATAGAATCGGAGCCTCTGGCAAAGATTGACTATGTTGAAATGGTAAAGTGGGATTCAATCGAAATCCACCACCAAATCGACTGTCCTGTGCTTATTGCTATAGCAGTATACATCGGCAAAACCCGACTGATTGATAACTTTATCGCGGAATAAGGGAGAACAATGAACATTACATTATTAAAGGGAAAAATCCACCGCGCTACCGTAAAACAGGCTGAACTGAGCTATGTTGGCAGCATAACAATTGATGAAGAGCTTATGGAAGCAGCAGGGATAATTGAGTATGAGCAGGTTCAGATCGTTGACGTAAACAACGGCAGCCGCTTTTCAACCTATGTAATTGCCGGACAGCGCGGCAGCGGACTGATTTGTCTTAACGGTGCTGCAGCCCGTCAGGTCAGCGTGGATGATAAGATTATTATTATGTGCTACGCTCAAATGACCCCTGAGGAAGCGGCAGACCACGCTCCAAAGGTTGTTTTTGTGGACGACAACAACCAAATTACCAAAACTACAAGATACGAAAAGCACGGCAAGCTGTGCGATATGTAAAGGTGCGGATATGTTAAAAGGAAAAACAGTGGTTCTCGGCGTAACGGGAAGCATTGCGGCGTATAAAATAGCAAATCTCGCAAGCAGTCTTGTGAAGCTGCACGCGGATGTACATGTGATAATGACAAAAAACGCCGCCAATTTTATCAATCCCATTGCGTTTGAAACACTCACCAAAAACAAGTGCATGATCGATACCTTTGACCGCAATTTCATTTTTAACGTTGCACACGTTTCAATTGCGGACAAGGCTGACGTAATGCTAATAGCCCCGGCTTCGGCAAATATTATAGCGAAGATGGCTCACGGAATTGCCGACGATATGCTCAGCACAACATATCTGGTGATGAAATGCCCCGTAATCGTTTCACCTGCAATGAACGTAAATATGTTCACAAATCAGGTGGTGCAGGACAATATTAGAACGCTTGAAAAATACGGCGTAACGGTTATTCCGCCCGATAACGGCTACCTCGCCTGCGGATACACGGGAACGGGCAAAATGCCTTCGGAACAGGTGCTTCTCGATTACATCCTGCGTGAAATCGCAAAGGAAAAGGATTTGACAGGTAAAAAGGTGCTTGTTACTGCAGGCCCCACCAGAGAGAGCATCGACCCGGTTCGCTTTATTACAAATCACTCCACAGGAAAGATGGGATACGCTGTAGCGCGCCAGGCTATGCTTCGAGGAGCGGAGGTAACTCTTGTCAGCGGTCCCGTCAGTATTGCTCCTCCGCCGTTTATTAAGCTTGTTAGCGTTCAGAGCGCGCAGGATATGTTTGAAGCGGTCAGCGCAAACTATTCGGACATGGATATAATCATAAAAACCGCCGCTATTGCGGACTATACCCCCGTCAGCACTGCCGTTGAGAAAATCAAAAAATCCGACGGCGACGCTGATATGGCTATTCCCATGAAGCGTACAACCGATATTTTGAAGTGGCTCGGCGAGCATAAGCGTGTCGGTCAAATTCTCTGCGGCTTTTCAATGGAAACCGAGAACATGCTTGAAAATTCACGCGCAAAGCTAAATAAGAAAAACGCGGATTTGATTGCCGCTAATTCTCTCAGAGATGAAGGCTCGGGCTTCGGAACAGACACAAATCACCTTGTACTGATAAAAAAGGAAGGCGTAACCGATTTACCCTTACTCTCAAAAGCAGACGCCGCGGACAAGCTTCTCGACGAGCTTCTGACTCTTTGCAATAAATGATTCAAACCTCTGCCAAATTCGGCGGAGGTTATTTTTTGTTCCTCATTTCATAAATATTAGCAAGGAGTGATTCAGTTATGAAAATAAAAGTGAACAGCATCTTTAAGAGCAGGTGCGAAGGCGAAAAAAAGGAATTTTTAAATAAAGCTGTAGACTATATAATAAGCAACCGCAAAATAGCCTGACTTATGCAAAAACAAATTGCCGCTTTATATGTTCGGCTCTCACAGGAGGACAGAAATAAACTGAGCAGGGAGGACGAAAGCGAAAGCATAATTAATCAGCAAAATATCTTAACCGATTATTGTAAAAGAAACAGCTTTGAAATATATGATATCTATAAAGATGAGGATTTCAGCGGCTCAGACAGAGAACGTCCCGAATTCAACCGAATGATTTCAGACGCACGGGAAAAACGCTTCAACACAATAATCTGCAAAACTCAGTCGAGATTTGCCCGAGATATGGAGCTTATAGAAAAGTATGTAAACGGCTTGTTTCCAATTTGGGGCATTCGTTTTATTTCGGTGGTAGATAACGGCGACACCATGAACATAGCCAATCGGAAAACGCGCCAGATTTTTGCGCTCACCGACCAGTGGTACCTTGAGGATTTGTCGGAAAACATCCGCGCTACTCTTTCAAATAAGCGCAGACAGGGACTATGGGTAGGAGCTTTCGCGCCGTTTGGTTATGTAAAAGATCCGAAAAACAGGAACCATCTGATTATTGACGAGGAAGCCGCTAATACAGTCAGATATATTTTTCGGCTCTATCTGAATGGTATGGGAGTAAACTCAAAGAATCATTTGTTAACCTCAATCAAACACAGTTAGAAGCTGTAACCGCAACGGAAGGATATATCCGGGTTATTGCGGGAGCGGGTTCCGGCAAGACACGCGCGCTGACCCACCGCTTTGCGTTCTTAGTCAATGAGGTCGGTATCTTGCCCGGCAATATTTTGTGCGTTACCTTTACCAACAAAGCTGCCGATGAAATGCGTCATCGTATTCATCTGCTGACCGGTGATAATGATACCGGCTACATCTGCACCTTTCACAGCTTTTGCGTGAGCGTTTTGCAGGAGGACAGCTTTGCCGTGCAATATCCCAAGAGCTTTCTTGTGCTCGATAATTCGGATATTGACGATATGCTCAGAATCATTTATGCCGAGCGCGGACTGACGCTGCGGGATATGACATTTCGTGCTGCCCGCGATATGATCGAGATCCAAAAGCTATTCAAAAAACCTGACTACTACCTTGATATGATAACCATGTCCCTCGATACCCTGCATGAAAAGTATCTGCAGGCTACCGAGACCAAAGAAATCATATTTTACGGCTATCTTTATCAGGAAAAGAAGTGCTTCGGGCTGGATTATAATGACCTGATCAAGTTTGTGCTGTATATCTTTTCAGATGCCTATTTTGAACCTTTTAATTATTCATAGAAAAATTAAATTGTTTAACAGGTGGGTGCAAATTCCGTTTTGAGTTTGAACCCTAATTCGTTAAAAAGTTAGAAAACAAGCGGGTAAAGAGAGTGCCGTTGCACCCACCTTACCCGCTTTTGGCTTGTATAGTAGCCATTTTCATATAGAAAAATTAAAAGGTACTACGACCGATTGTATCAATGTCGTAGTACCGATGTGGCAGGGGCAGAAGGACTTGAAGCGGAACAGGAGCAAATTTGAGTATTTTTATATAATCACTTTTCTGCTTAAATGCCCTTAAACTGCGGATTGTCATAAAATTTAAGGAAATCAGTAACAACGCCTAAATCTGTTTGATAAATGATTTTGGTAGAAAAATGGTAGAATTTTTGATTGATGAACGCCCGCTGAATTTGTTATATAATCGGAGATTCAATTATGAAAACTAAATATCATATTTACCTCACAGCAGAGGAACGCAGAGCCGTTATCAACAGCCTGATTGAATTGAGAAACGATCTCATCTCACGAGGTAAGTACACCGACATCGTAGATGAACTGATAATCAAGTTCACTAAAGCTAAAGTCAAGAAAATCAAGATTAAGGAGGTCTGACAATGGAGATTACATATACACGTCCAATGGAGATTACATATACACGTCAAGGAGATTATTTGCTGCCGGATTTAACTCTTCCTGAACAGGACAACCGACCAATCGGCTTGTGGGGACAACAACACCTTCGCTATATCAAGCGAAGCCGCCCGATTCTGTACACCAACCTGCTCACAAAATGCAAGCTGAACGAATACCTTGCCGACATTGATGAACAGGCGCAGAAGATGTACGATGAACTTGTACAGTCTTTTGCTAAAGAAGAAGGCTGCACCGAACAGTTAAAAGCCACCAATCAAATACTATGGGTACGCAAGATGAATAATGCCGCCCAACGAGCGAGAGAGGTTGTTTTTGCGGAAATAATAATCCAATAATTATATTTTTAACAGCGATGTTTAGTAGCAACATCGCTGTTGTTTTCTATAATAAAAAGGATATTTGTATCTTCAGCAAAGAATTGGTTAATAGAGCATTTGAAATATTCCCAAAATATGGATTTTGAAAACAATATGTGATATAATCATTATATCTTATTTTCTAGGGTGATATTATGTGGTTAGATAATGCTTCGTCAATTGATTTATTGTTTTACTCTCCGTATGCAGATACTGTTGTAAAGTTTGCAAAAAACAGTGCATTAACCCCACTTACTATAGGGCTATATGGTAGTTGGGGAGCAGGAAAATCCTCTTTGCTAAATTTAATAAATAACAAACTTGAAGAGTCAGATACAGAAGGAAAAATAGCTTGTGTTTCATTAAATGCGTGGCAATTTGAGGGATATGAAGATGCAAAGATAGCGCTTATGGAGTCATTGTTAAAAGCATTAAACGAGAATAGGACGTTTACTGATAAAGTCGGAGATAAAATAAAGCACTTAATAAAAAGAATAGACTTCATAAAATTAGGAAAGAATGCTGTAAAAAAGGGATTACCATATGCTCTTGGAATACTGACAGGTAACCCATTACCGATCGCATTAAATCTTTCAGCGACATTAGAAAATTCTGAAAGCGTTGTAGAAAAGATATCGAAATTTAAAGAGGATTACATAAAGCCACCTGAAGATGATTCAGAGATTGAAAACATTAGAAAGTTTCGAGAAGAATTTCAACAGATGCTGGAAGATGTTAGTTCAATAGATAATCTTACCGTAATTATTGATGATTTAGATAGGTGCACACCGGATAGGATTATTGATACATTGGAAGCGATCAAGCTATTCCTTTCTGTTAAAAAAACTACTTTTATTATAGCAGTTGATCAAAGAATAATTGAGTATGCAGTTAAAACGAAATATAGGGAGATAGATGGTTACGAAATATCTGCAGACTACATAGAAAAAATAATACAACTGCCCATCAAGATTCCGGAATTGTCTCATAAAGATATTAAGAATTACTTATTGCTATTGATATGCCAATTACATATTTATGAGGATGAGTTTAGAAAAATAATAGATTTTATATATGAAGAAAAACTATTATTGAAAGAAAAGGCAATTGATTTCAGCCAAATCGAAGGTTTTATTGCCAAGGAGTCAATGAATAATTATTGTGATGATTTAGATGAGTTTAAAAAAGAAGCACACATTATTGAAAAAATAAGAAGCGTTGTATCTCCTTCGTTAAAAGGGAACCCTCGACAGACTAAAAGGTTTTTAAATACTTTTTTTGTTAGAAAAAATCTCTCATCTCTTTATTTTGAAGATGAATTAGATGTTTCTATTATTGCAAAGCTTTTAGCACTTGAGATAATTGATAGCAAATTATTCAAAAAAATAAATGAATGGAATGAGCTCTCAAAAGGGAAAGAAATATTACAACTGAAAAATTTAGAAGAGTACGCTAATAATCCGGAAGCTGAACTTGAAGATGATCTTAAAAAATGGGATAAACCCAGAGTAATTAGATGGTTGATTAGTGAGCCTTGTGAGCTATATAAAACTGATTTGCGAAAGTATTATTATCTTTCTCGTGAATCTCTTTCGATATATGAGGATAATACTACTTTGTTTAATGAAAAAGAAAAAAGCTTTTTAGCTGCAATTTTAAATGCCAAAGTTGCTCAATTAGAAAACCTAATCAATGAATTAAAGGAAATGAGTCCTGATTCTCAAGAAAGAATAATTAACTCTGTTTTACGAAAATTCAAAACGGATAGTGAAGTGAGATTTAACTTGATTTCGTTGTTGTTTGCTGAGTTTACAGATTATCAAAGCGAAATATGCGATATTATTAAGACGAAAGAGAAAAGCTTTTTCAACGTACCTTTAGCGCCATTGTTATGGAAAATGTATAATGTTAATTCAACAAAAATCCAAGATCTACTTAAATATCTAAGAGATAATAACACTATTGATATAAAATATGAGAATTTGATTGTAGGAAAAAATACATTACCAGTAAAAGCAGTACCAAGGAGGTAAGCAATGGGTACATCGAAAGGATATATATCTCCAACAACACCAAAATGGAGTTCTGTAAAAAGAGGATTAAGTACATATCTTAGCAATCCCACGACTTCAAACGTAAAGACGGTTGCCTCGAAATATGCGCATGCAATGAATGATGATAAAACATCATTTCATAGGGCTTCTGCTATTTTTTCTAGTTTTTCAGCATTTGTTAATCAAAGCAAAAGTCAAGGATTAATACAAGCTTTAAATGATTACCAGTTATCATATATCATTGATTTGCCTCCAGAAGAGGCAATAATTGAACTTGTCAATGTTTTTAGTGATGGAAGCACAATTGACGACAATATCTCTATTGCTTGTATTTCAGTAGCTTTAGAAGAAATAGGTGTTGTTAGTTTAGAAGACTTATCAAACATACAAATGAATGTATTTATAAAAGAGTTGACTTGTCAGTTTGCTATTCAAAAATTTGCGCAAATGTTTGACAAACAATTGAAGAATAAGTGCAATAATATTATTGAAGCGAATAAGAGAATGGAAGAAATTCAGAACTATATATATAACAAATTGATGAGTGAGCTTTCTTTGGAAAAGATTGAGTCAATAGACCCTTTAAATTTGCCAAATGAAGATATAATTAATCAGACAATGGAAGAAGCGTTTGATATTTTGGAGAACTACTATGGATAGAATAAAAATATGGGTTAATAAAATAAAAGAATCTCCAAAGTCCAATGATTTTGAGGAAGCAGGTACTATCAATATAGATATAAAATACATAGGTAATTTATCATCCAATATACGTGAGGTGTGGTATAAACTTGGTGTAAAACAACTACAACCTATTTATGAGGACCTTTATCTTCTATCACTAGTTATATTCGCTGTAGATAAACGCGTGCCTCGCAGTGTATTTCCAGACGCTTGGACAAGAAGAATACAGATCAGTATTCCTATGATAGAACTTGATGCTTGGAGTTCAGTGAAAGATGATGTCGATAAAATGTTGTCTTATTTGTCCGGCGATGAATGGAATGTTAATTTTAGGGCGTGTGAATCAGATTCAAAATATAAATCTCAAAGGAAAAGAGAGGCTCATAGACCAGATTACTTAAATTCAATAGAGGCTGTTTCATTGTTTTCGGGCGGATTAGATTCTTTTTGCGGAGCATATAAATTACTTAGCGAGAATAAACCAACGTTATTTGTAGGGTATCAAGAATACGGTCCACTTAAAGGATTACAAAAAGAATTAATTGAAAGCATTCATAATGAATATCCGGAGTGCTTCTGCGATTTACTATCGTTTACTGCGGTAGCAAGATCATTAATCCTTCCCAACGATGAAAAACTTGAATCGGAAAATACGAGCCGAAGTAGGTCTTTTCTGTTTCTGTGTGCAGCCATAACATTAGCCAGCATAGTTGGAGATGAAATCCCTGTATATATTCCTGAAAATGGTTTTATAGGTTTGAATTTACCAATGACACCCGGCAGATTGGGTAGCTGTAGCACAAGAACGACCCACCCTCATTTTTTAAGGATGTTTAACTCGTTATTGAGCAAAATAGGTATTAAACATCAAATTATTAATCCTTATGCTTATAGTACAAAAAGAGAAATGGTTAAACAATTCAAGGATATACACAGCTTTTGTCAAAACTACCATAAAACGATTTCTTGTTCGCATCCTTGTAATGGTAGATGGGAAGGGTACTCTATTCCGAAAAATTGTGGCTATTGTTATCCTTGCCTAATTAGAAGATCCTCTTTGTTAGATTTGGACTTAGAGAATGAGAGTTATGGAATAGATATTCTTGAAACAAGTATCACTAAGAATTCAACTGAAGCTAAACGATCTGATTTAGAGGATCTTTTATCTTCAATTATTTCGGCTAATGAATCTACTGACAACGAATTGAAAAGAAGAATAGCGATGACAGGAAAACTGTCATCAGAAGAAATCGAACGGTTTTTAAGGTTATACAAAAGCACAATATGTGACTTAAAACAGTTATTCATTAGAAACAATGACTACGCACGCTTAATTGGAGAATAAAAATGAACTTGATAGACACTCATTTTCACTTGGATTTTTATCGGGATCATAAGTATTGGTATGAGTATATTAATCAAAATCGACAATACACTCTTTGTGTAACGAACACGCCTGGGGTTTACTATTCTTGTAAAAGGATTTATTCGGAAACAAAATACTTAAAATTTGCATTAGGTTTTAATCCAAAAAGCATTGTATCTGAAAAATTTGATAAACGATTATTTAACCATTTAATAGGCGAAGCAAAATATATTGGCGAAGTTGGACTGGATTTTACCGGAAATTTAAAAGAAAGGCGAGAAGAACAGCTACAGTGCTTTGATTATATCTGTTCTTCGATTAATGAGAACCAGGTTCTAAGTGTCCATTCAAAAAATGCAGAAAAAGCAGTTTGCGATATTTTGAAAAAACACAAAGTAAAAAAAACTATTCTACATTGGTATTCTGGGAATTTGGAAACCTTAAAAGAATTAATAGAATATGGATACTATTTTTCTATAAACACAAGTATGCTCCAATCAATAAAAGGTAAGAAAATTTTAAAAAGCATTCCCCAAAATAGACTTCTTATAGAAAGCGATGGACCATTTACAAAAGTAAATAATCAAAAATACAATCCTTCAAAATTACAAGAAGTATATAGTCAAATAGGTGCTTTTTTGGAGAGCCCAGAAATAAATAAGTTGGTATGGCAAAATTTTAAAGACCTGATAACTCAAGGAAAAAACTGATATGAACCATTTAGGATTGCAAAAACTCTTTTCGTGTTGTTGAAATGCGCAAAAGGAATAGCAATAGATTGTTACTTGTGCATAGAGGAAGCATAAACTTTCTTCATATAGAAATGCAAAACTGTAACAGGAAAATAGAACACTATGAATTTAATGGGGAACATCTATGGGCATAATCATATAAAAAGCTCCCTATAATACAAGAACAAGAGATTATAAACAAGCGTGTAAGCAGATGTTTCCTGTTTACACGCTCTTTATGGCAACCCATAAAATTTTGTGTAAATAATAATCCTTCAAGCAATAACAGAATACAGGATTGCGGTTGCAATCAGGCTTTCTGATTTGCCCCGTGTCAACTTTTCATTCCTGTCTGCGGAATGTTATGCATGCCAAAGCGTGAATAACATTTTGCAGACAGGAAATTCTATTCTCAGGGGCAAATCAAGCAGGTATTCTGGCCTCAAATATTATTGATAACTGGCTTAAAACTACATCCCAGTTTCGACATCTTTGTGTCCAGCGTTCGACAATTTTTTGAGACGCTAAATACAACATTTTGCGCAGGCTGTCATCGT
>FMUV01000008.1 GCA_900101355.1 Ruminococcus sp. YE282
TTTCAATATACATCACAAGCATATTTTAACCTAACTAAATCTTACGGCATTACGCCTTCAATGTCAAGACGTGGTAACCCATATGACAATGCTTTAGCAGAAAATTTCTTTTCAATTCTCAAAACCGAATGTATTTACAGAACCAAGCTCAAAACTTATGAGGAGGCACGCCTCATCTTAAGTGAGTATATTCATTTCTACAACAACCATAGAATTCAACTCAAAACAAAACTGACACCACTTGAAAAGCGATGTCAGTATGTTGCTTAAAATTTAATATTTTCTACCATTTGGTCTGTTTTTGTACTGTCCGTACAATTTGGAGCAGTTCAAAATCCCGGTAATCGGTTTTGTTATTTTTATTTAAATCAATCTGAGCAACGCTATGCTTGGATTATTTAAGAGTTTCGGCAATAGCCTCTTTCATAATGTTAAGACCCTTTAGAAGAAGCTCGTCCTCAATTACAAGCGGAGGCATAATCTTAACCACTGCACCCTCACGTCCTGCGCATTCGCAGATAAGCTTGTGCTCAAAGCATTTTTCAACAACTGTTTCAGACAGTGCCGAATTGATTTTACCGAAATCAATACCGCAGATAAGTCCGATTCCTCTGAATTCAAGTCTTGAATCAAGCGGAAGTATTTCTTTTTCAACAAAGTTTCTTACAATCTCACCCTTGCGGCGTGTTTCTGCTTCAACATTGTTTTCAAGCAAATAATCAAACGAAGCTGCACCTGCAATAAATGAAAGCTGGTTACCTCTGAATGTGCCGTTGTGTTCGCCCGGCTTCCAATCGTCAAGCTCGTCCTTGATAAGAACAATGGCAAGCGGCATACCGAGTCCGCCGATTGACTTTGACATAACAACGATGTCAGGAGCAATTCCGGCACGCTCGAATGAGAAGAAAGTACCTGTACGGCAGCAACCTACCTGAACGTCGTCAACAATCATCACGATGTCGTTCTTTGTGCAAAATTCCCTTACATCTCTAAGGAACTGCTCGTCAAACACTCTTATTCCGCCCTCAGCCTGAACTGTTTCCATAACAAGTGCGGCAGGCTTCTCAACGCCTGAATGGTCGTCGTCAATAAGTGTTTGCATATATTCAATTACATTCAAACCCTCAAACATATAAGGAGCAGGAATGTGTGTGCAGTCAACAAAGGTTGCGCCTGCGCCGTTGCGGGCAAACATCTCTGATGTAAGCGACAATGCGCCCAGTGTCATTCCGTGGAAGCAACCCATAAACGCAAAAATGTTTCTTCTGTGCTTTATTTTGCGTGCAAGCTTAATTGCAGCTTCAATGCCGTTGGTTCCGGTAGGACCCGTAAACTGGATCTTATACTTTAATCCTCTCGGCTCAATAATTTTCTTCTCCATTGATTCAATGAAGTTTCTCTTTGGAATTGTGTACATATCAAGAGCATGGATAATACCGTCTGTTGAAAGGTAATCAACCATTTTTTTCTTGATATATTCGTTGTTATGACCGTAGTTTACGGCACCTGCGCCGCAAAAGAAATCAATGTAATCGTTTCCTTCCTCATCTGTCATAACAGCTCCCTTGGCGTTAGTAAACACTGTGGGAAAATGTCTGCAATAAGAACGTACCGAAGACTCATATTTCTCAAATGTTCCTGTATTCATATCCACTATACCTCCACTTTGTTATATATCTTAATGTATCCGCGAATATTGCCCTGCATTATATTTTCAATCTGTTCAGGCTCGTCCGGGAGCAACACTAAAATCTGATTTTGTGCCCGAAGCACATAACCGTCGCTGCCTATTTTGTTTTCCAATTTTTTACAATCATCAACCTTGGTGTCTGCGACGGCATTTGAAATAATTTTTTTGATGCTTCTGTAATTATCAAAGCAAAGGCCTCCGATTACAAATACAAGATTGTATTTTTTGAATGCGTTAATCAAGACAGCACCCAGTCCCATACATTCAGTTGCAAACGATGTGTTTGCAAGCGTCAACCCAAGTTCCGAAAAACTTTTTTTAAGTGCTCTTTCGCAAAGAGATGTTTTTCTTGCCGAATAAAACACTATCCTACAATCCAACCGTTACCCCTCCCTTTAATTCTGTTCCTTTAGAACAGGTTCAAAATTAGGGGCAATAGTCATATCCGACTCAACCTTGTCAAAGTCAAGCTGCCAGCCCTTAAATACATAGTCGTAATAATCGTCACTCGGCTTAACGGGGTCTTCCGGAGCTTTTGCCGCTTTGCCGTATTCAACCTGCTGAGAGCTAATCTCCGAACCGTCATAGTTTATGAACTTAACCGTCAGATATACCTTAGCCTCGGTTGTAGGCTCGGGAGCCTTGGTTTCCTTTTTATTGCCTTCGGTGTCGGCGGCAGTTGACGGTGCTGCCGAGGTCGGCTCAACGACCTTTTGTTCCTTAAAGTCATAATCACCGTTGTACCAATCTATCTCGCCTGCATCGTATGCCGTGCAGAAATCGGTAACCTTGGGCCTTGTTCCGCCGTAAGCCGAATAGTAAACCTCGGGCCAAACAGCATTGTCGTTAAGGCTTGCCTTTGAAACGTCTACCTTTGCGGACTCTCCGTCCCTTACTTTTCTTGCAACAACAACTGTTCTGAAGTTTGTAAACTCATAGGAACATGTCGAAAGTGTGATAAGCTCATCATCTTCATTTACATCAACAGGACAATTTATGAGCGAACGTATTCTTACGTTGTAAACGTAGTTCATAAAATCCTTATCATTTTGGAAATTGCCTATCATATAATTGAAGAACTCGCCCTGGCTTGAAAGCGTGTTGGTCTTGAACACGGAAATAATCTTGTATGTTCCGTCTGACTTAGGCGTGTCAAACTCTATTGTAGGCGATTCCTTGTAAAAGTCAAGGTTTCCTGTTGTTCCGCCGTAATTCATAAGGTTTCCAAACATAGAGCCGTCGTTCATATGGTGTCCGTGAATAACGGTATTCTTGCTGTCTGTTCCCTCTGTGCAGCGATAATCAAGGAATATGCTGCCAAACGAATCATAGCCGCCCTTATAATTATGCGAAAGGTAATACTGGTAATTTCTGTCGTCTTCCTTATGCCACAAAACAGGATAATCAATCTGGGTATCATTAATTTGAATCCAGCCGACAATTTCATCGTTTATTGACTTCAACTCATCCCAGTTTATGCCTTCTTTTACGTCGGGCTTTTTGTTGTCCTCAGTTGTTTCGCTGTGGGCAACACGCTGAATTTCTCCATTCAACTGAGCATTTTTTACACTCAGGAATATCAAATTATAAAACAGCATTGCAAGTGCTGCAAGGAACACCAAAAAAGCCATTATTAAAACGCATTTTCTGGTTACTTCCTTTTTGCTGTCGCCTCTGACCGGAATAAAATTATTTACAAATCCGGTCTTTGCCGGCAAATATTCCTGCTCGCTGAATCCGTTTGGAAAGTCGTTGGCGGAATTTTCGAATACCTCGGTTGTTCTAACCGCTGCAAGAGCGGCAACTTTGCCAAATTCAACGCCTGTAAGCTCTGCTTTTGGGATTGTGGCAACGCGTATTCCTATGTACATAAAGCAATAGCCCTTGTAACCGTTGCCAAAATCTCCGAGCGGAAAAACTTTTGCCTTCTTGCGAATTAATCTGAACTCTTCCGAAAGCTTATCAAGTTCATCCTGTGAAGCTTTTCTTTTTCTTGCCTGGGCAAAGGCACGGTTGCGCTGTTTCCAATAATCTTTCGGAGCGGGGGTGCTTTCGGCACGTTCGGCGGCAACCACTGTTTCAACAAAATACTTTTTGAAAGATTTGCTGTCCTTTGTGTCCAAAGCATTGGCAATGATAACCATGTCGGGTTTGTTGGACGATTTTGCAATTGAATTGAGCGCACTGTTAATTGTTGCAGGCGTCAAAAGTGTTTTTTTGATTTCCGTCAGCGAATATCCGTAATTATACAGCTCCGACCTGAGTTTGTCGGTTTGTTCCGGCAGAGTATCCGTTTCTGTCTTTTTGCTGACAGACAAAATCTGAATATACACGCAGGTTTTCTCCTTTCGTGTTGATAAAACGCACATTGTGTTTACACTGTAAAATGCGTAGGCTTTAGTCGTTGTCCGGCTTGATATAGGTTGTCTTAAGATTTTCAAGAGCAACCTCAACAAGTTCGTTAAAATCAGCCTTTTCCTGAGCCTCTTTAACATATTTAAGCACAGGCTTTGTACGTGGATGTTTTGGTGTAAACACCGTACAGCAGTCCTCATAAGGCTCAATTGAAGTTTCGTATGTATCAATTTTATAGGAAATATCAATGATTTCCTGTTTATCCATTCCGATAAGCGGTCTGAAAACCACCATATCGGTAGCTTCGTCAGTGCACTGCAAAGCACCTATGGTCTGGCTTGCAACCTGACCGAGGCTTTCGCCCGTGATAAGTGCGGCACAATCGTTTTGTTTTGCAATCCTTTCGGATATTTCCATCATAAGTCTGCGCATAATGATTGTGAACAGTTCCTCGGGACAATCGGACTTTATCTTTTCCTGAATTTTTGTAAACGGAACGGTATACATAGTCATAGTTCCGGAATATTTGGCAACCTTTTGCAAAAGGCGCACAACCTTTTCTTCGGCACGCATACTTGTATACGGCGGACTTGCAAAGTGAATTGCGGTCAGTCTTATGCCGCGCTTTGCCATCATATATGCCGCAACTGGAGAATCTATTCCTCCGCTGATGAGTATTGCCGCATTTCCGCCTGTTCCCACAGGGATTCCGCCTGCGCCCTTTATCGGGTCGGCGTGAATATATGCTCCGAAGTCACGGATTTCCACATACACCGTAACCTCGGGATTGTGAACGTCAACTTTAAGATGAGGAAACTTTTCAAGTATTGCTCCGCCTGCTTCCCTGCAAATATCGGGAGATTTATACGGGAACTTTTTATCGCTTCGCTTTGCTTCTACCTTGAATGTTTTGGCGTTTTTCAAAACATCTTCAAGATAATACGGGGCAGTTTTCATAACCGACTCAAGTGTTTTTTCGTCACAAACAACAGCCCTTGAAAAAGCGGCAATTCCGAAAATCCTTGAAATTCTGTCGCAGGCTTCGTCAAGGTCGGCGTCATCGTCAAGCGGTTTAACATAAATGGTTGACTGAGCCGAAGTTACCTCAAATTTTCCGATTGGGTAAAGCGAATGTTTTACGTTCTTTTTAAGTATGTCCTCAAAAGCACGGCGATTAAGTCCTTTTAAAACTATTTCGCCGTCTTTTACAAGTATAATTTCTTTCATATTATATCCAAATTTACTATTATTTAAAGTACTCACGAAAATATCGTACAAATTTATCATTTAAGATTAGGGCAAAATTCATAATCATCTGTGTGCAAGTGTCGTAAGACCTGCTTTTATCCCTGCGCACAGGGCTTCAACGTCCTTAGCTGTGCTGTACTTTGAAAAGCTTATTCTCAGTGCGCTGTCGGCTCTGTCCTTTGAAAGTCCCATAGCGCTGAGCACATAACTCGGCTTGCCCTTTGCACAGGCGCTTCCCGACGAAACATAAACATCAAGTTCTTCAAGAAAATGAAGCATTGTTTCGCTTCTTACCTTGCCTGCCGAAATGTTCAAAACATACGGCAATGCGTTTTGCGGTGAATTTATTGTAACGCCGTCAATTTCGGTCAGCAATGATTTTGCATAATTGTTGAGTTCTTCGACTTTTTTAAGATTGCCGTCAATATCAAATTCATTGCAGGCAACGCCGAAAGCCGCAATTAAAGGCAGTGCCTCTGTGCCGGGACGCAGCTTCTTTTCCTGCTCGCCGCCGTAATGAAGAGGAACAATTCTTACGCCTTTTTTGACGTATAATGCGCCGCAGCCTTTTGGGGCGTGCACCTTATGTGCGCTTACGCTTATCAGGTCGGCGCCAAGCCTTTTGGCATTTATCTTAATCTTGCCGAACGCTTGAACGGCGTCCGTATGACAGACTACGTCAGGATTTTTTGCCCTTACTGCCGAAAAAATTTTATCAATCGGCATAATTGCTCCGGTTTCATTGTTGACAAGCATAACAGACACAAGAATTGTGCCGCTGTCTACCGCCGCCGCAACATCGTCGGCGTAGATTATGCCGTCGGCTCTCGGAGCAATCCGAACAACTTCAAAGCCGTCAGATTCAAGCTTGTTTGCGGCTTCAACAATGCTGCTGTGTTCTACGGCAGAAACCACAATTCGGTTACCTCTGCGCTTTTTAGCCTGAGCCGTGCCAAACAAAGCCGTGTTATTTGACTCTGTGCCGCCGCTTGTAAAATACAATTCGTCAGTCTGAACGCCAAGGCGCTTTGCCACGCTTTTTCTGGCGGCTTCAAGCTCATGCTCGGCTTGCAAACCCATAAAGTGAAGAGAAGACGGATTGCCGTAGGTCTGAGTCATTATCTCAAAGGCCTTTTGCGCCGCCTTTTCCGAAACGACAGTTGTGGCACTGTTATCAAGATAATGCATCAAACTCTTTCCCTCCAATAAACATTCCAATGAATATATATTGCTATTATACTACATAAGATTAAAAAAATAAAGAAATTTTTAAACATAAATATCATAAATCGGTATAAGATAAATTTAAAATAATTATGTAAACCGACAAAGAAGGGATTTTTTGATTTCACCAAAAGAATACGATAAAATAGTCAAGAAAAACTCGCCAAAAAGCACGATTTTTAAAAACTGCCTTATGGCATTTCTGATTGGCGGAGCAATCTGCACTGTCGGTCAGGGACTTTTGGAGCTTTACCAAATGTGGGGACTTGACGAGGACACAAGCAAAACCCTCACATCGGTAACCCTGATTTTCTTCGGAATTCTTCTGACGGCAATCGGTGTTTATGACAAAATTGCAAAACATGCCGGCGCAGGTACGCTTGTTCCGATTACAGGTTTTGCAAACGCCGTTTCGTCTCCTGCAATTGAATTTAAAGCCGAGGGATATGTTACGGGACTTGGGGCAAAGCTGTTCATTATTGCAGGACCTGTAATTGTTTACGGTGTGTCGGCATCAATAATTTACGGAGCGGTTTTGTGGATACTTCATATGTTTGGAATAACGTTATTTTAATGTTTTGAATTGATGAAAATCGGGCAGTTACAGCGACTGCCCGTACATATTTAATTGAGAACTACGATTGTTTGCAAAAATCAGAACTTGCGCTTGATTGCAAGCAACGCAAAAACATAGCCTTCAAGACTTCCGCAATATTATATAAATTCAACTAAAGTTTTTATAGGTCATCGCCTCAAAAGCAGGTGACACAGGAATTTTGGATATATCAAAGCAAAAAAGATAGCTTACCAAGGCTGTCGTTTATCTGTTTATGGCTTTATACTGCTTTATCATATTCAAAAAATACAATTTTTCGTCTTCGTTTAGGGTTGCAAGGTTATGGACTATTTGTTCCGAAATTACATCGGTTCCGACGTTAACCGTGTCGCTCAAAAGGTAATCAACCGTAACCCCCAAGGCTACGGCAATATTGGCAAGAGTTTCAACACTCATATTCCTGCCGTTTTCAATAAGGCTCATAAAATTTACCGAAATATCAACCTTTTCGGCAAGCTGTTCTTGGGTTATCCCCCTTTTCAGCCTTTCTCTTTTTATGCGTCTGCCAAGCCCGTTTAAATTCATATTATCAACCCCAACTACTATTATAGTTGTAATTATTAATAATATAACATACAATATTTGTATTTTTATATTGACAATATTGGTAGCGAGACTTATAATATTGTCAAATAAAGTAGTTTTTTGGGAGGAGATACAAATGATTTTTTAGCAAATTTGCTCAAGCGTATTCTAAATTGATTTTTAAACAATAAGGGGGACTTATTTATGTACACAAGACCGATAATTTACAAGGTGTATTCTGTTATTATATTTGCTTTTTCAATTTTTTCTTTTCTTGGCAGTATTGCAACGCTGTTTATTCCTTTTGATACTCTGCCCAATTTAGGAAGCCTCAGTTCCGTTATTAACACGGCAGCCGTTATCATAAAAATTGGTTTGTTGATTTCAACTCTGCTGACACTTTTCTTTGCATACACCGAGTTTTCTTCTATGATTTGCTTTGCCGATATGATTGATTATGAAAAAAGCGGCGCTGTTTTTCCGTTTGAAAAGAAAAACTTTGTTATGTCCGCAAATGTATACAGAAAATTCGGCACTGTAATTTTTTATATAAATATGGTTATCGCTCTAATCTCAACCATCGTGTGTATTATTTCATACTCAATAGTTAAACAGGCTTTTATTGCACTTCCTGTTATCCCCTTGCTTGGAATAACATTCAGCACCGTTTTGGTGTACATACAATACTTTTGCAAATACAATGCATTTTCTGATTTGCTTGACGTTGTTTCCGTAAAAAATCCGACAAATCAAATGTTAGACCGACTCAAAACCAACAAACCGAACACTTTGAGAGGTTTTTGCGTTTTTCTTTATGTAATTGCAATTATTTTTTCAGTAGCAGTAATTATCAGTCTGTTTTTGTTAGGCGGACAAATATTTTCGCTTAATATATATGCAGGGATATTTTTGTCGGTATTTATAATTGTATGTTCGGCATTAATTGTACTGTCTTTAAGTGTAACCGGCTGTTACTATGACAACCTCGCAAAGATGCTTGAACATTATATGATTAAATACAAAATGATTTGAGGAGGCGGCAAAATATGAAAAGCAAAGAGGAATTTTTAAAAGAATATCGTTCAAAACACACGGGAATGTATGTTGCGGCTGTATTATCTGTTATTTTTGATATTATCGGAACTGTTATTATTTTAGCAAATGTTATTCCGTTGATTAAATACCGTTATATTTACAGTGAAGGTCAAACAGTATTTTGGTTGGTTTTAGGAATGGTGTTCTGGATAATCGGCACGGTTCTGATAATTTACAGCAAATCTGTTGATAGGCGTGGATTGTCAGAATACGAAAACTACTTAAAAAATCAGGCGTCCGTTACAGCCTTTGGCAGAGAAGCCGCAAAACATAATTCAAGCGACGAATGGGTGTGCAAAAATTGCGGAAAAGTAAACAAAAGCTACGTTGGTTCTTGCGGCTGCGGAGAGGTAAAACCAAAATGAAAAAAGTTATTGTTTTAATAACAGCCATATCAATTATTTTGCTCACTTCTGCCTGCGGAAAAACAGAAAATATCGAAAGTTCCGTTGTGATTACAGCTACTGACACTGAATATATTGACCTCGTTTATGATAACATTGAAAATTGGGACATCACACAGAACGACAGCGGAAAAACATTTTCAATTGATAAAATCAGCTTCTATAAATTTGCCAACGGAGACAAAATGGCATTTTACATCAATTACCCAATCGCAGGCTATTCCGGACGCGGTTATTATCTTAACATTGACGAGGGTACAATGGAGCAAATTACTTATAGCGTATACGACCACGATATTAAGGAATGGAACACTTCATATATGGCAAAAAACGCATTGTACGGAACGTACTGGAACAGTAACGCAGACGAAAACGAAAAACATTCTGTTATCAAAGAAGCATTTGAAAACTATCTGAAATCAAGGCGAGACTAAAGCTGTTCAGGTACATAAACACAAAAACGGCGTAACCGATTAAATTTCGGTTGCGCCGTAAATTTTATATCTTGTATGTCAGAGCAACACTCTGCTTTTCCTGCACATAATAGAGCCTGCAAATAATTGCAGGCAGTGCAAAAACGTCATTTGCTCATTTTTACGATGAGAACTTATAAATAACTTCCGCTAAAATTTTGAATGCCCCTCGCCGCATTAGGCGAGAGGCATTTGATTTATATTATATATTCTGTTTTATCAATCAGATAACTCTTACTCTTACAACGCCGTCAACAGCAGCAATTTTCTCTGCGTCGGCTTTGTCTGCGCCTGCAACGTCAAGAATTGTGTAAGCATATTCGCCGCGGCTCTTTGAAAGCATATTTTCGATGTTGCCGTTAAGCTCAGAAAGCACTTTCTTAAGAAGTTCGGGAACATTCTTGTGCATTACGCAAAAACGTGTATCGTTTGTGTTTCTCGGAAGAGAAATTGCAGGATAGTTTACTGAATTTACAATGTTACCGTTTTCAAGGTATTCCTTAACCTGGTCACAAGCCATAACAGCGCAGTTTTCCTCGCTCTCGGGAGTTGAAGCGCCAAGGTGTGGCAGGCAGATTACGTTCTCTTCGCCGAGAATATCATCTGTACCGAAATCTGTTACATACTTTGCAACCTTTCCGCTCTTAAGAGCTTCAAGAACAGCTGTTGAATTAACAAGACCGTCACGGCTGAAGTTGAGGATGCGAACTCCGTCTTTCATCTTAGCCATCATATCTGCATCAACAAGGTCCTTTGTGTCGGGAGTAAGCGGAACATGAATTGTGAGGTAATCACAGTTTGTCATAACCTCTTCGTTGTTCTTCATCAGCTTAATGCTTGGGTCAAGACGAAGTGCGTTCGGAACAGACATAAACGGGTCATAACCGATTACCTGCATTCCGAGGGCTGCTGCTGCATTTGCAACAAGTATGCCGATTGCACCAAGTCCGATAACGCCAAGGGTTTTGCCCCTAAGCTCGGGACCTACAAACTGGCTCTTGCCCTTTTCAACCATTTTTCCGACAGCGTCGCCGTTGCCCTTCAAAGTTGTTTTTTCCCACTCAATTCCTTCAACAATCTTACGTGAAGAAAGAAGAAGACCGGCAAGAACAAGCTCCTTAACAGCGTTTGCATTTGCGCCGGGAGTATTGAAAACAACTATACCCTTTTCTGTGCATTTATCCTTTGGAATATTGTTTGTGCCTGCGCCTGCTCTTGCGATTGCAAGAAGATTGTCGGCAAATTCCATATCATGCATTGCTGCGCTTCTTACAAGAATCGCATCGGGGTTTTCAACTTCGTTGCCATAGCTGTAATTGCTTCCAAGGCGGTCTGTGCCGATTGGAGCGATTTTATTTAATGTAAGTACGTTATACATTTTAATCAACCTCTAAAATTATTTATTTTCAGCCTCGAACTTCTTCATAAACTCAACAAGCTTTTCAACGCCCTCGTAAGGCATAGCATTGTAGATAGAAGCACGCATACCGCCAACCGAACGGTGACCCTTGATGTTTACAAGGCCGTTTTCTGTTGCTTCCTTAACAAACTTAGCGTCAAGGTCTTTGTCGCCTGTAACGAAAGGTACGTTCATAAGTGAACGGTCCTCGGCAACTACTGTACCCTTGAAGAGCTTTGAGTTATCAAGAAAATCATAAAGGAGCTTAGCTTTCTTTTCATTAAGCTCTTTCATCTTGTCAAGTCCGCCGATTTCATTCTTAATCCACTCAAATACGAGCTTTGCAACATAGATTGAATAGCAAGGCGGTGTGTTAAAGAGGGAATCCTTGTCTGCGTGAGTTTTATAATTGAGCATTGTAGGAGTAATGTCCATAGCGTTGCCGATAAGGTCTTCACGAACAATTACAATTGTTACGCCTGCACCGGAAACGTTCTTCTGTGCGCCTGCAAAAAGAAGACCGAACTTTGAAACGTCAATCGGCTCTGAAAGAATGCAGGAAGAAATATCTGCAACAAGCGGAATATCGCCTGTATCAGGCAATTCGTGGTAAACTGTGCCGTAAATTGTGTTGTTCATACAAATGTAAACATAGTCTGCATCGTCTCTGAACATTGAGCGGTCTGTCTTTGGAATATAAGAATATGTCTTATCTTCAGAAGAAGCAACAGCCTTTGCGTCGCCGTAGCGTACAGCTTCCTGATAAGCCTTCTTAGCCCACTGACCTGTGATTATGTAATCAGCCTTGTTGTTCTTATTCATAAGGTTGAGCGCAACCATAGCAAACTGTGTTGAGCCGCCGCCCTGAAGGAAAAGAACCTTGTAGTTATCCGGAATATTCATAATTTCGCGAAGAAGTGCTTCGGCGTCTTTGATGATTTTATCAAAAACAGCACTGCGGTGTGACATTTCAAGAACGCTCTGACCGCTGCCGTGATAATCGAGCATTTCATCCGCTGCTGTCTTAAGAACAGACTCCGGCAACATTGACGGGCCTGCAGAAAAATTATAAACTCTTGCCATTGTAAAAACTCCCTTTATATTTTTTAAAGTAAGCAGTTGTGTTAACAACTGCGCCCATAGTTGACAAATAAATTTAATAGTAGTGATACTCTGCTTTTCTTGCTAAAAGCAGAGGTTAAAACAGATTGCAAGCAATGCAATAAAGCTTTAGCTCCTCATAATTTCGGTTGAAGTCTATGCTTCCGCTGAAATTGCGAATAGATTCCGCTTTAGAGGCAGGTGACATCTGCACTTAAATTATACGCTTGTTGGGGTTTAAAGTCAATAAGAATAGATTCTTTTGGTTAAAAATTTAACAATTTTTTGTCTGTTTTGCCTTATAAAAAACATCAGCCAAGCGTAATTTTTCCTATTGTGCCGACAATCTCGTCTCTCATTCTCACAGCTTCGTTTCTTGCCGCCTGTGCAAAGTCTTCTTCGGTTAAGCCCTGCTTTTTCCAAGCGCACATAATTCCTCGGCTTGAGTTAATTACAGCTCCGAGTCCGTTCTTGTCAAACGCATTCTTAACGTCCTCGGCACCGCCGCCCTGTGCACCATATCCCGGTACAAGGAAGAACGTATGCTTTGCCTTTGCACGCATCTCCAAAAGCTGTTCGGGATATGTTGCGCCGACAACCGCACCGATTGCCGAGTAACCGTATTTTCCCATAAGCTCGCTGCCCCAGTTCTCGCACATTTTGCCCATATGCTCATAGACGGTTTCGTTTGTATCAAGCTTCATATCCTGAAGCTCGCCCGAACTTGGATTTGAAGTTTTTACAAGTACAAAAATGCCCTTATCTTTTTCTTTGCAAATATTGGCAAGCGGCTTGATTCCGTCAGTTCCGAGATAGCCGTTTACGGTAAGTGCGTCTGCGCCGAATGCGTCAATCTTTTCTCCGTCAACATCGGTGGTACCGAGGTGAGCGGTGGCATAAGCTTCCATTGTTGTGCCGATGTCGTTGCGCTTGCCGTCGGTCATAACAAACATACCCTTTGACTTTGCATAGGCAATGGTGTCGCAAAGCGCCTTTACGCCCTGCCAGCCGTACATTTCATAATATGCCGCCTGCGGCTTGATTGCAGGAACAATATCATAAAGGCTGTCTATAAGAGCCTTGTTAAATTCAAACAGAGCCGCTGCCGCACCGTCAAGTGTTTTGCCGTATTTTTCAAAACACTTTTTCTTGATTGAAGCAGGCACATAGTCAAGCTTTGGGTCAAGACCTGCAACGGTCGGGTTTTGCTTTTCTGCAATTTTTTCTATCAATCTGTCAAGCGACATATTCATTCTCCTTTTGCTTTATATTCGGTAAAGACGGCATACTGTACATAAGTCTATCCGACTTAATCATGCCGAACGGTGATGCCTGCAATTTCATTATATGCTTCATCAGCTGTTGATTATATCATAAAGTTCATTGGCGAACTTTGAATAATCCTTTCTTTCCTCATTTACAAACTGAATTGCCGGACGTGGGTGGGTATTGTACTGACCTGTAAGCATATACGGAATGTCATAGCCCCATTTTACGCCTGCTTCTTTAAGTTTATGAGTGTGATTTTCAATTATTTTGAGAATCGGATTAACCTTATACTTAGGATTTTTGAGGAAACCGAGCAAAAGCTCAAGAGCACAGTTGCCTGCACCTCTGCCCATTCCGTCAACAGTAGCATCAAGATAGCTTGCGCCAAATGTCATAGCCTCAATTGTATTTGCAAAAGCAAGCTGCTGATTGTTGTGGGCGTGAATACCGACAGATTTTTTATATTTATCTGCTGTTTCACCGTACAAGTCAGCAAGTCTTCTTGCCTCTTCGGGATACAATGCGCCGTAGCTGTCAACAATGTAAAATGCGGATACAGGTGTTTTGCCGAAAATATCAAGTGCAGCCTTTATGTCCTCTGTTCTTGCCTTTGAAACAGCCATAATGTTGATGGTGGTTTCATACCCCATTTTTGCACAGTATTCAATCATTTCCACAGCGGACGGAATTGCGTTGATATAGGTTGCAACTCTGATTAAGTCAATCGGGCTGTCCTTTTTGGGGATAATGTCCTTTTCAAAATCTGTTCTGCCGACATCAGCCATAACAGCAACCTTTAAGCCGCTTTTGTTGTCGCCGACAATCTTTCTTATATCCGCATCGTTACAGAACTTCCACTTGCCAAAATCGTCCTCGTTGAAAATTTCTTTTGAAGCCTTGTAACCGAACTCCATATAATCAACGCCTGCTTTGATGTTTGCCTCGTACAAATCCTTTACGAATTTGTCGTCAAAACGAAAATTGTTGCAAAGACCGCCGTCACGAATCGTTGCGTCAACCACTCTTATGTCCTGTCTTACCGACAGTAAATCGCCTTTTTGTGCCATAGTTTTTACTCCCTGCTATTTAATATTTAATTATTAACTGATTAATTATCCTCAAACACAAGCTTTCCGCCCAAAAACGTTTTCTTGACCTTGCCGCACAGTTTTTTGCCCTTAAACGGAGTGTTTTTGCTTTTGCCGTGAAGTTTTTCAACATCAACCGTCCACTCCTCGTCAAGGTCAACAAGTGCAATATCGGCAGGCGCACCTTTGCTTAAAGTTCCGGCATTTATGCCGAGAATTTTGGCAGGATTGGTGCTCATTTTGCGAACAATTTCTTCAAAGCTCAACAAGCCTGTTTTTACAAGATACGTTACAGCCACAGCCAACGAAGTCTCCATTCCGATTGAACCGTTGGGAGCCTTTTCAAAATCGGCTTTTTCTTCAACCGTATGCGGTGCATGGTCGGTGGCAACGGCGTCAAGGGTTCCGTCGCAAAGGCCGCTGATTATTGCCCTGACGTCCTCGGCGGTTCTGAGCGGAGGATTCATACGATAATCTGCGTCACGCTTCAAAAGCTCCTCTTCCGTCAGTGAAAAATAGTGCGGCGCTGTTTCGGCGGTAACTTTTACCCCACGCCTTTTTGCGTCGCGTACAAGTTCAACGCTCGTCTCGGTGCTTACGTGGCAAATATGAATCGGAACATTAAGTGCCGCTGCCAAAGCAATTTCTCTGGCTGTTCCGCAATCTTCCGCAGCTCTTGGAATACCCTTTACTCCAAGCTTTTTTGATACCTTGCCCTCGTTTATTTTACCTCCGTCTGCAAGGTACAAATCTTCGCAGTGTGCAACAACGCTCATTTTGAGTTTTGGTGTCCTTTGCATAGCGTCACTCAAAAACTTTGTGTTAACAACAGGTCTGCCGTCATCCGAAAGTGCAATCGCACCTGCTTTTTTAAGTTCGTCAAGGTCGGTAGGTTCTTCGCTTTTTAGTCCCTTGGTGATACTTGCCGCAACATAAACATTCGCATCAGCCTGTTTTGCTTTGTCCAAAACATATTTTACGGTGGCGGCATTGTCAACGGTCGGATTTGTGTTCGGCATTGCAAGCAAGCTTGTTACACCGCCTGCCGCCGCTGCTCTGCACCCCGTTATTATATCTTCCTTTTGTGTTTGTCCGGGGTCACGCAAATGGACATGCATATCTACCAGTCCGGGGATTGCATAAAATCCCGAAGCCTCAACAACTTCACCGTCGGTGCTTAAATTTTCCCCGATATTTTCTATCCTGCCATTCTTAATTAATATATCGTATTTTCCGTTAATACCGTCGGCAGGTGATACGACATTTGCATTTTTTATCAGTATTTCTTTCATAGTTATCTTCTTCTGTTGTTTGGTCTGTTAGTAGGTCTGTTTGTCGGTCTTCTTGTTTGTCCGCCGTTGGGTCTGTCGGTTCGCTTATGAACCTGAACAAGTCCGCCGTTCTGCATCTCACGCCTTTGCTCACGCTGCTTTTCCGCTCTCATTTTTGCACGGCGACGGCACTCTTCTTCGGCTTGTCTGCGCTTCTTTGCAGCACGTTTATGCTTTATCATTCGACTTACATTAGTTGCAAAATATCCGCAGTGCGTTCCGAACGACTTTATTCCCGAGCCAATGGCTTTGAATGTATTAAGAACGAACTTGCCTGCATTAACGCCTGCCTTTTCAACTGCGGCTGCACGCTTTTCGACCTCATTGATAACATCGTAATCTTCGGCGTCACGAATTTCTTTGCTGCTCACCACACCCATAGTCTTTTTGGGTGCTTCCTCAAAGAAATCATAACCGTTCTTGAACTTTGCACGACGTGCGTCCTGTCTTACAAGGTCTTCATCGTTTGTATATTCATTAAAATCATCGTCGGAATCGGCATCGTCTGATGAATCGGATTGCTGTTCGGACTGAGGCTTTTCTTCTGAATTATCGTTATCATTGTCTTCAGTGCTGTCGTCTGAACTGTCATCGGTGTTTTCATCGGTGCTGTCAGAATCCTCGTCAACCGCCTCAACATTAATCATTTCCTCTTCCGGGCTTGGCTCAACGTCGATTTCATCAACGCTTACTTCCGTTACGGATTCAGGTTCAACCTCTTCAATATTGCTATCTGTATTATTATCTGTGACGTTGGCGGCAGTATTCTCCTCAGCCTCTGTTTCGGGTTTAGCCTCATAAATTTTTACTGCCTGTGACTTTTTATTTACACTTGCACGATAATTTAGAATATCGTCAATTTCGTCCTCGTATGATTCCGTATTTTCCGATTCCCTCTTTGTTTCCTGCTTATCAGAATTGCGGCTTAATCCCAAACCGTAGAAATAATCGTCAAAGTCTTCATCATCATTTGACGCGGATGTATGAACCTCGGGATTAATATCAACAACATCGTCATCATTGCTGTGTTTGTTATCGCCGTCATATTTCGGTTCATCACTTTCCTCAAAATCAGCAATATTATATGACGGATAGTCGTCTTGCGAAGTATTCTTTCTTGTATATTTGCCTGAAAGTTCCTCAATAATCTTAGAGTTCTTTCTCTTTTTCCTCTTACGTCTCGCAAATTTTGCAATCAAAATCAAAAAGACAATAATCAATATAATTAACAGCGTCGCTCCGATTATTACAAAGAGAATAATGTTGCTTGAACTGTCTGCCTTTTGGAAAACCACGGTGGAAACTATTGAATTAAGAGTAGCATAATCTTCGGGTTTAACATCGTCGCCGTTGCGCTGTATTACAACATTAACATTCTTTCCGTCAAAAACCGTGTTTGCCTGATAGGTTTTTATTTGGCTTCCGTTGCTGTTCACATCTGCGGCAAGGTACAGCCAAACTATGCTTCCTGCGCTGTCGGGTGAACATGCGGTATATTCGCTCTGGCTCAAAAAGTTTTTGGTAACGTCACTGAGCTTGTCTTCCTGCAAAAGGTTATAGTTACCGATTCTTTTGCTTTCTTCGCTTTGCGTCATTGTAACGGTAATTGTAATTTCAGAGTTACTGTCCATTCCCTGAAGATAAATATTGCCGTTTTCAAGATTTTTCATTGTTGTGTCATAATCAAGACCAAATACCGAAAAATACTTATCGTCAGCCTTGCTTGAACGGGTGACCGTTGTAATATTGTCCGGAAGCGAAATTTTCATATCGTTTATCTCGCTTATCACATAACTATTGTCTGCTGCACTGCACACAAATACAGAAAGCACGCACAAAATCACAGCAAGTGCGGCAACCGCGCTCCTTTTGAGTACGTTTTTTCTCATCAACCACTGCCTCCAAAGTAGGAATTTTTTCGGAATACAGCTAACGCTTTTCCTGATAAAGTTATAAATATTTACATACAGCTTTAATTATACATAATTCGAGTATAAAATACAAGTTTTTTATTACAAAAATTTAACTATTAAACTGTCTTAGCCGAACCTGTTTTTTAATATTTGTTATATAAAAGACAAATCTCAAATTAGCCTTAAGATGTATAAACCGTCGTCAGATTATACTTGTGCATAATACAACAAAAAGTTGCCGCCAATCAACAAGCGACAACTTTTTAGTTTCTTTATTCTGTTTTATTTATAAATCAGTTTTTCTGATATTCGGTAGCCATATATATTACAACATCGGGAGAGGTCTCTTCTATGTAATCTTTTAAAGAACCTGTGTAACTTCTCAAATCAATACAATCCAACTGCTGAAAATTCTGAGACAGATAAGGAGCAACAACGCATCCAAAGGAATCCAAAATCAACAAAGCTCTCTTTCCGTTATTGATATTGTTATTTTTAATCTCAACCAGATCGTGATTGCCCAGCATATAGGTATCGTATGCAGTTTGATCTTTATTAAGCAGATTATCGGGGGTAATACATTCCCTGTGAATAATAGTATCCTCAAAAGTACCTTTTAAAATTTCTCCGCTGCCGGCAATCTTTACCGACATATCGGTATCATACTTTGGAGTAATAACATCCAAATCATCTGCACCGGCATAAAGATAGCCGACTCTTTTTCCCTGTGAGCCTAAAAACGCATTATAGTGTGTTTCAACATTATAGTTTGATATATCGTACAAATCTGAATTTAAATTGTAATTATATAGACTGTTCAGCTTTTCCGTTATCAACTGACTTACCCAAATACCTGTTTTAGGCGTCCAATGGTGGTCGGTTTTAAAAAACAAACAATATTTATCTATATTCTGTTCATCAACTATATCTTGAATATCCAACACGCCAATATTATTTTGCAGAAGACGTTTTTTTAATTCCCCATAGTTTGATTTGTGTGCATACGGATAATTTGCAGGCAATAAATCTTTATCGTCCGTAGTTTTGCTCAACTTATTTATATACATCAAATTAATATTATTTTTATCACATACCGACTTAATATCAATAAGATAATTTCCCAAATTAGTGAGGTCCTCGTCTGAAGTATTCTTAAATGTTAAGTATCCGTTGTTTAACTTTAACACCTCATACTCCGGGTCAACGTCATCAATCAGTTTTTTGTCAATTAAATTTTGTACTGCACCGTATGAGTTTATTGAAATATCGTGAAATACATAATATTCACTCATTCTGCTGTCAAAGTCTTTAAAACCGTTTCCGATTTTTGACAACACATTGGTATCTTCAGGTGAATTTAAATAACCTCTTGCCAAGCCGCCTAAAATTTTTGTGGGAGCAGTAATAAACGAGAGCACAAAAGAAACCATTATAAAAACAACAAACAAAATCGCAATAATATTTTTATAAGTAAATTTAAATTTTTTCACTTTACACCTCAGAAATTAAAGTAAATAAACGGATTATATGCTCCCTTTACCAAATAAGTAACACTTACAAGGAATAAAACCATCAACACTACAACCACCAGCACAGAAACAACCTTTTTGCCCTGAAAATGTTTATAGTATAAAGATTTTAATAAAGGCGTACTTATTATGATTGCAAAAACAAAATAAACTATATTTTCTTTTAGCAAAAACAAAGCTTCATTGTCTATTAATGTTCCTGTACCGCCAAACATAGCGGCAATATAAGAAAACGCTTCCGTTACGTTGTCTGCTCTGAACAAAACCCAGCCCAATATAACAAACAGCAATGTATAGATATGTCTAAGCCATACAAGCTTGCCGCTCTTATGCAGGTTTGTCAGTTTTTCAAACGTTAAAAGCACAAAGTACATAAAGCCCCAAAGTATAAAGGTCCAATTGGCACCATGCCAAATACCTGTCAACATCCATACAATAAACAAATTGAGTATCAATCTTGACTTATGTTTTACTCTGCTGCCGCCCAGCGGAAAATAAACATAGTCTCTGAACCATGTTCCGAGAGAAATATGCCATCTGCGCCAAAACTCGGTTATTGAAGAAGAAATGTAAGGATAATCAAAGTTTTCCAAAAACTTAAATCCAAACATTCTTCCAAGGCCTATTGCCATATCACTGTATCCGCTAAAGTCAAAGAATATCTGCAACGTGTATGCAATTGCACCAAGCCATGAAAAGGCAACTGATATATTGCCGTCATCGCTGTTAAAAGCACTGTCTGCAACTATTGCCAATGTATTTGCAAGCAACACCTTTTTGGATAATCCTATGATGAATCGACAAACACCGCTTGAGAAGTCGTCAAAAGTTTCTTTTCTGCATTGAATTTGATATGCAACGGTCTCATATCTTACAATCGGGCCTGCAATTAACTGAGGGAAAAACGCTATGTATAACCCGACATTAAGCGGATTTTTCTGAACCTGCTCTCCCCTGTAAACGTCAATTACATATGACATTGCCTGGAATGTGAAAAACGATATTCCCAAAGGCAGGGCAATTTGAGGAACATAAAAATCTGCGCCCGACAAATTATTAATATTCTCAATTACAAACGCCAAATATTTAAATATAAAAAGTATGCCCAAATTAAAAACGGCGGTGATAAACAAAAACACCTTAGCCGTTGATTTTTTATATTTATATTTATTAATTGCCAATCCAAACACATAGTTCATAAATATTGACAATAACATAACTAAGACAAAAATAGGTTCTCCCCACGCATAAAAAAGAAGACTTGCAAAAAACAAAAATACGTTTTGCAGCATTCTGCTTTTTCTGCAAACAGTATAATACAGTATTAATACTATCGGAAGAAAAAAGAACAAAAATGTTGTACTTGAAAACAGCATAAATTAACCCCAAAAAATTTATGTAAACAATAATTATCCTTTTAGCTCAATAAAAAGCTGCCGTTGATATTCTGGATGAATTCAACACAGCCAAAATTCTATTTAATTCTAAAAAAACAATACCTGTTTTTAGATTAGTAATCAGACTATTTATGTCCTAATAAAAATTAAATCGGAGCAACGCTCTGTTTTCTCTGCAAAGAGCAGAGCTTGCAACCGATTTCAAGCATTGCAAAGGAGCCTTAGCTCCTCAGGGCTTAAGTGAAAGATTACTGATTTCGCTGAACCCTGAATGTCACTCGCCGCCTTATAAGCGAGAACATCTGCACTTTGATTATAATAATAAATTAAAAAACGAATGAACCAAACTCAGGATTCACCTTGTCTTTATCCGACAGTTTGATTTCATCAATTCCGTCAAGCGGCCATTCTATGCCGATTGCCGGGTCGTTCCACATAATTCCGCCTTCATCTCCGGGATGATAAAAATCGGTAACCTTGTAACAAAACTCTGCCGTATCGCTCAGCACCAAAAATCCGTGAGCAAAGCCTTCGGGAATATAAAACTGCTTTTTGTTTTCTTCCGTAAGTTCAATACCGAACCATTTGCCGAAAGTTTTGCTGTTTTTGCGTAAATCAACAGCCACGTCAAAAACAGAACCCTTGATTACACGAACGAGTTTTCCCTGTGGATATTTCTTTTGATAATGCAATCCGCGCAAAACGCCCTTTGTGCTCATACTCTGATTGTCCTGCACAAACACCATATCAAGTCCGTTTTCGTGCATATCGTTCTGATTATATGTCTCCATAAAATATCCCCTGCTGTCACCGTGAACCGCAGGTTCAATAACGCAAAGACCCTCAATATCAAGCTTTGTTACTTTGATTTGTCCCATAATTACCGCTCCAATTCCTTAATATATCTTTCGGTTGCATCCTGCCAAGTCGGAAGCTTTGCAAAACCGTTTTCGGTTAATTTATCCTTGCTCATTCTGCTGTTTGACGGGCGTTTTGCCTTTGCGGGATATGCGCTGCTGTCAACAGGTGAAACAACAATGTCTTTGTATGCCGAATCATACTTAGAAGCCTGTCTGAAAATTTCACAGGCAAAATCATACCAACTGCAAATTCCCTCGTTGGTTGCGTGATATCTGCCGTACTTGTCTGTTTCTGCCATATCCGCAAGCAGCTTTGCCAAATCATATGTATATGTAGGCGAACCTATCTGGTCATCAACAACCGTAAGTTTGTCGTGTGTTTTTCCGAGATTGAGCATAGTTTTAACAAAATTCTTGCCGTTGATTCCAAACACCCAAGAAATACGGACAATAAAGTACTTGTCAAGCCATCTCTCAACAGCAAGCTCACCCTCATATTTTGTCTGTCCGTAAACATTAAGAGGATTTCTTTCGTCATCAGGCTCCCACGGACGTGTTCCCTGACCGTCAAACACATAATCGGTCGAAATATATATCATCTTGCAGTCAATCATTTTGCACACTTTTGCAATATTCTCGGTTCCGACTGCATTTACAAGATGAACTTTTTCTCTGTTTTCTTCGTCCTCGGCAAGGTCAACTGCCGTCCAAGCAGCGCAATGCACAACAACATCGGGCTTTTCCTTTGTCAACACGCCCTCAACACTTGAATAGTCGGTAATGTCCATGTCTTCAATATCCACACCGACTACCGTATAATTTCTGTTATTCAGTTCTTTTACTACGTCATAACCAAGCTGTCCTTTAACGCCTGTAACTAATACTATCATTTTTCCTCCCGAAAAATTAACCTCAATAAATCTAACCCATACCTATTACAGAAGTAATAAAGAAAAGTATGGAATGATAAAATCAGCCGTATAAATCCTATACAATTTTCCGACTTTTATTCTAATACATTTTCTTTAATAAACTCCATTGTCGAATACATATGAATATTTATATTGATTGCCGTTGCGATAAATTGCCATTTCACTTCCGCCACATAAGCCTGTAACCAAGTAATCACAATGGCTGACAAGATTTATTGATGAAAAATACTCCAATATTTTCAAGAAGTCATCATTTTGTCTGCTGAAATGCACCTGTGATACCCTGTTTAAATCTGCGGAATCAAACAGTTCATTAAAATAATGCCTTTTATTTTCAATTATTTTATCGGGAAATTCTTTCTTAAAGCAATCAGCTATATTTTTATCTTCAGTTGCTAAATAAATGTACTCAACATTATATTTTTGCATTACTTCATGTAACTTGGAAAACACGTCCTTTAACGGCGGTTGCTTCGGATGTCCCTTGGGCTTGGTCTTAGTATAATCCGTGCTTCTGATTACACATCCTATTGCACTTTTATCTTCCAACAGCTGTTTATATTCTTCATCAAAATACTTTAAAACAGAATCATTGTACTTTACAAAAGATTTTAATATATATCCCCAAAAATTCGACTTGTCGGTATCCTTAACATCATACATTGACGGTTTTATCGATGAAGTTTTTAAAGGACATATCCGTGCCGACTTTGCGTCAAACTCCGTTGTACCCAAAGGCTGTTTAAAGAACATATCCCACAATCTTCCGTTATCGCTATAATAATCGGAATCATTAGGATAGACATCTACTATTGGTATATATCCGCAATCAAGAGACCAAATGATGTTTGATATCATATCTCTTACAAAGCAAAAATTAACAACCTGATACTTCCAAAGTCCCTCTTTTATCAGAATATATTTTTTGTTTTTTAGGGCTTTGTTTATGCAGCCTTCGGGGTTGCTGATTAACTTAGACTCCTTAAAAAATCTTTCATAATACACTGCGTCGGCAACATCAACTAACTGTGTATTTCTTAACGACGGATACATTTTTACAAATGAACCGTATGGAATCGTCTTAAGTACACGAGAAACAAAATTTCCTATTTTCAAAATTATTGCCTCCTTATTTATCTGTTGGCATACATTTTCTCATAGTAATTCTTATATTCGCCACTTATTATAGATTCCCACCAGTTACGATTGTCAAGATACCATTGTACAGTCTTCTTTATTCCGTCATCAAATTTAGTCTGAGGTAACCAACCGAGTTCATTGTGAATCTTGGTCGGGTCAATGGCATATCTTCTGTCGTGTCCCGGGCGGTCGGTAACAAACGTGATAAGGCTCTCAGGCTTTCCGAGCTGTTTTAAAATAGTTTTAACAACCTCAAGGTTTGTTTTTTCGTTGTGTCCGCCAACGTTATAAACTTCGCCGACCTTGCCTTTTCTTGCAACCAAGTCAATTGCCGCGCAATGGTCTTCAACATACAGCCAATCACGCACATTTTCACCCTTGCCGTAAACAGGCAGAGGCTTGTCTGCCAAAGCGTTTGCAATCATCAACGGAATCAGTTTCTCGGGGAAATGATACGGTCCGTAGTTATTGCTGCATCTTGTGATTGTAACCGGCAGCTTATACGTTCTGTAATACGCAAGCACCAACAAATCTGCGCTTGCCTTTGAAGCTGAGTAAGGACTTGAAGTGTGAATCGGTGTATCTTCATTAAAGAATAAATCAGGTCTGTCAAGAGGCAAATCACCGTATACCTCATCGGTAGAAACCTGGTGATACCTTGTAATTCCGTATTTTCTGCAAGCGTCCATAAGAACCTGGGTTCCCATAACGTTTGTCTTCAAAAAAATCTCGGGATCTTCAATTGAACGGTCAACATGGCTTTCTGCTGCAAAATTGATTACTATATCTGGCTTTTCCGATTCAAAAAGCTCATAAACAAATTTTCTGTCTGCAATGTCGCCCTTTACAAACTTGAATTTAGGATTTTTCATTGCTTCTTCAAGAGTTTCAAGGTTACCTGCATATGTAAGTTTATCAAGGCAAATGATTTCATCTTCGGGATGATTCTTCAATTCGTAATATACAAAATTTCCGCCGATAAATCCGGCTCCGCCTGTTACAATTATCTTCATAAAAAGCCCTCCTCAATATATTAGCTTATTGTCTGCAACTTTTCTCAAGTGTTTGCCGTAAGGGCTTTTTCCGTATTGTTGTGCACTTTCTAAAAGCTGTTTTTTTGTAATCCAACCGTTTTTATACGCAATCTCTTCGGGCGCAGAAATTTTGATTCCCTGCCGTTTTTCAATCATACGCACAAAATCAGCCGCGTCAACAAGGCTGTCCACCGTACCTGTATCAAGCCAAGCAAATCCGCGGCCTAAAAGCTGAACATCAAGTTTTTTATCCTGCAAATACATATCATTAAGCGTGGTAATTTCAAGTTCTCCTCTTTCAGACGGTCTTACCGATTCAGCCATCTTAGAAACACCCGACGGATAAAAATACAACCCTGTAACCGCATAATTTGATTTTGGTTCCTGCGGCTTTTCCTCAATCGAAACCACTTTTCCGTCCTCATCAAATTCTACTATTCCAAATCTCTCGGGATCGTTGACATAGTAGCCAAACACAGTTGCTCTGTTATTATTCTCCGCATTATGTACAGCTTCTCTCAGCGCCTTTGAAAAACCGTTGCCGTAAAAAATATTATCTCCCAGCACCATGGCACAGGCGTCGTCGCCAATAAACTCTTTTCCCAAAATAAAAGCCTGTGCAAGTCCGTCCGGAGAAGGCTGTACAACATAGCTCAGATTAAGTCCGAACTGTTCTCCATTGCCAAGCAAGCTCTTAAATCTTGGGGTGTCGCTCGGAGTTGATATTATTAAAATGTCCTTTATTCCGGCAAGCATAAGCGTAGAAAGCGGATAAAAAATCATCGGCTTATCATATACCGGCAAAAGTTGCTTTGAAGTCACCATTGTAAGCGGATAAAGTCTGGTACCGGCTCCGCCTGCTAAAATTATGCCTTTCATTTTTCTAACCCTCAAATATAAGATTTGTAAATCAGTAATTTAAATTATTCTCTCCGTTTTTGCCGGAGAGAATAATCGCCCAACCATTCCTAAATAAATTTTATAAACAATAATATCACACCAAGATATTATTCAACCGTTACAGACTTTGCAAGATTTCTTGGCTTATCCGGGTCGTTTCCTCTGTTAATGGCTGTATAATAAGCCAAAATTTGTAACGGAACCACCGCGGTTATCGGCATAAGAAGCTCCTCGGAATGAGGAATTTCAATTACATAATCCGCTACTCCGTCCTTTAAGCCCCTTGCACATGCATCTGTGCAAACAAGGATAATCTTTGCCCCTCTTGATTTAACCTCAACAATATTGCTGATTGTCTTTGGAATAACATCTGTCTGTGTTGCAACCGAAATAACGGGCATACCGTCCTCAATAAGGGAAATTGTGCCGTGCTTCAACTCACCTGCCGCATAACTTTCCGAATGGATATACGAAACTTCTTTTAATTTTAATGAGCCTTCCATTGAAAGTGCGTAGTCAAGACCTCTGCCTATATAAAGCAGGCTGTCTGCCGTAACAAGCTTTGTTGCAATATACTTGCACTTTTCTTCGCAATTATCAATAACGTACTGAACTGCTTCGGGCATCTTGGTGAGAGCCGAAACAAGTCGTCTGCACTCCGCCTCGCTTACACAGTCCTTGGCAAGAGCCAATTCAAACGCAAACAGATACACAACCGAAAGCTGAGTGATGTATGCCTTTGTTGAAGCAACAGCAATTTCGGGTCCTGCAAGAGTATATATGAGCATATCTGCTTCACGTGCAATGGAGCTGCCCTTTGCATTAACAATCGCAAGTGTTGTGGCACCCTTTTGCTTTGCAAGGCGCATAGCGGCAAGGCTGTCGGCGGTTTCACCCGACTGTGAAATTATTATTACAAGGTCGCCCTCCGAAACAATCGGATTTCTGTAACGATATTCGGAAGCAATATCAACCGTTACAGGTATACGAGCCAAGTCCTCAATTACATATTTGCCAACCATTCCTGTGTGCATTGCCGTTCCGCAGGCAACAATTGTGATATTCTTAAATTCTCTGAGCTTTTCAAGCGTGATTCCGCACTCCTCAAGACAAGGCAATCCGTTGCGGATACGCGGCATAATTGTTGTTTTTATAGCAGTCGGCTGCTCGTTGATTTCTTTAATCATAAAGTGGGGATAACCGCCCTTTTCGGCAGCTTCCATATCCCAATCGGCAGTTTTGAGCTCTTTTTCAATTGGCTGTAAGTGCTCGTCAACAAAACTTACGCCGTCGCTCGAAAGAGTTGCAATTTCGTCGTGGTCAAGCAGATAATAATCCCTTGTATATTGCAAAATTGCCGGAACGTCAGAAGCTATAAAGCTTTCTCCGTCAGCTACGCCTACGATAAGCGGACTTTCTCTGCGCACAGCAAAAACTTTATCAGGAAAATCCTTGAACATAATTCCAAGCGCAAACGAACCCTTAAGCTCGGCAAGAACGCTGTCAATAGTTTCAAGTGGGTTTCCGTTGTATTTATAATCAAGAAGCTGAGCCACAACCTCAGTATCTGTTTCGCTTAGAAATGTTCTTCCCTGAGCAACAAGAAACTCCTTAAGCTCTATGTAATTCTCAATAATACCATTGTGAACAATGGTTACTCTTGCACCGCTGTGCGGATGAGAATTAACATCCGACGGCTCGCCGTGTGTAGCCCATCTTGTATGACCTATACCGACGTGACCTTCGGGTTTACCGACCTTTTTCAGCTTATCTTCAAGGTCTTTAAGCCTTCCCTGCGTCTTAACGGTTTTAATTTCATTGTTTTCAAAAACAGCTATTCCGGCTGAATCATAGCCTCTGTATTCAAGCTTTGTAAGTGCGCTTACAAGTACATCGCTGCAATCTCTTGGACCTACATATCCAACTATACCACACATAATTTTGCTCCTTTTCAGTTCAAATACGCCTAATTAGTTTTATGATTGAAAGTCGGTACCAAATCACTCAACAGTTCAACGGTTCTTTCGCTGTCATTAGCCTGTGAAGCCTCGCGTAGTGCTCCGAGCTTATTAAGCATTTCATCAGAATTTATGTTAATTTGGTTACCAATATATATTTTATTGTTTGCGGTTGATTTTAGACCTTCTTCGTCCATAAGAAGTTCCTCAAAAAGTTTTTCCCCGGGACGAAGTCCTGTAAACACAATCGGAACATCCTTGTACGGAACCTTGCCGTACATTCTGATAAGATTTTCGGCAAGAGTTGTGATTTTTACAGGTGCCCCCATATCAAGCACAAAAATCTCGCCGCCCTTTGCCATTGCTCCCGCCTCAAGCACAAGAGACACTGCCTCGGGAATAGTCATAAAATATCTTATTATATCCGGGTGAGTAACAGTTACGGGAGAACCGCTCTCAATTTGTCTTCTAAACAACGGAATAACCGAACCGTTTGAGCCAAGCACGTTGCCAAAACGTGTTGTAACAAATTCGGTATGGGTGCTTGTCTGGGCTTTATACTGAATAATCATCTCACAAGCCCTCTTTGTGGCTCCCATAACATTTGTCGGGTTAACAGCCTTGTCCGTGGAAATCATAACGAACTTGTCAACCTTATAAAATTCAGCAAGAGTCGCAACATTAAATGTTCCGAAAATGTTGTTTTTTACAGCTTCTTCGGGAACTGTTTCCATAAGCGGAACGTGCTTATGCGCCGCAGCGTGAAACACTATTTGCGGACGATATTTCTTGAATATAGCATCCATTTTATCATAGTCTCTAACAGATGAAATCAACGTTACAAGATTGAGCTTTGAGCCGTATTCAAGCACAAGCTCCTGCTGTATATCATACGCATTGTTTTCGTATATATCTACTATGACTATCTGTTTAGGTTCGTATTTTGCAATCTGTCTTACAAGTTCGCTGCCGATAGAACCGCCGCCGCCCGTTACCATACAGACTTTGCCGGTTACAAATTTGCGAATACCCTCTTTATCAAACTCAATCGGCTTTCTTCCGAGCAGGTCTTCAATTTTTATTTCCTTAGCCTGAGTAATAAGTTTTGTATTTTTATCATCAAAAAGCAACTCGCTGAGATAAGGTATTACCTTAATTTTACATTCTGTTGCCGAACAATAGTCAAGTATTTTACGCTTTGCTTCACCTTCGCAAGACGGCAAAGCAACAATAATATTATCAACTTGATAATCTGCACATATTTTCGGAATCTCCGGGCAGGTTCCTACGACCTCTACCCCATTTATCTTATTGCGAAGTTTTGTTAAATCATCGTCAACCAAACAGACCGGCAATATATTGCCGATTGGATTATTCGGGTCATGTTCGGCATTCTGAATTTCCGTAAGAATCATTCTTCCCGCTCTGCCGGCACCGACAATAAGGGTTCGCTCATATTTTTCGGTTCTTCCTGCCTCGGTAAGGTCCAAAAAAGCTCTCTTAAATATAAAGCGAAATGCAAGGACGCCAAATGTTGCAAACAGAAAATATAAAAAATCAAAAATTCTTCTCGGGGCATTTCCGGAAGCATATAACAATAAATACGCTATTGCAAAGCCAATAAGCATTGCAATACCGCAAGTCACATAGTCCTTTATGTTAAAGTATCGCCAAAACCTTGAATAAGAACCACAAATAAACATGGCCAGAATACAGGTTATAAGATTAACCGTAATATACAGCAACAAACCTCTGCTTGCTTCTGAGCCGATTACTCCGATAAGTGAAAGGATATAATTAAGTACAATACCACTGACTACTATAATAAAAATATCCGCAAGGGCAAGAACAATCTTGCGATAATTAAATTTTCTCATTATCCTTTTCTCTTTTCATTTTCTAAGCTAAAAAATAAAATACAGTCTCTAAAAAATATACGTATACATTCTAATGTAATTATATCTTATTTACGGTTATATGTCAAACAAGAGTATCTCTGCAATTTATCTGTATTATATAAAAATCACATACAATCCGCATATTAGTCGATATTTATTTTTGCTGTGCTAAAAAATCACTAAATCATCTATCCATGTATTAATACTTTGAACCTAAATGTTTGCCTATAAAAGCAACTAAACAATTTTAACAAAAGCAACTCAGCACTTTGTAAAATTGTTTATATTACTAAAAAGCCCAATACAGACAGTTTTGCAATACTGCAAAATAGCAATATATAACTATCAGATATTGTTTTTATTGGATTTTAACATTTTCTGTTTTATAAAATTCATAATAGGCGTGCAGACTTTATTTATCAAAACGGCAAGCGGCACCGAAACCGCAATCAGCACTACATACCCAAGGAAATTATTGTTAATACCGAAATACGAAATCATTTTAATAGGTACTTGATGCACCAAGTAAAGTTCAAGCGAAATGGTACCCAAATATTTCAAAACCTTGGAAGAGCCGTTTGTAACTGCGCAAAGGCAAATAAAGAACTGGGTGAATCCAAAAATATGTAAAATTTCAAACCACAGTCCTCCGCGCAAATAATACGGAGCATATGAAACAAAAACGAACAAAAATGAAGCAATTAACGTCAGCCACTTTTTCTTTCTTAAAATTGCAAACAATTTATCCTTATGCATTGCAATTGACATACCAAGCGGGAACATATAACAGCTTTCAAACCAATAGTTTTCAACTTTTGCAAATATGCAAATTGCCATATATACAAAACATGAGCAATAAAGAGCAATAACAAGTTTTCTGTTATCCTTAAACAATAACGCAAATACAAAGAAAAGAATATAAAGACCGAGCTGAACTTTCAAATACCAATTAATAGTATTTGGTAATGATAAAATCAAAGCACCCAAAATGTTTTGCCCTGTAATTTGTTCGCCCATCAAAACATCTGCGATGCAGACAAGTATAAAAGTTATAAAAAACGGAATATACAAACGAATTAACCTGTTAGGTATATAATTTTTTAAATAATTCGGTTTGTTCAACTTGGATATCATAATTGCATATCCGGATAACAAGAGAAAAATCGCAACTCCCAAAAATCCGACATTGGAAATTTGGGAAATAACTCCGCCTAATTTAGCCGAACCCAGTTCGGTATAATAATGAGCATACATTATTAGGACAATTGCAATTCCTCTAAGCCAGTTTGTTTGATCCTTTGAAAAAAAGTTGTTGCTGCTATTAACAGTAGAACAATTTTTTCGTACCCCTAGAACAGAAAAAACCAGAAGTATCAGCAACGAAGCCCCAATAATAAGGTATGCATTCGTAAAAGCACCCGCTAAACTCATATCAAATTCCACCCAAAATCAATTTGATTCACTCTTAATATACTCGATAAAATCTCTGACTGCGCCATTGCCTCCGTCTTTTGAAGAAACAAAACTGCAAATTTTCTTTACTTCATCAACAGCGTCGGCAGGGCAAGCCCTTACCCCACAAATCATCATAGGTGGGATATCAAGAATATCATCACCCATATACGCAGCCTCGGAATATATTCCGCTGCCGTCAGGCTTGCAGCCGTATTCTGTCATAACCTCAATCATTTTTCCTGTCTTATCCCTTATTCCCTGATAACAGCGAGTAATATTGAGTTCTTCACATCTGTTCTGAAGTATCTTTGAACTTCTTGCAGTGATTATTACTGGAATAATTTCAAGAGTAGGCAGAATATCTTTTATGCCGCAGCCATCTTTAATATCAAATGCCTTAAAAAGTTCGCCACTGTCCGACATATATATCTTACCGTCCGTCAGCGTGCCGTCCACATCAAGGAACAGGAATTTCACTTTATTCATTGTTATCACCTATTATATCGGCAAACCTTGAATCGGTAATGAACTTTATTTTGCAGTTGCTCTTTCTCAGTTCAATGTAGTCTGTCAGCATCTCACGGATTTCTTTATTAAGCAGAATACTTTTTTCTGTGTCCCTTACATTGGAAAGTTCAAGCTCTTCAACAGCATAGTTAGGCTTTGCAATATCATAACCGTCAAAACCGGCAATTGCAATACTGTTGACATCAAGCTTGTCCAAAAGTCTCAACAAGAGTATTGTTGAGTTGTCAAGGCACTCCCAACCGCACTTTACCAAGTCCACAAATGAAACAACAAGTTCGTTCGGCTCCGGTTTATTTGTTATATTAGATGTAATAATCTTTTTAACGCTGTCAAATTTCCTGTCGCTCTTCCAATACTGATAACGCTTAACATTGCTAAAGTACATATAATCTGAGGCTACCGCATCATACATAAAGTTCACAGTAATGACAATTGCATTATTCTTATTTTTATACTCAATTATTCTGTCAACCTCGGCAGTTGCGGTTTTGCCCGGGGCAATAACCAATATATTTCTGTTGCCAAGTTCACTTTTTAACCTTGCAACAACCTCAGAATCATCTATATCGGAATTTATATAATTCATATATGTACTGTCAAGCAAGTCATAATTATACCTTTTTCTTGGCTGCGCACCGATTTTATTGAGAATATATCTTATATCCTTATATCTGATGCTGCTTTTGTTCTTAAGGTATGCAATATTATTAACATGAGCACTGTAAGTACCGGCAATGAAATAGTTTGTATCATAACCCCATGCACACTTTGAACGGATATTGTCCATATATCCGTCAATCACGTCAAGAATTGCGTCCATATCATAGTTATAATTATATTTTGTAACCATATACTGCGCTATAAGCTCAAGCGGAGTGTTTCCGGCACCCCTGCCCATTCCCGAAAGCGTTGCGTCAACAACTACTTTGCGCTTTCCAAAAGACATTCTGACAAATTCCTGCGACAGTGCGCTTGACATCTGCATATTGTTGTGAGAATGGAAGCCGATTTTACACGAGCCTATTAAATTATGGTCTATAAGGCTGAATACACGCTGCAAATCATCAATGTACATAGAACCAAAGGTATCTACAATTGACAGGCAATACGGCTCCAATGTGTTTATCATATTTATAAACTCAATTAATTCACTGTCCGAGTAACCCAAAATATCAACAGGCTGTACAAACAGCTTATAACCTTTTGCCTTTATCGACTTACAAAAGTCAATTACGTCATACCTTTCTTTTTTGAAAAAGCAAGCTCTGACTGCGTCAAAAGATTTACCTGTATAGTCGTCCAAATTATCAATAGAATATCTGCTATAATCGGCGAGTACGGTAAATAAAGTATCTTTTTTATCATTCGGAACATATTCTTCGGCGTCTTTTGAGTTTTTGTAAACGGTCTTGCCTTCTCCAAATCCTTCATTCTGCAAAAAACCTATTTCAATCAAATCAACACCGGAATCCATCAAGCCTGCTATTATGCCGTTTATTGCATTCCTTCCGAATTTTTTATCAATCAAATATGCTCCGTCACGAAGCGTGCAGTCAAGCAACATTGCATGATTCATAAATTAGCCCCCAACATTCCATATTATTTTCTGCTTGCAATAACTTCTCTTACCTTTTCCAAATCCTTAGGAGTGTCTACCGACAATGTGTGGCACTCAATTTCTTTTAGTTTAACGGTCTTGCCGTTTTCCAAAAATCTGTACAAGTCAAGCTCTTCTGCAAATTCAAGCTGGCTTCTTGGAGTATCAACATAAAACTGCAAAGCTTTTTTTGAAAAAGCAGCTACACCGACAATCTTTTTGTATTTAAACTGCATACTTCCCTTTGGAAACGGAATCGGACTTCTCGAAGCCCACATTGCGTCACCCTTTGCATTAACAACAGCTTTAATGTTTGTAGGGTCAACAACCTCAACAGGATTTTCAATGGTAGTGATAACATTGGAATAGAAATATTCCAATTCATCTCCCTCCTCAGGGAACGACCTTTCGATTACCTTAGGCTCAATAAGCGGCTCATCGCCGTTAATGCAAACATAAATATCTGCGTCTATTTTTGTAGATACTTCCCACACACGGTCGTTCGGAGTCTTGTGCCGGTTTGACGTCATAATAACATTCATATCGTACTTTTTGCAAACGTCAACAATTCTCTCATCATCTGTGGCAACAACAACGTCGCTCAAGCCTTTAACCTTTTTGGCCTGCTGATACACATACCAAACCATAGGTTTGCCGCAAATATCCGAAAGAGGCTTTGCCGGAAATCTTGTTGAACCGTATCTGGACGGTATTACGCCTAAAATTTTTAAATCTTTCATTATTTTTGCTCCTCCTTGTTAAATAAGCTGTCAAAATCAACTCTTGGATAAACTTCAAGTTTTCCTCCGCGTGTTGCATTAAATACTTTGACGCCTTTTTTATCACAAAATCTTTTTAAGTCAATATATGTTTGTGTGGCATAATCAATATTATATATGCCCTTTGTGTTTTCATCGGCATTTTTTTGGTTGCCAAAATGGTCTTTTACATTATTATCAACAATAAGATTACCGTTTTTATCTGTCATACGACTGAAATTATGGTCCACACCGATAAGATAGATGTTTTTAAATCCCATATAAACAGCCATTTGAATAAAGAAACCTGTTACCGTACCGTTGAGTATAGAAAACTCCGCCATATCGTCTGAAGCCTTTTCGTCAGAGGTCGGAACTTTTGAATTATAATAGGTAACAAAATTTAATTTTATATTCTTATACCAATTTAGCTGTATCGGAATAAATTTATACTTTATCGGAAATTCTTCTATTTTGTCTTTTATGTCCTCACAAATAAATTCATCCTCGCACGCATAGTAAGTAGGACGCCAATCCGTTTTGCCAAACATATTATAAATTCTGTTTGCACCAAAAGTTATAACGTTATTATTTTTCAGGATAGTCAAATCTTCCGCACGCAAGCTTGGTCCGTTACCGATAATGAAACAGCTTTCGCCGTTATGAATTCCCTTTAGGGCAGCAATTGCTTTGCCGTATTTGCTCTTGGCAAAATGCCCGGATAAATAGTTTTGGTGCCTTGCCTCTAAAGATTTTATAGGATGTATCATATTGTCCCTTCTTGTCCAAATAAAATTTTACTTATATATCCTGTTGTATAATAAAACAAGACGATAATTCTTAAAACTCAAAAGCAGCTTAAGCTTTTTATTGCAAGTTGCTTCATCACATTTATTTAATACTTCAATAAAGCTTTCATCATGTAATATAGCGTTACATCTTTTAATCTTATCCTTTTTTGACTCAGAATTATTATCACTCATAACATATTTCAAGCAGTTATAAAATCTGAAGAAATATTCATTATAATATTCCTGCATATACTTTTCAGAAATATACGGTTTGCGGTAATTGTATAAAACCTTAATGCTGTTATATCTGTCAGGATTATAATTTCTTGACTCACTTCCGCCGTTATCTACCCAATAATATCCGTTTACAGGAATATACACCAAACTTTTGCAATACTTCATAAAATCAATATTAAAGGGAACATCCTCGCCAATCAAATGAGGAATTTTTTTGAATCTGATATTATATTTCTTGATTTTTTCCATTGGAAAAATTCTAATCCAATTGTTCGGTGAGTAATTATACTTATAAAAAATATAGTATTCAGATATAGGAACTTCTGTAACTTCATCATATCCGGGAATCTTTACTAAATCTTTGTTTCCGTCAACATCAACAATCGTATATTGGCAATTAACCAAACTGTCCGGATATTTTTCTATGTATGTAACCAAAGTTTGCATCCAATGCGGTTCAACATAATCGTCGTTGTCACAAAACATAAGGTATTTTCCCTGTGCAATATCTATGCCCTTGTTTCTGGCATCACTTATTCCTCCGTTTGGCTTGTGAATACACCTTATGTTTGCATGATTTTTGGCATAAGTATCACAGATTTCCGGAGATTTATCAGTTGAACCGTCGTCAACCAATATTATTTCATAATCTGTATACGTTTGATTAAGAATACTGTCAACACATCTTGCCAGCAGTTTTTCAGCATTATACACCGGTACAATTACAGAAACATTAACCATTTATAGACATTCCTTTCTGATTAGCTGTACTATATCAAAATAAATACAATATACTCATTTTATTTAAAAAATCGGCTAAATCAATCTTTACTTTAAATTTAGTATTGATTAAATCCGTTGATAATTCTCTTTATTTTTTTCTGTTAAAAATACTTGCTACTTTTTTAACAGGAACTCTGAAAATATCTTTCTCATAATCATTCATTACAAATTTCCAATTAACTGCAATAAATAATATTGTATATGCAGCTATTCCCGCAAACAGTAAAATCCAATTATTCACATCAGCAAAGGATAATACCAATAAGAATACAACGCATAGGCCTACGGGGAACAAAAACATTTTTCCGATATTCTTCCAAAATCTCGGAATATCAAGGTTAATTCTCTTCCAATAATACCAGTTCATAATAAAGCCCTGACCAATTATGCTGGCTATGCCCGTAACAACAGCCGCACCGATAATACCAAATTGATTAACGCAAAGCATGGTACCGCCAACATTTAACAATGCTATAAACAAATAAACAAGTGAACGGAAGCGATGTTTGTTCTGTGCAACAATAACATTCATCGCAACATTCTGTACGAGCGGCACACATGCAGGAACCATTGTCGCTATTGCTACCCAATATGCATCTAAATATGACTGACCTACCCACAGAGTCAAAAACTGGCGTCCAAAGGCAATAAATCCGGAACAAACCAAGCCTACAATATAGCATTGTATTCTTCCGATTCTAATCATCATATCTGTAAGCTCTTTAGGGTCATTTTTTGTAAAAACAAGTTTGTTTACGCTCGGCGTAAGTACATTTAAAATTCCGATTGTAAAGTTTGACATCATCGCATTGAATGTAGAACCGACATTGTAAACCGCAACACCGATTGTTGCAAGAGCAGGAACCGCACCGATGATTAATGTATCTGTTGTGCTGTAAAGCTGGTTAACAATATTTGCGACAAAAATCCAGAATGAGAAGAACAAAATCTCTTTAAGCAGATTAAAAGGCATATTCCTGTATTTTGCCTTGATACCTATGGAATGTTTTACATACATCCAATATAAAATCATAACAACTATATTCATAAAAATACTTGAGCAAACCATTCCGACATTGGCAAATCCCAAATATAATATGATGATATTTACTATCGGTGTTATAACTGTAATGATAATATTTGTAAACTGTAAAAAGACAAAACGTTCGTGACAACTTATTACTGCATTGTACGGTGAAAACAAAAACGAAATAGAAGTGTTTATAGTAAGAAGAAAAATAAGCAATTGTAATTCATGCAAACTTTCTTCCGTCTTAAGCGAATCGGCATATACAAGACCTGCATTTATCGCAATAACCGTTCCCACAACAAACGACACAGCCGCAATAACGGCAAAAATTATATTAAAGAGGCCCAACATATTTTGCTCGCCCTCTTTATCGCCCTCAAAGCGGTATTTTGTCAGATATCTGACAATCGCTGAACCGATACCAAATGAAATCAACGACAAATAACTTGTAACACTTGCCGATAGTCTGTACAATCCGTATTCGTCCTGTCCCAAAATGCTGAGCATAATAGGCGTATAGAACATCGGAATTAATGAACCGATCGCCATATTTATGTATGACATAACCGCACCAACGCGAAGCTGATTTTTTACCTTTTTCATATATTCTCCCTAATTTACGCTGTTTTAAAGTTATATCTTTTGCTGATAAAAATTCTATTTATTTATGACCATATTTAAGATTTACTAACTTATCTACCAAGAGTACCAACCTGTAATTTCCGATTTTGTATGCCAAACGATATAACGGATGTATAAAACAATTTGTTTTTTTCAATATACTTTTAAATTCAGCACTTTTCATAATAGAATTATTTAACTTAATTTTATTTGTTTCAGAGTTATTATCTTTGTGAAATGTGTTTCTCAATATTGTTTCATAACTGTAAAAATAACAGTTATAAAATATTTTTAGTTGCTCTTCATCGCAATTCCACTTTTTCATATAATATTTAATTACATTATAGATACGATTATATATCGACAGCAAATCCGGATAATACTTTTTTGATAAGCTGCTTAAATCGCCTTGAACATAGTTGTACAATTTATCATTAATAACAATAATACTCTTATTTGTGTTGTCAAGATATTGATAATTAAAGATAAGGTCTTCGCCAAACGACAAATTCTCATCAAATTTAATTTTGTTTTTATTAATTACTTCCCTGTCATAAAGTTTACAGACAGGACCTGCGTCAAGCCATAAATTGTGAAGCGTCATTATATCGGCGGCACCGTATGTTTCAACATTCGGCAAGGCTTCGTTGATTTCTTCACTGCGCTTAAAGCTGTAATCATCCACGGTCCTAAAATAGCACCAAAAGTTGTCGGCTTCATTGTATTTGCTTTTAATATCCACCAAGATTTCAAGAAAATTTTTGTCAATATAATCGTCGCTGTCAACAAAACATATGTATTTGCCACGTGAATTATTGATTCCGACATTTCTTGCACTTGACACTCCGCCGTTTTCCTTATGAATAACCGCTACCCGACTGTCTTTTTGAGCATAATCATCACAAATTTTTCCACTGTTATCAGGCGAACCGTCATCAACTAAAATCAATTCAAAATCATTATAGGTCTGACTTAGAATACTGTCAACACAATAGTGTAGTGTATTTTCAACCTTATATACAGGAACTACTACGCTTATATTCGGCATATTCATTCCTCCCATACATCTGCACAGGCACACAAAAAGTTTTAATTTCACTTTTTGTGATTTTCCTGTTTATAAACATACTTAACTTTAACATTTTCAAAATACTCATACTAAAATCCAATTCCGCTTACGCTTCTTACCTTACAGCATAACATAAAGCATTTATTGGCAAATGAATACCAAAAGCGGTTGTTTCCGTCAACATGTGTCAGCTCATCTTTATTGAGTTTACATTCATTTGCATATTTCTCTATAATTTTCTTAGCTTTTTTCCTATCATCACCATGCATAAATTTAAGTGCGGATTGACAGGAAAAAATACAGGAACCGAAAAAGTCTTTTCTTGCCGTTAAAGCAAGCTGAGGAAACTTGTTTTCAATAAACTTTTGTCTTTCTGACTTTGCCTCCAAAGCGTCAAGCCGCTTTAGGCTAAAGGTTTTGCCCATAATACTGTCGGGTCGCTGAAAATAATAATACATTGTTTCAGATACACGTGCAACCTTTTTGGCTTGAGCAAATACACGATATGTCCAAAATTCATCTTCGTGAAATTTTCCCTTTGGAAACGGGGTCTCGGCAGCCGTATCATATAAATAAAGTTTATTCCAAACATGCTGACAAAACTGATTTTCGCAAATCAACATTGACAAAGCCGCTTCTCCGTCATACACATCGCACATATGCGCACGGTCGGTACTTTCCGCTATATTATCATCATATACTTTTTGCACACCGCACTCGGCAATCTGACAGTCATTTTCAATAATAGCGGAATAAAGCAAACTGAAAAAATCTTTTGATATCCAATCATCACTATCTATAAAACTTATATATTTGCCGGTTGCAGCGGCTATTCCGAAATTCCTTGCATCGGACAATCCGCCGTTCTCCTTATGGATTACCTTTATTCGCTCGTCTTTCAGGGCATATTCGTCACATATTTTCGGACATTCATCCGGAGAACCGTCATCAACAAGAATAATCTCAAGGTTATCATAAGTCTGATTTATTATACTTTTAATACATCTTTCCAAATAATCCTGCACCTTATATATAGGTACCACAACACTGATTTTATCTTTCATATATTCTGCTCCGGGTCAAGTTTCTTTTTTCTTAATTTGTCATAAACAGAGTATGCGCACACGTATAAACCCGGCACAAACCTTAACATAGATATTGTAATTCTGTCATTTTTTCTGCCATACAAATTTTGTTCTTTATATTTTAAAACCTTGTCCATAAGTTTCCGACGTTCTTTTTTGTACTTGCTCTTGTCATCAGCAAAAAAATAGTCGCTGAGCAATCGAAGCGAAGAACAGGCCACACGATTCTCTGCCTCAGCCTTATACGGCATATCCGCACTCATACTTAATATTTTTTCTGAGACATACAATCCCTCTTTTGATTTTCTTAGGCTGCTTCTGCTGTGTGTAGAGCTATCCTCATTGGCGTAATAATTATAAAAGGCTTTATCGGTATATACTATATTTTTATTTGCACGCTGAAAAAGTTCAAAATTCATCAACAAATCTTCGTTTATAACTATGCTTTCGTCAAGCCTCAAATTATTTAATAATTTTAACTTATATAACTTGTTACACATTCCGCCCGCAAACAGCGTACCTGATATAAGGCACTTGATGGCGTCATTTTTAGACTGCGAAACTACCTTTCCTGCGTTTCCTACACAAACAATGCTTCCGTCGGAATTTATATTCTTATAACTGCAATGCGTTATATCTGCGTCATATTTATCCATTAAATCTACGAGACATTCATACATTTCGGCATCTATTGTATCATCGGAATCCACAAAAGTAATATAGTCTCCTGACGCATTATCAATACCGACATTTCTTGCGTGAGAAACGCCGTTGTTATCTATACTTATCAGCTTTATTCTTTTATCACCGACTGCCAACTCGGAAACACATTCGGCAGTTTTGTCGGTTGAACCGTCGTTGATTACTATTATCTCAAGACTTTTATAAGTTTGATTCTGTATACTCTCAACACATCTTTTAACTGTCATTTCTGCATTATAGGCAGGGATAATTACGGAAACTATCTTATTCATACATCTCACCTTATTACTGATATAGGCTTGCAATCTCCCAAAGTCCCACATCATCGTTTTCAAATGCTTTTTCAACTTGTCTGAGCATATACGGAAGCTTAACCTTGTGATTAGGCTTATATTTTTCCAAAAGTTCCTTTGCAACAATAAATAACGCCGACTTATGCTCCTCATCAAAATTGACAAACATAGGGTAGTAATAAACACTGATGTGCCTTAATATAAGGGTATAAAAAGCATCGTCAATCGGCAAATTCATCTTTTTGTACTGCTTTATAATTTTCAATAAAATACCATAGCTGTCGATTGTTTTATAATTATTTTTATCACCCTGTATATGAGAAAAGTTTTGTTCAAACCAACGATATTCATACAAGACTTCGGGAACATAAGAATAATTTCTGCACTGTGTAAAAATAAGGAATTGGATTATTGTATCTTCATACCAATATCCCGGGAAAAATCTAACCTCATTCCACATCTGTCGTTTGTATACCTTACACCATGGCAAACCTGCCAAATTCATAATTTTGTCGGCGTTTTTAAAACCTGACAGATTGTATTTTGAATAAATATTCGGAATAACATCTATAACCTGTCCGTTTTTTTCTTTAACAAGATTATGTGCTGCCATTACCATGTCAAAATCACCGGAATACGCTTTATTCATAAGCTTTTCAACAATATCCCCGTGAACGGTATCATCACAATCCACAAACATCAAGTATTCTCCGACAGCATTATTTATGCCGGTATTTCTTGCAGCTCCGATTCCGGCATTTTTTTGATAAACAGCCTTAACTTTAGGATTGCTTTCATATTTTTTTACTATATTTTCAGCGCCGTCGGTAGAACCGTCGTCAACCAGAATAACTTCGTAATTGTACTGTGTTTTTTGATTGATTAATGTAGAAATACATTCATCTAATATATCTTTATGATTATATACCGGCACAACAATTGATAAATCCACATTTTGATTTATCGGCGGGTTTATATACTGAGGTTCGGTTTCAGCTGGAGTATAGCAGCTGTCAATAAGCTTATGGGCTTCAGAACAGCTCATACTTACAGAAACTCTTTTTCTGGAAAGTTTTTTATACCAATACTTAATCATATAAAGAAAAAAAGCAAGTTGGGCAAGAAAAGCGCAGATAAAATCATTGCTTATAATCTTTTTGAACCTAAAATAAAAACCATGCTTCATTAAACCAACTCCAAGAACATTTTTTCAGCAGCCTTAACCGTATTTTCCGTACTGAAAAACTTTCCCCTTTCCTTTGCCCGTTCTGCGTATTCTTTCAGCATACCATCTTCAGACAGTATCTTCTTTATTCCGTTATACAAAGCGTCTTCATCATTATCGGTAACAATACCATACTCATTATTATCCCCAAGCATCTCTTTCATCCCGGACACCTCAACGGTTACAACCGGAACTCCCAATATCAATGCTTCTGTGGCGGCAGTACTGAAACCCTCTGCAAAAGACGCACAAATAAGCATATCGCACTTTGCAATATATTTATACGGATTAGTTTGATATCCCAATAAAGTAATGCTGTTTTCAAGCCCATTGTTCTTTGCAAACAGCCTGATGTTTTCCTCCTCGGAACCAACGCCCAAAAAGAATATGTGAGTATTAAATCCCTCGGATTTCAATTTTTTTTGAATATTAACTACTCTGTCGCAACCTTTTCTCTTTGCGACTTTTCCGACAACACATATTTTAATTTCATCATCAGAAAACTTGACATCATCAACACATTCCTGTGAAAGATTGATTATCTGCTTAGTCTCGTTTGTATTGTATAATACTTCAACCGATTTTTTGTAATCAAATATTTCTGTAAAATCTTTCTTTACATATTCCGAAACGCAGATTATCTTGTCAAATTTATTATAACAGCTCTTTGCCTCTTCGGGGCTTTTGAAAGCATATGAGGCGTCACGAATATTGTGCTGTTCAATATGTATCCAACACACAAGCTTAGTGTTTAGGTCGGTGCAACCGCTCACAATTCTTGCTGTTGGGCCCTCAAGATATGATACAATTATATCGTAATGTTCTTTTATAAATTTTTTGTATAAGTGCTTTGGAGAAAACATCTTTAAAATTTGGCTGTTTCCTCTGAAAGTTTTCTTAAAACAATATTTGTATTTTATATCGGCATTTAAAAACTGCTCGTTAACACCGCCCGCAAAAAGGGTTTGAACGGTAATATCAAATTTTGACCTGTCCATATTGTTGACAAGATTAACAAGCACTTTTTCCGCTCCGCCGACAGACAGGTTTGGTATAAAAAATAAAATTTTCTTCATAGTGTTATCCTCACAAATGCTCTCTGCTGCTTCGTTTAAGATATGCGGTAAACAACATTCCTGCCGGATAAAGCAACACGGTCAACACCTTGCGGGGTGAACATGAAATGCAAGGTTCTTTTGCAATTCTGCAAGACGATATATAATGAACGGTCTTTTTTACGACATACTTAAAAGGAACGTTCTTAAATGACATATCAAGCATTCGTGTTTCCCTAAAGCTTCTCGGACTGCGTAAATACTGTTTAAACACGGTAGTAGTCATACCGTCCGACTGATAATCTACATGGCACAGCTTCTTATTCAACACCAAAAAATCATATTTTTGGCTGATTTTTAAATGAAGATAATGTGGATTAAAATCTTTTTCACCCGGGAACTCCTTCATAGGTGCAACCGACTTATATAAATCTGTTCTGACAACATCCTTTCGGTCGCCATTTACAATCGGGTACTTGCCGACAGCCAAATCAATAAGATTTATGCTCTTTTGGTCGGGAAGCAAATCTCCGATAACTTTGCCCTCGGGGTCACAATCCAGTCCCACTATACCCGCAAAGCCTTCATCTCTATGCTGTTTCCAGAAAGACACTATTGTTTCAACTGAGTCATCAGTCAGATAATCGTCACTGTCAACGCACATACAAAGCTCGGTATCGGCAATTTCAATAGCCTTGTTGTAACCTGAAGCCAATCCGCCGTTTTCTTTATAAACATATTTTATTTCAAATCCGTTATTCAGTTTTTGCCACCCGTTTACAAGCGCTTTGGTGTTATCTGTTGAACCGTCGTCAACAACAATCCAAACAAAATCTTTCAATGTCTGTCTGCAAAGAGCCTCATAGCCCTTATTCAGACAATACGCTCTGTTATAAGTAGGTGTAAAAATTGTTAAGGTTGGTTTCATACGGAGCTTCTCCCAAAGAATTTATTAATTACCTGAAACTTTTGTTCTTGATATGTTATGACCGCTCTTGTACTTTATATAGCTTCCCAATATGCAAATGGTGTTATTAAAGCCAAAAATCTTGTATACAAATCTGCTGAGTTTTGTCTTTTTGGAATTACTGTAACTTAGCACGGAGGATGTATCCTTAAAATGCTTTTTCACGTTTTTTCTTTCCTCTTTGGTAATGTATGTGCATAATCCTAAAGCTGAAAACCAAAGATATGACGCAAAGCAAAGTTCGTAATTTTTAACCGGATTATCATTGCTTTTATAAAAATCAATACTTCCCTGTACAACACTGAGTACATCAGTAACATTTTTTTCTTTTATAGTGTGTGTAACCGAACCTTTTCTGTCAGATCTGCAAATAAACAAAGGTTCATTTATAATATCAACATCTTTTATAACACGCAAAATACGAATCATCCATTCGTTATCTTCGCATACAAGCCCGCTTTTGAAATATAATTTTTCATTTATAACAAAATCTCTTTTAAGGATTTTAGTGCAGGCTGAAACTTCCATATTTCCGTTGTCCAAAAGGGATTTATAATAACTTTCTACCGAGTCGGTCTTTAAATCGGCAAAATTCTTGTGTTCATTTCTTTGAAGATACCCAAAATCTTCCTCGTAATCAAAAGAAGTAAACAAAAACATCTCTGTCTTGGGATGCTTTAAAACATAGTCAACCATACTCTTTAGGCTGACGTTTTGATTCCACCAGTCATCACTGTCTATAAACATAAGATACTTTCCTGTGGCAGCATCAATACCGGTATTGCGTGCCACCGAAGCACCGCCGTTTTTTTGATGAATAACATTTATAAAGTCGTACTTTTCCGAATACTCATCGCAAATTCTCGGGCTGTTATCCTTTGAGCCGTCATCAACCAATATTATTTCCATATCTTCATAATTTTGTTTTATTACGCTGTCTACACAATTTTTTAAATACTCTTCAACATTATACACCGGAATTATCAAGCTTATAAGCGGCATATAAACTCCCCCCCAAGAATCACTTTATTGCTCTTATCGTATGCAAAATCAGGCATACCATAAACGATAGTCTCTTTTTACAACAAAATATTAATACCTTCCATGCAATCGGAAGTGCGTCTAACTTCAAAGTTGAGTACGAGTTACTATACTCTTCATCCGAAATATATTTCTTTATATACTTTCTTAATTTTCCAAAATCAGTTTCGGGATTGCAAAGTTCATTCATACCGATACCGATTATGCTGAGCGCAATCCTATTATTCAAGGATTCCTGAAATTTTTCGGGAAGTTTCTCGTCATTAATGAATTTTTGCATAATTCCGAACAAACACTTCCACTGCTCAATAAGTTGACCTCTGTAAACATCGGACAAAGAACCTTTAATTTTACGATAATGATACAGCGGTTCATCAATATATACTGCACTGTCGCAATTTCTCAATGCATACATATTATAAATGCCGTCTTCGCACGAACCAATCTTTTTAATATCAATAAAATCCCCCTGCTTTGCCAAATCACTGCGATACAGCTTCATCCAGCAGGTGGTTAAATTTTCAAGTCTTTCAGGGTGACTCAATTCTTCGTTTGATAATCCAAAAAGTCTTCTGTAAACACATTTTTGGAACTTGTCGGAATCCAAAAATTCACAATTACCGTCAAACACATGCATAACCTGCGACGTATCATTAACTTCCTTTGTAAATGAGAACATCACACAGCCGATTTTCGGATTTTTATGTACAACACCGATACATCTTTCCATTGTGTTGATGTCAAGCCAATCATCGCTGTCAACATACATAATATAGTCGCCGGAAGCATTGTCAAGACCGGTTTTTCTCGCCGCAGAAACACCGTTATTAGACTTATGGATAACAATAATTCTGTTATCTTTTGCGGCATAATCATCACAAATTTTCGGAGAATTATCGGAAGAACCATCGTCAACAAGAATCAGTTCAAAATTTTGATATGACTGATTTATTATACTGTCAACACAATCTTTCAAATATTGTTCGGCATTATACACCGGAATAATCACGCTAATCTTTATATCCACAAAATCCACCCTACAACTCTACAAAAGGAACATATCCAATATAAAATATAAACTATACACAATTATCATTGTGGTTCTCAAAACCTTTGAATCGTGCTCATTAAAAACTCTGTTAACAAGGTACGGCAACAAAATCAAGTTGTACATACTTGTATAAATAGGAAGTCTTCCTGTCAACAGACCGCTGGTTAAAGTTGCAATTACATAAATAAGCATTGTAATAACCGACATATTTATGCACATATTGATAAGCTGGTTATCCTGCTCTTCAATTTTCTTTCTTCCGTAAAACGCCAAAGCAACCGGAACAGCACTTATTAATATACGCACGGGGTTAGCGCCGCTGCTGCTGCTTAGCAAGTCATCGCTCAGGGAACGTTCTACATACAGATATAATACAATGGTAAATACTACAAACGAACAGAGAGTAAGATATTTCCACGGCTTAAAATGCGCTAATATAATTACGGCTAACATCATAATTGCAGATTGATGCACGGTATACGCCAGCAAAATTACAACGACTGCCAAAGGAAGATATTTCTTTTTCAGCATAAGCGGTGTTGCGGCAAAAATAATACAAACCGCTAAAAACTGTCTTACGCCATTCATCATCCAGCCGTCATAATATCCGTTGGCAACAAACAAAAAGATTGATAATGCATAGTCTTCGGAATACTTTCTATACACTAATACAATCGGAATACTTTGAATAAGTGCAATAATCATTCTGAAAGCGGTTATATTATCGCCAAAAAATTGCTTGATAAAAACCTCTATAAGTTCAAAGCCTCCGCCCTTGTATTGCGACCAGTTTGCAAGGACATCGGAAACTGATGAGTTTAATAATTTATACCCTGTTACATAAACCCCAAGATCGCCTCTAAGGTCTCCGAATACAACGCAAAGAAAGACAGGCAAAAAGATCATTATTGCAAACCCCATATTGTGGCGCATTTCCTGCTTGCCTAAAACTGTCTCGGTTACTTTTAAATTTGGTGAAGTTGATATCAGCAGGGTAATCAGAACCCAGACAAATAAAAAAATGTCAAAAGTCATTTGAACTTCCAAACTTTCTCAGAAAATAATTTTTAACAATTAAAATATATTTTTTCCAATTCCTTTTTTACAGATGTAAATCCGTACTGAACCGCAAATTCTCTTGCATTCTTGCCAAACTTCATACGCATATCGTCATCATTTAACAGCTCTCTGATGTGATTCGCCATAGAATCGACGTCATCAACCTGCACTATAAAGCCGTTTTTATTTTCTTCGATTAGTTCACAGTGTCCCCTGTTTGCAGTTGCAACGACAGGATTTTCCGAAAGCATAGCTTCAACTATATTTAAAGGCAATCCCTCTCTTTTACTGCAAGAAACCGAAACATCGGTGATTCTTTGGTATTTTTCAAGACAAGTGCAGTATCCCAACATTTTAATGTTATTATTTAAATTCAGTCGATTAACTTCTTCCTCAATAGCTTCCTTTTCGGGTCCGTTTCCCGCAATAAGCAAAACAATGTCAGGAAAATCTCTGACAAGCTTCTTAACCGCATTTATTGCCATTTTTTGATTTTTATTGGGCAATAATTCACCCACACACAACAAAATCTTTTGATTAGGGCTAAAGCCCAATTCTTTGCGAATCTCAAGCTTTTCATCCTGACTGACCGGGTAATACCTTGCTTCATCTACTCCGACGCCGTGAATATAGTATATATCGGTTTTAAATTTTTCTTTCGCCAGTTTATAATCCTCGTGGTTAATGGTAATCAGCTTATCCGTAAGCTTTGCAAAATGTTTTTCAATCGGATAGAAAACCAGCCAATTCTTTTTTGACGCTCCGTTATAAAAATGAAAGCCGTGTGCCGTATAGATAACCTTTGCTCCGCCCTTGCGTGCACCCTTTGCTGCTAATCTTGTAACAATTCCTCCCATAGGAGTATTGCAGTGGATTATATCATAATGTTCGCTGTCAATTATTTTTTTCAGTTGGGAATAAGCTTTGATATTATCGGAACTTTTCGGAGAACGCGAGAAAGGGACATCAAACACCTTGTCAACAAAATCAAGCTTCATACCGTTCTTTTCTGCAAGATTATTTCTTGCCGCAACATGAACTTCACAATTATGGTTGTGTAAAACCTCAACAAGCGGTTTGTGAAATTGACAAATATGACTTTGAACAGTAGCCGTAAGTAATACTTTTTTCATATATCTTCCCTGTTTTTATAATCTATGTGCAGATATTTCCCTCCTCTAAGGCGGTGGGTTCTGCTTTAAATTTCATACTGAAACCCCAAGGAGCAAATGCTCATTGCATTGCCTGCAATCAATCGCAAGCACAGCAAAACATTACTCCGTTTTAAACTCTCTAAATTTTTGAATAAATTGCCAGATGAACCCTCTCAACAAATGCTCTGAAATCAGTATGTGCAACATCCTTTACCAAAATATTGGTATCAGATATTTTCTTATTCATATATGCAGTCAGGTCTTTTGGTATAGCATCCTGCTTTCTCTTTTCAAGTGGTACGGTAAGCATTAATTCAACATACTTACGATTGTTGAACGGCACGGTTATATCATACGGTATTCTGTGTTCGGATGTCATAAACACACCTTCGCCGCCGCCCCAGGAAAATTCCCAATAATACAGCTCTACCCATGATATCTTATCAAAAACATCTTCTCCGTAGTAATTATCAAGATAATCCTGAAAAACCTTTGTGGTCTGTCTCATAAGCTTGAAATCATAAATATATGCTTTGTGTAATGTGCGCCAATATTTTGCCGTTGGACGTTTTGGAAACGACTTCTTGTTAAATCTTGAGAAATATCTTCCTCTTCCTATCTCATTGACCCAAGATTTCACTTCAATATCACAAGGAGGATTGGTGCAAAAGTACAGTCTCTTTTTCAAATCGTTAGGATTGTTAGGTCCGATACAACCTGCATTGCACTCCATAACCTTTTTGAATGCGTCAATATCTTTATAGCCCTCCCATTCATCCGGAATGGTGTATAGTTCGTGTTTTAAACCCAAGGCCTTTAAAATATCCCTTGCAGCATATGCGTCATAAGATTCTTCGTTGTTTGAGATATAACTGAAATAAGAATATTTATCGTAATTTCCGTTTGTGCAGGCAAGCGTAGTCATACTGTCTCTGCCGCCTGTAACAGATATTGAGATTTTTTTGTCAGGCCACTTCTTAGCAATCAAAGTCATATTTTTAGACATTATATCGCCTAATTTTTCTATTGTTTTGCGATATTCTTCTTCGGTAGTGGTCTCCTCAATTTTCTTTGTGGGGTAATATCTTGTAACTTTAACGGTTCGTAAATCTTTAGAAAAAACGGCCTTACAATTTGCCTGTAAGCGCTTCAGCTCATTATACGGCGATAAATCTCCCGGCAGCCAATTTCCCCAATAATGCCAAAATTTATTGCTGATAAGTCTTTTTATATACTCAGGCTGTTTAAGGTCATAGAAATCGGCAACTATTTTGCTGTGAGACGCCACATACAAGTTTCCTTCTATTACTCCGTCATAAACAAGCTGCATGCCTGCACAGTCAGTGGTATAAACAATGTCGCCGTCTTTAAAATAACCCAGGCAAAACACGCCGGTAAGTTCGCCCTCTTTGTCCCAAAAGGCATCCTCGCCGCTTTCAAGAGCCAAAGACAAATCTTTAAGAATTTCCGATTCCTCATATTGCATTGTAAACGGATTATAAGCATGTCCTACCAAAAAAAGGATGCTTCCGTTATCGGCTTGATATGTATAGAAGTATGCCTCCTTGTTGATATACATATAATAACTGATTCCGCCGCTTACAATAATGTTCTCTTTCCAATTGTTATAAAAAGGATAGTCGGCAAGATTGTCTACACGTTTATCGGTTAACAAAAAGCCTTTACAATATAATTTTCCCTTGAACTTCGGATAATTATCTAACAATTTCTCCATTTCCGCTGCCGAATAATAAGCCATTAAACAATCTCTCCCATAGACATCAAATTCTTCATTATAACGTTATTCAGTCTGTTGTTATTTCCGTCTCCGACAAAACTATTGTGCGGAGTAATCACCACATTTTGCAAATCCCATAATTCACAGTCCTCTGCAAGGGGCTCTTCTTCAAATACATCTAATACAGCACCCAAAAATTTGTTTTCTTTAAGAGCCTCAATAAGTGCCTGTGTATCAACCACTCCGCCCCTTGATATGTTAATGAGAACCGCATTCGGTTTTAATTTATCAATCATACTTTTGTCTAAAATATGGTGAGTTTCTTTTGTCAACGGCAATGTCAAAACAACAATATCCGCCTGTTTAATAACGTCATCAAAACTGTCTGTCAGAAAAAGCTCATCGTAATTGTCATTGTTTTGTTTAACCACATCAACTCCGATTACCCGACAGCCAAATGCTTTAAACCTTTTGGCACATTCTGTTCCTACACTTCCGCAGCCGGCAATACACACTGTCTTGCCGAAAAGTTCTATTAAATCTCTTTGTTTTTCCCATTTATGCAGATTTTTATTGCAATAAAAAAGGCTGTACCTTTTATAGAGCTGAAAAACGCCCCCAACGGCAAATTCAGCCATCGGTATGCTGTACACGCCACGCGCATTAAAAATGTGTATATTCTTTTTTTGAACATAGTCCATAGGCACTCTGTCAAGACCTGCACTTGTCAATTGAATGTATTTTAAATTTGTAAAATTCTGTATTTGGTGTGTCAAGAACAGACCGTTGCAAATAACGCCCTCAACCCAATTATAATCGCACGGAAGTGCTTCTTTTTCGTATTGCATAAACCGTACGCTATGCCCTAATTTCTCAATTTGACCGATGTGCTCTTTTGCGTCATGCCAGGCACCTGTTACCAATATGTTCATGAAATTCACCCATTATTTGTCTGTTACCGATTTTACTATGTTTCTAATATCGCTTAAATTATCAAAAAAATACTTGCTGTGAACTTCACATTCTTTTTCAAAATTTCTGATTTCAGCAATTCCGTTTACAAATATATCACTTATTTTATCTAAACTCTTAACATTGTTCACATTGCAAAAGCTGCGTGAAAGAATCGAGCAGGTCGACCCCAACCTGTAATGTTCCCTGATAACATACTCGGAGGGAAGCAAGCCCTTTCCGATTGAGGCTATACCGCCAAACCCGAACGGAATATTTTTTTGCCTGAATTTACAGCAAAGATTTTCAACCGTTCCGTCAACCAGTAGCTCAAACATAAACTTTTTGTTATATCCAAGACTTAAATCGTTAAGTCCGATAAAAATCTCATCTATACCGTTAATTTTAAGTATTTCGTCAATATTCTCAACAGCCTCAGGGGTTTCAACAAGCGGAATTGTTTTTGCCCTTCCGCCAACCAATTTGACAAATTCCCGAACTTCTTCAACTTTCTTAAAAAACGGAAGCATCAATATATCTGCTCCCCTTGAAATAACTTCGTCAATTTCATCTTTTGACGAACAGTAGTCCTGTGTAGCACCATGAATCGGATTAACTCTAACCAAGAGCTCAGAACTGTGTATGGACTCCCTTATCCTTTGCACATCCTCAACCGTATGCTTTGACTGAACGGTATCCATTCCGCCTTGTCTGTCAGCCTTGCCTATGTATTCCATATCAACAAAGATTCTGTCAACACCGGCAACTTCTGCAATTTTAGCTACTTCGGGCTGATTAGTTATGTACATCAGCTTCAACGGCATAATAATATTCCCCACTCAATCATTTGTATTCTCTGTACTTACTGTCTTTCCAACATTTTCGTTATCGGCGTTTGTAAGAACCTTAAAAATAGTCATAAAAAATATTTTTGCATCCAAAACAAACGACACGTTGTCAACATACCAAACATTCAAATCTATTCTTTTATGCCATTCGACATCTTTGCGACCGTGAACCTGAGCCCATCCGGTAATTCCCGGGCGGACATTAAACATTCTCTTTTGCTCATCGGTGTATTCGCTGTACGGCCACGGATGATATGTAAGAGGAGGACGGGGACCTATAAGACTCATATCACCGATAAATATGTTAAACAATTGAGGGATCTCATCGAGGCTGGTTGCTCTGAGTACTTTTCCAACCTTTGTAACTCTTGCGTCACCTTTACCTGAATAAACTCCGCTTCCGGTTTTTTCGGCGCCGACGCACATACTCCTGAATTTGAGTATCTCAAAAACCTTTCCGTTTTTGCCGATTCTTTTTTGTCTAAACAAAACCGGACCTTTGGAATCACATTTTATAAAAACAGATATTATAAGCATCGGTATGCATAAAATTATGATACCTACCAAAGCTACGAATAAATCAATAGCCCTTTTTATAACACGGTTATAAAAAGACAATTCCCTTTTTTTCATCAATACCCCTCATTTATCGTACAGTATTCCATATTTAATATATTATATCATATTAACGTGTTAAAAGCAATATTTGCATTTTTTATTACAATACAAATATTAACACCGTATTGTAAATTAATTAATAAAAATTGACAATTGCAACTTCAAATTCTAAAATATGTATAAAAGATAATCTATTGCTTTCGGAGTGATTTTCTATGAAAAAGATACTAAAAATTATTGTTTCGGCTGCACTCATAACATTGCTGCTCATTGTGGTCAATGCAATATACTGCAATAATGTACTTGAAGCAAAAAATTACAATCTCACAAACTCAAGTGTTAAAACAAACATAAAAATTGTTTTAATCTCCGACCAGCACAACCATCAATTCGGCAAAGATGACAATAGACTTGTCGAAAAAATCAGTGAACAAAAGCCCGACATTATTGCTGTATGCGGAGATATGGTAACGGACAGCTACGCCAATGACGATGTAATGAAAAACTTACTTACAAAGCTTGTAAACATCGCACCCACATACTGTTGTCTCGGCAATCACGAGCGAAATTTATTAAACCAACTTGATATAAAAGATGACATAACCGGTACCGGAGCCGTCTTGCTTGATAACGAAAGTGTGATATTTGAAAAAGATAACGAAAAATTTCTCATCGGAGGACTTTCGGATTATCCATATTATGAATTTAACGACGGCAACGAGAATACTCCCGAAAAAGTATTTTGGAAAAATTTTTGCAATCTGTCAAACGAATATTATTCTATTTTGCTTAATCATGAACCTGAATATATATCAAACATACTAAACGACAGCAACATAGACTTGGTATTTTGCGGTCACACGCACGGAGGACTTGTCAGGATTCCTTTTGTGGGCGGTATGTACGCTCCAAATCAAGGATGGTTTCCAAAGTATGACAAAGGAGAATTTGACTTTGAAAACACCAAAATGATAATAACCGCAGGACTTGGCAATTCAAATTTTCTTCCGAGAATAAACAACTGCGCAGAAATTTGTGTAATAAATATTAATTAATCCAAAAACACTCAAATATCAGTAAAGGTATGCAAGAAAACGACAGCCCTTTTTGTGAGATAAACTTACTGCACAGTAAGATACGCCGACACTAATCACAGCCAGAATTAAATAATTGAGCGAACTGTTAAAGCTGTCAATCGAATAAACCAGACCCATAACACCCAAAATCAACGGATGAACACAATAAATGAAAGTGCTCATTCCCCTCAGCATTTTTCCGGTGTTTGCTTTAATATTGACATTTGTATTAATCAATATTCTGAATAAGTAAAACTCGCACGGAATTGTGAACAATATATATGAATATTTTTCGTTATTATCTGTAAAGCTGTGAAGCAGAAAATACTCAACCAGCAGAAAAACAAGCGATATTGCAAATAAAAAAGCATCAACCTTAACCTTTCTTTTTGGTTTGTATGTTCCGGCAATATAACCGATGAATATTAACGGAAATGCTCTGAAGACCGATGTCCAAAACACGTCAAGATGATTTTCCGTTGAATTTAAAATATTAATCGGTAAGATATTTATCCAGTTATATGAATATGTAAGAATACCTATTAAGTACAAAACAACAGATAAAACCGCTACGGCTTTTTTGTTTAAAAAAGACAGTAACAAGTAACCGAAAATTGTAGCATAAATCAGAGAGATAACATACCACAAATGATAGTAAGAACCTATTTTAACAAACGCTATTCCAAAATCAATAAATGCGTGTAAAGAAAGCCAGCCCGATTTATGCCACTCAAACACATCCCAAATCAAATATATTGCCGACCATAAAACATATAAAGCAGTTACTCTTTTTATGTATTTAAACAATACACTTCTGTTTTCTTTGCAGTTTACTATTTTGCCGTCCTGCCATTTTAGTTTTTTAAAAAAGAAAAAACCCGAACAGGCAAAGAAAAACGGAACAGCAAATCTTGAAAACGTGCTTATAATAAAAAGATTAAATTCGCTGTTATATGAAGCAAACGGCGAACAATGAACCGTCATTACCAAAAAAGCCGCAATAAATTTGGCTATATCCACAGCATTATAGTTCTTACTCCTTAAAGTACTCACGTCACTTCCCATACTGACTTCCCCCACTTAAAATCGGTCATAAGTTATGAGAAAGCTTATGTAAAACAAAAACACAAATTTACTTAATTACGTACAATTATCGACCAATCAGTCAGTACGTCCCCTGTCCTTTATTTTATTCTCACAAAAGCTCCAAATTTTCATAAATATTACCGAAGCAAACCACGCCAACAAAAATGTTACAACTGTGACAAGCAACGTCATTATCAACGAATTTAGCGGAATTCTGTCTTTAATTAAATTTAGTATTGCATAGTATATTACTGTATGAAACATATAAATATAAAATGTTCTTGACGAAAGTTTTGCAAAGCTTCTGTTTATTTTAATATTGCTGAATGCAATAAATATACACAAAGAACCAAGCGCTACAAAAGGCACAAAAAAGCTTGCATACTTACTGTATGAATAGTAACTGCTTCCTGTAAAATATCTATATATAAAAGTTACTGAAAAACATGCCATTGATAATATAAAAAATACTATGGCATTTTTTTTGCCTCTTAAATTTTCATATATTACATTTCCGACAATAAAGTATCCCATGTACGAAAATACAACTCCAAATGCATATGACAGTTTATATGCGGTAGTAAGCTGATTTATAATTGAGAATATAAGCCAAATAACAGCTGCAATACAATAGGACTTATTGGTTACAGATTCTTTTACCCTTATAATTATCGGAACAAAAATATACAGACCGAATAACATAAACATAAACCACAGGTTGTAATAATCGCCAATCAGTATTTTTTCAAGAGGTGGCCATAAAGAAGCATGCGATATAATTCGGGAACCTTCCGAAAAAAGGAACAGCAAAATTGAAATTACAATAAACGGTAAAAATATCTTTGAGAATGTTTTCTTATAAAAAGTTTTATAATCCTTGTTTTTCGGGTTTGACAGCAAAAACGCACCCGAAAGCATAACAAAGCACGGAACTGAAAATCTTGTGACTATATTAATTGCGCTTCCAATCCAATATAAACTTGAATTAAAATCTGTTATTTTTGAAACATAAAATGCATTAACATGAATTAAAATAACAGCAAATGTCGAAATAATTCTCAGCAAATCATAATTATTCTCCCTTACTTTAGTTATTTTTCCGGATTTTCTAACAGAATTGTTTTTCATGATATATTGTCCTCCAATTAATTTTACCCTAACACTTTTTTGGCTGTGTCTACGCTTTCCTTGGCGTCTCTGCAATAGTAGTCCGCACCGATTTTCATTGCGTATTCCTTTGTCAGCACCGCACCACCGACAAAAACCACACATTTGCTTGAGCCGTCCGGATTTTGCAATTCTTTTGTTGCTCTGACGAGCTTTATGGTATCTTCCATACTCTTTAGGGTAGTGGTCATAAGAGCCGAAAGTCCTATCATTTTTATATCCTGTTCAACTGCCGTCTGAACAATCAGCTCGGGCGGCACGTCACGTCCCAGGTCAACAACCGTATATCCGTAATTGTCCAAAAGCACCTTAACGATGTTTTTGCCTATATCATGAATATCGCCCTTTACGGTCGCAAGAATAATTTTGCCTTTGCTGACAGGGGAACCGCTTGTGGCGGCAATGTGCTTTTTTATTACCTCAAAGCACTCCTGTGCCGCATTTGCGCTCTGAATAAGCTGCGGCAAAAAGATTTTGTTCTTTTCAAAATCTTCTCCTACTCTGTCAAGCGCAGGAATAAGCATCTCATTGACAATTACCATAGGGTCGGTATTGTCATCAAGAAGCCTTTGCACCGCCGACGCACCTTCGCTTTTCAAGCCGCCATAAACGGCAGTCGGAATATCCATTTCCGAGTTTTGCTTAGGCGCTTTTACCGCAGACGCAGCGTCGTTATATTTTTCAATAAATTCATTTGAATTTTTGTCAATGCCCGAAAGCACCCTGTACGCCCTTACAGCGCCTGTCATAGAGTCAATGTTCGGGTTGATAATAGGAAGGTCAAGACCCTCCTCAAGTGCCATTGTAAGGAATGTACGGTTTACAAGTTCTCGGTTAGGTAAACCGAAAGAAATATTTGAAACTCCAAGACAGGTTTTACAACCAAGCTCCGTTTTCACCCTATGCAAAGCTTTAAGCGTTTCTCTGCAAGCTTCCTGCTCGGCTGAAACCGTCAGTGTAAGGCAGTCAATATAAACATCTCTGCGGTCAATTCCGATTGCTTCAGCACGTTCTACAATGCGCTTGGCAATTTCAAATCTGCCCTCTGCGGTTTTCGGTATTCCGCCCTCATCAAGTGTAAGTCCGACAACAGAGGCTCCGTATTTCTTTACCAATGGCAAAACAGACGAAAGGCTTTTCTCTTCGCCGTTTACCGAGTTAACTATCGGTTTGCCGTTATAGCACCTCAAGCCTGCGTCAAGAACATCTGGTTTTGTTGAGTCAATCTGAAGCGGTGCGTCACAAACGCTTTGAATTGCCTTAAGCACACGCACCATCATCTTTTTTTCATCAATCTCGGGATGACCGACATTAACGTCAAGAATTTCGGCACCGCCGCTCACCTGACTTAAAGCCTGAGTAAGAATATAGTCAATATTGTTCTCAACCAGCGCCTGCTTAAAAAGCTTTTTGCCCGTCGGATTAATTCGTTCACCGATAATTCTCGGACCGTTTATCTCAACAGCCATGCTTGAGCTGCAAACCATAGTATCAACACTTTTTGCACATGGCTGATATGTTTTGTCAGCGAGAACCTTTTTTATCTCTTTAATGTATTCGGGAGTGGTTCCGCAGCAGCCGCCTATAAATTTTACGCCATACTTTAAAAGCGACAAAACGCAGTCGGCAAATTTGTCGGGCATAACATCATACTTATTGCTGTTCGGGTCAGGCAAGCCCGCATTGGCTTTTATAACAAGCGGCAAATCGGTGTATTTTGTCATTTGGCTCACAACAGGTTCCAACTCGTCGGGACCAAGCGAACAGTTCACTCCGATAGCGTCAACCCCAAGCCCCGAAAGCGTTACAGCAGCACAAGCAGGTGCAACACCCGTAAAAGTACGGCCGTTACGCTCAAACGTCATTGTTGCAATAATTGGTTTATTGCAGTTCTCTTTGGCGGCAAGAATTGCAGCCTTAAGCTCATACAAATCCGTCATAGTTTCAAAAACTATTATATCCGCATCAATTCCCGCAACAATCTGCTCTTTAAAATACTCATATGCGTCTTCAAAAGAAAGCGAACCTGCGGGTTCAAGCAGCATGCCTATCGGGCCTATATCAAGTGCAACAAGTGCCGAAGTTCCGCTTGCCGCATTTTTGGCAATTGCCACACCGGATTTTATGATTTCATCAACCGAATATCCGCTGTCCTTAAGTTTATATGAATTTGCGCCAAAAGTATTGGCGTACACTATATCAGAGCCTGCTTCAATATAGGCTCTGTGAAATGATTCTATCAGCTTTGGGGTTGTAACATTCAATGTTTCGGGAACGTGCTCATACTTTGCTTTACTTTCCTGAATAAGGGTGCCCATTGCACCGTCAAGAATTACAAATTCCCTTTCATTGCAAAATTTTTTAAAATCCACAATGTTCTCCGTTTCTCCTGAATTTACACGTAGCACGCAGATTGCAAACAGCACATCCGCGCTTTTTCTTCTCTATGGGTGATTTTGAAAGACCAGCAACAGCCGTAACTGACTTTGCAGGCATCAAAAGGAAGTTATCATTTGTTGTCAATCCGATTTTCCGTGGAGCGTCAAGTCGGTTCAGAAAATATTTTTGCATTTCAATCGGATAGTCGCCGTATCCCGGACTAAACCTGAAAGTCATATTATATTCGGGATATTTTTCGGCAATCAGCTCGTCAACCTTGCAGCACAGCTGTTCAACGGCTACGCTTGCAAAACTGTCCAACACAACGGCACGAGACATATCCGCAACCTGTGCAATCCTTATGATTCTGTCAACGCCGTTACCGAGGGTTGCACACATCATAACTGCTTTTTCGCATCCGTCAAGGTGATTTTTTATATCGTTGCCGCTGATAATCTCTTCGCACGGCAAATCTATTACGGAATAAAGATACTTTGGCGAAACATTCGACAAAATTGTTTTTTCACATTCGTCCATAAGCGCCTGCATTTTGTCGTTCAGCTTTATTCCCGCTCCGCCAAGGTAGCGTTTTGCCTCATTCCGATTAAGTTTATCAAGGTTTATCATAACAAATTGGCTATTGCCGCAGTAATTTTGCGGGCAACATACGGATTATTCATAGTATAAAGATGTATGCCGTCAACTCCGTTTGCAATCAAGTCCACAATTTGCTCAACCGCATATGCAATTCCTGCATCACGCAGTGCTTCAGGCTTATCTTCATACTTTTGCATTATCTTTGAAAACTTTGCAGGCAGACTTGCGCCACACATTGAAACCATTCTTTCAATCTGCTTTTTGTTTGTTACAGGCATAATTCCCGCTTCAATCGGCACATTGATTCCTGCAATTTTGGTTCTCTCCAAAAATCTGTAAAATACCGAATTGTCAAAAAACAACTGGCTTATAAGATGTTCCGCTCCGGCTTCAACCTTATTTTTAAGGTTAAGAACATCTTCCACCTCGTCTTTTGCTTCAATGTGAACCTCGGGATAGCAGGCTCCCGCAATATCAAAATCGCCCTTTTTCTTTATGTAGCTGCACAAATCGCTTGCATAGACAAATTCTTTTTTGGGCTCAACTCCGCTGACGTAGTCGCCCCTGAGAGCAAGAATATTCTCAATTCCGCATTGAACAAAATCGTCAAGATTTGCGTCTATATCAGACTTTGTGCTGTTTACACAGGTAAGATGGGCAACGGATTCAACGCCGAAATCATTTTTTATTTTTGAAGCTATTTCTGCTGTTCGGCTGTGTCCTACCGTACCTCCTGCACCGTAGGTTACGCTGATAAAGTCAGGTTTCAACGAACAAATTTCTTCAAGCTTGCTGTAAACCGACTCAATCGGCGAATCTTTTTTGGGCGGAAAAACCTCAAAGGAAAACACAGTTTTGTCGGTGTCTTTAAACAGTTGTGATATTTTCATTAATATTCCTCTTATTTCATAGTTCTAATTATCGCAATCTTAAATTTTATTATACCACAACAAAATCATCTAAACAATACTGATTTATACTAAAAATTGTGATATTTTTACCACAGACTTTATTCACTGCAAGGCAACAGTTCTTATATATCAGTACAAAATTTTGCATTTTTGTTGACAAGCGACAAAATTAAATATATTATACATATAAATAATAAACTAAAACGTATACAAACGGCAATTCATATTTAACAAATATCATTATAAAAATTTGCGGTGAAAAAATGAACAACAAAGCAATTAACAAACAAATTCGTAAAATCTCCAATTCAAACTCACTGCTTCTGCTGATTTTCTTGGCAGTAACAGCTGTTGGCAGCTATCTTTTGAAAACTTTGATTGTAAAATCAAAATACGGCTCAATTTGGCAAAACCCGAAATTTACATATGCTCTGACATATATTGCCGTATATCTGATTTTGATTCCGCTGTTGCTTCTGATTTTTTCAAAAACAGCGGGCAAAAGGGAAAATTTAACCTATAAATCCATCTTTAGAAAATCCGAACGCTCATTCGGCTGGTGCTTTAAGTGGGTGGCAATCACAATAGGCGTAAGCCAACTGCTCGGAATAATTTCAAATTTAATAATAGGTGTTTTTGTACAAGATTCTCAAAGTTCCGGAATTGACTCCTTAATAACATCGGAAAACGATATTCTCGGAATGGTTATGTATTTTATTCCCACGGCTCTGATGGCACCGTTTTTTGAAGAATTGTTTTTCAGGGCGTCACTATTCAGAAACACAGAAGCAATGGGACAATGGTTTGCGGTAATTGTTACCGGGCTGTCATTCGGACTTTGGCACACCAACAATTCGCAATTTGTTATGGCAACTTTTTGCGGAATGTTTTTATGTATAATATACATCAAAACAAATTCAATATGGGTTTGTATGGTCACGCACTTAATAAACAATTTGCTTTCATTCTTGATTGTCCTTTCCAAAATTTTTATAGGAGACATTTTGAACAGTCAAGATTCCGAATTTGTAATTCACGCAATGTTTACAAAGCACACGGCAATTTCAATAATATATTGTTTAGCCATCCTTATAACACTGATTTTTATCGTTGCAGGTCCCATATTGTTAATTGTTCAACTTATTAGAAAACGCAAAAATCTGTCACTCGACAAAGGCAGATTTCAAATCGGTACATTAAGAAAAACAGCCGTTTATTTTTCTGCTCCGCTGACAATCGCAGCCTTCATCTTAATGATTCTTTTGACCGTTGTAACAAGAATTTCGTAATATCTCATACAAAACAACAGCGCAGGGGTTCTTTTGCCCTGCGCTGATTTTTATATGTTATTGTATTTTCATATGATTTTGGTGCATACAATCTTCTGTGCTTTGCCGCCGTGCGCTTCTCGTATGACGAACGCCTGCGGCGTGCCTCTCTGCGCCGTCTTGCCTCATACGCATAAACAAGGCGCGATTTTTTGCTCTTTCTGCCGCACAAAATCATCCGTGCGGAACCGCCAACCGCATTGACAATAAAAATAAATACGCATAAATTTAACATCTTAACCTCCGCTGTTCCCGTCTTGTTTAAAATCACAATTCAACACCGACAATTTGTCGGGTCTGTATTTAATTCAAATCGAAGCAACATTCTGCCTTACTTGCAAAAAGCAGAACCTGCGCCGAAATTCAATCAGTGCAAAAGAGCTTTAGTTTCTCAGAATTTCGGTGTTAAATTATAAATTATTGAAACTCTGAACAAATCCAGCCGTCTTAGAGGCGGATTATCTTTGCACTATCTTAATTATAGCGGAGAATATGTCCTATAAAACGGACAATAAAAATCGGAGGGCAAAACCCTCCGACAATTGTTTTTTTATTTCAGCGTATTTATACACTGCTTAAAGGTGCTGATTATATACCATGCGTCATCGTCCGACAAGGTAGTATTAAGCGGCAAAGTAAGCTGATTTTTATGCATATTATATGCATTCGGAAAATCTGTAATTCTGAAGCCCTTTTTGCTGTATGCGGAAAGCATCGGCAACGGCTTAAAGTGAACGTTGCACATAATTCCGTTCTCAGCCATCATATTATAAAAGCGGTTTCTGTATTCCGCATCTTTGCCGATGAAACGAACAAAATACAAATGTCCGCTGCTGCGGTGAGTTTCGTCACAATGGTTAAGCACCTGAATCGGCAAATCCTTAAATTCTTCATTATAAAGTTTGATAAGCTCGTGTCTGCGCTCAAGTATTTTTTCATATCTTGATAACTGAGCAACACCCAAAGCCGCAAGCACATCAGGCATATTGCACTTATACTGAGTGTCAACAACGTCGTACTCCCAAGCGGCAACCTTATTTTTCTGGTAAGCGTCTTTGGTCTGACCGTGAAGTGAAAGAAGCATATACTGTTTGTACATATCCTCTTCGTCAATACCATCGTGCAGTCTGTGCACGGCTGCGCCGCCCTCGGCTGTGGTCATATTTTTTACGGCGTGAAAACTGAAATTGGTAAAATCGGCAATTTCACCGCACATTTTTCCGTGTCGTCTTGCCCCGAACGCATGGGCACCGTCGGCAATAACAAAAACTCTTCCGAATTTCTCCTGAAGTTCGTTTTTGGGATTAAACACATTCTTTTTGCGTTCAACAGCCTCATAAATTCTGTCATAATCACAAATGACGCCTGCCAAATCAACCGCAATAACGGCCTTTGTGTTGCGATTAATCGCAGCCTCCATCTTGTCGTAATCCATCTCGTAGCTTCCGCACTTGCAGTCAATCATAACCGGCTTAGCGCCAACGTGATAAATTATTGAAGCGGTTGCCGTGTAAGTATATGCGGGAACAATAACCTCGTCCCCGGGACCTATGCCGAGAATACGGAGCGTCAGCTCAGCACAAGAGGTTTGTGACGACAGACATACTGCCTTGTTAACGTGACAATATTCTGCGATTTTGTTCTCAAACAGCTTTGTTTCGGGGCCGGTTGTAATCCAGCCTGATTTCAGGACTTTGACAACTTCGTCTATTTCCGCCTGGGAAAGGTCCGGCGGAGAAAAAGGAATTTTCCTCATTCTTAAAATCTCCTTGTGTAATAAACATCTGATGACAGATACTTCTATTTATAAACATATATATCGGATTATACATCATTTATAAATAAAAGTAAAGATTATCAAATGAATTTTTACACAAGCAACTTGTTATCGATTTTTTGTCGCCTTGTCCTGCCGTTCTTTCAGATATTTGTTCTTTGTAGCCATTCCGCCTCTTATGTGGCGTTCACTTTTGTTTGTATCAAGAATTTGCCGCACCTCACGGTACATTGCGGGATTGAGCACCTTGAGCCTTTGGCTGACATCTTTATGTACGGTGCTTTTGCTTACGCCGAACTTTTTTGCCGCCTTTCTGACGGTTGCTTTGCTTTCTATTATATACTCGCCCAACATTGCTGCGCGTTTCTCCACTATTCCTTTCACAAAAAGCCCTCCTATCAGTCTTGCTAATTTATATGCAGGCTTTTTGGACTGTATTCTATTTGATTTTCAGAGTTTCTTACACTCGCCTTTTTGTCACTGATTAATGGCTTTGGCAAAATATTAAAGACAGGTGCTTAAACACCGTGAAGTCTTGCGCCAAGGTTTCACGCACGGTCTAAAAAAATCAAAAACATTTTTGGCAACATATAGCACCAAAAACAAGATATAAGAACTTTTTCTTCCGCCTCGTTTTAATTTATTGTTAAAAATGCCAATTAATATATTTTGGAAATTTTATATAAAAATATTTTGGATTAAACTTGTAATTTAAACAAATTAATGGTATATTAAGATTAAGAAATCACCATAATTATCCAATACGGTTTCTTAATATCTTAAATGAGGTGTAAGGATATGACAAAAAACAAATCTGTATTTACAAAACCAATTTCAATCATTCTGTCATTGATAATTGTAATTACATCTCTTTCTTCTGCGGCTGTATTTACAACATCGGCTGCACAGACCGAAGGTGTAGTTTCATTTGACGAAAGCTTTTATCTTAAAAACAAAGACGCCTGCGACAAAGTGGCAGACGGAATCAAAAATCTTGAACAACATATAGACATTTCTGATTGCAAATTGTCTACCGGCGATGTAAGCGAACTTATGTATGTTGTTACATACCGCAATCCGGGATTATTCTATGTTACCGGAGCTTGTTCTTATTACATAAGCGGAAATTATGCAACAGTAATTGTTCCTAAGTATTCATATTCAACAAGCGAGATTGAAGAAAAGCAGCAAACCCTTGACTCGGTTATTGACAAATACCTTGCATTGGTTGACAACTCAATGAGCGATGTTCAAAAAGCTGTGATTCTGCACGATGAACTTGTTCTGAGAACCGAATATGCATATGACCCATCTATGTACAACCTTTTGACGGAGGGCAAAGGTCAGTGCATCGCGTATGCTTTTGCTTATGCAAGACTTCTTTCGCTTGTTGGAATTGACAGCGAAATAATTTCCTCGGCAAAAATGAACCATGCTTGGCTAAAGGTAAAGATTGACGGCGAATACTACAATGTTGACCCAACATGGGACGACCCGATAGCAGACAAACCGGGACATGTTCAACACACTTATTTCCTGTACAGCGACGAGGCGTTCCAGTCAGGAACTAACTTCAGCGCTCATACAGATTATGAATCATATTATCCGGCAACCAGCAAGAAATATGATAATTACGATATGCTTCACAGACTAAACACCCGCCTGTGCTATTCTGACGGAACATTCTTTGCCATTGATAACAAATACAAGAGCGAATATGAAAAGTGTATGATTAAGTACGATGAAACCAACGACAGCGCAACGGTTGTAAACAAGTTTAACGCACGCTGGAGCGCCGGCGGCACCAGCTACTGGGTAGGCGGATATATGAGCCTGGACGAATGCGACAAAATTTTGTATTGCAACACCGACAACAAGATTTACTATTACGATATTAAAACCGGAGAGCTTAACGAGTATACAACCGACGCCGAGCTCAACGGAAAATGCTACGGACTTTTGATAAAGGATAATCAGGTTTATGCCGTAATTGCAGACAACCCTAACACAACAGCAAGCCTTGTTCTTGCAGGCGACTGCATTAAGAGGGAACCCGACGTTATCCTTGGCGATGTAAACGGAGACGGCGTTCTTACAATTGCCGACGCAACCTTAATCCAAAAATATCTTGCAAACATAGTCAGCCTTGACAGCAAACAGCTTGCTGCGGCAGATGTTAACCAAGACGGAACAATTGACGTAATTGACGTTACAAAGATTCAAATGTCTCTTGTATAACAAAACATTAAATTTTAATAAGCAACACATACAATAGAATAAATTTTGCATCCAATAGTAGATTTTGCCAAGATTGCCTGAAATTTTTACCCAAATTTGCATTATATATGTCTTATTTGACCTTGAATTATCAAAAGCTTTGTGGTATAATTGCTTATACGGAATAATATTTTAAATTACAGGTAAGGTGATATCCATTGGAAAAATTTTTCAATAGAACAAATGTTGTACTTTTATGCGTGCTTTTAGTGCTTTGCCTTATAGTTGCCGCAACAGTCGTGGTCTCAAGTCCAATGGAGTCCACCCAAACTTCTGCTTCAGCCAACGTTAATCCAAAATACAGAAGTTCATTAGGCACTGGTGAGATTCAGCATCCGACAACTGTTCCTCCTACTACGGCAGCACAGACCGAGGGAACAACCGAAGCGTCTACCGCAGCACAAACAACAAATGCTGTTGAAACTACAAAAAAACCGGAAGCTACTACCCAGCCGACAACCAAGGCTGCTGCTACAACAGCCCAGGGAAATTCAAACAACTCAAATTCTAACGGTCAGTCGTCACAGTCTTCAGACCAATATATTCAGTTTGCAACCGCTATTCCGGTTGACACACCTGCCGATTATGAAGAACAGTGGGACGCAGGATATATCATTGCAATTGACAATCCTGACAAATCATATCATTGTTCACAGGTAACACTTTCCGAAGAAGACAGAGATTTGCTTGAAAGACTTTGTATGGGCGAGTTTGGTTCCGGCGGATTTATCGGAGCTTGCCTTATTGCACAATCCGTTAAAGATGCAATTTGTTTTGACGGATATACAAGCGTAGCTTCTGTTATTGAAAATTATCATTACACAGGCAGCACAAACAAAGGCACAAACCAGGATTGCAAGAACGCAGTAAAATATATCTTTGACCAAAATATGGATGCTGTTCAGCACAGATTATTGTATATGTACAATCCATCACTTGTTCAGAGTGCTTTCCACGAAAGCCAAAACTACATTCTTACTTTCCAGGGTGTAAGATTCTTTGACCGTTGGGGATATTAATCCTTAATCCTGAATAAAATTAAAAGAACTGTATTTGTTCAAAAAGGCTCCCACAAAAGTGGGAGCCTTAGTTTTTGCCGCAAATTTTAATTGGCTCAATGTCAATAATTGGGGTAACCCGAAAAAATGAAAATGAATGAAATATTAAAAACAAGCGATAGCGTCAAGTTGTCGCTTGTTTTTGACAATTGACAGATTTAAGAGAAAATATATGTAAAATACGATTACGAAAACGGTTGAAATTTCTGTAACCGTAAGCGTTGCGTTTAAGGACTTTGATTTTGTTGTTGCAACCTTCAGTAAAGCCGTTTGTGATAGTGGAAGAAAATGAATTAAGAATACCTGTAAGCCAATTCATCATAGTATTTGCACACTTTTGAAGTTGAGGAATATCACTGTCAAGTGCGGAGTTAATCCAATCAGACATAGCAATTTTAGCCGAAT
>FMUV01000003.1 GCA_900101355.1 Ruminococcus sp. YE282
GCAAAATGTTGTATTTAGCGTCTCAAAAAATTGTCGAACGCTGGACACAAAGATGTCGAAACTGGGATGTAGTTTTAAGCCAGTTATCAATAATATTTGAGGCCAGAATACCTGCTTGATTTGCCCCTGAGAATAGAATTTCCTGTCTGCAAAATGTTATTCACGCTTTGGCATGCATAACATTCCGCAGACAGGAATGAAAAGTTGACACGGGGCAAATCAGAAAGCCTGATTGCAACCGCAATCCTGTATTCTGTTATTGCTTGAAGGATTATTATTTACACAAAATTTTATGGGTTGCCTTTAAAATTATAAGTGGGAACAGCCTGCATTTGGGTTGTTCCCACTTCTTTAATATTTAACAGGAAAAAAGCTATTGCGCAAACAACACAGGGAATGATTCGATTTGAACCATTCCCTGTGTTTAATTGATTGTCTTTTAGTAATGCCTAATTGACTTTTACTTATTCGGATACAAAAGCTTCAATGGGTTTGAAACATTGTACTTGCCGTTGTCAATATCCTTTTTCTTGGGATACAGCATATTCAGTCCGTTAATTTCGTCTGATTTTGCATTTGTATTGTCTGACAAACGGCTTTTTGGTGTGAGCATTACCAAAGGTTTGATGTTAATGCTTTTTGTTGTTACAGGCTTTTTCTTTGGGTAGAGCATTTGAAGTTCCTTAATTCCCTTGACCGTTCTTGAATCCGGGAAACCCTTGGATGAAGTGCTGTTTTCTTTCAGATTCTCCGAGTTTGTTTTTTTTGTCGGCTTTGGAGAATCCAAAGTAATCTGCCTGAGTTTATTTGATGTAGTTGTCTTTGATACTTTCTCTCTAACAACACTTGGGCTGTCCAAGGTAATCGGACGTTCAGGTTTGTTTACAGTGCTCTGACTGTCTGGAACACTATGTGAAACCTTGTTGTCTAAGTCGGATTTAATTTTAGCCTTGGGCTTTAAAACCTGTGTGTTTTCAGGCTTTGCATTGACCTTGTTTTCGGCATTATTTAAAGTCTGTTTATTGTCGGCTTTTTTTGCCAAAGTTTTGGGCCAATACTTTTTTCTTCTGAACGGATATGTCGGAAGTCTTAACAGCCTAATGTTATTGTCCCACAGATTGTCGATAAATTCGTCGTATCCGATGCAATAAAATTCCGCAAGACTTGTAAGAGCCTTTTTGAAACGCATTTCATCCATTGCTTTTGTTCTCAAAAGTTTGGCTGCATCATTAAGTGAATTTTGAATCTTTTCGTCAGCATTAAAGTTTTTCTTGATACTTCCAATGTAGACATTCGGATTCTTTTCTCCCAAAATTGCAGCTTGTAATGCGTCAACAAGTTCTGCTTTGTTCTTTGCAACAATGGCGGTACGCAGATTAAAATGCTGTCTGCCCTTCATAAGGGTGTAGCTTGCGCTTGCCAATTCATTTTCGGAGCATTCGCTTCTGTTGACAAAGTTAAGTAAGTCTTTGAGTCTGTCAGTCAGCGATTCTTGGCTCTTTGCAGAGAACAACATCAGATATTCTGGTTTTGAAGCATTTGTATTCTTTGGCTTCGGTGCGGATTGCTCGTCATAGCTTTGCAATACTATGTGAGCGTTTGTTCCGCTCATACCGAATGCGCTTACGCCTGCAATTCTCTTTTTGCCGTTGGAATCTTTCCATTCTTTGTTTTCTCTGTTAATAAAGAACGGACTGTCTTTCCAGTGAATGTATTCGTTCACCTGTTCGCAGTTAATGCTTTGCGGAATAGTTTCTTTATACATTGACATAACAAGGCTGATAAAGCTTACTATGCCCGAAGCCGCTAATGCATGTCCGATATTTGGCTTCGTTGAAGTCAAAGCGCAGAAGCCATGCTTGGTGGTGTATTTTTTGAATGCGTTGGCAAGTGAATTGATTTCAATCGGGTCGCCCAGATTTGTGCCTGTGCCGTGAGTTACAATGTAGCTTATGTCCTCGGGATTGATTGCAAATTTATCATAGACTTCTTTAAGTAGGGCGGTTTGTGCGCTTCCGCTTGGAGCGGTAATGCCGTTGGTCTTTCCGTCATAATTAATTCCGCTTCCTATTACCGTTGCATAAATAGGATTTTTGTCTTCCTGGGCTTTATCAAGACGTTTAAGAACAACTGCGGCAACTGCCTCGGCAGGAACCATTCCGTTTGCACGCTTATCAAAAGCATAACATTTGCCGTCAGCGGATAGCATTCCGGCATTTTCCATAGCCTTGTATGTGCCCGGGGTTGTCAGAATGTTGGCACCTGCAACTATTGCTGTGTCACATTCGCCGTTTCTCAAACTTAGGCACGCCTGGTGAATTGCAACAAGGCTTGACGAGCAAGCTGTGTTGATTGCCATATTCGGACCTTTGAGGTTCAGCAGATATGCAAGTCTTGCAGCCAAAACTGCGTTATGGTTTGAGGTTATGCTGAGCTCTTCCGAAAGAATTGTGCGGTAGTCTCCCTCTTCGGCACCTACAAATACGCCAACCTTTTCATTGCTGAGGTTTTCTTTGCCGTAACCTGCGTCCTCAAGTGCTTTCCACATTTCTTCAAGCATAATTCTTTGTCTTGGGTCAATGCTTATAGCTTCTCGAGGAGAAATTTTGAAGAATTGCGGGTCAAATTCGCCGATGTCGGGTAATACGCCCATCTTTCTGCTCTTCAACTGTTCATCGCTGCAGTCGGAATACATTTCCTGCCACTCGGTTCTTTCTTCGGGAACTCTTGAGATTACTTCTCGTCCCTCAAAAAGAATGTTCCACAACTCTTCGATATTCTTTGCGGCAGGGAACTTTCCGCTCATACCTACAACAGCAATCGGAATATTGTCTGCACTTGATTTTGCTTGGGTATTTTTGTTCAGAATAAATTTTTCGTTCTTGCTTTCAATGTACTGTTCGCTGCTGATATTGCTTGCGGAATCGTTGATGTTATCCGATTGCTCGGCTGCAACCGATTCACCATACAAATCATTCATAAGTTCGGAGTGTTCGGTTATCAGGTACTCGGCAATACTCTTTATGCTTGAGTAGCTGAAGAACATATCCGGGGTGATTTCCAAGTCGTATTTTTCACTCAGTGCGGCTGCAAGCTCAACAAGATTAATTGAATCAAATCCAAAGGTCTGCAAGCTGTCGTTTATATCCATCTTGTCAATCGGCAGTTTGAGAATATCGTTAATTACCTTTTTGATGTCGTAGATGATACATTGCTTGACGCTCATATCGCTCATCTCTGAAATCCTCAGCTTGCCCGAAACAAATTGTTTGCTGTCAGAAGTTTTACTTGTTGCGGCAGATACAGGTTCTTTTGGTGTATCTTCTGACGGAGCCTTGTAAAGCTCTGCCATCTTGTCGCTGTATTCTTCTGCAAAATATTTGCTCAGTTCACGAACATTTGGATAACTGTAAAATACGTCTGGGGTTATCTCGATTTCAAGCTTGTCGCTCAAAGCTCCGGCAAGTTCAACCATACTGATTGAGTCAACACCAAAGCTTTCAAAGCTGTCGTCATTGCCGATAATATCGGTGTTGAGTTTCAAAAGCTTGCCCAATACTGACTTAACGTCGGAATTAATGCACTGAAGAACAGACATTCCGTTCATCTCGTCGGTTCGGTTAGTTCCTGCGGATTTTTCGGGCGTAGCCTTGGTTTTGACTTCATTTATTGCAAAGTCTGAGCTTATGCTTGAGTTCAATTCAATGCCGATAAATGAGTTTGCAAGGTTTTTGTCTGAGTCATATACGTTGATGTCAACATATATGATATTGTCTTTTGACTTGCGATATTCAGCCTCAACACTGCCTGTAACAAAGCTGTTGTTCTGAACGTAAATTTCAGAAATTTTTGCAACATTGCAACTGCTAATGCTAAGCGACAAAATTTGTTCAAGCACTTTTACGGCTTTATTGACCGCACCTGTGTCAATTACGCAATCGTGAGTATATGTTGTTGAAGTGTCGGAGCTGTTATTGTTTATGGTAATAACAAATTCTCCCGAATCAGGATTACTTTGTTTGAGGTAGACATTTTCATTGCCTATTTTTTGACTGCTGCCAAGGTTGTTTGTGTCAATCTTGCCTGAGCGGCAGCTTTCCGCAATTTCTGCAACTGCTTCGCAGTTTTTCAGTATATCGGATTCATTTTCTGTTTCCTGATATATTGTGCATCCGTAATTGTTGTTTATCGGATAAATGTTTGTAAAGAAGTCGCTTTCGGGTTTCATCGGCATTGCAGGCACAAGGTCTTTAATAACAACAGCCTTTGGTTTTTGTGTTACTGCCATAACCGTTGCCACACGAACCATTTCTGCCTGTGAAGCAAAGGACACAAAGCCTGATTTATCCAGATATATACCGTTTGTATTATCAGACAAATGTGTTTTGTACTTTTGCTCTGACATATTGGAGATGTTCTCATGTACAAGCGGATGAAGTCTGCTTTGTGTTTCATCAGGGCAAAGGTTTGCCGATGATTTGCTTACAGCATCTTCAACCCAATATTTTTCTTTTGAGAACGGATATGTCGGAATGTCGATGACCTGTAATGTTTCGCCGCCCCAAATTCCGTCAAGATAATTTTCATATCCGCTGCAATAAAGTTCTGCAAGTGAATAGAGTATATCCTGATATTTTCTTGCGTCATTAACAACCGAAAGGCTGCTCTTGGCAAGCTCGTCTACCATTTTGCCCATAGAAACCTTTGGCTTAAATTCTCTGTGGATATTTCCGTAGAATATGTTAGGAGCAACAATGTCGTTTTGAGCTTGTCTCAGCATATAAACGGCGTCTGACTTGTCACGCACAACTATTGCACATCTGTATGTGAAGTGTTTTCTTGTGTCAATAAGCGAGTAGCTTACTCTGTCAAGACTGTTATCCATATCGCTTCTGCTCTCAAGGGCTAAAGCCATGTCCTCAAGTCTTCTTGTGAGGGCTTCTTTGTTTTTGGCAGAGAATACAAGCAGATAGTACGGCCTGTTCAGCTTGGACTGTGCGTTTGAAGCGTCAGACTTGTAGCTTTGAACAACAATATGTGCGTTTGTTCCGCTGAATCCGAATGCGCTTACGCAGCCAAGTCTTCTCTTGTCGCCGTTATCGGTCCAAGGTTTCAGCGATTTGTTAATGTAGAACGGACGTTCATCTGTGTTGATATAGTCGTTTTCCTGTTCGCAGTGTATGCTTGGCGGAATGACGTTGTTATTCATCGCCTTAACAAGGCTGATAAGACTTACAACACCGGAAGCCGCCATTGTGTGTCCTATGTTCGGCTTAACGGAAGTCAGTGCACAAAATTCCTTTTTATCGGTAAATTCCTTAAATGTGTCTGTCAGTGCGTTAAGCTCAATTGGGTCGCCCAGCTTTGTGCCCGTGCCGTGAGTTACAATGTAACTTATATCTTCGGGGTTTATGTTAAATCGGCTGTATGTGTCTTTCAAAAGCTGTGACTGCGCCTTGCCGTTTGGTGCGGTAATTCCGTTTGTCTTTCCGTCATAGTTGATTGCACTGCCTACAATCGTAGCGTAAATTGAATTGTTGTCTGTCTTTGCCTCGTCCAAACGTCTGAGTACCACAACCGCAACTGCCTCACCGGGAACCATACCGTTGGCACGCTTGTCAAATGCATAGCACTTGCCGTCCTTTGAAAGCATTCCGGATTTTTCCATTGCAAGGTATCTTACAGGAGTTGTGAGTATATTTACACCTGCAACGATTGCCGTGTCACACTCTCCGCAGCGCAGGCTTTGGCAAGCTTCATGTACAGCAACCAATCCTGCCGAGCAGGCGGTGTTGATGGTCATATTCGGGCCCTTCATATCCAGAATATACGCGAGCCTTGCGGCAAGAACCGCATTGTGGTTTGAGGTTATTGCGGCGTCGTCGCCTATTATGGTGTTGTAGTCGCCGTCTTCGGCACCGACAAACAATCCGACTCTTTCTTTTGTATAGTTCTTTGAAAAATATCCTGCGTTTTCAAGAGCCTTCCATGTTTCCTGCAACAAAATTCTTTGTCTTGGGTCCATACTTTCGGCGTCTCTCGGCGAAATTTCAAAGAATAGCGGGTCAAATTCATCAATTCCCGACAATGCACCCATTGTGCGCATTGAGGCTTTTTCGGGTTCATCGGCATACATCTTTTCCCACGATTTGCGTTTTACCGGGGCAATGACGTCTTTGCCGTTTTTGATGAGATTCCAAAATTCATCAACGTTGTCAGCCTCAGGGAATTTGCCGCTCATACCTACTATGGCAATCGGGCTGTTTTCTGAAAATGATTTTGAGCTTCCGCCCACAAATGCACTTTGTGCAAATATTTCATTCTGTTTGCAGATTATGCGTTTTCTTGAAGATTTTGTCGTGATTTGAATATCGGTTGGCTTATTGTCGGTGTTTGGAGTTGAAACAAAAGCCTGTGGTTTAATGTCTGCTTCGGCATACAACTTATTCATTTTGTCGCTGTATTTGTTTGAGAGATACTCGCTGATTTTATTTACGGTAGGATAGCTGTATATCAAATCAGGAGTGAACCTTATGTCAAACAGTTCCTCAATTGCGCCTGAAAATTCAACAAGGCTCATTGATTCAAATCCGAAGTTTTCAAGATATTGGTCTGCGTTTATCTTTTCGAGCTTTAACTTTAATACGTCTGCGATAATTTTCTTAAGTCCATATGCAATACATTCCTGTACCGTCATACCTGTCATCTCGGCGGTTCTCCTTGAATCCGAAGCAATTTGTGCCGAATCCGTTTGTACAGGCTGAGGTTCTGCTGTTGCAGGTGTGTTTACAGGTGCGGGAGCAATATTGTTTGTAAGCTCAACAGCCGAAGCAGGGGAGCTTTCGCCGTAATATTCCTCCATTTTGCCGTGATACTTATCGCATAAGAAGTCTTTTAATTTATCAGCCGTGTAATAACTGTAAAATACGTCGGGAGTTACATTGGCTTCAAAATGTTCGGACATAAGTCCCGCAAATTCAACGATTGTCAGGGAATCAAAACCAAAGTCATTGAGGTTATCGTAAGAGCTGATTTTTTCGGGCTTTATTTTCAGAATACTGCCCATAAGCTTTTTAACTTCCCACAAAACGCACTCTTCGACAGTCCAGCCGGTCATTTCTTTTGTGCGCTTTGAATTTGCATTAGCGTTGTGAGCAATATTTTGATTTGTTTCCTGACTTTGAGTTGAGGCTTTGCCTGTCGTTTCGTTCTCTGCATAATCTATTGTGGTTTCAACGATTTCACCGACGCAATTTGCACCGTCAAATCCAAAAACGGGAGAACAATTGTTGTCGTAAGCCGCAATGTTATAACAGCCGTTTTCAGTTTTTTGAATTGTTATCCACTTTATGTTGTCAAGCGAACCGCTGAACATAAAGCTGTCTGTGCCTGATAATACGGAAGAACCGTTAACCGATGACAAGGCAATATTCAGAAGCTTTTGTATCTGTACAGCATTGTTTTCTGATTCCGAATTAAGGTTTATTTCAAGCAAAATCTCATTGCCGGAGTTTACCATAGCCCTGCTTATTGCATCGCCAAAATTGTTATTAATTTTGGTTTCTCGGTTAAAGTTGCTGAGCGACAGTGCAGGTACTATGTTTTTACCCAATGGAATTACGCTTGCCTTACCTTTGCAGGCAACAAGAACCTGTTCGTCATTCAGATTTTGATATACAACCCACTCATAGTTGTTAGGTTTTGAAATGTTTAACGATATATTAAGTTCTTTTTCGTTTTTGTCAACCTTTACCGGTTCACCCCAAATTACTTCTTCAAACTTCAAAGTTTGTTCGGGAACATTTACAATCAGACTTATTGCCTTTGCAGCCATTTCAATGTATGCCATATCTGACATATTTTCGTTAAGAATGTACTGCGAAATATTTTTATCGGTATTTTTAATTTTGGTTGTGAATTTTATACCGTTAAAATCTGATGTGTTTTCCTGAAGCAGAGGGTGGAGATAAGATGTGCCTGCGGGAGTATTGTACTCTGTGATTTTAGGTATGCTGTATTCCTCGTTTGCAAAAGGATAGGTTGGCAGGCTGAGCTTTTTAACAGTTCCGTACTTTTTATATAGCTTTGTCCAGTCAAGTTTGTAGCCCCTTGTCCAGATGTCGAGGAGTTTTTCATATCTGCTGTGCTCAATAAGGTCGTCAACCGTTCTTTCCAATTCCTTGTCTATGATTGAGAACAAGTCGTTGCTCTCGTTTACTTCTCCCTTGTAGATGTTTAAATCATTCTTATCGGGAGAGATGACTTCGTTGAGTTTTTCAACGAGTTCTGAAATTTTAGAAACCGCAAAGCCGATTCTGCAATTCATTGCTTCTCTGCCTGTGGCTAAAGTATAGCTTATTGATAACAAATCATCATCGGTATAATGATTTTCAAAAATGCAGTCTTTTAATCTTGCAGCCTGCTCTTTTACTTGTTCAAAGGTCTTTGCCGACAAAAGAATTACCGCAGTGTAATTATCAGCATGATAATTCGACCTGTTGTCTATGTATTCCTCAACAATAATATGGGCGTTTGAGCCGCCTGCGCCAAAGGCAGAAATTCCTGCACGCCTTGGTGTTTCAATGCCCGAATTGTTTTGGCGTTTCCATTCTGACAGTTCTTCGGAAACAACAAACGGAGTGTCCTTAAAGTCAATGTACGGATTAAGAACCTCGGAATGAAGCGACGGAGCAATTTTGCCGTACTTCATCTGCATAAGCACCTTTGTGAGGCTTGCAATTCCTGCCGCACTTTCGCAATGACCGATGTTTGATTTTACCGAGCCGATTTTACAGAATTGCTTATTGTCGGTGTATTCTTCAAAGGCTTTTGTAAGACCTGTGATTTCAATAGGGTCTCCAAGCGAAGTTCCTGTTCCGTGTGCTTCGATATAACCGATAGTGCCGGCGTCAACATTTGCCTGCTTTAATGCCTTTGAAATGACATTTGTCTGTTGAATCGGATTCGGAACGGTGTAGCCGTTTGTTTTGCCGCCGTGGTTAACTGCGGTGGCTTTTATTACGCCGTAAATATGGTCGCCGTCTTTGATTGCCTTGTCAACAGGTTTTAACAGAACTGCGCCGACGCCCTCGCCTGGAACATAACCGTCGCCGCCTTCGCCGAATGCTGCGCATCTGCCCTTGGCTGAAGCAAATTTGCCCTGTGAAAGCACGAGGAACTTGTTTGGATGAATTGATACGTTTACGCCGCCGGCAATGGCTGCATCACATTCGCCGTTCTTTATGCTCTGGCAGGCAAGGTGAATTGCCGTAAGGGAAGAGGAGCACATTGTGTCAACCACCATGCTCGGTCCGTTAAAGTTGCAGTAATATGAAACACGGTTTGCAATTGACGAAGCCGTGCCGTTTACAGCCACCATATTGCCCTTGAGCTGTTCCTGAGCCGCATACAATTGATATTCTTCGTACATTGTGCCGACATATACGCCCACATTTCTTTCGGCAGAATTTCGGGTGTAGCCTGCGTCCTCCATTGCTTCATATACGCACTCAAGGAAAAGCCTTTCCTGAGGCTCCATAAGCTCTGCTTCACGAGGAGAGATGTTGAAGAATAACGGGTCAAAGTCAAATACGTGGTTTATAAATCCGCCCCACTTGCTGTAAGCCTTGCCCGGCTTGTTTTTGTTGCTGTCAAAGTAAAGTTTGTAATCCCATCTTTCGTTCGGAATTTCTGTAACACAGTCAACTCCGTTTGAAAGGTTATTCCAAAACTCTGTGATATTGTCTGCTTTTGGGTATCTTCCCGCAAGACCTACAATTGCAATGTCGGTTTGGTTTGTGCCGTAGCCACTGCGATTTTGAATGAATCTGGATTTATTCATTCTGTTCTTTAGGCTTGAAGTCGGTTTGTGTTCCGTGACAATGGAAGTTGTGATATTTTCTTTCACATCGTCCGATACGCCTATTATTTCGCTGAGTTTGTCAGCGTGCTTTTCAATAAAGTATTTGCTTAGCTCATCAATGGTTTGATACTCAAAGAACAGAGTTTTTGGCAGTGAACCGAATGTTTTTTCAAGCTGATTTGTCATCTGCATTGTCATTACGGAATCAATGCCGTATTCTTCCATTGAAATGCTTGAATCAATTTTTTGAACAGGTAATTTAATGTTTTCGGAAAGCAGTTTCTTCAAAAATTCAGAAGTTTTTTCAAGAAGTTCTGAGTCTGAAATTTCATTTGCAGACTCTGCGGTTGTTTTTGCAGGTAATGTTTGTCTTGAAACTTCCGCAGCATTGTTTTCCGAAGTTTTTTGCAAAAGACGTCCGAGCTTTTTGTCAGAGCCGTAAAGCACAAGATTCTTGCTGTTGTTTGAATCCAATGCAAAGTAAAATGCGTTGAAAGCGTTTTCTGTGTCAATCAGTTCTATTCCGTTTTCTGACAAGGAGTTTATAACGGCTTCATCAACCTGCATACCGCCGTCTTTCCACAGAGGCCAGCATATTGAAACGGTTTTTCCGCTGCGTTTGCCGCTTTGTGCCAGCAATTGACGGTGCTGTGCAAATGCGTCCATAAATGCATTTGCTGCGGCATAGTCAAGTTGTCCCGCATTGCCAAGTGTGCCTGATACCGATGAGAAATATACCATAAAGTCAAGCGGTATGTCTTTTGTTGCGGTATCAAGATTTACAACTCCGGATACCTTTGGTGACAGGGTGTTCAAAAATTCTTCGCTGCTCTTTTTTATTGCGTAATTATCTTTGATTACTCCTGCGCTGTGAATAATTCCGTTAAGTTTTCCGTATTTGCTTATAATATTCTGTATTGTGTTTTCAACAGATTTAATGTCGGTAACGTCTGTTTGAACATAGCTAACCGAATTTTGACTGTCTGCGTCAAGTCCAAGCTTTTGGGCAAGTCCCTGTTTTGAAGCTGAACGTCCTGTGATTATAATTTTTGCTTTTGGAGCTGAGACAGCGATTTCCTTTGCAAACAACATTCCAATGCCGCCTGCGCCTCCTGTAATGAGGTACACGCCGTCGTCTTTCCATGGCTTTTTATCAGCTTCTGAATTGCATACGGTCTTTTGATATGTTTTGATATACCTTGCTTTTCCGTCAAGTTTTACATATGCATCGGTTGAATACTTGTATTCATCGTACAGTAATTTTGAGATTTCCTCATTGTCTGAACCGCTCCATTCCACTGCCTGTGCGGTAATGTACGGAGTCTCCTTTTCGACGGATTTAAGCATACCGAATATGCCGGAATCTTCGATATTCTCTGTGTAAACAAATTGAAGGAATACATTTTGCTTTTGTGACAGAATATTTTTTATTTCTTCAAATACAGCCAAAGCGTATTTTTTATATTTTTCATCTGCCGATTGATTTTCTGACAAGACGATAACTTCGTCGGCTTTAAGCGGATTTTTGATACGATTTGCCGAGGCAGAGTCAAAATCACAGAGGATTGAAATGTATTTGTCGTATTGATTTTGAGAGTCGGAGATATTAAGAGTTTTTTCACTCCAAGCGTCAGCCGCAATTATCAGTTTTGAAGAATCTTTCAGACTGTCGGAGCTGACGGCACGTGCGGTGTAGCCCTTAATTTCAACGCAAACATTTCCGTTTTCGTCATACAAAGTGATGTCGTATTTGTCAACCTGTCCGTTTGTGCTTTGCATAATGGCAGAAACCCAAACCGACTCTTTGGTACGTTGATAAACCTTTATATCATCAATTGCAAACGGAAGCTTTGCCTGACTGTCGTCGTTATCCATATAAAATGCAATAACGGTCTGGAACGCTCCGTCTATGATACTCGGATGAAGTATATATGCGGATTTGTCATTGCTTTTCGGCATTGTAAGGTGTGCAACTGCTGTATTGTTGTTTTTGCATAATTTATCAATACATCTGAAATTGTTGGAATACTCAATTCCTATATCGGAATACTTTTTGTAACATTCATCTGTATTAATTTCATTGCCGCACTGTGAAAGCAATTCGGAAATATTAACATTAGCCTTACTTTCGTTAGCCCTATCGCTAAATGTAACATAACCTTGGCTGTTGCTTATAATATCTTCGCTGTCCGAATTTTCTGTATAGATTTCATATTTCATTCCCGAATCGGAGTCGGGGATAAGAGATATGTTTATTTGATTTGACTTGCTTGCATTAAATTGACTGAACCAACCGATATTTCTTATTGCAACTTCAATATCGCCGTTATCAAAATCATATTCAAGGTTTGACGCCTTTAAAGCGGCAAAACAAGCCATTTCAAGATATACCGCACCGGGAAGTATTTTCTCACCGTAAATTTTATGTCCTGCAAGGAACGCCTCATTGCCCGTAAAGTGTGAGCTGTATTTTTGCTCGTTAAGGTCAGAGGTGTTTTCCTGCACCAAAGGATGTAAAGCGGCTTTTAATGCACCTATTGAGTTTGAATTTGCCGACTGCGGAATCCAATAGCGTTCGTTGTCAAACGGATAGCCTGAAAGACTGATTTTGTTTGGCACTGAGTGACCGTCATACAGAATATTCCAGTCGATGTCTGCACCCTTTGCCCACAAATCCAAAATTTCATCATATTTTTTGTCAGCCAAAAGGTTGTTAATCCACTGAGACAAATCTTTTTCAATCAATGCGAGTATGTCGGAATCTTTTTTGGCGTTTCCTCTGAAAATATCACTTCTTTGGTCGTCTCCGCCTGCCGCATACAACAGCTTTTCGGAAAGCTCTGCAATGTTACGTGCCGTAAATGCAAGACGATAATCCATAGCCTCTCTGCCAACTTGCAGGGTATAGGCTATGCTGCGCATATCATCTTCGGAGTAATGCTCCTGTGCGATAAATTCCGATAGCTCTTTTGCTTTGATATTTAATTGTTTTTCATTTTTAGCAGATAAAACTATAAGGTAGTTATCTGATGTTTCGCTTTCATTTGGCTTCTTGTTGTATTCCTGAAGAATTACATGGGCGTTTGAGCCGCCTGCGCCAAATGCGGAAATTCCTGCGGTTCTCGGAAATTCCTTTTCGGTTCCGTCAACCTCAATAACAGGTCTTTCCCAGTCGGACAAATCTTTTTGAACAACAAACGGCGTGCCTGCAAAATCAATGTAAGAGTTCAAAACATCTGAGTGAATTGACGGAACAAGCTTTTTGTACTTCATTTGAAGCAAAATTTTTGTAAGTCCCGCAATGCCTGCCGCACTTTCACAGTGACCGATGTTTGATTTTACAGAGCCGATACGGCAGAACTGTTTGTCGTTTGTGTAATTCTTAAATGCCTTTGTAAGTCCCTGGATTTCTATCGGGTCACCAAGCGATGTTCCCGTTCCGTGGGCTTCAACATAGCTTATAATTCTCGGATTTAATCCGGAAGCTTTTATTGCCGAGTCAATAAGACTGCTTTGTGCATTCGGATTTGGCACGGTGTATCCGTTGGTTTTGCCGCCGTGATTTACTGCGGTACCTTTGATTACAGCGTAAATATTGTCGCCGTCCTGCACAGCTTTGTCCAATGGCTTTAGGATAATTGCTCCGACGCCTTCGCCCGGAACATAACCGTCGCCGCCTTCGCCGAAACTTGCACATCTGCCCTTGGCTGATGCAAATTTTCCCTGGGATAGCATAACGTATTTGTGCTGGTGAATTGAAACATTAACGCCGCCGGCTATGGCAACCTCACATTCACCTTGCTTAAGACTTTGGCAGGCAAGATGAATTGCCGTTAGGGAAGAGGAGCACATAGTGTCAATAGACATACTCGGGCCGTGAAGATTACAGTAATATGAAATGCGGTTTGCAATTGAAGCCGGGTTTGAGCTGACAGCTATCATATGACCGTCTTTTTCTTCTTCTGCGGCATACAGCTGGTATTCTTCGTACATAACGCCGACATACACGCCGACATTGCCCGACTTTTCATTTACCTGCGCCAACTTCTGGCGTGTGTAGCCTGCGTCTTCCATTGCGTGGTAAACACACTCAAGGAACAGCCTTTCCTGCGGCTCCATTATTTCCGCTTCTTTTGGTGTTATATTGAAGAAGAGAGGGTCAAACTCATCCACACCGTCAATAAATCCGCCCCACTTGCAGTAGATGGTTCCGTCATTGTTTTTGTCTTCATTAAAGTACGATTCGTATTCCCATCTGTCCTCGGGAATTTCTGTGATGCAATCAAGTCCTGATTTTAGATTCTCCCAGAAAGTGTGAATATCGTTTGCCTTTGGATATTTTCCTGCAAGACCGATAATTGCAATGTCGCAGTTATCATTTGATTTCGGATTGCTTGTGTTTCTTCTTCTGCGGTGCCTCTTTGTCTTTGGCTGATAGCTTTCCGATTCTGACTTTGTGCTGTTGGCATTATTGAGAGAAACAGCTTTTTTGCCAATGAGTTCGGCAATTTTTGACGAGTAGTTTTCTTCAAAATAGTTGCTGAGTTCACCGATTGTTTGATATTCAAAGAACAGGGTCTTTGGCAGAGAACCAAAAACATTTTCAAGCTCGTTTGTCAGCTGCATTGCCATAATTGAGTCGATTCCGTATTCTTCCATAGGAACGTCTATTCCGACCTTGTTAGGCTGGAGCTTCATTCTCTTGGCAAGAATATCTCTTAAAAATACTGAGATTTCGGACTTTGTGGCTTTTGCAGTTACGCCGGAGCCGTTTTGACTGTCGGTATTAATCAGTTCGCTGAGCTTGTCGGCATATTCTTCAATGAAGTATTTGCTCAGCTCTGATATTGTTTGATATTCAAAGAACAAAGTCTTCGGCAGAGAGCCAAACACCTTTTCAAGTTCGTTGGTCAGTCGCATAGCCATAATCGAGTCTATGCCGTATTCTTCCAAAGGAGCTTTTGCGTCAATGCTTTTTAACGGCAGTTTTATTGTGTCTGCAAATATTTTCTTTATAAGCTCTTCAACCTTATTCTTGCTTAGGCTTATGTTATCATTGCCCGTGCTTATAACTTCTTCTTTGCGGACAATCTTTGGTTCAGATATATTGTCAATAAGTCTGGAGAGATTTTTCTTTTTGGCTGAAACACAAATTACTTCGCTTAGGTTTGAACTCCAAGCCTGTTTTAACGCCGCAATACCTTGCTTTGCCGGCATTGGCGACATTCCTACGGAGTCCTCCATGATTTTTTCTATGTTGCTGTCAACCGCCATTCCGCCGTCTTTCCAAAGAGGCCAGTTTATTGCCAAAGTTCTGCCGAATCTTGTGCCGTTGTTTACCTTTGCATTTCTTAGCTTGCTGAAAATATCCATAAAGGCGTTGGCTGCGGCATAGTCTGCCTGACCTGCATTTCCGTTGCTGCCTGTTGTGGAGGAGAACAGAATCATAAAGTCAAGCGGCTGTTTTTTGGTTGCCTCATCAAGGTATTCAACGCCCAAAACTTTTGGTTGAAGCACCGACTTAAATTCCGAGTCGGTTTTGCGGATTATGTAATTATCCCTGATGATTCCCGCACTGTGAATGATACCGTTGATTTTGCCGTATTTGCCTGTGATTTTTTCAATAGCGTTTTTAACCGATACTTTGTTAGTGACGTCCATTTGTACATAAGATACCTTTGAACCGTCAATAGAATCAATTATAGTCTGAATTTTGCTGTCAGGCTTTTTGCGGCCTGTCAATATGATTTTGGAATTTTCTGTGTTGTCTGCAATCTCTTTTGCAAATAAAGTTCCGAGTCCGCCTGTTCCGCCTGTAATTACATATACTCCGTTGTCTTTCCATATAGGTTTGATTTCTTCGTCGGGCTTAAATTCGGAGATAGTTTCGATGTATCTTTCTCCGTCCTTATACAGAATGTTTCCGTTATATGCAAATTCTTTTTCGTTATCAAGAATTTCGGCAATATTTGTTTCGTTGGTTATTCCGATGCTGTGTGCAAAGAACAGGTTTGGTCTTTCAAGGCACGCAGTTTTTAACTCCGCTCCGAGTGCAACGTTTAATTCGTTGAATGATTTGCTGTTGTAAACCAACTGCAAAAGTACCTTTTCGCTTTTGTTTGAGTTAAAAAAATCCTTTAATATGTTAAACAGGCTTACCGCATATCCGCTGTATTTTTCGGCATTGGATTTTCCTTTGCTCTGAAGTTCCTTGATTGCAACTGATTCGTCGCCCTTGTATTTTGCAGACAAAATTGCATATGTTTTTGGCATATTGCAAACCACAACATATCTCTTTGCGAATTGAACATCTTTTTCTGTTCCGACTGTTTTTGTCCAGTTTTTGCAAAGAAGAGCCGTGTCAACCTGTTCGCTGTTATTGCTCTTGGCTTCCATTGTGCGTGAAGCATATTCGGTAATCTTTATGCATACGTTTCCTGCTTCGTCACACAATGAAACGTTGTATTTGTTTATGTTTGAAGACGATGGGCTTGTTTTGCGAACAATTGCCCACATTTCGTCAGTGCATTTTTTGAATACTTCGGCTTTATTAAGCGCAAACGGAATGCTTGGACTTGTTAAGTCTTTCATACTGCCGTCTGCAATATTCATACCGATAATCGACTGCAAGGCACCGTCCAACATTCCTGTGTGAATATACACGTCGTCTCCGATGTTGTTTGACGGCATAACAAGTTTTGCAACAGAGATATTGTTTCCTACATATATGTCCCTGATGCATTTAAAGGTGTCGCCGTACTTCATATCCATCTGCTCGTACTTTTTGTAGCAGTCGTCGGAGGAGATGTGAGTTGAGCACTGTTCTTTTATATTTTCTATGTTTTCCTGAGGAACGACGTCAACCTCTGTAACAGAAATTTTGCCTTGGCTGTTTATTACTTCTTCGTCGCCGCTACCCGTGTAAATTTCGTATTCAATATCGTCTTGATTATCTTCGTACAAAGAAATGTCAACTGTTTGATTTTCGTCGCTTACATCAACAGTAGTAAACCATCCCACATTTTTAAATGTGGTTTTGAGATTTTCCTGCTCTTCTGAATAGCCGCTTGCGTCAAACACAGCTTCACGGGCAAGCTCCAAATATGCAACGCCCGGAAGTATCTTTCTGCCGCCGATGATATGTTCTTTGAAAAATACCTCATTTCCGTCAAAAACAGAGGAGTAGCTTTGACAATCAAAATCTGAAATATTTTTGTGGACAAAAGTGTGCAGCTTTGTAACAGCCTCTTCGGATTTCTTTTCTGCCCAGTATTTTTCCCTCAAGAACGGATAACCGGGGAGTTCAATCGGCTTTTGCTTGCCGAAGATTCCGTAAATTGCGGTTTCGTATCCGCCGCAATAATACTCTGCCAGCTTAAGCGTATTTTGCTCAAAGTTTTCAGAGGTTCTATTGATTTTTGACGCAATGTCAGATACCTTTTTGCTTATGTCTGACTTTGGCTTAAATTTTCTTTCAAGCTCGCCGTAGAATATGTTGTCAGAAGCGTCGCCCTGAATTGCCTTTTGTAACAATTCAACCGCATTTTTAACGTCTTTGGCAACTATTGCACAGCGGTGATTAAAGTGTTGTCTGCCCTCAAGTAGAGTGTAGCATATTGCCTCAAGCGTACCGTTGTTTATATCATTGTTTTCAAGAACATCCTTAATTTCCGATAATTTAAGTTTGAGCGACTCTTCTGTTTTTGCGGAAAAGGCCATAAGGTAACACGGAAGTTTTTTGATGTTGCTTAATTCTTCCTTTTCTTCTCTTTCGCAGCCGCAGCTCTCAACAACAACATGTGCGTTTGTACCGCTGAAACCAAATGCGCTTACGCAGCCCTTTCTTGTGTGGGCGGGACTGTCTTTCCACTCTTTATTTGACAGGTTGAGATAGAATGGGCTGTTGTTCCAGTGAATATAATCGTTGGGTTCATCACAGTTGATTGTTGCCGGAATAACCTCTTTTCTCATTGACATAACAAGGCTGATGAGGCTTACAAGTCCCGACGCTGCCATAGAATGTCCGATATTTGACTTGGTTGAGGTTAATGCACAATATGAAGTTTTGTCTGTATATGACTTATAAACGTCTGTCAAAGCGTTTATTTCAATCGGGTCTCCAAGCTTTGTGCCTGTGCCGTGGGTTACCACATAGCTGATATCTGACGGGTCAATATTAAATGTATCGTATACATTTTTGATGAGCTTAACCTGAGCCTGTCCGTTTGGAGCGGTTATGCCGTTGGTTTTGCCGTCATAGTTAATTCCCGAGCCGATGATTGAAGCATAGATATGGTCGTTGTCACGCTGAGCCGCATTGAGCTTTTTGAGCACGATTACTGCAACCGCTTCTGCCGGAACCATACCTGACGCCTTTTTGTCAAAAGCACGGCATTTTCCGTCGGCAGCAAGCATTCCTGATTTTTCCATAGCGAAAAAGCCGTCGGGAACGGTGAGAATATTTGCGCCTGCAACAATTGCAGTATCACATTCGTTGTTCCACAGGCTCAGGCAGGCTTCGTGTACTGCCACCAAAGCCGAGGAGCAGGCTGTGTTTATGCACATATTCGGACCGTCAAGATTCAGAAAATAAGCTAATCTTGCAGCCATAACCGCGTTGCTGTTTGAGGTGATACTGTTGTCAGAAACTAAAGTTTTGTAGTCTCCGTCCTCTGCACCGAGGAATATTCCGATTTTTTCATTCTTGATTTTCTGTGAACCGTATCCGGCGTTTTCCAGTGCTCTCCAAATTTCTTCAAGGACAATTCTCTGACGAGGATCCATATTTTCCGCTTCGAACGGATTTATTTCAAAGAAAAGCGGTTCAAATTCCGATACTCCGGGAATAACGCCTATTGACTTGGTGCTCTTTGTCTTTTCGTCTGCGCCGTCGTAAACCTTGTTCCATTCGGTTCTCTCTTTTGGCATAGGTTTTGTGACTTCTTTGTTTTCATAAAGAATGTTCCAAAATTCTTCCACCGTTCTTGCGTCAGGAAAACGTCCGCTCATTCCGATGATTGCAACCGGTTCTTTTGAGATTTTTCTGCTGTCGTCAAAAAGCTCTTTTTCGTTTTGACTGTCAAAGTAGCTTGGGACATTTGTGTCCGAAGCGTCGTCAGCCTGTGAAATTTCGGCTTCATCGACAGGAACTTCGTCATTGTGTTCGGGTTCCTCGGCTTTAACGGTTTCAGTCTTTTTTGCCAAAAGGGCTTTCATTTCGTCAAAGTGATTTTCGCAGAGATACTGCGTTATTTTTTCAACAGTATCATAGCTGAACAGCATATCGGGCGTAAACATAACGTTAAGTTCTTCGTTAAGTCTTACCGCAAGTTCAATAATGCTGATTGAATCAAATCCGAAGTGGTTGATTGACTCGTCGGTTTCAACCCTTTCTTCGGGAATCTTAATCAGGTCGCTTATTATAGATACGATTTTTGCAGACAGATTTTCTGTAAATTCCTCGTTGTCCGGTTCGGCAACATCTGAATCGGATTCAATATTTTCTGAGATATTTGTATTGACTACATTGCTTGACGAGGAAGAGGGTGAGTCCGATTTTATATTCAATTCATCAATGAGATAATCGGTTAATGAGCGAATTGTGGAGTATCTGAAAAATACATCCGGCGTCAGTTCAACAGAAAACTCACCGTTCATAGCGCCTGCAAGCTCTATGAAGCTGATTGAGTCAAATCCAAAGCTCTTAAAGTTGTCGTCCTCATCAATTTTATCCACCGAAATATTCATAAGTTTGCCAATAATATTTTTAGAGGCTGAAATGATATTTTCCTTAACGGCGGATTTATCCAAAGCGTTGTCAGCTTGGGTCGGCTCGTTTTGAGAATCAATGCTTTTAAACTTTATTCCGTTAATAAAAATTATTGCTTCGCCCTTAGCGTTATAGAAACTTACATTGATTTTTCCGCCGTCAACGGACTGATTGATTTTTTCTATGTATGCCCATTTTGCGGAATCGCTGTTCTTTGCAAAAGTTATATTTTCTGCGGAGCAAACGCCCAAATTGTGTTCTGACATATAAATGTTGGCAAGTTGAACGCATACATCAAAGCAATCCGGGTCAAGGCAGATGTTGTTGCCCGATTTGTCTGCGTCACAGAACTTTACAAGCAAATTTTCTCTGTTATCCGCCGAGATACTCTCAACAAACTCCTCACTGCTTTTAAAAATTGTGTTGTTGCAGGATTTAATATATTTGTCCAGGGTGTTGCTTGATTTTGGCATAACGGCATTTTTGGCTGTTCCCTTGCACAGAACAGAACCGCTTTGTGCGTCAATCTGCCAATTATATCCGCCGTTTAAATTAGGATATACGTTTACGCTGAACTTTTCGTCAGAATCTGTATCATTTTTTGCCCACTCTGCGTTTTCCATACAAATGCAGGCGTCGCTATTGTCCATATAATTCAAAATGGTTTTTCGTGCCATTTCTATTTGTACAGCTTCTATGATGAACCGTGGATTTTCGGTAAAAATCTTTTCTAATTTTTTATTTCCCGGTGTCATAATACATATCCCTCCTATTAATTATTTTTTCTCGGGTTTCTTCTGCTTACAAATAAATCGCTTACAGAGAAAACCTCGCTTGTTTGCTTATCCTTGTTATCCGCAGCAGGTTTAATTTCTGCTGTTTCGGATGTGTCGGATGAATTTGCCCAGTATGTTTCCCTGACAAACGGATAGGTGGGGATATGAATCAGGGAGGTATCTTTTAGCATATTGCCGCACCAGCTGCTGTATCCCTCACAGTACAGTTCTGCAAGCTCGGACATAATCTTTTTATAAAGAGTTTTATTATCTGTGTGTGCTTGTGCTTCGTTGAGCTTGTTTTCAATATTAAGGCTTATGTCGCTGTCTTCAACAAAGTTTTTGCTTACCTTTGTATATTGTTTTTTGTCTTGCTCATAAAGCATTTTTAGCTTTGTAACCGCATCGTCAAGATTTTCTGCAACAACGGCACATCTTATATTGAGGTGCTGTCTTCCTGCAAGCAACGTGCGGCTGAGATTTTTTATTTCATTATTCTTGATTTTCCCGCTTTCAATATATTCAATAAGGTTTAATATCAGCTTGTCCATTGACTCGCCGGTTTTGGCTGACAATGGAAGTATGAAGCAAGGTTCGGCGGCAGGGCTTGAACGCTCAGATTTTGAAGTGTTTTCAACCACAATATGTACGTTGGTTCCGCTCATACCAAACGAGCTGACTGCGCCGATTCTCGGCTTTCCGTTTATATCATTCCATTCCTTGTTTTCTCGGTTTATGTAAAGCGGCGAATTGTTCCAGTCTATGTAATCGTTAACCTGTTCGCAATTTATGCTTGCCGGAATTAATTGCTCCTGCATAGCTTTTACCAAACTGATAAGGCTTACAATTCCGGACGCCGCAAGTGAATGACCGATGTTCGGTTTAACAGAAGTTATGGCGCAGTTTGCACCCTTTACGTCAAAGCCTGCAAAGGCGTCAGTTAAGGCGTTTATTTCCATCGGGTCGCCAAGTTTTGTGCCTGTGCCGTGGGTGACGATGTAGCTGATGTTAGACGGGTTTATATTATATCTTTTATATACATCGGTTAAAAGCTGCTTTTGCCTTTCGCCGCTCGGAGCTGTTATTCCGTTGGTTTTGCCGTCGTAATTGATTCCGCCGGCAATGATGTTGGCATAGATTGGGTTGCCGTCTTTAATTGCTTTATCTTCTCTTTTTAGCACAACAACCGCAACCGCTTCCGACGGCACCATACCGTCCGCACGTTTGTCAAATGCATAACATTTTCCGCTTGGTGACAGCATTTTGTAATCTGCCATTTTTCTGTATGATTCCGGTGTTGAAAGCAAGCTTACTCCTGCCACAACGGCGGCGTCACATTCGCCTGCTTTTATGCTCAGGCAGGCTTGGTGTAATGCGGTTAAGCCGGACGAGCAGGCTGTGTCAACCGCCATATTAGGACCTTTTAGGTCAAGAAAATATGCAAGCCTTGCAGGCAAAACAGAAATTGCGTTTGTGGTTATTCCCACTTTGTCGCCCTTAAGCAAATTGCTGTAATCGCCCTCTTCACAGCCTACATACATACCGATTCGGTCATTTGCCAGCAAATCACTGCCGTATCCTGCATCTTCAAGGGCTTTCCACGCTTCCTGCAAAAGCAGTCTTTGTCTTGGGTCGATTTTTTCGGCTTCTCTCGGAGAAATCTCAAAGAACAAAGGCTCAAATTCTGAGATTCCCGGAACAATGCCGACGCATTTGTTTATATTGTCATAGGCTTTTTCGCTGTTTAAACATGCCCATTCTTTTCTTTGGGCGGTTATGTCTTTTATAACATTCTTTCCCGAAAACAGAATATCCCAAAGCTCGTCGATATTTCTTGAATCGGGGAAACGTCCGCTCATACCGATAATTGAAATTTTCGTCGGAGTGGAGGTGTCATTACCGAAACCTTTTCTTTTTCGCTTTGACAAACTTCTGTGCTTTTTAGGAGCTTTAACTTCGGGTTGCTCAATATCTGTGTCTTTGTTATCTGAAGTATTTTCTTCCGGTATAATGCTTTCCGAATACTTTGCAAATTCTTGCTTTACATTATCTTTGTCGGCAATGAACTTTGCAAGTTTGCTTACTGTCGGATAACTGAAGAATACGTCGGGTGTGATTCTTGTTTTGAAAACATCGGCAAGTTCGGTTGACAGAGATGTCAAACTGATTGAATCAAATCCAAAGTCTGCAAAATTTACATTCAATGCAATCTTTTCGATTGGCATCATAATTATGTCACCGACGGCATTTTTGATTTTTTCAGTTACGTATGTTTCAATATCAAGTTTGATGCTCGGCTTTTTTATTGAAGCTGTTTCTGATTTTTTTACAGGGACAACAGCTTTTTTTGCAGGCTTATTGTCAACGCTTATCGCCGCTTTTGAGGAGCGTACATTATAGATTTTGTTCAGCCTATCGGAGTATTTATCCATAAGATATTCTAAAAGTTTGTTGACGCTTCCATTTGTCAGTACAATATCTTTATTGATGTTTATTTTATAATATGCTGAGATAATCTGTGATAAATTTGTCAGAGAAACGTTGTCAAATCCTAAGTCCGCAAATTTATCATTATTTTGAATTTCGTATGGAGAGATTTTTAATATTTCTCCGATAAGAATTTTTAAGTCTTCAATTTCAGATTGCTTAATATCGGTTTGTGCCGATTGAGGTGTAACCTTTTTATTAACCGCAAGTTCTTTGTTTTGAAGCACTTGGCTTACATTCAGATTTTCAATGTTGAGAAAACGATACACATTCCCTCTTATGCCGTCAAACACAAGGTGCTGACAGAAATCCATTGACAAGACCTTTTCAAAAACAGCCGTTCCGTCCTGTTCTTCAAGAAGCTTTTGTCCGCTTGACTTCATATACAGCGAACTTGCCTGTTCGTCTTTTAGGTTCATTCCTATGCTGTGCCACAAAGGCCAGTTGATTACAATACGCTTTTTGCCGTCTTTTTTGCTTAGGGCATAGGCTGTCTGGAATCTCTTGCCTGCAGCGTAACATCCCGAACCGAAGTCGCCCAAAATTGCAGCGTTTGATGAAAAATAACATATGAAATCCAAGTCCTCGTTTTTCAGGACTTCGTCGATAACAAGAGTGCCGTTTATGTTGGCTGACAAGATGTCTTTAAACTCTTTTTCACTTTTATCAAGTATGCTGCTTCCGCCCTCAAGACCTGCGGCGTGAATGAATCCGTCAATTTTGCCAAAGGATTCTTTTGCTTTTGCTATAACGTTTTGCATTTGTGAGATGTCGCAAACGTCAGCCTGCAAATATATTGCATCACTGCCGTACTGCTTAATCTGTTCAAAGCGTTCTCTGTTTTTGTCGGGTGAACTTCTGTTTACAAGAACTAATTTTGCGGAATACTTTTGAGCAAGCCATTTTGCAAAAATAATTCCCAATCCGCCAAGTCCGCCTGTTATAACATATACGCCGCCGTTTTTCAGAACATTTTTCGGATTGTTAGGCAAAGCTTCTTCGACAATTGCGGTAACCTTTCTTACGCCGTCTGCATAATATACGTTTTTGTTTTCACTTACATAGGTTTCTTTCCAAAGCAGATCGGCAAAGTTTTCAAATGTCAGCTTATTGCTTTTCTTTGCAAATGCTGTTTTAAATTTTGTATTTGGAATAACAAGCCTGAGCGAACGTCCCAATCCCGCAAGAGCTTCACAGTAGCTGTACTCAATCTCGTTTGAATATTCGCCTGCGACAAGTATTGAGTCAACCTTTAAATCAAGCTCTGCAATTGCCTGCAATGTATACAATATTCCGGTTAAGCAGTTGGTTGAATTTTCAGCCGCATTGTAAAAATACAGCAGAACGTCAATTTTTGAAAGCTTGTTTTTTAATGCGCTTAGGCAGTCAATATATGTTGATTTTTTATAATAATCAATATTAAAAATGTTGCTTGAATCAGTGTTAATGCTGTCGGAAACAAAGGTTATGTTAACATTTGGATTATATTTTGAAATTTTATCTTTTAATATATCCTGACTTTTTTTATCCGATAAAAACGCAACAATGTTTTTAACATTGCTTTTGCCGTATGTAAAGATGTTTTCGGGCTTTAAAACCTCATTAAACGACATCAGTTCATATTTTTTGTCTTCGATTGCTTTGCTTCCGTCAGACGAAAATACAATGCCTTCAAAGCACAGTATTGTGTTCATCTCTGAATCGCATATATCTATATTAAAAGTCTTGTTTGCTTTGTCGGCAGAGATTAAGGCGCAAAAGTATTCTGCACTTGTATTGTTTACATAAACTTTGTGAATTTGTTCTACTGCAAAATTTTTTTGATTGCCAAACAGCGTTTCAAATGTTGTATTTATGCACTGCTCAAGCAAATCAATGTTTAATACAAGACTGCTGTTACTTTTGTGTACATCGTTAAATTCGATATACATTTCGTCGGCGTCATCTGAGCCTGGATTGTTAATCCTTATCTCAAAATCGGTTTTATTGTTATGCTCCGGACTGTAAACGCAGTTTTGAACGATGTCTGCGTTGATTGATTTTTCATCTTCGTCTTCGTCAATACATTCTATATATGCGTCTGCAAAGTTTTCGCCTTGGTCTTCGGCATCAATAATTGAACACTCAATTTCAGAATTCCCGACTTCGTTTAGGTCAATGTAAATTTCTTTGTCGGTTGATGAGATTTCAATTGGTTTATTGAATTTTAGGTCAAACAAGCTCAGAGCACTGTATTCTTCTGCCAGCGAGAGGCTTGTTGCCTTTAAAATCATCTCAAGCTGTACAAGCTTTGAAAGTCGGTTATTTTTGCTATATTTGTTTAAATCAAAATTATCTGAATTAAGAGACGAGCTGAACCGCTGTTCAAAGAAATTTGAAATGTTGTGTTGTATATACGGATGTGTTACGCACTTTTGTTCATCTTCGTCAAGATTGTTTCTCAGCCAGAAATTTTGTTTTGAAAAAGCATATGTCGGCAAACTTATCAGTCTTGGTTCAGGCGAGCTTTCGGAATACAAAACACTCCAGTCAAAGTCAATGCCCTTTACCCACAAGTCGGCAACCTGGCTGTATTTGTTGTGGCTTATAAGTTCGCATATAAAGTTTTGCAGTTCTTCTTCGCGGCTGATAGAGGAGATGTCAACAGAATTTTCGTCGCTGACAAAAATACCTGCCTCGTCTTTCCCAAGTGTTAAATATTTTTTCAGATACTCCACAGCTTCGCTCACCGACGAAGCAACAAAAGCAAGACGGCACGACATTTGTTCACGTCCTACTTGGAGTGTGTAACAAATATTTGCAAAGTCTTTGTCGCTGTACTTTGCAATGCACTTTACAAGACTTTTTGCCATATCGTTAAGGCGGTCGAGGCTTCTTGCCGACAATACAACTATCTTTTCAATTCTTTCGTTGTACTGCTTTTGAAGCATAAATTCGTCAATGCCGCCTGTGACGGATGTAGATTGACTTGAATCTTCTTTTGATGTATCGCTGTCAAAATCAAAGTCAAAAAGGCTTACATTCTTTGGATTTTTCCCTATGTTTTGATACATAAGGTTCCAGTCGATGTCCGCTCCGTTTGCCCACAAACTCATAATTCGTGAATACTTTTTATGTTGAACCAGGGTGGAGATAAACTCCCTCATATCTTCATCACTGTTCATTGCCGCAATTTCCGAGTTGTTTGCGCTTCCTTGGATAACAGAATCCGAATTATCAAAATTAGGATATTTTGATAACAAAGATTTAAGCTGTTCTATGTCTTTTGCAATAAATGCAACTCTTTCTTCCATACGGCTGTATTTGGATTGGAGCGTATAACATATATTTTCAAGGTCAAAGTTATCATAATTATTTTGAATAACAGCTTTTAAAAGCAGGGAGGCAATTTGGCGCAGCTGACTTTTGTTATGAGCTGTCAAAACCGCAATGTTTCCGGGTTCGATATTGCCGCCTTTGTTAACATCTGACATTCATATATTCCCCCTTAATTTTCAGAACAAACAATAAATAAGAAATATATTGTCGTTAATACTCTGTTTATAAATCTATAATAAGCGTAGCGTTTCTGATAACACGTTTTTATTTTAATAATCTACGCAGGTTTAAAAGCACTTTTATATTATAACACAAATTGTGTACAATAATTTAAATATGCTTATTTTTTACATAAAGTACCGATTAACAGAATTTGATATTAACCTTAATTATCAAATTCTTCAATTATTGCGTGTGCGTTTGTTCCGCTTGCGCCGAATGCGGATATTCCGGCAATTCTTTTACATTCGGTTTCTTTTCCGTTAATTTCAACAACGGGGCGTTTCCACTCGCTTGCGCCGTGTTGAACATAGAAAGGCGTTTTGCCGAATGCAATTTTTGGATTTAATTGTTCGGAATGAATTGACGTAACCAATGTTTTGTGATTCATCTGCAAAACTGTTTTTATAACGCCTGCAATTCCTGCCGCACCCTCAAGGTGACCTATGTTTGCCTTTGCCGAGCCTATTGCACAGTACTGTCTGTCTTTGCTGTCTTTGTCAAATGCTTGGGTGAGTCCGGCAATTTCAATCGGGTCGCCAAGCTCGGTTCCGGTTCCGTGGGCTTCGATATAACTTATTTCACGTGCGCTGATTCCGGCTTTGTCAATAGCACCTCGAATAAGCTCTTTTTGGGCGATAGGGTTTGGAACGGTGTAACCGTTGGTTTTGCCGCCGTGATTCAGATTAGTGCTTTTTATCACGGCATAAATGTGGTCTTTGTCCTTTATAGCCTTTGATAACGGCTTGAGAAGCACAACTCCCACACCTTCGCCCGGAACAAATCCGTCTGCGCCTGCTCCAAAGCTTTTGCAGCTGCCTGTTTTTGACAACATTCTCATTTGGCTGAGATAAATATAGGTTGACGGGTGGGTGTAAATATTTACGCCTCCTGCGATTGCCATATCACAGGCACCCCACCTTAGGTTTTCACAGGCAATGTGAAGTGCCGACAGTGAGGAAGAGCACATTGTATCTACCGGAATACTCGGACCGTGCAGGTTAAATATAAACGATACTCTGTTGGCAATTGAACAGAATGATGTAATAGGTCTTATGTCAGAGTGATTCTTTGACAGCTGGCTTCCGTACCATTCATAGCCCGTTCTTGTCACGCCTGCAAAAACACCTACATTTCCGTTGTATTTTTTTGCAATGCGTTCTCTTGTGTAACCCGCGTCCTCAAAGGTCTTCCAACTTTCTTCAAGAAACAGCCTTTCCTGTGGGTCCATATCCATTGCTTCTTTTGGTGAAATTCTGAAAAACAATGGGTCAAACTCTGCAAATCCGTTTATAAATCCGCCCCATTTGCTGTAACTCAAATGCTTTTTTACTGCGGCTGATACGTCGCTTGTATAAAAACCGTTTAAATCCCAACGTTCCTGCGGAATTTCGGTTATGCAGTCTTTTCCGTTCAAAAGATTATCCCAGTATTGTTCAAGGTTATCTGCCATCGGGAATCTTCCGCTCATACCGATAATTGCAATCGGTTCATTTGTCGGTTTTGAAGTAACAAAATTATCGCTTGAATTTGATACCGGAGCTTTTATGGTTTGTTGTTTGATTTGCTGTTTTGTTTGTGCAATGTTTTCAATTCCGAATTTCTTTTGAAGGATTTGACTGTAATGAGATATGAGATATTCGCTGAGTTCTTCAATGGAGTGACATTCAAAGAACAGGGTTTCGCTTATGTCTTCAAAGTCTTTTTTCAAAACTTCGGTGAGATGAATAATGATTATTGAATCAATTCCGTATTTTTCAAGCTGTTCATTGGCATTTAGCTTTGACACGGGAACCTTTATTTCTGTTGATATGGTGTTTTTTAAGAACGCAACGGTTTTTTCTTTTAATACCGAATTTACTGCGTTGTTTTGCAGAAAAGTTACATTCTCTGAATATTCGGAATTTACAGGGCTGTTATTTTCGGAAATTCCGAATTTTTTACACAATTCATTATGATAATTGTTGATGAGATAGTCTGCAATTTCCTTGATTGAGCGGCACTCAAAGAAAAGAGTTTCGCTGATGTCGCTAAAGTCTTCCTTAAGTATTTCGGTAAGCTGAATAATTAATATTGAATCAATTCCGTACTTTTCAAGAGGTTCATGGGCATTAAGCCTGCTGTACGGAATTTTAATAGCGTCTCCGATTATTTTCTTGAGATATGCAACGGCTTTTTCGCTCAGAGCATTATCGTCAATGCCGCTGATGCCATTGTCGGAAGAACTGCCGACAGCGGTCTGATTGTTTTCATATACAGGATTATCGCTTGGAGTGTTTATGTAATAATCTTTTTCGGCGTTGTCGCTGACGTCTTCGTTTGCAGTTCCTTCGTCGCTGATTGTTCCGAATGCGTTTGTTGACTTTACATATACGAGCTGAGGCGCATCGGAGGCAAGTATAATCTCCATTGCATGCATTGCCTTTTCGGGAACAATGGATTCCATTCCTGAGTTTTGCAAACGAATAATTGAAGAATTAGGCATTGACTCACTGATTCCGACGTTGCCCCAATATCCCCAGTTGATTGCCTTTACTTTGCAGTTAAGCTCTTTTGACAGACCGTAGGCATACATATCTTTAAAGTTACAGCCTGTTGCGTATCCGCTTTGACCTGCAAGTTTTTGGAATGAAGCTATGGACGAGAAAAAGACAATAAAATCAAGATTTTCTTTGCAAAAAACTTTTGCAATACAAACGCTGACGTCAATTTTTACGCCGATTACGTTTTTATAATAGCTTTCGTCCATGTTAATTATGCTTTTGTCAAGTGCGCCGATTGCCGAATGAATAACGCCGTTTATATGACCGAATTTTTCTTTTATTTTTATATATGCATTATTTAGCGAGTTAAAATCGGATGCGTCTGCGGAAACATAAAAGACCTTTTTATCTTTGCTGATTTTCTCAATTTTGTTTGAGATTGCTTCATCTTGTTGACGTCTGCCAATCCAAACAATTTGTGAGTTGTAATTATCAATTACATACTTGCTCCAAATCTCTCCGAGTCCGCCGGCTCCGCCTATCACAACATAGACCCCGTCGGTTTTGTATTCGCTTTTAATAGGCTGTATATTGCTGAAAACAGAAACCGTGCACTTGTACCATTTTCCGTTTCGCATTGCATACGCATTGCCGTCTTTGTCAATGTCAATTCCGAAAATTGAGTTGACATCTATATTTTCGTTTATATCAAAGTCAAGAATACGAACATTCCATTTTAGAAATTCTTTTGCAATTGTACTTGCCAATCCATGAACTCCGGAATGGATTGGGTTTACATACTCGTTTTCAGTAACAGCCTGTGCGTTGAATGTGATTACCGTTAAATCAATTTTGTGATTTTGCAAACCGAGACTGCACAGCTTTTTGACAAACTTATAAAGCAATAACACACCGTCACTTTGCTTGTCTATAACGGATAAGTCGGTGAGCGATTCTGCCGAGAAATTTGGCAAAATCCATACTATGCGGTTTGTTTCACACAGTAAATTGTCAATGCTGTCAAGTTTGTTCTTTAGTTCATATATATCAATTATTGTGCTGTTTTTAAATTTACTTTGAATTTGTTCTGACTTTGTGCCGCCCTCAGATACTATCAACACTTTATCATCAAAGTTAGTTTGATGATAGTTCTGATTTGCAAAGATTTCCCACACGGGCTTCATAATCAAACTGTGGCTGTCGGTTTTAAAGTCGTTAATAAAATCAAGCTCATTTGTGGCACTGAGTAACAGATTTCCTGCTTCGTCAAATACTTTTACGTCAAAGGCGTCCAAATTTTTATCTATTACAGATTCTGCATAGATTGTTCCGCTAATTTCGCCGTACAGACAAACATTTTTAATGTGAATTTTATGACCGAGTGCTGCTGAAATTCCGCTTAATACAAACTCAATTGCCTCTGATTCAACACCTGCGGAAATGCTTAAAAAGTGTGTTTCTGTGTCGCCTTGGCTGAGCACGCAGGCGTTACAGTCAAATATTGAATTTGCAAAGTTTTTGCCTTTTAAATTGTCATATATATTATTGATTTCGGTATTGTTGTTAAGAGTGTTTTTTATTTCGTCGATTTTTAAATTTTTATTTGCAGGTTTGTTTAGTAATTCAATTTCTGCGATAAAAACATCTCTCTTTTTATTTCTGTCATAAATTGATATGCTGAAAGTTTTATCGTTCTTTTTTAAAATTGTGTCAAGGACTATTCTTTGATTTGAAGAAAAATCCAGATAGTCGTAGTTTACGCTGTTAAATTTTATAAGGTTCAAGGGGATTGAGAGGTCGCCGCATGAAAGCTCCAAGGCTTTTTTTGCCATTTCTAAATATACAAAAAACGGAGCTGTTTTTTTGCCGTTTAACTCATAAGAGCCAAAAAAGTCCTCTGTTCCCACAAACTGAGAAATATAGTGCTGATTTGAGAATGTAGAAATGTTCTTATGTAACAGCGGATTCAATCTTTTGATTGATTTGTTGTTTTCATACGGGATTCTAAATGCTGTGCGCTTAAACGGATATCCGGGCAATGCAAGGTGTTTGTATTCATCATCACACACCATACTAAGTTTGTTGTCCAATCCTTTTGCATAGCTTTCGGCAATGTTTTTCAGAATGGTTTTATAGTCTAAACTGCCGAGTTTTTCGCCGATTGGTGCATGGCTTGTATCATCTGTATTTTTGCTGGTATCGCAGTCAAGTCCCACAAATATATCGCTTTGGCTTATCGTAGAGTTTAAAAATTTATTAAGCTTCTCGGACAAGTCGTTTACATTACTGCATATAATTGCAACACGGTTGTCAAAATGTTCTCTGCCGTTAATCAATGTTGCCTCAACATCAGAAAGGTTGCTGTCCGAGTTGCGGCTCAGCCACTCCAGCAGATTGCGTGCCTTTTCGTGCAAAACATTTTTATCCTTTGCAGAAAGACAAATCAGGAACAATTTTTTGTCGCTGTTTTCCTCAGTCTCGTTTTTGGGAGCTTCCTGCAATACAATATGGCCGTTTGTTCCTCCGAATCCAAACGAGCTGACGCCTACAATTAACGGATAATTTTCGTTACTGTGTTTAAATTCTGATGGCTCGGCGGCTATATAGAACGGAGTATTGTCAAGGTTCATACGGCTGTTTAACTTTTTGTATCCGTGCAGGGGAGGTATGCGCCTGTTTTCCATAGACAAAACGGTTTTAATAATACCCGCAACTCCTGCGGCGGACTCAAGGTGACCGATATTTGGTTTGCCAGAACCCAAACAACAGGTTTCAGACTTTACGCTTCGGTTTCCGTATAACGTTGTGAATGCCTGCATAAGACCTTGCATTTCAATAGGGTCGCCCTTTGGTGTTCCGGTGCCGTGCGCTTCAATATAGTTTATGTCTTCCGGAGACACTTCTGCCTGCCTGAATGCATTAACAATTACTTCTGCCTGTGCATTCGGATTCGGGTAAGTAAGTGAGCGCACCTTGCCGCCGTGATTGATTGCACACCCACGGATTATTGCGTGAATATTATCGTGGTCTGCAAGTGCGTTTTTTAACGGTTTCAGCAAAAGCAGACCTGCGCCCTCGCCTCTTACGTAACCGTCTGCGCTGTCGTCAAAGGTGTTGCACAGACCTTTTTTTGAGAGCATTCTCATCTTAGAAAACGAAATATGGCGTGAAGGGGTCAGAATAAGACTTATTCCACCCACTAACGCCATATTGCACTTTTTTGAACGGATTGCCTGGCAGGCAATATCTAAGGCGGTAATTGAGCCGGAGCAGGCAGTATCAACCTGCACACTCGGTCCCCTAAAATTAAACCAGTATGACAATCTGTTCGGTATTATGCTTGAAGATGTACCTGTTGAATAGTGTGCCTGTATATCTTCTTCGCCTTTGTTAATAAGTTCTTCAAAATTATTGTTAAATGTAGCTATGTATACTCCGGTTTTGGTGTCGGACATTGAAGACGGTTTGATTCCGGCGTCTTCAAAACAATTCCAGGCAAGTTCCAGCATAATTCTTTGCTGAGGGTCCATTGCCTGGGCTTCAATATTAGAAATATTAAAAAATTCCGAGTCGAATTTATCTTCGTTGCTGATAAACGCCCCCCATTTAGCTCCGGCGTTATCTTCATATTCTTTATAATCCCAACGTTTGGTTGGAATTAGGCTTACACTGTCTTTATTTTGAATGAGATTATTCCAGAATGCCTCATAATTATCTGCACCCGGAAATTTGCAGGACATTCCTATAACCGCAATGTCCTCTCTTTTGCCTTTTAACATATTTCCGTACGTTATGATGTATAAAAATACATTCATTTCCTTTCTGTTGAAATTTGTAACATATTAATATAACCTAAATTTTTGCCAAAATTCAAGTACCTAAACCCAATTTATATTATAAACAAACATCACATTATTTTCAATAGGTTTAACAACATTTTAAGCTTATATTTCAAATTTTGTGTAAATATATAATAAATATTTTGTTTATTGCGGCTGGTTCACAAAATGTGTGTAAAAATTCGATTTTAAACGGTTCAGAATGTAAAACAGCAAAATTTTGCCATAAATATACAAACAATTGCAATTAACATCACATTTTGTGAGCATATTTTTAACTCTCAAAAATCAATATGCAGTTTTTGTCGGTGATATTTTAATGACCGATTTTAACATAAAAAAGATTTATGCCAAAATTTATTTTTACATTGATAAATTTGTTTACGATTTAAGAATTTTTTTGGCTGTTAGAGCTGTATCTTTTGTTAAAGGCAAAATATATCACTTGTTTTTGATTAATGTGATTTTATAAATTTTTTGATATTTGAAAAATATGGAATAATATGGTTTTGTCTTTTAATTGCAGATTTATATTATTTTTTATCTTGTTTTAAGATACAATGAAATAAATTATTATGAAATTTAGCTTTGATGTAATATTTTTTGATATGAGTGTACACAAATTGTGCGGATATTGGATATGTTACACCAAATACCTGCAAAGCAACAGAAAATTTGTATATATTACTGGATTTTTGACTAACCCTATGCTATAATATCAATGTGAATTAGTAAATAGTAGATAAAATTATTTGCTTGAGGGTGTGTAAAAAACGTACGGTTTATACATATATTTTACATAAAACTGTATAAATATTTACACAGATTGAAAAAATTACTATATTTTTAACAAGAGATGGTGTTTGATATGACTGATAATACAAAAAAAGATTTATCGACTTTGATAGAAGAACTGTCAATCAGTTTAGCGGATGAACTTTATATTGAACCGGAAGAAATTGACGTGGAAATGAATTTCACGGATATGGGACTGGATTCTATTATCGGTGTTGAATGGATAAGAAGTTTAAACAAAAAATACGGAACTTCAATCAGTACGGCAAAGATATATCAGTATTCCAACCTGATTGAATTTGCAAAGTATGTCCTGTCCGAATTAAACAAATCGGCTTCAAATGCAGATTCTGAGACAAATATTAAAGAACAGAAAACATCAGAGACTGTCGAGACTCAGTCTGTTGATTCCGAGCAGGCTTCGGCAGATGATAACGTTCAGAATGGTGCGGATACTTCCGTTTCGGATGAAGAATATGAAAAGCTCGTTGAAGAATTGGTAAAAAGTTTGGCAGACGAGCTGTTTTTAAGTGTTGAAGAAATAGATGTGGAAGCAAGCTTTTTGGAATTGGGGCTGGACTCTATCATCGGCGTTGAATGGATAAGAAGCATCAACAAAAAGTACGGAACATCAATAAGCACCACAAAGATATATCAATATCCGGATATAAAGAGTTTTGCGGCATATCTTTACAAAGTTATTTACGGTGACAACGGTACAAAATCAACCGTTTCTGAAGCGCAAAAAAATGAAACTGAATTAAAAGATGTTGATAATACGAATGTTGACGCCAAAGATCAAAAACACGATGAGGGCTACGAGGACAAAGCTCTTGATGATTTGCTGTGGGCAGTATATCAGGGTGACACCAACCCCGATGATGCTGCCAAACTGTTGGATGATTTGGACGAGGGTGAATGAGGATGACAGTTGAGAGTATATTAGAGCAACTCAAGAAAAAACAAATTACTCCGGACGAGGCAAGAAAAAGGCTTGCCGAGTTGAAGAACATTGCGGAAAATGCTTCACAGTCTAAAAATAATGTATTTGACAAAAACGCTATTGCAATCGTAGGTATGTCGGGTCGTTATCCCGGCGCAAAGGATATTTACGAATACTGGGATTTGCTTGAAGAGGGCAAAGAGGGCATACGCGAAATTCCCAAAAGCAGATGGGATATGTCAAAATATTATGACCCCGAAAAAGGCAAAGAGGGAAAAATATATTGCAAGTGGCTTGGAATGGTCGATGACGCAAATTGCTTTGACCCTATGTTTTTTGAGATTCCGCCGTCAGAAGCAGAATCTATGGAGCCTTTGCATAGGGTTTTTATCGAAGAGGGATACAAAGCCTTTGAGGATGCGGGCTATACCCGTCAAAGACTGAGCAATGTTAAATGCGGTGTTTATGCCGGTATGATTACCGGTGAATATGAAAAATTAAGTCAAAAATACGGAAACGATAATACAACCATAACAGGCTCAAGCAACGCTATCGGCGCCGCACGTTTGTCATATTATTTTAATCTTAAGGGACCTGCGGTTTCTGTGGACACCGCATGTTCTTCAGCCATGGTTTGCACACATATGGCGGTGCAGGCTCTTCAGCGCGGAGAAATTGATATGGCTCTTGTCGGAGGCTCGAGTCTGTATCTTTCTGCAGGAGCATATGTGGCAATGTGCTCGGCAGGAATGTTGTCGCCCGAGGGCAAATGCAAAACTTTTGACAATGATGCAGACGGATTTGTGCCTGCTGACGGAGCAGGAGCTTTGGTTCTGAAAAGGCTTGAGGACGCACAGCGTGACAATGATAATATTCACGGCGTTATTATTGCCTCGGGAATGAATCAGGACGGAAAAACCAACGGTATAACTGCGCCCAATTTAGGAAGTCAGATTGAGCTGATTAGGGATGTATACAGCAAGTATAAGATAGAGCCAGAGAGTATCAGCTATGCGGAGCTTCACGGAACCGGAACCAAGTTGGGCGACCCGATTGAGCTTGAGGCACTGGCTTCCGCTTATTCGGAAAAAACAAACAAGAAAAATTACTGTGGCATAGGTTCGGTAAAGAGTAATCTCGGACACACCTCTGCCGCGTCTGGAATGGCGTCTATTCAAAAGGTGCTTTTGTGTATGGAACACAAAGAGATGGTTCCTACGCTTAATGTCAAGAAGCCAAACGAGCACTTTGATTTTAAAAATTCGCCGTTCTATATAAACACATCATTACATAAATGGGATGATAATAATCAGCCGAGACGTGCGGGCGTAAGTTCGTTCGGTTACAGCGGAACAAACACGCATGTTGTTTTGCAGGAATATGTATATCCCGATAACAGCGAAGCCGATGAAAATTATTTTTCATCGGATAATTTAGGTGTTTTTGTATTATCTGCCAAGAACCACGAACAGCTAAAGCAGTATGCTGAGAAAATGTTAAAGTTTTTAAACAGCGAAGACGTTAACTTTACTAATCTTTTGTTTACTTTGCAGCTCGGCAGAGAAGAGATGAAAGAAAGACTTGCAATTGCAGCTGAAAACAAAGGCAATCTGGTTAAAAAATTGCAGCAATTCATTAATTCAGGCTCTGATAATACTACGATTTTCAGCGGCAGTATATCCGGCGGCAAAAAGAACTATAAGCTTTTGGCTAAGAGCCTAAGCAAAAATAATTCGGCTGCTCCGGAAGATTATAAAAATCCTCTGACCCTTGCCAAAGAATGGACAAACGGCAAAAAGGTCGAGTGGAAAAAACTTTATAACTCATCTTGCAAGGCAAGGCGCATAAGCCTGCCGACAATTCCTTTGGCAAGAGAAGTGTTCTGGTTTGAAAAGAAGACAAACGGCGACAATTATCATCTGAACCTGAACAACGTTTGTGAAATAAAACATCCTTTGGTTCATCAGAATGTTTCGGATTTCAGTGCCCAAAAATTTGTATCGACCTTTAGCGGAGATGAATTTTTCCTTAATGAGCATCAGCTTAACGGTGTAAAAATTTTGCCGGGTTCTGCCGTTATCGAAATGGCAAGAACAGCTGCGGAATTGTCATCGGGATTAAAGGTGTCGTCAATCGGTGACATTGTGTGGCTCAGAGCCGTTAAGATTGCAGACAATAATACAAAGGTATTTGTTGAACTGTATCCTGAGATGAAGTCCGCAAAATTCGGAGTATACGTTTCACACGGCGACGGCGAAAAAACTCTTTGTGCAGAAGGTAAAGTAAACTTCAGCGACAAAAATGACAGCGTAGATGTTCCTACAATTGACTTGCAGGGCATTAAACTGCGCTGTGAGCATATAGTGGATAAAAAGGATTTGTATCCGAGCAGTTCTGAGGGAATCCAATACGGAAATCATTTTAAGGTTATTTCTTCAATGCGCTTTAACAACTCAGAGGTTTTGTCTGTGTTGGAGCACAGGGACGTTTCGGGCGAATACAAAGAAGAGCTTGATAAGTATGTTCTGCATCCGTGTATTCTTGACGGTGCGTTGCAGACGGTTTCGCCTTTGATGAATAACAGCGACGGAAAGGTGTATCTGCCGTTTTCGGTAGGCAGCCTTAAGATATTCTCAAAGCTGACCGGAAAAATGTTTGTTCACACCGAAAAGCTTATCAGTTCACAAAGTGATAATTCCGTTTATTTTAATATTATAATTTCGGACGAAAACGGAAATGTGCTTGCCAAGGTAAATAAATTCAGCCTTAAGCCTATAAATAATATTGCTGTTTTAAAAGCTAAAACTTCCGCCAACAGTATTGACAATGTTTTTCTTAAAACCGTATATGAGAAGAAAAATATTACCTCGGGCGTATTGTCTAATGATGACATCGTTGTATTTGATACTAACAGATATTTATTTGACAAACTGAAAGAAAAAAACAGCAACGTTATATTTGTTGAATTTGGAAAGAAATTTGAAAAGAAGTCGGACAATGAATTTGAAATTAATATAAACAATGCACAGTGCGTGGCAGAAATAATTAATTATCTGATTAAAGAAAATGCATGCAGTTGCAGTAAAATTGTGTATGCTTCGCATATGAACACCGACTTTGATAACAGACTTAATTATTCCGCTTATAAGTTGCTTTCGTTGTCAAAAGCACTTATAAATATGAACTTGCACAGAGAAATAAGGCTTGTTCATTTATTTGATACGGATATGTTAAAGCATTTGCCAGAATACAGTGCACTGGGCGCATTTTTCAAGACTCTTAATATAGAAAATGAGAACTTCTTGTTTAAAAATGTAGGATTTTCATTTACAAAAGCTTCCGCCGATGAAATTTCCGACGCTTTGCTCGGTGAATTAAACTGCGCTCCGAAAGATTTTGAAGTTGTCTACAAAAACAACCAAAGATTTGTTTGTAAGGTAAATGAAATTGAAAATGTTAATATACCCGATTCTTCAAATGTACTGAAAGATAACGGTGTGTATATTATTACAGGCGGCACAGGCGGAGTAGGATTAATTTTTGCAAAGTATCTTAGCAAAGCAGAAGGCAGAAAGGTTATTCTTACCGGAAGAAAGCCGTATGACGACAGACTGAAAAAGCATTTACAAGATATTTTTGGCAACAAGTCAAATGTGGTTTATGTTCAGGCTGACGTTTCCGATAAAAACCAAGTAAAAGGACTGGTAAACAAAGTAAGAAACAAATTCGGAAGAATTTGCGGTGTAATACATTGTGCAGGCGTAAACCACGACGGATTAATACGCAATAAAAGCGAGCGGGATTTTGAGAGCGTTATCACTCCTAAGGTATATGGAGTGAGGTATCTTGACGACGCTTTGTCGGACGAAAAACTTGATTTCTTTGTTATGTGTTCGTCCACATCTGCTGTTCTTGGCAACTTCGGACAATGTGACTATTGCTATGCAAACAGTTATATGGACGCCTATGCAAAGTATAGGTCAAATTTGGTTAAATCAGGCGAACGCTTTGGAAAAACAGTATCAATAAACTGGCCTTACTGGAAAAACGGCGGAATGCGTATTAACGAACAGCGCGAAAATCTGATGAAAAATTCATTGGGTATGTATCCGCTTGATGACAATGACGGAATTGACGCATTGCTTTACAGCATAACATCGTCGGAAAGCCGTGTAATATGCGTTAAGGGCAACAGAGATAAGATAATTGATACATTTTGTTCCGAGCATATTGCAGAAAATAAAAATATTAAAGCTAAAACTCAGGGCGCAGTGCCTGAGGGTAATCTTAAAGAAAAAACAGAAGAATATCTTAAGCAGGTATTTTCTGAAATAATGAAAATAAAGGTCGAAAAAATAGATTCTTCCGAATCCTTTGATACTTTTGGAATAGACTCAATTATAATTATGAGCTTGACCAAAAGACTTGAGGAAGATTTGGGTGAACTTCCTAAGACCTTGTTCTTTGAGTATCAGAATATTGATGAACTTTCGGATTATTTTGTTGAAAATCAGGGTGCGGTTATTTCTGAATTTTTTGCAAAAGACGGCTCAAAAGAAGTTAATGACGCTGTTTTGTCGGATGAAATATATGATGACGAAAAAATTTCGGGAAGCCGTTTTTGGAACAACATCGAAAACAGCAATTCATCCCAAGTTTGTGATGATATTGCAATTATCGGTATCAGCGGCAAGTACCCGATGGCAGATAATCTCGGAGAATTTTGGGAAAATCTTAAAAACGCAAAGGATTGCATAAGTGAGATTCCAAGCGACAGATGGGACAACAACAAAATCTTTGACAGCAAAAAGGGCGTTCCTGCCAAAACTTACGGCAAATGGGGCGGATTCATCAATGATGTTGACAAGTTTGACCCGTTGTTCTTTAACATCTCACCCGGAGAAGCGGATTTTCTTGACCCACAGGCAAGACTGTTTTTGGAAGCAGTCTGGCACACAATGGAAGACGCAGGTTACACAAGGGCAGCACTCGGCAAGAGCAAGGTTGGCGTCTTTGTGGGCGTTATGTACAGCATGTACGAACTGTTTGAGGGAGAACTGAAGAACACGAGAGTTCCTGTTGCTTCCTCGTTCTCGGCTATTGCCAACAGAGTATCGTATTTTATGAACTTTACCGGACCGAGCATTGCGGTTGACACAATGTGTTCATCATCGCTTACCGCACTGCACTTGGGCTGTGAAAGCATAAAGAACGGAATGTGTGAATGTGCCTTTGTCGGCGGCGTTAACCTTACCGTTCATCCGAATAAATATTTATTGCTCAGTCAGGGACATTTTTTGTCTACCGACGGAAGATGTAAAGCCTTTGGCAAAGACGGCGACGGATATGTTCCGGGCGAGGGCGTCGGAGCGGTAATGCTCAAGCCTCTTAGCAAGGCTGTTGAAGACAAAGATAATATATATGCGGTTATTAAGGGCAGCAGCATAAACGCCTGCGGCAAAACCAACGGCTTTACTGTTCCAAGTCCGAAGATACAGGCTCAGCTCATTAAAGAAGCGTTGAAAAGGGCTGATGTTAAGGCTGAGAGCATAAGCTGTATTGAAGCGCATGGAACAGGAACATCTTTGGGAGACCCTATTGAGATTCAGGGACTGAGCAGTGCTTTTGCAGAAACCACACAGGCAAAGCAATTTTGCTCAATCGGTTCTGTAAAATCAAATATAGGTCATTTGGAATCTGCTGCGGGTATTGCAGCGGTTACAAAAGTGGCTCTTGAGTTAAAGAACCACAAGCTTGTGCCGTCTCTCCATTCGGAAGACCTGAATCCGTATATTCATTTTGAAAATACGCCTTTCTATGTTCAGCACAAGTATGAAGAATGGGAAAAACTTCCCGATAATGATGATAACGATGATGACAAGCTCTATCCGAGACGTGCCGGAATAAGTGCTTTTGGCGCAGGCGGTTCAAACGCCCACGCAATACTTGAAGAGTACGATAACAGCGACGACGTTCAATTTGATGACTCGGGTGACAAAATTTACGTTTTCTCTGCAAAGAGCAATGTAAATTTAAGAGCTTATCTTGAAAACTTTGTTAAATTCCTTAACGGCTCTTACAACTACCACATTGAAACATATCACAATGATGTTGGCGGCAACGATGACATTCTTATGTCAAAAGCCAAAATTATAAAGAATTTGTTAAGTGAAGTAGTAAAAATAGACGTTAAGGCGCTTGATATATATGTTCCCGTAAAAGAATATATTACCGACATCTATATCTTCAGCGAATTTAGCCAATCGGTATGCAGTCGCTTTAAACTGGGCAATAATCAGGGTCTGATTGATACGTTTGACACTGTATACGATATAGCCAAAAAGGTTATGGATTGTGACGGCGAAAGTACTTCGGACAGCTGTATTAATCTTTCGGAGACTTCAGTTGCGTTTACACTGCAAACAGGCCGTGAGGCAATGGAAGAAAGGCTTGCTGTTAAGGCACAAGGCCTTAATGAATTGGCTGACAAGATAACAAAATATCTTAATGGTCTGAACACTGTCGGCGTTTATAGTGCAAACATTCTTGACGTAAAGGATGACGACAGCAAATTTGCAAGATTGCAGCAGGATAAACAAAATCTTGATGAAGATATAAAACACAAGAATTTAGATAAAATCGCAGCTTTGTGGGTTCAGGGCGCGGATGTAAACTGGAAAGAGCTTTACGGAAACGAAATGCCTCAAAAAGCATCTTTGCCGGGTTACTGCTTCACAAAGGAGCATTGTTGGGTGCTCAGCCTTGAAGAAATGTCCGAACGCGGAAATTCTGCCGCTGTTGACAGACTTCACCCAATGCTGCACAGAAACACATCGGATATTTATGAATTAAAGTTTAGCTCTGTTTTTAACGGAAAAGAATTTTTCTTGAGAGACCATACAATTAACGGCACAAATATTCTGCCGGGTGTTGCATATCTGGAAGTGGCTATGGCTGCGGCAAAACAGATTTTGCACACCGATGACGAAGAAAGAGTATTTTTAAAGAATATTATTTGGATTAAGCCGTTTGCGGTGGGTCAGGAAACAAAAGAACTTAACATTAAATTCAGCCCGTCAAAAACCGGAGAATTTAGTTTTGAGATATACAGCAATGACAGCGCAGGAGCAAAAGTATCACATTGTCAGGGCGTTTTGGCAAAGGAAAATAACGCTGACAGTCCTGTGGTTGACATTGAAAGACTTAAACACAACTGTACTCAGTTTATCAGCGGAGAGGATTGCTATAACGATTTTGAAAAAATCGGAATTAAGTACGGCAAGTCTTTCAGAAGCATTAAGTCTATTTTAAGAGGAAACGGTCAGGAATTGGTTTCAATTTCGGCACCTCAAGAGGTTCTCGGAGATTTTGATTTGTATCAGCTTCATCCGAGCATTTTGGACGCAACTCTTCAGGCAAACATAGGATTTGCTAAGAGCTCTTCAATAAATCTTCCGTTCGCACTGAATGAAGTAAGGTTTATAAAAAAATGTTCCGAAGAAATGTATGCTCTGGTTACCGAGGAAAAGCAGAGCAACGGTACATCGCTGAATGTTGACCTGTTTGACGGAGACGGAAATGTCTGCGTTCAGCTAAAGAATGTTGTGTTCAGACAGTTTGACTTACATGCCGCCGTAAACAGTACGGCAAAAATGCTTTATAAACCTGTATGGCATGCAAAGAATGTTACGGCTGATGTTTATAATGCACCCGACAAGAGAATAGTTATTATATGTGATGCCGATAATAACAAGCTTAGTGAGATAAGGGAAAATGTCGGCGACGCAGACGTAACTTCAGTTAATCTCGAAGCAGCCGATATATCCACAAAATATACTGAGTATGCAGTTAGCATTTTTAATACCGTAAGACAGATTATCAAAACCGGAAGTCAAAAGAAGACCCTTGTTCAAATCTATTTTAACAATAGGGGCGAAAATTGTCTGCTTGAGGGTTTGTCAGGACTTGCCAAAACAGTTTCAAACGAAAATCCGAACATAATGTGTCAGTTGATTCAGTCTGATTCGGAGTGCAGTGCTTCTGAAATTTGTTCTCTTTTGAACGAAAACGCAAAAGATTCAAATGAAAGAAATATCTGCTATAAAGATAGCAAACGTCTTGTGCAAAAGCTTGAAGAGTACAGCGCAGAATACGACAGTGCAGACAGTAAACTGTGGAAAGATAACGGAGTTTATCTGATAACAGGCGGAGCAGGCGGACTTGGGTTTATTGCGGCTGAAAATATAGCTGAGAATGCCAAGAATGTAAACCTTGTTCTTTCGGGCAGACGAGAAATAAATTCCGATATTTCCGAAAATATTAAAAAATTGCAGGCTCTCGGTGCAGATGTTGAGTACATCAGCGCAGACGTTTCAAATAAAGAATCCACCGAAAATCTGATAAACCGTGTTATGAACAGGTATCATAAGCTGAACGGTATAATTCATTGTGCGGGCGTTATCAGGGACGGCTATATTGCCAAAAAGTCAGAAGAAAACTTCAGAACCGTTTTGGCACCGAAGGTTTACGGAGTTTACAACCTTGACAGAGCCGCCAAGGATATTTCGCTTGATAACTTTATTATTTATTCTTCACTTGCAAGTGTAATAGGCAATCCGGGTCAGTCGGATTATGCAACAGCTAACGGATTTGTTGACAGCTTTGCTTCTTACAGAAACGAGTTGGCAAAAACTGGCGCCAGAAGCGGACGCACAATTTCGATTAATTGGTCATTGTGGCAAGACGGCGGAATGCAAATCGGCGCAGATATGGAGAATGCCGTTAAAAATTCATCAGGCTTGACTCCAATAAGTGAAGAATCGGGAATGTGGATGCTTAACAGAGCGGTTGAAAGCAATCTGCCTCAGCTTATTGCGGTTGAGGGAGTAACCGACAGGGTAAGAAAATTCCTTACTCCGTCAGAAGCAAACAGCGTTGAAAGCAACACAAACAAAACAGATATAAAAATTGATGATTCAAGACTAAAACAGATTAGTTCTAAACTTATAATAAAACTAAAGGAAATCCTTGCTTCTGAAATAAGACTTGACGTATCAAGAATAGATGAAAGGATTCCTCTTGAAAACTACGGAATAGATTCTGTAATGATTATTCATCTTACAAACGAGCTTGAAAATTATTACGGAACACTTCCAAAAACTTTGTTCTTTGACAATCAAAGCATAAAGGAATTGTCGCAGTATCTTTGCAAGAATTATTACGAGCAAACCGTTAATATACTCGGCATTTCCAATGCTGACTTGGGCAAGAATGACGACATTGCACAGAAGAATGTCAATGCGGAAAATTCCGACCAAAACGCAGAAAGCTTTTGGCTTAGAGGCAAAGAGCTTAACAGCAACACAGCTTCTTTAAACCGTGAAAACGGACCTTTGGACATTGCGATTGTCGGTGTTGCAGGGCAGTATCCGCAGGCTGACGATTTAAAGCAATATTGGGACAATCTTGCGAACGGAAAAGATTGCGTAACAGAAATTCCGAAAGACAGATGGGATTGCTCAAAATATTATGACCCCGATAAGAGAAAACAGGGAAAAACATATGCAAAATGGGGCGGATTTATTAACAATCCTGATTGCTTTGACCCGATGTTTTTCAATATCTCTCCTGCCGAAGCCGAAATTATGGACCCTCAGGAAAGATTGTTCTTAGAGTGCGTATATCACGCAATTGAGGACGCAGGATATACCAAGAATAATTTGTCAACCGAGGGAATAGCGGGACTTTCAAATAACGTCGGCGTTTTTGTCGGAGTTATGTATGAAGAATATCAGCTGTACGGTGCTCAGGCACAGGTTAAGGGACACAATATTTCGCTTAACGGAAATGCGGCTTCTATTGCAAACAGAATTTCGTATATATGTGGTTTCCACGGACCGAGCGTTGCGCTTGACACAATGTGCTCATCATCGTTAGTGTCGGTTCACCTTGCGTGCAACAGCATTGTCAACGGAGAGTGTGACGCCGCAATTGCCGGTGGCGTTAATCTTTCAATTCATCCTAACAAATACCTTACACTGAGCAGGGGCAAGTTTGCTTCAAGCGTAGGCAAGTGTCAGACATTTGGCAAAGACGGCGACGGTTACACTCCGGGCGAGGGCGTAGGCGCAATTGTTTTGAAGAGCCGCCAAAAGGCGATTGAAGACGGCGACCATATTTACGGTATTATCAGAGGAAGCTCTGTAAATCACGGAGGCAAAACAAACGGTTATACCGTGCCGAATCCGCACGCACAGGAAAGCGTTATAAGCCGTGCGATAAAACAGTCGGGAGTAAACCCGAGAGCAATCAGCTATATTGAAGCTCACGGAACGGGAACGTCTCTTGGCGACCCGATTGAGATAACCGCATTAAGCAGAGCTTTTGGCAAATATACCAATGACAAGCATTTCTGCAAAATCGGTTCTGTAAAATCAAACATCGGTCATTGTGAGAGTGCCGCAGGCATTGCCGGAATTACAAAAATACTCTTGCAGATGAAATACAAAAAGTTGGTGCCGTCCTTACATTCCGCTCAGCTTAATCCAAACATTGATTTTGAAAATTCACCGTTTGTTGTTGAGCACGAGTACGAAAATTGGAAAAGACCGATTGTAAATGAAAACGGTACAGAAAAACAGTATCCGCTGATTGCAGGTGTTTCGGCATTTGGTGCAGGCGGTACAAACGCACATATAATTATTGAAGAATACAGTGACGATTTTGTTTCGGATAAAACAGATTCAAATTCCGAACAGATTATTTTGCTTTCCGCACGCAAGGAAAAACAGCTTAATCAAATGGTTGATAATCTTGCAAAATGGTTATCGTCCTATGAGGCGGAAAACGTATCGTTACAAAGCATTGCGTATACATTGCAGGTGGGCAGAGAATCCCTTGACGAAAGACTTGCTTTTGTTGTTGGCAGCCGTGACGAACTTAAAGACGCCCTTGAAAAATACAAACACGGCTCGGGAAGTTTTTACAGAGCTACCGTTAAGGACTCAAGCGCAGTAATTGACCTTGACGACGAAGACATGCAGGCTGTTGTGAAAAAGTGGTATGATTCGGGCAAATACAGCAAAATTGCAAAGCTTTGGGTTGACGGCTCACAAATAAATTGGAGCAGTTTTTATGGCGAAAACAAGCCGCAAAGAGTCAGCCTGCCGACATACCCGTTTGCGGAAGAAAGATATTGGATTTCAAAAGAAGCAATTGATTTGGACACAATGGTTGATTCAAACAAGCTTTCTTACATACATCCGTTGATACACAAAAATGTGTCAGACTTCTTTGAGCAAAAATATGTTTCTGAGTTTGACGGCTCCGAATCGGTATTTGCGGACCATATTGTCAACAACAAAAAAACGTTGCCGGCGGTATGCTATCTTGAAATGGTTCGTGCAGCATTTGCCGAGGCTATGAATATCGGCGAACAAGATTGCCCGTTTGAATTTAAAGATGTGGCTTGGTTGAATCCGCTGACAGTAAACGGCGGACAGCAAAAGGTGTATACGGTTTTGACCGCTGTAAACGACAGTGCGGCTAAGTTTGAAATCTTTGAAAATGCCGATGAAAACAAGCTGTTACACAGCAGAGGAACAATATCAAAGCAGAGCGGTGAAGATAACCCGATTTGCAAAATAACCGAGATAACCGAAAAATGCAATGCTCAAAGAATTGAGGGCAGCAGTATTTACGACCTGTTTGACAAGGTAGGAATTAAATACGGCGAATCTCAGAGAGGCATAAAGTATATTTTGTGCGGCGGCAAGAATGAGCTGCTGGCAAGAATTGAGATTTCGGAAAGCCTGTATAATGAGAAATCTCAGTATACTTTGAATCCTTGCATAATGGATTCAGCTTTGCAGTCGGTTATAGGATTTTCTGTTTATAACGAAGACAAGAGTTCTTCGCTTAAACTTCCGTTTATGATTGACAGGGTTAAAGTTTACGGAAAGTGCCCTAAAGAAGTTTGGGCTTATGTTACGGCTTCGGAAGGTTCGGACAAAGTGTCTGTTCGCTTGTGTGATGATAACGGAACTGAGTATGTTGAAATGTTCGGTGTATATTACAGAACATTCTCGGGCTCAGATGAAAATGAAGCTCATCAGGAATTGCAGACCGATAGTCATAGTGTTGTTGAAGCACACGGTCAGCAAACTGATGACGACAATTCAGAGAGGCTTTATGGTCTTACTTTGAATTTGCTTAAAGATATTTTCTCAAAGGTACTGAAGTTCCCGAAAGAAGAACTCGAAGAAGACGTTCTGTTTGAAAAATACGGCATTGATTCAATCCTTATAATGAATCTGAACGATTACCTTGAAGAAAAATTCGGCAATATTTCAAAGACCTTGTTGTTTGAATATCAGAATTTAAAGGATTTAACTTGGTACTTTATTGACAATTACAGGGATAAAGTTTGCGAGTTGACAAACGAAAACAGTGCGGATACAAAGTTGTCTGCACCAATACAGAAAGAATCCGAAAGCAAGTCTCTGCGTGTTATGCTCAATGACAGCAACGAGATTTGTGATGATGAGATTGCAGTAATAGGTTTGTCTGGCAAGTATGCAAAAGCCGACAGTGTTGAGGAATACTGGAACAACATCAAAAACGGCGTTGACTGTATTTCTGAGATACCTCAAAGCAGATGGGATTATAAAAAATACTTTAATCCCGACAAGGATAATCAGGGAACAACCTATACAAAATGGGGCGGATTCCTTAATAATGTTGACGGCTTTGAACCTTTGTTCTTTAACATTTCACCGAGAGACGCTGTTATTATGGACCCTCAGGAAAGACTGTTTATGGAGTGCGCTTACTCTACACTTGAGGACGCCGGATATACACGCAAAGAGTTGGGTTATGCCCCCGGCTCAGAGGTAAGAAGAAATGTCGGTGTTTATGTGGGCGTTATGAATGAGGAATATCATTTGTATGCCGCACAGGAACAGAACAAGGGCAATATAAAAGTATTGTCGGGCAATATATCGCAGGTTGCAAACAGATTTTCATATTTCTGTGATTTCCACGGCCCGAGCTTGTCGCTTGACACGATGTGTTCATCGTCACTTGTTGCAATCCACCTTGCTTGCCAAGCTATCAAAAACGGTGATTGTGAGATGGCAATTGCCGGCGGCGTGAACGTTATGGTTCATCCAAACAAATACTTTGTATTGGCAAGCGGAAAATTTGCTTCCACAAACGGAAAATGTATGAGCTTTGGCGAGGGCGGCGACGGATATGTGCCCGGCGAAGGCGTGGGTGCTGTGCTTTTGAAAAGCAAAAAACAGGCTGTTGCCGACGGCGACCATATTTACGGTATTATTAAGGGAACTGCCGTTAATCACGGTGGCAAGACCAACGGCTACACCGTTCCAAACCCGATTGCCCAGGAGGAAGTTATTCGTTCGGCTATGAACAACGCAAAAGTAACTCCCGAAATGGTAAGTTATGTTGAGGCTCACGGAACAGGAACAGCATTGGGAGACCCGATAGAGATTAACTCTATAAATAAAGCGTACGCAGACAGTAAACTCAGCCGTCACAGCTGTGCAATAGGTTCTGTAAAATCGAATATCGGACATTGCGAGAGTGCGTCGGGAATTGCTGCGCTGACAAAAGTTTTGATGCAGATGAAGTACAAGAAGATTGCTCCGTCTCTGCATTCAAAGTCGCTCAATCCAAACATCGACTTTGACAGAACGCCGTTCTATGTTCCTCAGAAATTAGAAGATTGGAAGTCGCCTGAAATTATTGAAAACGGCATTGAGAAGAAGTGCCCGAGAATTGCAGGCATATCTTCATTCGGTGCAGGCGGAACAAACGCCCATATCATTGTTGAAGAGTATGTGCCTGATTATCAGAGCGAAAACTCTTATGACGGTTTTGAAAATGCAATAGTTTTGTCGGCAGGAACAAAAGAACAGCTTTCAAAGATAGCCGAGAATCTGATTGATTATCTTGAGTCAAGCAGGGACTGCAATTTTGACAGCGTTGCCTATACTTTGCAGGTTGGCAGAGAGCCGATGGAAGAAAGATGTGCATTTGTCGCAAATTCAAATCAGGAATTGATTAAAAAGCTGAAGAGCTATGTTGAAGACGACTTTGGCAAAGATATATTTGTCGGAACAGTGTACTCTGCTAAAAAGCTTGACGGCGAAGAAAGAGCAAAACTTGACAAGGTTGTAAATGAACATAATTCCGCAGAAATATGCAGGCTGTGGATACAGGGAGTCGCAATCGACTGGAAGTCGTTGTATTCGCCCGAGAAGCCGCACAAAATTTCATTACCGACATATCCGTTTGCAAATGAAAGATACTTTATTGATATTACCGATGATAACGGCACAGACGGTGCAAGCGTAATATCTCCTGTTCTTCATTACAACCGTTCAAGTCTTTATGAACAGAAGTTTGAGTCCGTATTTACAGGAAATGAATACTATTTGTCACAACATCAAATTAATAATCAGCGAATTTTACCGGGTTCGGTTACGTTGGAAATGGCAAGAGCCGCTGGAAGCGTAAGTCTTGAATATCAGGTATTCATTATGAGAGACGTTGTGTGGACAAATCAAATCTCAGTCGAAAACGGCAACAGAAGTGTATTTGTCGAACTTGATTCCGATGATGAATGTGTTAATTACAGAGTATTTACTCAAAACGGCGAAGAAAAGCAAATTTGTTCTGAGGGCGGAATTTCATACGATGACATAAATGATTATGAAATCAGTGACGAAAAGCTAAGTGTTGATGAAATCACAGCTGATTTGGACAAAGAAATAACTTCTGATATATGTTATAACGCTATGCAAAGCGCCGGATTGATTAACGGCGGAAGCTTCAGAGTAATTGACAAAATTTTGTATAACAATGCTCAGGCTGTATCATATATGAAGCTTGTTGACAAGGCACTGAACGATGAGGACGAATATGTTCTTCACCCTGCGTTGATTAACGGTGCATTCCAGTCCGTTGTTGCACTTTTGTCAAACAAAAATACTCAAAAAGATACTGTATTCTTGCCGTTTGCATTGGATGAAATCAGAATTTTTGCAAATGTAAATGATGATTGCATTGCATATATAACCGAAATTCCGAGCGACAATGAAAATATCTATAAGTGCGATATTGTTATCACATTGCCAGACGGAACATTGCTTGCTCAGATAGACGGATTTACCTTAAAGTCGTTTAAGATTGAGCACACGGAAGATTTGCAAAATTCCAAAAGTCAAAATCAAGATGACGGAAAATTAAATTTCTATACTTCCGTATGGAATGAGAAGGAGCTTTCACAAGCAAATTCAGACGCTGCCGATAACAATACAATACTTTTGTTTGACGACAGCGGCGTGTTGTACAAAAAGCTTGGCAGTATGAATAATCTCAGGGTTATTCATATTGCCTCGGGCGAGTCTTTCCGAAGAATTAATGACAACAGCTATAATGTCGGCAATTCTCAGGAAGATTACATAAACCTTTTTAAGGATATTCTTGACAGCAAAATATCTGTGAACAGAATGATTGTGTATAAATCTGCGTCGGATTATCAAGATGACAGGGAGTCGCTTGCACACATAGATATGCTCTATAACATAAGTCAGTCTCTTATGTCCCTAAAATACAGCAAGGAAGTAAAACTGCTGTGGGTATTTGAGAATTTACACGATGATTCAATGGCAGAATATTATGCGGCAGGCGGATTTGCCAAGAGCCTTTATATGGAAAATCTCAGATATAACTATAAGGTGATTGGAATTGACCAAATAAGTGAAAATTTGGTTGACGTAGTTTTAAGTGAATTTGAAACTGCTTTTGACGACAGAGAAATACGTTATGTCAACTCAAAAAGATATGTCAGAGAACTTGCTGTTGCCGACGTTACAGAGAACAGCGACGGCTGCAAAATAGTTTCGGGCGGAACCTACATTATCACCGGCGGAGTAGGAGGCTTAGGCTCAATTTTTGCTGAGCACTTAAGCAAAATCAGCGATATAAATATTGTGCTTACGGGAAGAAGAGCGCAGGATTCGCCTGATATATCTGAAGTTATCGACAGACTTAAATCCGTAAACCCGAATATTACATATATACGTGCAGATGTTTCAAAAAGAGACGATGTGGAAAATCTGTATAAACAGGTTAAGGAAAAGTTCGGTGCGATTAACGGCATAATTCATTCCGCCGGAGTTACAAAAGATTCATTTGTTCTGAAAAAGAAGTCGGAAGAAGCAAAGTGCGTGTTTGCTTCAAAAATTTCCGGAACAAAGTATCTTGATGAAATATTTAAAGATGAAAAATTAGACTTTTTCGTGTTGTTTTCATCAATTGCCGGTGTTTTCGGAAATATAGGACAAAGTGATTACAGCGTTGCGAACAGCTTTATGGATTACTTCTCGGTATACAGAAACAAGTTGACAGAAGCAGGACAGCGTTTTGGTAAGACATTGTCTGTTGACTGGCCTTTATGGTTAGACGGAAAAATGCAGGTAGACGCTCAGACGCAAAAAATGATGAGGGATGAGTCAGGATTGTCTCCTATTACAAATGAAGAGGGTATATTTGCCTTTGACAGCGTTTTAAAAGCTGATTACAGTCAATTTATTGTTCTTAAACAGGTTGATTGTAAGTAGCAGGTATTTGTAACCTATGGGATTGGATAGGTCTGAATTGAATAACGTTCGGTGCTTATTCAATCCCGGGTTTTACATAAATATGCCAAAATGATTATATAAAGAGGCATTGCAAGATGGAAAATAATCAAAAACCAAATCATATTGATAACACAAACAAAAACCGATTGTGGGAACTTGCGGTCGATTATTTAAAAGACCAAATTTCAAAACAGACGAATATTTCAAAGGAAAGAATACGCAACAGGGATTCGTTGGACAGATACGGAATAGATTCTGTTGCGATAATGAGTATGACAAAAGCAATGGAAAGCGACTTGGGAAAGCTTTCAAAGACATTGTTTTTTGAATATAACACAGTTGATGAATTAGCTAAGTATTTGTTTGATAATAAACATACGGAGCTTGCAAAGTTGTTTGGCGCAGACGCAGGCGAAACTGCGGTGCCTGAAAAAAAGTCTGATGTAAAGTCAGCTGCGGGAATCGGCAAACTTGGAATAATCAAGAAAAAGGATTCTTCGGTGCCACAAAAGCCTGTAAAAAAAGCCGTTAAAAAGGGCAAGCCGAACTTAGCTGTTCTAAATAATCAATTTGATGACGATATTGCCATAGTAGGTGTAGCAGGAAAATACCCTATGGCTGATGATATTGATGAATTTTGGGATAACCTTAAAAACGGCAGAGATTGCGTGACTGAAATTCCCGATAAAAGATGGGATAACAGTGTTTATTATTCTGACAAAAAGGGAGATATAGGAAAGACCTATGCAAAGTGGGGCGGATTTTTAAACGATGTTGAAATGTTTGACCCGCTGTTCTTTAATATGACTCCGCTTGAAGCCGATTTTACAGACCCTCAGGAAAGGCTCTTCCTTGAAACAACCTGGAAAGCTTTTGAAGAGGCGGGCTATTCCAAAGAGGAACTGAGCAACAAAAATGTCGGCGTTTTTGTCGGCGTTATGTTCGGTTTGTATCAGCTCCTTGAAACATATGATTACGGGGCAAAGATGACCGGTAGGTGTAACTTTGCTTCAATTGCAAATCGAGTTTCGTACTTCTATAATTTTCACGGACCGAGCATTGCGCTGGACACAATGTGTTCTTCGTCGCTTACCGCACTGCACCTTGCGTGCAACAGCATTAAAAACGGTGAATCCGAGATGGCTGTTGTCGGCGGTGTAAACCTTATACTACATCCGAATAAATATGTTCAGCTTAGCCAGGGCGGATTTTTGTCAACTGACGGAAAGTGCAGAAGCTTTGGCTCGGGCGGTGACGGATATGTGCCCGGCGAGGGTGTCGGCGCAATTGTAATCGAACCGCTGAAAAAAGCTGTTGCGGACGGCAACCATATCTACGCCCTTATTAAGTCAACCGCTGTTAATGCAGGCGGAAAGACAAACGGTTACACTGTTCCAAACCCTGCTGCTCAGACCGATGTTATAAAAACGGCTTTGAAGGAAGCAGGTATAAGTGCAAGAACAATAAGCTATATTGAAGCTCACGGAACCGGAACAAAACTTGGCGACCCGATTGAAGTTACCGGTATGACCAATGCTTACCGTGATTACACCGATGACAACGGATATTGTGCGGTGGGCTCGGTTAAGTCAAACGTGGGACACCTTGAATCCGCTGCCGGAGTTGCGGCTATTACCAAGGTAATACTGCAAATGAAAAACAAGAGCCTTGCGCCGTCAATCCATTCAAGGCATCTTAACGAATTTATTGATTTTGAGGACACTCCGTTTTATGTACAGCGTGAACTCGGTGAATGGAAAAGACCGATTGTTGAAACCGACGGCAAGGAAGTTGAATATCCGAGACGTGCGGGCATAAGTGCTTTTGGCGCAGGCGGAGCAAACGCACATATTATAATTGAAGAATACTGCAATGATGAGGCAGTTAAGATAAATAACGAGAAAAAGCCGAGACTTTTTGTTTTGTCTGCAAAAACCGAAGATTGTCTTGAATCTTACGCTCAGGAAATGCTTGATTTTGTGTGCCGATACACAGGTTCGGACGAACTTCAAAAGGACAAGCAAAACGCACTCGGAACAGATGATTTTGCAGACATAATAAAGAACGCTGCCAGCAGTGTTTTGGGTATAAAACCAAGTGTTATCAGTGAAGACGATTACTTCTGTGACTTGGGCTTGGACAGATACCAACTGAGCAGTTTTTGCGACATAATAAAGGGCAAAACCGACAAGCCGATTTCTATTGATTTTATAACCTTACAGCCGACCGTTCATAAACTTGCAGAACATCTTTCTGAGAAACCCGAAACAAAAACCGAGGTTAATCATAAAGACGTTGACCTTGATTTGGACGATTTTGCCTACACATTGCAGCTTGGCAGAAGCGAGATGGAAGAACGCCTTGCAATAATTGCTTCCGATGTGTGGGAGTTGAGAGATTTGCTGTATGATTATCTAAACGGCAAATCAAACGGAAGTATTTTCTGCGGAAATACAAATAATTACACAGAGCAATTTGACGAGTTTGTAAAGTCGGACTCAGGTGTTGAGTATGCCGATAAATTATTGGCAGACAAAGATTACAATAAAATTGCGGAATTGTGGATTAGCGGCGTTTCGTTTGACTGGAACAAGCTGTACAGTCACAAAATGAACAGACTTTCGTTGCCTACATATCCGTTTGCAAAGGTTCGCTGTTGGGTAACGGAAAATACAGAAAGCGGAAGATTGGTTGAGGAGCAGTTCTTGCCTGTAAACAGAGTAAAATCCGCTTTGCCGAATTTTGTGCCGCATAATTCCGGAAACGTTGAAACTAAGAACATAACCGACGCCGAGCTAAGAAATATGGTTGTTGAATACCTTAAACAGGCATTTTCTGCGGTACTTAAAATTCCTGTTGAACAACTTCAGGAAAATGTGGACTTTGAGGCGTACGGATTAGATTCAATATACATAAATCAATTAAATACGTATTTTGAAAATTACTTTGGCAAATTGCCTTCGTCATTGCTGTTTACGTATAAAAATCTTAAATCTCTAAGCAAGTATTTTGTAAAAGAGCAGAGAGAAAAAGTGCTGAATGTCTTATTCGGCACAGAGAATAATTATGCAGTATCGGATTCTTCTTCGGCTGACGACCGTGTTGTTCAGGTTGAAAGTTATCCTCAATATAACGGCAATGAGGACGATGATATTGCTATCATCGGTATAAGCGGACAGTATCCGCAATCAAAGGATTTGGATGAGTACCTTGACAATCTTCTTAACGGCAAGGATTTAATTACGGAGATTCCGCCCGAACGCTGGGATTACAGGGATTATCCGGAAGTAAAGTGCAAGTGGGGCGGATTTATCAGCGATGCAGACAAGTTTGACCCGCAGTTCTTTAACATAACTCCGAATAATGCAAAATATATGGACCCTCAGGAGCGTATTCTTCTTGAAAAGGTTTGGAGCTGTCTTGAAGATTCAGGCTATTCTCCAAAAAGTCTTTGCAGTGACGATGAAGACGACACAAGAGGAAACGTTGCAGTTTATGTAGGTGTTTCGTTTAACACGTACGGACTTAACGGCGTTGAAGATAAGAGTATGCCGATAAACACACAGCTTTATTCCGTTGCAAACAGAATATCCTATGTGTTGAATTTAAAGGGACCGAGCCTTGCGGTGGATACAGCGTGTTCATCATCGCTTTATGCAATTCATATGGGTTGCGAAAGCATTATTCACGGAGAATGTGATATGGCTATTGCCGGCGGCGTTAACCTTTCACTGCACCCAAGCAAATATGTAACCCTTAATTGGGGCGGATTTTTGGCGTCTGACGGTCATTGCCGAAGCTTTGGCGAGGGCGGCGACGGCTATGTACCCGGTGAGGGCGTCGGAGCAATCTTGTTAAAGCCGCTGAAAAAGGCGATTGCCGACAACGACCATATTTACGGTGTAATTAAGGGTACGGCAGTAAATCACGGCGGCAAGACAAACGGATATTCTGTTCCAAACCCTGTTGCTCAGTCAGAGGTAATCAGAAAAGCATTGGGCAAGGCAAAAATAAATCCGTCAACAATAAGTTATATTGAAGCTCACGGCACAGGAACATCTTTGGGCGACCCGATTGAAATTGACGCTCTTACCGATGTGTTTAAAAAATATACTGACAAAAAGCAGTATTGTGCAATCGGTTCGGTAAAATCCAATGCAGGTCACCTTGAGGCTGCGGCAGGTATTGCTCAGATAACAAAGGTGTTGATGCAGTTTAAATCGGACACTATTTTCCCGAGCAGGCTTAATTCTGACAGCCTGAATCACAATATTCACTTTGAAGACACATCGTTCTATGTTCAGACGAGCGCACAGAAATGGGTTGTGGATAACAATCTTGAAAACCCCGAGGGGTTAATGAGAGCCGGAGTAAGTTCGTTCGGTGTTGGCGGAGTCAACGTACACATTGTGCTTGAGGAATACCGTGAACCCGAGAGAGAGAAAGCCGTAAAGAGCGAAACAACTTTGCTAATTCCTCTTTCTGCTCTCAGCAGTGAAGCTTTGGAGCGCAATGTTAAACAGCTCAGAACATTCCTCGAAGCAGAATCTCTGCCTGATATAAGAGATTTTGCATATACCTTGCAGGTAGGAAGAATTGAGCTTGCTTACAGAGTAGCATTTGCAGTACATTCATATGATGAATTAAAGAGTGTATTAGATAAATATATAAATAATGATTATAAGGACGATAAAAGAATATTTGCGGCAAAAGCCAAAAGTATAGTGGATTGTCCCGATAACAATATGCCGTTTATCATAAACAATGCATTGGATGAAACAATTCTAAGTGCAGCACGGTATTGGATAAACGGAAAATTAATTGATTATTCAAATCTCTATGTTGAATATGAACCTCACAGAGTTTCATTGCCTACATATTCGTTTGAAAAAGAGTCCTATTGGCTATATGAGAAAAAGGTTAGCAAAGCTACCGACGAAACAGAGACTTCCGAATCTGCTTCCGACGAGACCTCAGACATTTTGACAGATGACGCTCAGTCAGAATCCGTTGACGGTAGTCAGGCAGGAGGCATTGACCAGGAGTTTATCGAGTCGATAATGGATATGCCGCTTTCCGAGCGTATGGAGAATATGGTTTCATACATTCAGGATGTGTTTTCCGAACTGTTGGGATTTGCAGAGGGCAGGCTTCCTGACCCTGACCAAGGATTCTTTGAACTCGGTTTGGAATCAATTGAAACGACAAGGGCATATAACCGCCTGACCGAAATATTCGGTTTGGAACTGGATATGCAGTTGTTCTTCAATTACCCAAATATAAACAAGCTTTCAGATTATATTCTTGAATTGTTGGAGGAACAGGAATCTGCCGAGCAGCTTGATGATACAGAGGAAGAACAGGCTGAAAAGAGTATCGGCGCAGTTTACTTTAACGACAGCTGGATACCTGTTGTTCAGGAAAATAACAGAGTATCAATTGATGATGTTTTGGTATTCACAAATGACAGGGCAATGTTTAATGCTGTTAAGTCCGCCGACGGCAATGTTTCGGTAGGCAGAGCAATTCAAGTAAGACAGGGCAAAAAATTCGGTTACAACAGCAAGAACAGCTCGCTTACGGTTGCAGATGAAAATTCATATAATATGTTGTTCTCAACATTGGAAGACAAGGAAATCAAAGTTGAAAACATCGTGTATCTTTGGGACTTTGCAAAATCACAGGACGAAGCAGGAGACGAAAAGTCAGTTATCAACAAACTGTATGATACAATTTTGTGCGTAATGAAGTCTTTGATGAACACAAAGAACAAGTGCAATTTTGTGTTTGCGTTCAATTCTGAAAATACTGTAATTCCTGAAAAAGAAGCCGTTATCGGTTTGTTTAAAACAGTGCAGATAGAAAATCCCGCAATTTCCTGCAAGCTTGTTGAATTTACGGACAGCAATGCAGATTGTACATCGGTTGCAAACACCCTGCTTCAGGAGCTTACATATGTTGGCGGCGGATTATCCGTCAGATACAGCGAAGGTCAAAGGTATGAAAGCCAGCTTCAGGAAATCAAAAGCAATGACAGCAACGCTATTCAGCTCAGGAGCGACGGCGTATATGTTGTTACCAACTTTGACGGTGTGCTTGGCTTGTTGATTGCACGTTATCTCAGCAATACGAAAAACTGCAATGTCATAGTAGCAGGCAACAGAGACCTATCCGACGATGAGCAGGCTTACATTTCAAATTCGGCAATCGGCGACGGTTCGACAATAAATTATATAAATGCAAACCTGACCGATTACAGCCTTGCAAGCCGTTTTGTTGAAAAGGTTCACTCGGAATACGGAAACATTAACGGTGTTATCCATACTGCCGAAAGCGCAAGGGATAACAAAATATATATGAAAGACCTGTTATATTCTGAGCAGATTATATCCGAAAACTTGGTTTCGGCAATTAATCTTGACGCTGTGTTAAATGATGAAAAACTGGACTTCTTTATGTTAATCTCATCGTTCATAACACTGCTTGGTTACACGGGTCAGTCGGACTATTGTTATACAAGTCAGTATCTAAAGTCATTTGCGGATTACAGAAACACATTGTGCGGCGACAAAAAGAGATTCGGAAAGTCAGTTTCCGTTTTGTGGCCGTTCTACAAAGAGAGCAATGTTTTGTCCGGTGCAGAAACAGAAAAATGGTTTGAAAAGAGCTTCGGAATTTCGCCTCTGGATTCTGAACAGGGACAGGAAATTTGCGATACATTGTTCAAGTTTGATTACGACAGCATCGGCATTATGTACGGCGACATTGATAAAATTCGCACATTGTTTGGTTTTGCGGCTAATGATGTTTATGAGTACTTTGACGATTCTAATGCTGATTCGGAAGATGACGATGCAATTGACGAGGAGCTTAACGATATGAGCGAGGACGAATTGGCTGATATGCTCAAGAGTATGCTTGAAGAAGATTAATTGGTAAAGGAGAAATTTTAGGATATGACCAATAATGATAAGAGTGAATTACTAAAACAATCCATTTCTAAAATTAAGCACCTGCAAAATAAGCTTGCGCAGGCCAATGCCGAACTCAACGAAAAAATAGCTGTTATCGGTATGGCTTGCCGCTTTCCTGGCGGATGTAACAATCCCGAAGAATATTGGCAGTTTTTGAATGCCGGCGGAGACGGAGCAATTGAAATTCCTGCCGACCGCTGGAATATTGATGATTATTATGACCCAATGCCCGGAAAACCCAACAAGATGTATGTAAGAAAAAGTAACTTTCTTAAAAGGGATGTTTCTGAGTTTGACGCAAAGTTTTTTCAGATTTCACCCGCAGAAGCAAATGTTATGGACCCGCAGCAGAGACAGTTGCTGGAGGTTTGTTGGGAATCTCTTGAAAACGCAGGTCAAAATGCCGATGAATTAAAAGGAAGCAATACAGGCGTTTTTATTGGAATTTCAAGTAACGGCGAATACGGAAAACTTCCCCAGGATGAGTCAAAAATAAACCAGTATGTCGGTACCGGTAACAACTCAAGTATTGCCTCGGGAAGAATATCATATTATTTTGGCTGGAACGGCCCTGCCGTATCGGTTGATACAGCATGCTCTTCCTCAATGGTAACAACACATTTGGCTGCCGAATCATTGAGAAAAAGAGAATGTGACATGGCAATTTCCGCAGGCGTAAGCCTAATGCTTTCGCCGGTAGTAATGAGCTCGCTTTGTTCAATGAATGCAATCTCCGCAAACGGCGTCAGCAAACCTTTTGATGCAGACGGAAGCGGTTACGGCAGAGGCGAAGGCTGCGGCGTTTTGGTATTAAAGCGTTTGTCGGACGCACAAAGAGACGGCGACACAATATATGCCGTTATTGAGGGCAGTGCGATTAATAACGACGGTGCCAGCAGTGGCTTGACCGTTCCAAACGGAAAGGCACAAAAGAAAGTAATCGGAGACGCATTGGCAAATGCTAATTTAAATCCGAATGACATTGATTATATTGAGGCTCACGGAACGGGAACTCCTCTTGGAGACCCGATTGAGTTTGACGCAATCAAGGATGTGTATTTTGGCAAAAACGTTAAAAAGCGTGACCATGATTTGGTTGTCGGCGCTGTAAAAGGCAACATAGGACACTTGGAGTCGGCTGCTGCCGTTTCAAGTATCATCAAAGTTGTACTTAGCCTTACAAATCACGAGATGCCGCCTATTGCCAATTTTCACAATTTGAATCCGAGAATTGTTGTCGGCGATAATCCGATTGTATTCCCGACAAGCAGTATGCCGTGGAACTCAGTCAACGGCAAAAGAAGAATTGCCGGTATCAGCTCCTTTGGTTTCAGCGGAACAAACGGACATATGATTTTGTCGGAGTATGTAAGTGATGACAACGCAGAAGAGAGACCGATGGACAACCACATTCTCTTCCTCAGCGCAAAAGATGAGGAAAAGCTTGTTGAAAAAATCAAGTCATACAAAGATTACTTTAACACACATAAGGACTTGAATGTTGCAGATGTTTGTTTTACCACAAATGTTTGCAGAGTAAAATACAGACACTGCGCTGTATTTATCGGTAATACAATTCCAGAATTTATCAGTGAATTTGATGGAGTTCTTGAAAAATATGAAAAGGAAAAATCTATCTATATTTCAAAGGTAGAGCTGATTGGAAGCAGCCTTGGCGACGACAGACTCAAAGCAAAGCGCACATTGTTTGGCAATATAAGCGATTCTATATACACTTCGAGCGTTGACGATATGATTAAGCCGAAGCTTGCGTTTGTATTTAACGGCAAAGACGGAAATCTTATTGGTACAGCCTCAAAACTTTATGAAGTATTTGACTTGTTCAAAGAAGAAATGAACAACTGCTTTGAGTGCTTCAAAAATGTTTATAAAAACATTGAAAGTGACTTTAAAAATTTTGAAAAGGCAAATACAGATGAAAAACAAACCGACATTTTGTTATTCTCTGTTGAATATTCTTTGATTAAGCTTTTTGAAAGCTTTGGTATTGTACCTGAAATCACGGTTGGTGAAAAAGTCGGAGCATATGTTTCCGCAGTTACTTCGGGCATAATTGATTTAAAAGCTGCCGCCGATATGCTTATGTTTGAAACCGACGGAGACAATTCCGAGTCAATGACAGGCAGATTTGCGGATGTTGAATTCAAAAAGCCAAGATACAGATATATGTCGGCTGATTCGGGTGCAACTCTCAGAAGTACCGATGAAATCAAAAAAGATTTAATACAGCCTCATTTATCTTCAAAGGCTGATTACGAAAAAATAATGGATTCCCTTTATCAGCAGGGATACAGATTCTTTATAGAATTTGGAATTAACAGTTCAGATTCAAGTGATTGTCTGAATGACAAAGCTGACGTTGTAAAACTTGCTCTTTTGCAGAACGGCAATTCGCTTACAGAGATTTTACAGCTTATTGCAAGATGCATATGTCTTGGCGGTAATATTAAGTGGCGCGGATATTACAACGGCTACAATTACAAAAAGATACTGCTTCCTAACTATCCGTTCGGCAGAAATCACTATTGGATAACCCCTCCATGCTCAGACAGCGAGGGCTTCGGAACTGTCGGAAAGGTTAGCGAAAGATTTATCGGAAAACCGATTAACCTTCCGTACGCACAAAAGCAATATCACTTTGTATTTTCAAGCGAAAACTTCAGAGAAGTTGCGGACAACTCCGGTGTGGTACACGTTGGATATTATTTTGAAATGCTCAAAAATGTTATGGGTGACGCTTACGCCGATGAATCATACAGGGTAACAGATATGGAATTTGTATCCGCACTGATGATTTTTGAGGGTGAAAACAAGGAAGTGTTGCTTGTTTTAGAGCCTAATGAAGACGATTCGCTAAGCTTTAAGTTTTACAGCAAAAACGTTGAGCAAAATTCTTGGAATATGAATGTGAACGGCAAGATTGTAGAATCAGACAGCAAATACGTATCCGATATTGCGGATATTCCGAGCCTGCAAAAATCCTGCGGCAACGAAGAAGTTAACGGCGAAGACTTTTATAATATGCTTGAAGAGAAAAAGGGAATGTACTTTGGCGGTTCGGTAAGATGGATTGACAAGGTTTATCGAAGCGGAAACGAAGTTTTTGCAAAATTCCGTCAGCCTACAATTGAGGACGGCAACTTTAAATACGGGTTAAATATGAATCCGGGCATTGTTGACAGTGCGGCTCAGATTTGCAATTATATCGTAATGTGCGAAGTTCCCGAAAGCAAAAAGTACATGGTGTCAAGTATAAGCGGAATATCTTTCAGTGAAAGCGAAAACACTCCAAAAGATGTGTTTGGCCATATTGCAATGAAAAAGTTCGATATGGAAAACAGCGTTATTGAAGGTCAGCTTGAAATATTTGACGAAGCAGGCAACATTCTCATTAGAATTGATTCAATTGAACTCAAAGAGTTTGATGAAGAAAAAATGGGTATGCTTCAGGAAATGCTTGCGTCCAAGGGAAACAAAAACGGCAAGGACGACCACTTCCTGATGCAGTATATGAATGCTGAAAATGACAAGAAGATTGAACTGCTTACCGAATATGTGCGCGGCATTATGGCTGATGTTTTGGGTTGTAAGCCTGATGAAATCTCAATTGACGAACCGATAGACGATTTGGGACTGGATTCAATGAGCGGCTTGCAGTTCTTTAATAAAACGGTAGAATTGCTCGGAGTTGAAATTCCGTTCTCGGATTTGGCTCAGTGTAAGAACCTTGTCGTAGTTGCCAAAAAGGTAAGCCAGCTGCTTCCGGGCCGTGTAAAGGTTGACCTTGACGAAATTGAGGAAGACAACGAAGAAGCAGTTGACGATATGAGCGTTGAGCATTGGATTTATAACTATAAGCCAAATCCAAAGGCAAAGTTAAGATTGTTCTGCTTCCCGAACGGTTTCAGAAGCGCCGATATGTTTGACGAATGGCAGAAAAAGCTTGGTGATGATATTCAGGTTTGTGCAATTATGATTCCCGGACTTGACATTCAGAGAATAAAAGAAAATGCGCCTACCGACGTTAACAAATTTGTTGAAAAACTTGAAAAGGTATTGGAAGACGCTGGATTGCTTGACGTTCCGTGTTCATCTTTCGGACACAGCTGGGGTTCCCTGTTCTCTTACAGACTGGGATACAAGCTTTCACACAATCCAAAGGCTGATTACAGAAAGCTGTTTATATCGGGTTACACAAGTCCGCAAATTAAAAACTCAAGTATAGTTAAAATTCTTAATGAGATTAAACCGCAGGGCTTTAACCGTATTCCTGAGTATAGAGAAGTCAGAGACGACCCTAAGGCAATTGACGTTATTGCAAAAGCGTACCAAAAGGTTTGGGATTACGACGAGAGCAGCACAAAGGCAATATTGCCGCTTCTGCTGTCGGCTTGCTGCATTATTGACAGATATGAGCATAATCCCGATGAGAAATTTGAAGTGCCGATTGTAGGTTTCCACGGCATTGACGACTATATTGTAGACATTGATGAAATGAATGCATGGGAGAATATTACTTCGGATTCGTTCAAACTTTACACAATGGCAGGCGACCATCAGTTTGTTAATGAGAACCAGTCCGAAGACAGATTGATAGGGCTTATCAGGCAAGAAATTGACGAATTTGTTTCAGATTAATTGCATATATTTTTCGCAAATATTTTTCCAAATACTATATCATATTTTGTTTTAATATGGTATAATAAGTCTGCATTATTCGTTCTGTTTTTTAATTAAGTACACAAAATGTTTACGGCAAAACAAGGGAGAATTTTTATATAATTTGCTTTTTTGTGTTTTCTTACAAATAATGTGGAACGGGTTACTTGAATGGAGGTAATATAGTGTCGAACTATGTGTTAAAAACAACAAACTTATGTAAGTGTTTTAAATCATATAAGGCCTTGGACAATGTATCTGTTACTTTGGAAAAAGGAAAAATCTATGGTTTAATCGGAAAAAACGGTGCCGGCAAAACAACTCTTATGAGAATTGTTTCGGGACTCAGTTATGCAACCGAAGGCACAATTGAATTGTTTGGTGCTTCAAGCGCCAAAGAATACAACAAGCAACTGTCGAAAATCGGTACGCTGATTGAATATCCGAGCCTTAACGGAAGAATGACCGCAAAGCAGAATATTAAGCTTGTTAAAATTATGAGAGGCATAAAAGACAAGTCGGTTGATGACGAACTGCTTGAAATGGTCGGACTTGGCAGTGTTGACCCAAAGAAAAAGGTTAAGGATTTTTCCCTTGGTATGAGGCAAAGACTCGGAATTGCAATTGCAATGCTGACAAACCCCGAACTTTTGATTTTGGACGAACCTGTAAACGGTTTGGACCCGGTTGGTGTTGTTGAGATACGAAATCTTATCAAAAAACTTAACCAGGAAAAGAATATTACGGTTTTGATTTCAAGCCATAATTTGCCGGAACTGTATCAGACCGCAACAGATTATATTATTATTGACAAAGGCGTTATAAAGCAAACATTAACGCTTGACGAACTTGAAAAGAAATGTGAGCATTATCTTTCAATTACTTGTGACGATCCCGATAAGGCAATAAAGGTAATTGAAAATGAACTCGGAACAAAGAAATACAAGAGAATGCAGGATGGAAGCATAAGACTGTATGACTTTGTGGACGAGAAGCAGAAGGTATCGGATGCTTTGTTTAATAATCACATAAAGGTTTATGAATTCTCACGCCTTGGTGAGACTTTGGAAAATTACTTTTTGAGCGTTATAGGAGAGAGCGGAAATGTTTAATTTAATTAAAGCAGAGCTTTATAAAATGTCTAAGATGACATCTATATATATCAGTTTTTTGATATGCTGTGTTAGTGCGATAGGCGTTACATATGTTTTGTACGGAATTAACCAGGGAACATTTGAGCTTGAGATGAGCACAAACGTTTCATTGCTTGGAGACAGTATGTTGGTTTCCTTGTTGGGAGGTATTTTGTCGGGTGTTTTAATTGCCGGAGACTTTACCAACAAGAACATTCACAGCCAGATTGTTTGCGGCAAGGGAAGACTGGCAATTATTTTGTCTAAGTTCTTTGCCTTTGCAATCGGAATGGTATTTATCACTCTGCCTTATGTAATCACATCTGTTATTGGTTTTGCTACCGAAATGGATTGTCACGACCTTATCGGTGTTCCGTCTCAGTTTATGGACGTTTTGACAAATGCCGACGGAGTAGAGGTTAACGGCGGTCACATAGCAAAAGCTGTTCTTGTCGTTTTACTTATAGTATTTCTCTATATTGCAAGGCTCAGCATCTGTATTCCGGTTGCATTTAAGACCAAAAAGACTATCCCGGTAATTATCACCGGATTTGTATCGGCATTCTTGTTTGACATTATTTCTTCTGCCGTTAGCAGTGTTGACGGAATTTCAGATTTCTTCTCGGCTTTGCCGTACTCAATGATGACAGAGTGTACAATGAGTGTTGACACAGAGGGAGTAATTAAGATATTAATCAGCGGCATTGTATTTACAGCAGCAATGCTTGCAATTACATTTGCAATGTTCCGTAAGGACGAAGTAAAATAATTTTAATCTCGTTTAAATTTAAATGAATTATTTTTAACAGTTGGGAGGGAGTTTTATGAAAAGAGTACATTGGTTTGAATTTATGGATTTTAAATGGTTTCCGAATTTCCTGCGCGATATCATTACGGACACAATAAAAGTCAGCGACAAAAATCCGATGTTTGACAGAATTGTTCCTGTTATAGTTAATGCGTTAGACCAAAGCAAGACAAACACAGTTGTTGACCTTTGCTCTGGCGGCGGTGGTCCTTGGTTTCGTCTGTTCAATTTAATCAAGGCAGAAAAGCCTGATTTTGAATTGGTATTAACAGATTTGTATCCGAATAAAAAAACAATAGACAGTATTCCGGCAGAATTTAAAGAAAAAGTTGAGTACATAACAGAACCTGTTGATGCAACCGACGTTCCTGCGTCGCTAAAAGGTGTTCGTACTTTCTTCGGAAGCTTCCACCACATGCGCCCGCAACAGGCAAAGCAGATTCTTGAATGTGCTGCAAAAGAAAATAACGGAATTGTTGTTGGCGAGGCGGCTATGTTTCCGCGTGAAAAATCTTGGCTTATATTGATTTTGCAGATTGTGTTCTTTCCGCTGTATTTAATTATGTATTGGGTCATGGCTGCAAAAGCAATTAAGGGCAGCGTTCTAACCAAAATTCTTAGATTTATTTTAGTATATCCTATCCCTTTGATTCCGCTTATTATGATGTGGGACAGTGCGGTTTCTGCAATGAGGGTGTACACAAAAGAGGATTTGGATAATCTTATAAAAGATATCAAGGTTGACGGTTATATTTTTGAAGCAAAGAAAATTCCGTCTTATCGGGACAAACCGGCAATACATTATTGTGTCGGTTATCCTTGTGATTAAATATAATTTTATGATTACTAACTAACAAACTAAAAATATAATTTAAATGTTTGGAGGCAAATTGTATGTTTGGTAAAAAAAGTTCACAGGAAAAGGCAAGCTACGTTGTTCAGGTAAAAGAAGACGGAAGCATTGTTTTGCCAAAGGAAGCAATGGATATGTTCGGTATTGTTCCGGGCGATAACGTTGCAGTTTTGGGCGAAAAATCTAAGGGCGGCTTGGTTATCATCAAAAATGATATGATGGTAAAGATGCTTATGAAAGGTCAGGCGAATTAAGGTTGAATTCAATTGAAATTAAGAACTTGACGCGCAAGTTCAAGACAAGAACCGCTGTTGATTCTTTGAATCTTGAAATTGGCGAGGGTGAAATGTTTGCTTTGCTCGGACAGAACGGTGCCGGCAAATCAACAACAATCAATATGCTTTCGTGTATATTGATTCCTACTGACGGAGATGCATTTATCTACGGACACAGTATTAAGAACGATTATGAAAAGGTTAAGGAAATAATCAACGGTTCTCCTCAGGAAACAGCCGTTGCACCGAAGCTTACCGTAAAAGAAAACCTTGAGCTTATTGCAAGAATATACGGCTGTGACAAGGAAGAAGCCGAAAAACGTGCTAATGAGATGATGACACAGTTTAAACTTGCTGACAGAGCAAACGACAAGGCAAAGTCTTTGTCGGGCGGTATGCAGAGAAGACTGAGCATTGCAATGGCATTGATTTCTGACCCAAAGGTTCTGTTCTTGGACGAACCTACACTCGGTCTTGATGTAAGAGCAAGAAAAAATCTTTGGGAAGCTATTGCTGAACTTAAGGGTAAGATTACAATAATACTTACAACACATTATCTTGAGGAAGCAGAAAACTTGGCCGACAGAATCGGAATAATGAATAACGGAAAGCTCAAAGCCCTTGGTACGGTTGATGAAATTCTGAAAATTACAAATAAGACTAAGTTTGAAGATGCTTTTCTGAGTTTGACCGATACGGAGGTAGAATAAATGAGATTTTTAAACTTTTCTTCAAGAAACCGTAAAGAAATTTTAAGAGACCCTTTGAGTTTGGTTTTCGGTATAGGATTTCCTGTAATAATGTTGGCACTGTTTTCTGTGCTTTCTAACAGTATTCAGGGAATGCCAAAAGAGATTTTTTCAATTTCAAACTTTGCTCCCGATATGGTTGTGTTTGGATTATCATTTATAACACTGTTCTTGGGAACATTGATGGCTAACGACAGAAAAAGTTCATTCCTTACAAGACTTTTTTCATCTCCTCTTAAAAAGAGAGATTATGTTTGGGGATACCAGTTCCCAATGGTAATAATGGCTATTTTGCAGGCTATTGTATGCTTTATTGCATCATTAATTTTCGGCTTGGAATTTACACCAAGGATTTTCCTTGCACTTGTTGTTATTATTCCAGTAAGTCTTTTGTACATTTCATTCGGTCTGTTACTTGGAACTTTCTTTTCACCTGAACAGGTTGGCGGTATGGGTTCAATGATTGTCAGTGTATCAATCATTTTGAGCGGTACATTCTTTGATTTGGACACAATGGAAGGCGGCTTTGCTACTTTCTGTAATATCCTTCCTTTCAGACACGCTGTTGACTCAATTCAGTATACATTGTCCGGAGATTATAAAGAAGTAATTATAAATCTTATTTGGGTACTTGTGTATGCAGGTGTTATAAGAGGAGTTGCAACCGAGTTCTTTGGCAAACAGATGAGATATTAATTTCAATTAGGTATTGCATTCGTCAATAGTTAAATTTATTGGCGAATGCAATATAACTTGAATTACTGCAATTTTTTGAATGATAACAATCGGTTCTGTCGGTTGGTGTTAAGACCGTACCGGATAATTAATGTGTTTTTGTTTTGTTTTGTTAATTATGCGGTTTTGTCTTAAATGCAAATAATTTTAATAATAACAAGGTGTGTTGAGTTTTTGTGGACGCTTTTTTAAAAGAAATTGACTATGACAATAATATTCATAAAATCGGAGTGTCATTTATTGATTTTAATGAGATAAATTATGATAATTCAGAGCTTAGCAAAATGCTGTCTATGAAAGAATATCTTGAACTTCAAACAATGAAATTCGAGAAGAGAAAGCACGATTATGTTTTGGGAAGACTTTGCTCAAAAATTGCTGTTCAGCAGATTTATCCCGAATTAAATTACAGTCAGATTGATGTTTCAAACGGAGTTTTTAATCAGCCTGTGGTTAACATACCAAACAACAGTATTCAAATTTCGCTGTCACATTGCAACGATTACGGAATTGCAATTGCGTTTGACGAATCTATTCCGATGGGTATAGACATTGAGGAGATAAAAGAAAGAAACTATAAGGTTATTAAGAGTCAACTTACGCAGGGCGAAATGAATATAATAGATGAAGACGAAAACCCTTGGTTGTTTACTGCTTTTTGGGCACTAAAAGAAGCAATATCAAAAGCCCTTAAAACGGGTTTTTTGACACCTATCGAAGTTTATGAAATTTCAGAATATAAGATTGATGAAAATATGCTGACTTGCGAGTTTAAAAACTTTCCTCAGTTTGCAAGCACTGCGTATGTAACCGAAAACTATGTTACTGCGGTTGTGTTCCCAAATCGAATTGAAAACGAGTTTGGAATTGACTTTTTTAAGAATTTAAAAACTTTGTGTTGATTTGAGAGGAATCAATGAAAAAAAGTTGCAGCGTATACATTATAAGAACAACCAATTTAAATATTATCAACTATTGTTATGTTGTCATTGACAATGAAACCAAAAAAACAGCCCTGATTGACCCGTCTTGGAATATTGATTCAATAATAAAGGTGGTCAATAACATTGGCGGCTTGGTTGAAAAGGTGTTTTTAACACATTCGCATATTGACCATATTAATTTGGCAGATGAATGTGCCGAGCGGTTTAATGCTCAAATATATATGAGTGAAATTGAGATAAATACATATGGCTTCAGCTGTAAAAACCTTTTGGGAGTAAGGGACAGACAAATTGTAAACATAGGTAAAACCAACGTTCACTGCATTTCCACTCCGGGACATACGGCAGGAAGTATGTGCTTTTACTGCGACGGCAATTTTTTTACCGGAGATACGGTCTTTATCGAAGGTTGCGGAATGTGTGATTTTCCCGGTGCATCGCCCGACGATATGTATCACAGCCTGCGGAAAATCAAGAGTATTATACCGAAAGATACGATAATATATCCTGCTCACAGTTACGGTGAAAAAGTGGGCAAGCCGTTTGGGTATTTACTTAACAATAACGTGTATTTTAACATTGACAATAAGGAACATTTTATAAAATTCAGAATGAGGAAAGACCAAAAAGGCCTGTTTGATTTCAAGTAATTACAAATTTTCAAGTAGGGTGAATATATGGGGAGCAAGTATTTTTTGTACTCCGGACAGGGTTCTCAATATATGAATATGGGCAAAAAGCTCTATATGGAGGATGAGACCTTTTCAAAATATATGAGATATCTGGATGATATTGTTATTGATGAAACAGGAGATTCCGTTATTGAGTATATGTACAACGAACCGCTGATGACTTACAAGATTTTCGATAACATTATTTTTACACACCCGGCTATATGCATGGTTGAGTATTCAATGACAAAGACGCTGAATAAACGCCGGATTATACCTGACGGATTGATTGGGTGCAGCTTGGGCGAATACACCGCAATGGCTGTTGCGGGTGTTGTTGATATAGAAGAACTTATGCTTATAATTATAAAGCAGGCAAGGCTGCTTAGTCAAAGCAATATTTCAGGCGGAATGCTTGCAATTATTGACGATTTTTCAAGGTATCAAAAATCTTATTTTGAAAGAATCGGTTTGCAGATTATATCTGTAAATCATAACAGCCATTTTATTGTTTCGGGAGACAGAAACAGCATAGATAAATTGATTTATGATTTAAAAGGTAAAAATATAAATTATTTTGACTTGCCGGTAAAATACGGATTTCATTCAAGTAATATTGAGCCGTTTTACGATGTGTTTATGAATGAAGTGGCTGACATCACATTGAAAAAAGCAAAGATTCCGGTTTATTCCTGTTCACAGTGCAGACCGGTTAGCGAGTATACCAAAGATATGCTTTGGAATGTGGTGAGAAACAATATTATGTACAGAGAAGTTTTACAAAAGTATGTAAAAGAAAATGATGTACTTATTGATGTCGGTCCACAGGGCACACTTGCGGGTTTCAGCAAAAAAATTCTCAACAGAACATCGGGCATATTCAGCACAATGACTTTATTTAATCAAGAGCAAAAAGCCATATCTCAAATTGAAGATTATGTTAACAATAATAAGGCAAATTAATAAATACATTTGATTTTAGGAGGAAGGTTATGTTAGCTTATGTATTTCCCGGACAGGGGTCTCAGGTTGTCGGGATGGGAAAGGATTTGTTTGACGAATTCAAAGAATATGTTGACGCAGCAGACGAGATCTTGGGATATTCAATAAAGGAACTTTGTTTGGAAGACCCTAACGGAGTTCTTGGATTAACACAGTATACTCAGCCTGCTTTGTATGTTGTAAATGCGCTTACATATTTAAAAGAGGTAAAAACCACAGGTGTTAAACCTGATTTTGTTGCCGGACACAGCCTTGGTGAATACGATGCGCTGTTTGCGGCAGGTGTTTTTGATTTTGCAACGGGACTTAAACTTGTCCAGAAGCGCGGCGAGCTTATGTCACAAGCCAAGGGCGGCGGAATGGCTGCGGTTCTTGGACTTAAGGAAGAAGAAATCAGAAAGGTTTTAAAAGAAAAAAATCTTTCATCTATCGACATTGCAAACCTCAACTCACCAAGCCAGACGGTTATTTCGGGTTTGAAAGAGGACATTGAGGCTGCCCAGACGATTTTTGAAGAGGCAGGAGCATTAAGATATGTTGTTTTAAAGGTTAGCGGTGCTTTCCATTCAAGATATATGAAAGAGGCTCAGGAAAAATTCGGTGAATTTATGAACCAGTTTGAGTTTAAAAAGCCTGAGATTACCGTTATTTCAAACCTTTATGCCCGTCCTTATAAAGCAAAGAACCTCAGAGAAACTTTGCTCGGACAGATTACTTCGTCGGTAAGATGGACTGAAACAATAAGATATATATGGGGCAAGGACGAAAATGTTGATATTGTTCAAATTGGCCCCGGCAATGTGCTTAAGGGACTCACACGAGGCATAAAAAGAGATTGTCAGCCGTTGATTGTAAATGACGAAGACGATTTTGATGATACAGATGATGCAATTGAAGAGAGCGGCGTTGAGATTGAAGAGCTTAACAGCAGCAATTCATTGGGCAGCAAACTGTTTAAAGAAAGATACGGTTTGAACTATGCTTATGCGGCAGGTCCTATGTATTGTGAGATTTCATCAAAAGAATTTGTTGAAACAATGGCAAAGTCAAGAATGCTCTCGTTCTACGGCACGGCAGGTGTTGAGCTTAGCAAAATTGAAGAAGCATTGGAATATCTTAAGAAGAATATCGGCGACAAGGCTTCATACGGCGCTAACATTATGCCTGACATAATGAACGGTGAAAGAGAAGGCAAAATTGTAGACTTGCTTCTTAAATATGATGTTAAGACAGTACTGGCTTCGTTTTACATTAATATGACTCCGGAGCTTATAAGATATAAGGTAAACGGATTAAAGAGAGATTCGTCGGGCAAGGTTGTATCTACTAACAGAGTTATTGCAAAGCTGTCACGTCCTGAGGTTTTGAACTCGTTTTTGTCTCCGATTCCGTCTGAAATTCTCAGCAGTCTGTTGTCGGAAAACAAGATAACCAAGGAGCAGTTTGATATGGCACAGAATATTCCTGTTGCCGATGACGTTTGCGTAATTTCCGATTCAGCCGGAAATACAGATATGGGCGTTGCCTACACTATGATTCCTACAATGGTTAATCTTAGAAACGATTTGGTAAGCAAACACAATTACAGCAACTATGTTTGCATTGGTTGTGCCGGAGGAATCGGAACTCCTGACGCAATTGTTGCTGCTGTTATGCTTGGTGCGGAATTTGTTATGACAGGTTCAATCAATCAGTGTACGGTAGAAGCCAAAACAAGCGACACTGTTAAAAATATGCTTCAGGAAGCAGAGATTCAAGACACGGAATATATTGTGTCGGGCGATAATTTTGAATTTGGAACAAAGTCTCAGATTTTCAGAAAAGGCGTTTTGTTCCACGTTCGTGCAACAAAGCTTTATGAAACATACAAGCTTTATAATTCAATTGACGAGATTGACGATTATACCAAGAAGCAGATTGAAGAAAGATATTTCCAAAAAAGCTTTGAACAAATTTATGATGAGATAAAAAGCACCTGCTCTCCGATTCAGCTTGAACGTATGCAGAGCAATCCGAAGTATAAAATGTCTATGATATTCAAGTGGTACTTTGACAACGGAACAAAGCTTGCTTTGAGCGGCAACGAGGACAGAGTTGTGGATTATATGATTAACTGCAGTTCTGCTATGGGTGCGTTTAACACATATGTTAAGGGTACAAACCTTGAAAACTGGCATAACAGAAATGCCGACGTAGTCGGAAAGCTGTTGATGGATCAGGCAGACTATTTATTAAAAAGAAAAATATCGGCTCTTAAAATGAATTGACATAATTTAAGGATGTGAACACAATGGGCAAAGTTAATGTTGGAATCGAAGCAATTAATTACTACGGCGGTTCGGCATATGTTAATGTAAAAAAACTTGCAGAGTTAAGAAATTTGGATAATAACAGATTTGAAAACCTTCTTATGAAAGAAAAGTCCGTTCCTCTCAACTATGAGGATCCGATTTCGTTCGGCGTAAACGCCGCAAAGCCGATAATCGATTCTCTGAGTGATGAGGACAAGGACAGAATAGAGATGTTGGTTACCTGCACGGAGTCCGGAATAGATTTTGGTAAATCTATAAGTACATATATTCACCACTATCTCGGACTTAACAGAAATTGCAGATTGTTTGAGCTGAAAAACGCTTGTTTTTCCGGTTCGGCAGGATACCAAAACGCTTTGAATTTCGTTGCTTCTCAGGTAGCTCCCGGTGCAAAGGCATTGGTTATTGCTACCGATATGATAAAATTTGCCGCTGCCGACGGCGGAGAGGCTCTTACAGCAGACTGGTCATTTGCAGAGTTAAGCGGAGGCGCAGGCGCAGTTGCTATTTTGGTCAGCGAACAGCCTGATATTTTGGTTTCCGACTTTGGCGCAAACGGCTCTTACGGATATGAAATTATGGATACTTGCAGACCTATTACAAACGGTGAAGCAGGTAACGCAGATCTTTCGCTGATGTCATATCTTGACTGCTGCGAAGCTGCTTTTAAGGAGTATTGCAAGAGGGTTGCGGACGTTGATTATGTTAAGACATTTGACTATCTTGTGTTCCACACTCCGTTTGGCGGTATGGTAAAGGGTGCTCACAGAACAATGATGAGAAAGCTTTATAAGGCAAAGCCCGCTGTAATAGCCGAGGACTTTGACAAGAGAGTATTTCCCGGAATGCAGTATTGTATGCGTGTTGGCAATTCCTGCGGCGCTACTATTTTCCTTAACCTTATAAGCACAATATGTCACGGCGATTTTACAGAGCCAAAGCGTTTGGGCTTTTTCTCATACGGTTCCGGCTGTTGTTCGGAATTTTACAGCGGCGTTGTTACCAAGGAAGGTCAGGAAAAGCTGTTAAAGATGGATGTTAATAAGACGCTTGACGACAGATATGAGCTTTCTATGGACCAGTACGAGTTGATTTTGAGAAACAACGGTTCGGTTGAATTTGGAACAAGAAATGCAGACATTGACTTTAATCTTGTGCCTGAGCCTTTTGAAAAACTGAAGGGCAAGGGAATACTTGTTTTAAACAAGATTAATGAATATCACAGGGAATATATCTGGGTATAATCAATGGAAATCAATTTAAACGAATTTAAAGCGCTGAAAGTTTCCTTTAAGGACAAGATTTGCAGAATACAGTTTAATCGCCCCGAAAGCAAAAATACAATTGATTCGCAAACGGTAATTGAGCTTACGAAGATTTTGAATTATTGCGAAGACAAAATGAACATTGTAGTTTTAGAGGGCAATGACGAGGTCTTTTGCTTTGGTGCGGACTTTAAGCAGGAAAGCTCTTCCGACTCAAAAAAGCGTGAGCCTGGAGTGCTTTACGACTTGTGGAAAAAGCTTGCCTGCGGTTCGTTTGTATCAATAGCATATGTCAAGGGCAGAGCAAATGCCGGAGGTATGGGGTTTGTTGCCGCAAGTGATATTGTTATTGCCGGTGAAAATGCGATGTTCAGTCTTTCTGAACTGCTTTTCGGATTGTATCCTGCAATGGTGATGCCGTTTTTAATAAGAAAAATCGGTTTTCAAAAGGCTAAATATATGGCTCTTACAACAAAACCCGTTAATGTTCAAACAGCTTTTGAATGGGGAATAGTTGACGCCTTTGGCCCAAAAAGCGATATGATTTTGGGACAGCATTTGGCAAGGCTTACCAAAATTCCCAAGTCAGCGGTTGTTGCTTATAAGAATTATATGAATAAACTTGATTTGTCTATTGAAAATTTGGAAAGCGTTGCGGTGTCTGAAAATTTGAAAATGTTTTCTGATAAAGAAAATATGGAAAGAATCAGCCAATTTACGAATACAGGACAGATTTTATAATATTTTTATTGAATGGAATGAGGGAGTACTTTGCAGGAAAAAGTGATTTTTTTATCTGAGGTAAGACCCGGAGTTGCGTTAATTAAGATGGAGGACAGAGAAAACAAAAATCTTTTTACGCAGCAATTTATGAATGAGTTGTGCGCCGCCTTTGAAGAAGCGCAAAATGACGAAAAATACAAGGTTATAATTTTCACCGGATTTGATAGCTATTTTGCAACCGGAGGAACAAAAGAAACTTTGCTTGCCATACAGCAGGGTAAGATGACGTTTTTGACAGAGGACGGAAAGAGCAATGTTTACAGCCTTCCGTTAGAGTGCAAGATACCCGTTATTGCGGCAATGCAGGGACACGCCATCGGCGGAGGACTTTCGCTGGGGCTGTTTGCGGATTTTGTGATTATGTCTTTGGAGAGCATATATACCGCAAGCTTTATGAAGTACGGATTTACTCCGGGCTTTGGTTCAACATATATATTTCCCAAGAAACTGGGGATTCCCTTGGCAGAGGAGTTTTTGATTACAGCAAAAACTTTCAGAGGTCAGGATTTGATGAAGCGCGGAATACCGTTTGAGGTTTGCCGCAGACGAGAGGTTTTGGACAAGGCAATTGAGCTTGCAGAGTTGATTGCCGAAAAGCCGAGGACTTCACTGATTACGCTCAAGGACAATATGGTTGAAGAAATCAGGGCTAATCTTCCGCAGGCAATTGATAAGGAATTGGTTATGCACAACATTACATTCCATCAGCCGGAAGTCAAAGAAAAAATAATGGATTTATACGGTGAATCTTAATTACTGAACAAGAGGTTTGGTATAAGAAATAAATTTTAGATAGGAAAATAAATTATGAGCAAAGAAGAAATTTTTGAAATTATTAAAGAAAACATCTTAGACATTATCCCCGAATTGGATTTGTCGGAAGTTACAATGAAAGACAGCCTTAAGGAAATCGGTGCAAACTCTGTTGACAGAGCCGATATTATTATGTTTACAATGGAATCTCTTAATATCAGAATACCTATGGTAAAATTCGGCAATGCCGCAAACATAGGCGATATTGTTGATATTATGTATGAGGCAAAGAATGAGTAATGTTTATATTACTGGAATGGGTTCAATTAATGCCCTTGGGCTTAATTGCCAAGAGTTTTCCGATTTATTAAAAAACGGAGTTAACGGAATTAAACGCAGCTCGTACTTTTCTAAATTATCAGCGGACGTAAAAGTTGCGGCTGAAATCGGAGAATTCAAACTTTCAGAATATATAAAATCAAAGCCGATTGACAAAAGATTGCTCGAGGCGGTCAGACCCTTTAGAGGTTCCAGGACCACAATGGCAATTGATACTTTAATTGCTTCCGTTATGCAGGCATATGATATGGCAAAAATCAGCTGTGAAGATATGGAGCTGCACTCTGACAGAACTTCAATAGTTGTTGCAGGAAGTAATTTGAGCCAAAACAGAAATGATGAAATCAGAAACCGTTATTGCAATTCTAAAGAGTATGTAACTCCAAACTATGCAATTCAGTTTTTTGATACCAACTATGTTGGAATTTTAAGCGAGATATTTAAAATCAAAGGAGAGGGAATGACGGTTGGCAACGCCTCTGCAAGCGGTAATGCCGCTTTGATAAACGCTTACCGTATGGTAAAATCGGGCGTTTGCGACAGATGTGTTGTTGCGGCACCGATAGTTGATTTTTCTCCTTATGAATTGCAGAGCTTTAAAAATCTCGGAGCACTGGGCGGAGATGATTATGAGAATAATCCCGAACAAGCTTGCAGACCGTTTGACGCTGCGCATAACGGGTTTATTCTTGGACAGGGATGCGGATGTATTATTTTAGAATCCGACAGGATTTTGGGAAATAATCGTTCAAAAGCTCTGGCTCAGGTTTTGTCGGGAAGCATAAAACTTGACGGAAATCGACTGTCTGACGCACGCTTGGACGGAGAATATTCTGCAATGAAAAATGCTGTTGAATATGCCGGTCTTAAAGCGGAGGACATAGATTATATCAACGCTCACGGAACTTCGACTCCTCTCGGAGACGATGTTGAATTATCGGCAATCAAGGAGCTTTTCGGGGCTGATAACAATAACCTGAGGGTTAATTCAACAAAGGGTATGATTGGGCACTGTATGTTCTCGGCAGGCTTAATAGAGGCAATTGCCTGTGTTTTGCAAATGAACGGCAATTTTGTTCACGGCAATGCCAATTTATCTAAACCTGTGGCGGAAGATGTACGGTTAGTCGGCAATAAGGCCGAGAATTATACTATTAAATATGCTTTGAATAATTCTTTTGGCTTTGGCGGAATAAATACTTCTGTTGTAATAAAAAATGTGAATATATAATACTTTATATGAATTGGAGGCATAGAATGAGGTTAGAAGGAAAGACAGCTATTATTACCGGTGCTTCAAGGGGAATCGGCAGAGCAATTGCAATTAGATTTGCCCAAGAAGGCGCAAATCTTGCCCTGATATATGCAAGCAATGACGAAGCTATGAGAAATGTTTGCAATGAAGTTAGTCAGTATGGCGTTAAAGTTGAATCATATAAGTGTGATGTAAGCAACTATGAAGAAGTAAGCCAAACTGTAAAAAGTGTTAACGAGACATTCGGCGAAGTTGATATATTGGTTAACAATGCCGGTGTGGTTCGTGACGGAGTGGCTTTTTCAATAAAAGAAGAAGACTTTGACTTGGTAGTTGATACCAGCCTCAAAGGTGCCTTTCATATGATAAAGGCTTGCTACTACGGATTTATCCGCAGAAGATACGGAAAAATTATTAACATTTCGTCAGTTTCGGGAATTTACGGAAACGCAGGACAGTCTAATTACTCATCGGCAAAAGCCGGCTTAATCGGTTTGACTAAGTCAATTGCTAAAGAGCTTGGCGTTCGCAATATTTGCTGTAATGCTGTTGCTCCCGGAATTATAGACACCGATATGACAAGCAATATTTCGTATGATGAAAAACGACTGGAGGCAATATCGCTGAGACGTATCGGAAAGCCTGAAGATGTTGCAAATGCAGTATTGTTTTTGGCAAGCAGTGAGAGTGATTACATAACAGGTGAAGTGCTTAAGGTTGACGGAAACCTTGCTATGTAAGTTAATTAATCAGACTAATGTTTTATGGAGCAGTCGGTTGGCTGCTCCTTTTTTATGCTGTCATTGACTCAACGGCAGACAATAGTATATAATTGTTTACAAAGGTCATTGTTTGACCGAGATTATATTTGTAAAAGGATTTATCAAGATAAATGAAAAGACTTATTTGCATTTTAATTATAACGGCTTTGTTGTTCAGCACTGCGGCGCTTGTTGGCTGTAATGTGTCAGGCAAGCCTGCCGAAGATTCTTTTGAAGCAATGGACACTTTTATGAGTTTTAAGGCTTACGGTGAAAACAGTGATTCGGTTGTGTCACAAATTCGGGAAAAAATTCTGCGGCTTGATTCGCTGTTTTCGACTACAAATTCAGACAGCGATATTTATAGGATAAACAAGAGAACCTCTGATTCAGTTAAGGTTGACGACGTGACCGCTGATGCGGTTTCAAAATCGCTTGAAATATGCAAAAGTGTTGACGGGGTACTTGATATTTCAGTTTATCCGATTGTAAGGGAATGGGGATTTATTGACAAGGATTATAAAATTCCCGATAAAAGCAGAATTGACGAGCTTTTGAAATGCGTAGATTATACTAAAGTTAGCGTTTCAGACGGTCAAATTACCCTTTTGCCCGATATGGAGCTTGACCTTGGCGCAGTTGCCAAGGGTTATGCCGCCGATGAGGCGATTGAAATTTGCAAAAGCAATAATACGTCATCCGCTTTGCTTAACTTAGGCGGTACTATTGCGGCGGTAGGCAAAAAACCTGACGGTTCAAGCTGGAATATTGGAGTTGCAAACCCAAAAAACAGCGCAGATTACTTTGGTTATCTCAGTTGCTCGGATTGTGTTGCTGCAACTTCGGGCGGATATGAAAGATATTTTGTCGGCGATGACGGCAAGACATATATTCATATTATCAATCCAAAAACAGGTTATCCGATTGATAATGAAATCAGTTCGGTTACGATTGTTTCCAAAAACGGAATTAAAAGCGACGCTTTGTCAACTGCTTTGTTTGTTATGGGGATTGACAAAGCGGAGGAATATTGGAGAAACAGCGGAGATTTTGATTTTATAATTCTTGATAAGAACAATAAGGTGCATATAACCAAAAACATTGCCGACGATTTTAAACTTGCCGATGAAAATCAGGATATAAAAATCAATGTTGTTGAATAAACGTCTTGGCTTTTATTTAAGGTGTAAAAAGATTTTAGATTTTGCGTTGCTTATATTGATTAAATTAATATTCTGTTTTTAAGCATAAAAATGACCGGGCAGTCAAACGGCTGTCCGGTCAATGTTATTATAAGGGAAAAGTTTGTTATGATGGAAAAACTTTTAGTCGAGCATAATTTCTTTAACAGATAGTTTTTCCATTTTCTTTGTATATGCAAACATAGTTGCCTCATAAAGTATGATAAAAGCTGCCAGGGTAATAAACATAGCGGTAAAACTGAATTTGTATTCCGGGACATTTTCGACATCTTTGAATACAACTGAAATCATAATTCTTAATAATGAGTATTGATATACGGTTCCGACTGCAAACCCAAAATATGCCCATGGGCGTTACCCGTTTAAAACAGCTTTAGAGCATTGCCTGGTGCTGTAACCGAATACTTTCATCATAGTAATGGTTTTTTTGTTTGCGTCAACAACCGATGTTGTAGCGATAAACAATGTTACAACTGCAAGAACAATGCCTATTCCCATTATCATAATTGCCATCATTTTGCTTGCCAATTTGTCCATACAGGATGACATTTGCATCATTGCCGAAAAACAGAACACAGCAAATGTAATAAAGAAAATCAGCGACTTCCTCTGTCGTACATTACTTTTTTCAAGTTCACGCAGAAATGACATATCCGTATCTTTTTTTGCATGAACTACCTTCCGTGTTGATTGTCCCCTGATTAACCACAATGCAGGTATTTTTAACTTTATAAAACTGTAATAAACCGCCAGCAATGCAAAAAAGATTGTTGGAAGCACTACGAGTGCAAAACATAATCCCGGGTGGAATGAAATTGAAATATCAGGCAGAAGGCCTTCTTTATTTTGTAATTCATAAAGTTTTGGCATTAATAAGTGTGCGCCGGAATAACCAAGTGCAGTTCCGACAAATATGGGTAATCCGAATACCCAAAAGTTTTTTGCCACGGTGATTCTTGAATATCCCAAGGCCTTTAGAATACCGAGCTGCTTTTGGTTTGTTTCAATATAATGTCCTATGTAAAAGCAAATAAGTACGACGGTGGTAAGAAGCAGGCAGCCGCCTGAAACTGCGCTGATTACTATTGATGTATTGCATTGTGCTTCATAGAATATTCTTAACACTTCATGTGTTATTTGGTCGTCTATTGCAGATAAATCCAAATAATAATTTAAAAACATTGTACATACAATAACAGCGCAAAAGCTCACTATCAACATTCCGAGCATCTTGAAAATATCCTTGATACTTACTATCATATGTTACCTCCTACCAAGCAATCTCATATGCTGACTTTGGCTTATCGTTGTAATACTGTTCTATGTTTTTTCCGCTGTTCATAGATATAACGGTATCAGCCATTTCTGCAATGTTTTGGTTGTGAGTTACCATAACCATAGTAAATCCGATTTCTTTTTGCAGCCTGCAAATTAAATCCAGCACCAATCTGCCGGTAGTCTCGTCAAGCGCACCTGTGGGTTCGTCCAAAAACAAAACTTTGGGTTGCTTTGCCAGTGCCCTTGCAATTGACACACGCTGCTGTTCACCTCCGCTCAGTTCGTGAGGATATTTTTTTATTTTGTCCGAAAGTCCCACCGCTTTGATTAACTCTCGATAGTTTTTGTTTTTTGCCAAATCGGCACCCATTTTAACATTTTTGTCTACATTAAGATTTGGCAGAAGAAAATATTGTTGAAAGACGTATCCTATGGTGTCTTTTCTGAAACTTGTGATTTCGGCGTCAGTCATCTTGATAATGTTTTTGCCGTCATACAATACGGCACCCGAATCGGCAGGCTCCAATCCGGATATAATATTCAGAAATGTGGATTTTCCGGAACCGGAGGCACCGAGTATAACCATAAAATCTCCGTCTTTTATGTCTAATGTAATTCCTTTCAGCACTTCGTTTTTACCTTCGCCTGTGCCGTAAAATTTGTGCAGATTTTCAATTTTAATCATCTGTATTTCTACCTTTCTCAAATAACAGCAATCCCTTAAAGACCTCTGTCAGTCTTTCCTCAATTTGCTTTGCCGTATAGTTGCACAATCCTGTGGAAAACATAGTTGCAATTCCGTGTGTGTATGTCCACAGATGCTGATAAATTCTTTCGGCGGTTTGACTGTCCAAGCAATACGGCTCCTGTACCGACTTCAATATTTTTTCGTAGTTGTCATCAATACATGGCAGAATTGCAGAAACGTCTTTCTGCTCCTCTGAAGCTCTCATAAATAAAAGCTGAAACAACTTTGGCTTTTCGGCTGCAAAACGAATGTATGCAATACCTACTCCTTTAAATGCCGGCTGCATTTTAAGTCCTGTTTCAACGTATTTTCCATACAATTCTTTTGCTTTCAGTATTACCGAATGTTTTATCTCGTCCATGCTTTCAAAGACGGTAAATATCGGTCTTGCTGAGCTGCCCAGCCGTTTGCCCAATTCTCTTGCTGTAACGGCGTCAATTCCGCTTTCCTCAGTTATGGATAGTGCCGTATTCAGAATTTCATCCTTTGTGAATTTTGCTTTTGGCGGCATATGAATCTCCTTAATAAAACATGCGTTTTAAAACGTTAGTTTTATTATATGTGTAAAATTTCCGGGTGTCAAGCTCTTTATTTAAATTCTACAAGAGTTTCAGTTGATGAGGTAAAAATAAGCTCTAATTTTTAAATTAGGATAAAAATTTAATATTTTTTCTGAGATTGCATATTTTTATGCAATCTTTTTTGTTTTTACAGGGGTGGCTGAAAGGAGTTTCGGTCAAGTGTTTCGGTATGATGTTGCATTCAGGTTTTAGAACTTGAGCTGCAGCAAACCAAACTTTTGCAAAGATGTTGTGCCGACCTTTCAAAATCGGAGGTGACAGAATATAGATAAAAAACTGAGTAACCGTGAAAAGAACTTTTGCTCTTGTTTTGCAGTTCTCGGTAATGCCGAACTGGCGGCAAAATGTGTAGGATTTTCTGATGACGCAAAGCAGACGGGTGAGAAGTTGCTTTGCAAAAAAGAGATTACCGACGAGATTTCAAGGCTGATTGCACAGCGAAGAAAAACTCTTGCCAATATGGCAACAGCAGGGTATTACAGGCTTGCGTTCGGAAACATTGCGGACGCTGTTTCACTTTTGTTTGAGGAGAATCCGACAAGGGAGAGGCTGGGCGAGATGGATTTGTTTTTGGTGTCGGAAATAAAACGACCTAAGGACGGCACTATGGAGATTAAATTTTTTGACAGGCTCAAGGCTCTTGAACATCTTGAAACCAAGACGGAGGAGGAAACAACTGCTATGGAATTTTTTGATGCAATAGGTGACAGTGCCCGAAATGCAGGTGAGAAAATTGGGGATTAGACCGTTTTCTGCCAAACAGCGCATTGTGCTTAACTGGTGGCATAAAAACTCAAGGTTTTCAGCACGGGACGCTATTATTTGTGACGGTGCGGTGCGAAGCGGAAAGACATTTTGTATGGTGCTTTCGTTTGTAATTTGGAGCTTTTACGAATTTAAAAATTCAGATTTTGCTCTTTGCGGCAAGACCATACGCTCGCTTAGGAGAAATATGGTTACTCCTGCAATACCGATTCTGAAATCTCTCGGATTTGAATGTGAAGAAAAGCTGTCGCAGAATATCCTGAATGTGCGCCGCAACGGAGTTGTCAACAGGTTTTACCTGTTCGGGGGCAAGGACGAGTCCTCTGCGGCACTGATTCAGGGAATGACGTTGTCGGGAGTGCTGTTTGACGAGGTTGCTCTTATGCCTCGTTCGTTTGTTGAACAGGCTATGGCAAGATGTTCTGTTGCGGGTTCACGGTTCTGGTTTAACTGCAATCCCGAACACCCCGAGCACTGGTTTTATCTTGAATGGATAAAAAAGGCTGATGACAAAAACGCTTTGTATCTTCATTTTATTATGGACGATAATCCGTCTCTCAGCGAAAATGTTAAGCGCAGATACGAAAATCTGTATACGGGAGTGTTTTATGAACGCTTTGTCAAGGGCAGGTGGGCGGCGGTTTACGGTGCAGTTTATCCGTTTATGATTGATGAGAAAATGTATTGCAATGTGCCCTGTGATGAGTTTTCAAGGTATGCGATTTCCTGTGACTACGGAACGGTGAATCCGTCTTCGTTTGGCTTGTGGGGCAGGCATAACGGAGTGTGGTACAGGATTGACGAATACTACTTTAACTCACGAACAGAAGGCTTTCAAAAAACCGATGAGGAGCATTACAAAGCTCTGTGTGCGCTTGCAGGCGACAGAAATATTGAAAGCGTTGTGGTTGACCCGTCGGCGGCAAGTTTTATTGAGACAATTCGCCGACACGGAAAATTCAGGGTTATCCCTGCACAAAACAACGTTGTAAACGGGATACGAAAAGTATCTCAGATGTTAAAGGACGGAAGCGTGAAAATCTGTAAAAACTGCAGGGCGGCAAAACGTGAGTTTGCAATTTACAGGTGGGACAACAAAAAGGGCGATGACAGTCCCCTAAAGGAAAACGACCACGCTATGGATGAAATAAGGTACTTTGTTACAACTATAATAGGCGGCGGTTCAAGAACGTTTGCACTTGCCGCTGAAAGACAGGAGGAAAACCTAGTTTGAAATTTGGAAGAAAAAAGCACGGCATAAAGTCTGTGGTTCAGACCGTGCCCGGGGCCGTGCAAAGCGAAAGCCTTTTGTTTTCAAGGTATGAAGCTCAAAGCAAAGCCGAAAGAGAACTTTACCTGAGCTTGCGGGAGTCGGTTCCCGTTATTGACGCCGCAATTAACAAAATTGTCAGGCTTATAGGGAATTTCAGAATAGAAACGAGCGGAAGCGCATCTCAAAAACTTGCGGACGAGTTTGTTAAAAATGTAAAAACGAACGGTTCTTCGGGCGGTATGATGAATTTTGTTTACTGCTACCTTGACAGCCTGCTGACCTATGGAGCGGCAGTGGGTGAAATGGTTCCCGACGCAGGCGCAAACGGCATTGCCGCACTGTATAACGCAAGTCTTGACGACGTTGAAATCCGAGCAGACAAAACGCCGCTTGACCTTGTTGTGTGCAAAAACGATATGGGGCAAATTGCGCCGGTTAAATATCAAAATTTGGTGTTTGCAACCTTGCTCAATCCCAAGTCGGGTACGGTGCACGGAACATCGGTTTTGAGCGGACTTCCGTTTGTCAGTTCAATTTTGCTGAGAATATTTCAATCGCTGAAAAACAATTGGGAAAGAGTTGGCGACGTGCGCTTTGCGGTTACCTATAACCCCGGTGCAAACGAAACTTTCAGCGAGGAGAGCGCAAGACAGATTGCCGACGAGTGGAAAAAGGCGATGAGAAGCAGAAACGTATGTGATTTTGTTTCTGTGGGTGATGTGAGCGTTAAGGTTATCGGAGCGGAAAATCAGATTCCCGATTGCGAGATTCCTGTTCGCACAATAATGGAGCAGATTCTTGCAAAGCTTGGAATACCGCCGTTTTTGCTTGGGCTTTCGTGGTCAAGTACCGAGCGTATGAGCGAACAGCAGGCGGATATTCTTACGAGTGAACTTGAGTATTACAGGGCGGTTGTGGAGCCTGTTGTGCGCAGGGCGGTTGAGTATCACCTTAGGCTCTCGGGATACAATGAAAAAATCAGGGTGATTTGGAACGACATAAATCTTCAGGACACTTTGGAGCTTTCTCAGGCAAGGCTTAACAACGCCCGTGCGGTTCAGATTGAAAAAGAAATTGGTTTGGAGGTAGTTGATGAGTAAAAACAATGTGCGAAAGCAGGCTGTTTCGGGAACTGTGATTGACGGCGGTGCCGAAGGCGTAAGCGAGGAAGAACTTAAACTAATCAACGGCTACACAAGGCGAAAGCTTAGTGCGAACGAGGTATATGTTTTTTCGGTTGTACTGTGTGACAATGACATTGACCGTGACGGCGAACGCTTTACGGTGGAATCGCTTTTTGAACTTGAAAAGCTGTTTGTAGGTAAAACAGGAATTTTTGACCATACTCCGAGTGCCAAAAATCAGACGGCAAGGATTTTCTCCTGCTCGGTGGAGGCTGTCGGAGGCCGCAAAACTGAGTTGGGTGATGATTATTTCAGGCTCAAAGCAAGGGCGTATCTGCCAAAAAGCCAAAAGAACGGCGACATAATTCTTGCGCTTGACAGCGGAATTATCAAAGAGGTCAGCGTTGGCTGTGCGGTTGAAAAAGTTGTGTGCAGTGTTTGCGGCGAAGAAATCGGAATGTGCGCCCACAAAAAGGGCGAGATTTACGGCTCAAAGATTTGCTGTGGAGAGTTGACCAATCCGTATGATGCATATGAATGGAGCTTTGTGGCGGTGCCGTCACAGAGGGCGGCAGGCGTTACAAAGTCCTGTTGCGGAAAGGAATTGACAATGGAGAATATTTTAAAAAGACTTGAACTCGGAAAAGGCTTTGTGTTGGACGACAACGAATGCAGAAAACTTGCAGATTATATTGACAACCTAAAAAAATCGGCTAAGGACGGAATAATTTACCGTGATAATCTTACAAGAGAAATGCTGAGGCTTGCCGCCTGCGTTCAACCCGAGATTTCAAGAGAAACCATGGAAAGTATTGCAAAAAATATGACTGTGTCTCAGCTTAAAGAATTTAAGACTGCGTTTGAAAAGCAGAAAAACGAGAGCATTGCGCCGATGATACAGCTTTGTTCGGATAAAAACAAAGGCATAAACAACACCGTTTTAAACGGTCAATTCAGAATTTAACGGAGGTAATTATATGAATGTAAACTTTAACGGCTACGGCGAAAACGTTGCGACTTTTGTTGCGGACAGCAGTTTGACTGCGGCAGGCGTGCCTGTGAAAATTACGGCTGACGGAACCGTCGGCAAGTGTTCGGCAAACGATATATTTTGCGGAATTTGTGTTGGACTGCGTGACGGATACGCCGCTGTTCAGCTTTCAGGATATGCAAAGGTGGACGTTACCGCCAAACTTACGCTCGGATATTCAAAACTTGCCGCGGCGGCAAGCGGCAAAGTGGCTGCAAACACTAACGGCAGGGATATTCTTGTTATTGATTCCACAACGACAAGCGCAGGTATAATTCTTTAATACAAGGAGGAGAAAATATGGCTAACTATGAAAATATAACAATTGAAAAGGGAATGTATCAGGGCAAGGGAAGCCTTACGGACGTACTTGAAAAGCTTGACCCGTCGGAAAATTATGTCGGTACATCGCTTGAGGGTCTTGACGCGTTTTCACGTCAGCTTAAGCGTTTTGACATCAAGGTGAGCGGCAGGGGCAGTGACTGCGTTGAAAAATTCTTTCAGAGTTCTGATTCTTCGGCTCTCTTCCCGGAATATGTAAGCAGAGCGGTATATCAGGGAATGGAACGTGCTGATGTGCTTTCAAATCTTGTGGCTACCGTAACCGATATTGACGGTATGGATTACCGCAGTATTGTGTCAAATCCGAGCGATGATGATAAGACACTTAAAGTTGTCAGCGAGGGTGCGGTTATTCCGCAGACAACCGTGAAGACAAGGGAGAACCTTGTGAAGCTTCACAAGAGAGGCAGAATGTTGGTGGCGTCTTATGAGGCTTTGAGATTTCAGCGACTCGATTTGTTTACGGTAACGCTTAATCAGATTGGCGCATATATTGCAAGAGCACAGCTTAAGGACGCAATTTCGGTAATTATAAACGGAGACGGTAACTCAAATCCGGCGGCAAATATTGAGGCGGCAGAAAGCGGCAAGCTGAGCTATGACGACATTATCAAGCTTTGGGCAAACTTTTCTCCGTATGAACTCAATACGATTATTGCTCCGACTGAGCAAATGCAGAAAATTCTTTCGCTTTCTCAGATGCAGGACGCAAATGCAGGCCTTGATTTTCAGGGTACAGGCAAAATGATTACTCCGCTCGGTGCAACTTTGATTCACGCTCCTGAGATTGCGGCAGGCAAAATTATCGGTCTTGACAAAAACTGTGCGCTTGAAATGGTTCGTGCAGGCGGAGTAACTACCGATTATGACAAGCTCATTGACCGTCAGCTTGAACGTGCGGCAATTACCTGCACAGCAGGATTTTCAAAGATATTTACAGAAGCTTCCAAGACCCTTTCGTGCTGACGGAGGTGATTGTTTGAACATTGCAAACGTAATGTCACGGTTTTCGGCATTGTCGGGAATTGAAAATTCTCAGCTTTATAAGTGGCATACGCTGATTGAAGACGCCTGTGCGTTTGTCAGCTCAAAATGCATAAAATCGGAGCTTGACGAAAATGATATTAAAAGACTTGAAATGCTGTGTGCGGTCTATGCGCTTAAAATGAGCAGTATGTGCAATGATGATAACATAACCTCGTTTACAGCCGGCGACGTGAAAATCACGTCGCCCGGCGGCAGCAATTTTGAAAAACTGTGGAGCGAGCTTGCGGCAAAGTCGGCGGATTTGATAAAGATTGACGGATTTTTGTTTGGCAGGGTGATGTGATGGGCATTTTTAACTCTGTTAGAGAAACAATAAAAAAGTATGGCTCGTCAATCAATATAATCGACGGAGACAAAGTAATTAAGTCAAAAGCCTTTGTTGAACCTTTGAGATACAAAAACAGGGTGTATATCGGCGGCGAATATCATTGCCTCGGCTTTTTTAAAAAAGAGAAATACCTGTATGTAGGAATTGCCGATAATAAGCTGACGGAAAACAGCACTGTAATAGAAACAAACGGCGAAAAATATATTGTTAAAAGGCGCGAAAAATATTATGTGAAAGACATTCCGATTTATGTGTGGGCAATTTTGCAGCCGTACGGGGAGGTGTTGGAGGATGATTATGACTCAGATACAGAAACAGCTGGATAAAATAATTGTTGGGCTGAAACGCATCGAAACCCTGAAAAACGTCAGATTTGTGCGTGAATATGGCGCACACAAGGCGGAAGTACCGATAAATGATATGCTTGCTGTTGTTTCGGTTAAAGAAAGTGTTTTGTCAAACAGCTATATCGGGGGATATCTTTCATCTTCGGTCAGAGGCGACCAATATTCGGCAAATGCAGAGATTAGGGTTTATGCTCCCTCGGATAAAAGCGGAGCAGGTCTTAGCGAAACGGTGGGAGAAATACTTGCGGGACTGAAAACTGCCGATGAAAATAAAATAATCACGGAGTCAAGCGCAACTCCGATTGCCTTTGACTCTGATATGAATGCGGTGTACAGAACGGTAAAATTCGTGGTGGATTTTTGCCTTTGCGAGGAGGAATAGCTTGACGGAATTTAGATTTTTGAACGGCGGCGATACGGTTGTCAAACTTAACGGAGAAGTCTTGGGCGGAGTTAAAAAGGCGGTGTGTCGAAAAAATAATACGATTAACAAAATTATGGAGTTTTTGAATGAAACTCCTGTTGCAAGTTTTGCAGAGAGCAGTTATGTTGTTGAGCTTGAAATGAATCTTGCGGACATACATTTTTTTGATGACAAAAATACTTTTGACAACATTGAATTTTTAAACAACCAAAAAAGTGTAAGATACTCCGATTGCTGTGTTGAGCAGATTGAGGGCATTGTTAATCCCGAGGGGAATGTTGATTACAGGGTGAAAATCGTAGCGGAAAGAAGGAGCGTTGGCAATAATGACAGCTGAAAATCTTATTAGGCTTGCCGAGGAAAGCACTCAGGGGTATAATGCCGAGGAACTTAGCGAGCTTTTTGAACAGGAGAGCAGGAGATACAGCAGAAAACTCACCGAAGAGGAGGAGGCAAAGCTAAGATGAAACTTGTTCCTATGCGTTTTAAAGGAGTTGAATGGCACCACAATCCCAGAGAGATTTCGTTTGAGTGTGAAAAGGACATAAACGAATTAAGGTCGCCGTTCGGCAAAGCTTACATACAAAACACCGGAAGAAAAAATATGAAAATTACAGGTACTGGCGAACTTTTCGGTTATGACTGCCTGAGGCAGTTTGACAGACTGCTCGCTTTGTTTAAACAAGGTGGCGACGGGATCCTTGCTATTCTGCAAATTACCCCGATTTACGCTGTGTTTGAGAGTATAAAAATTGTAGGTCAGCCAAAGCCCGACGTGCTTGTTTACAGCTTTGTTTTTCGGGAGGTTATGGAGAATAAGCAAAGTGACAGCAAGTGTTTTTGCATAACCAAAGAGGGTGAAAATCTTTGGGATATTTCTTACGCATACGGAATCGGAATAGATTCGTTGGTAAGTTTGAATTCGCACATCAAACGCCCCGATATTGTTGAGGACGGGAGTGTGGTGCGGTTGTGCTGAATTTTAAGATTGTAAATACAAACGGTAGCGTAAAAAAGCTTGAAAAGATACTGACCGCTTCTCTTGACAGCGAAACCGATATTCCTGCCGACAGCCTTGTGATTACCTGCCCTTTTGACAGCGGTATAAGCAAAAATGCCGACCGCATTATGGCTTTTGATGAGGACAAGCTTGTTTTTAAGGGGCAGATTGATGAAATAATCAACATCAAAAAGTCAGGCGGAGTAATTACAAAGCTGAGCGCAAGAAGTCCCGCTGCGGCACTGCTTGACAATGAAGCCGAGCCTATTACATATTTATCGCCTGCGCCGGTTCTTATATTTGACCGCCATCTCAAACCCTTTGGAATCACACAATATTTTGCCGACAATATTCCGTTTTTCGGCAGGCTTAAAATTGATAAGGGAATGTCACATTGGCAGGTGTTCAAAAATTTCTGCAAAAACCGTTATGGCTGTGAGCCGAGAATTTCGGGAGACGGCAAGGCATATTTTAACGGGTTCGGGCGCGATGAAATTATAAAATTCGGCGGTGCGGACAACATAGAGTATTATTCGCTAAAAGAAAACAGAATCAGGTGCAAAATCATTTCGCAGGTGAAGCTGAAGCTCACCGAGTTCGGCACATACAGTTCAGTTATTAATAATACTAATTTGCAAAGCAGGGACATTAACCACGTGCGTTATGTAAATGCCGCTGCTGACAATTCAACGGTTGAAACCGCAGATAAAATGATTGAGCAAAGCAATCTTGACAGTTACAGACTGACGCTTGAGTGCGTTGGTTGTTATCCGAATTTGTTGGGATGCCGTGCCGTTGTGGATGACGAAACTTTAGGCAAAGCAGATGGGCTCAGAATTATCAAGACGCTTTGCAAAATTGACGGCAGCGGAGCAAGGACAACCGTTGTGCTGAGAAAGGAAGAATTTTAATGTGGCTGATGAATTATATTACTCAAAATTCTATTACCGCACCTAATGCGGTAAAGGGTAGCGTGAACAAAAACAACAACGACGGCACGGCTGTCACATCGTCCGACGAACATAAGAATTTAAAGTCATGTTTCCCGTACGGAATTGTCAGCGTTGCACCGACAGGACAACGTGCTGTGGTACTGCCTCTTGACGACGGAGAAATCGGACTGGGCGTAATAGCCGACAGAGCAGAGCTTGAGGAGGGCGAAGTTATGCTGTATTCAAAGGGCGGCGCTTCTGTCATACTCAAAAACAACGGAAAGGTTTTAATTAACGGTGAGGAGTACTAAATGATTGACGCAAAAATTGAAAACGGCGACACTGTTGTGGACAGTTCGGGAAACGTAGTGATGATTTCCGATTCCGACGCTCTTTTTCAAAGAGCGGTTATGTGTATTTCCGCAAAGCTCGGCTCATTTATATACGATAGAAAACTCGGTTCCCGTCTTGCCGAATTTGACCTTACGGTAACTAACGCAAAGGGCAGGGCAGAGGTATTGGCAAACGAAGCGTTGGCTGACTTTGAAGATACATACGCAGAGGCGCTTGAACTTGGAGATAAATTGAAACTCAAAATAACCATAGACGGTGAAAGCAGAACAGAGGAGGTGCGTTTGGGTGGAAACATTTGACGAGATTTACGCAAGAATGAAAGCAAAGTATATTGAAGAAAGCGGAAGTGAATTTCTTGAAACAAGCGATATTGCAATAAGGCTCAGAGTGCTTGCAGGCGAAATTTATAATGCGCAGACAAGCCTTGAATGGCTAAAAAAACAGATGTTTGTAAATACCGCAAGCGGAGAAAACCTGGATTATCTTGCTTCGGAGCGAGGCCTTAAACGCAAAGAAGCAACAAAGGCAAAAGGCGAGATTATGTTTATGATTCCCGAAGCCGTTGACCACAAGATTACTATCCCAAAGGGTGCTGTTGTATCGACAAACGACAAAACGCCGATTCGCTTTTGCACAACCGAAACAGAAGAAATAGGCATTGGCGGAACATTTGTAAGCGTGTATGCAGAAGCTGAGCAGGCAGGCAGTAACGGCAATATTCAGCCAAACACCGCAACTGTTCCTGTGAGCGTTCCGGCTGAAATCGTCACTGTCAAGAACCCTGTGTTGTTTGAAGGCGGCGCAGACGAAGAGAGTGACGAAGAACTGCGAAGCCGAATCAAGGCGACATTCATCAGTCAGGCTAACGGTGCAAACGCCGCTTATTATCAACAGCTTGCTTTGTCGGTGAGCGGTGTTAAAAAGGCAGGAGTAATTGCAAGGGTACGCGGTACAGGCACTGTGAACGTTTATGTGTGCGCAAACGGCGAGGCTGTGGACTCTGCAACCCTTGCCGAGGTTCAAAACTTATTGAATGAAAAACGTGAACTTGTGGTTGACGTTCAAGCTTTGAATGCAACTTTTATAAATTATGATTTAAAGGTAAATGTGGTTGCCAAGGCAGGATATGAAGATACCGAGGTCAAAAATCTTTGTACAAATGCGTTTAAGGATTATCTTAATACAATTCCGATAGGCGGCAAGTTGTATCTTTCGGCATTGGGCAAAAGTTTGCTTGAAACCGGCTGCATTGAGAACTACGAGTTTGACACATTTATGCAAAACCAGTCTGCCGCAAGCTCGCAATGCTTTAAGGCGGGAACAGTTACGATAGGAGTTGAGTAGTTTGGACAGCTTTAGCTCAATGAAAAACAAGCTTAGTGCTATCGGAATATATAATATTGAAAACGGCTCAAATATTTATAATGAATTGAAAGCATATTCGGTGGAACTTGACAGAATATTTTCGGAGCTTGACACTATGCTCAGAGAATATTTTATTGAAACTGCTCAAAGCTACGGAATTACATTGAGAGAGAAATTTTTGGGCAGAGAAAAGACCGAATATTCTCTTGAAAAACGCAGAGAGATGCTCAAAATTCAACAGCAGATGATGGGCGGAGAATGTACGCCGAAGTCGTTTGAAAAATTTTTGAAAGGCTGCGGACTTACAAACGTACAGGTATCGGAGTCATTTGCAAGGCAAAGAATTGCCGTGAATATCAGCGACGAGCTTTCTTTGGCGGCAAAAAAGGAGATTGAAGAAAAGGTCAATGCGGAAGTACCCGCACAAATTCTTGTAACATTCAATTATTCTGAATAAAGTAAAACGGTCGGCGTAAACTTATGCGCCGACCGTTTGTTATGTTGATAAAGGTAAAGCAGCAGGCTCCTATATTCCTGCTGCTTTAGATGAGGATTATGAAAATTCCTTAATGGCTGAAATGAATTAATGGAAGTATTTTACTTAATGTTAAATGCACCCATCTGAGGATAAACAGCGCTGCTGCCGAGTTCTTCCTCAATTCTGAGAAGCTGGTTATATTTTGCAACTCTTTCGCTTCTGCTTGGTGCGCCTGTTTTAATCTGGCAAGTGTTCAGTGCAACTGCAAGGTCAGCAATTGTTGTGTCTGCGGTCTCGCCCGAACGGTGCGAAGCAATTGCAGTGTAACCTGCTTTGTGAGCCATCTTGATTGCCTCAAGAGTTTCAGAAACAGAACCAATCTGGTTGAGTTTGATAAGAATTGAGTTGCCGCAGCCAAGTTCAATACCCTTTGCAAGTCGCTCTGTGTTAGTAACAAAGAGGTCATCTCCGACAAGCTGAACTTTGTCGCCGAGTTCCTTTGTAAGCTGCTGCCAGCCTTCCCAGTCCTCTTCGTCAAGTGCGTCCTCAATGGATACGATAGGATATTTTTCAACAAGCTTTTTCCAATGCTCGATAAGCTCTGCCGAAGTGAACTTTGTGCCTGCTTTCGGAAGAATATATTCGCCTTTCTTTGAGCCTTTCCATTCCGATGAAGCCGCATCCATAGCAATCATAAAATCTTTCTTTGGTTCATAACCGGCATTCTTTACTGCCTCAAGAATATACTGAATTGCTTCTTCGTCGCTTGCAAGGTCAGGAGCAAAGCCGCCCTCGTCGCCAACCGAAGTTGCAAGTCCCTTTGATTTAAGAAGTGCTGCAAGTGCGTGGAAAACTTCTGCACACCAACGCAAAGCTTCTTTAAAGCTCGGAGCGCCGACAGGCATAATCATAAATTCCTGAACGTCAACTGTGTTTGCAGCGTGAGCACCGCCGTTAAGAATGTTCATCATCGGAACAGGAAGTCTGTTGCCCGAAATTCCGCCCAAAAATCTGTAAAGAGGAATATCAAGCGATGTTGCAGCAGCTCTTGCACAGGCAATTGAAACCGCAAGAATTGCATTTGCGCCAAGTTTTGACTTGTCCTTTGTTCCGTCAGCATCAATGACAGCCTTGTCAACGGCGTAAATGTCCGAAGCGTCAAGACCGATGATTGTGTCTTTAATTACTGTATTTATATTTTCAACCGCTTTTGAAACGCCCTTGCCAAGGTATCTTGACTTGTCGCCGTCACGCAGCTCAAGCGCCTCGAATTCTCCTGTTGAAGCGCCGCTGGGAGCAGTGCCTCTTGCAACAGTTCCGTCATAAAGCGTAACCTCAGCTTCAACGGTTGGGTTGCCTCTTGAATCAAGAATTTCTCTGCCTTTTACATCTACAATTTCCAAATATGACATTAAACAAAACTCCTTTTTGCAGACATTCCTTCGGGAGGTAAGCACATCCTCCCGAAAAGAAAATAAAAGATAGAAGTAGAAAAACTCTTTTACTTTGAAAGGAAGTCCACATGATTTATTCACTCAGTTAGCAGTTGCTAACTGAGGCTATTATACTATTTAATTTTTGCAAAGTCAACAATTTTTTTATTATCCGCAGTTTTTGCTCCGAACAAAGTTTTGTTTTGCTTGCAAGAAAAGCAAATCTTAAATTTATCGCAAGCAGAGCAGTAGAGCGTTAGCCCCTCAGGTTTTCAGCAGGGTATTATAAACTCAAATTGAAATTCTGGTGTAATAAAATACAAACCGCTTGCAAATCTCGGATACTGCCGATTTCAACTCATAATACGTCAGTTGATGTGCACAATGATTATTGAATAAACTGTTTTTGCGTTTGATATATTTTTATTTCATTAATATTATGCACCGCTTTTTAACTTATATTCATTTTGCTTTATAAAAATTTATCCGAGAACAACGTCAAGAATCATCATAACCGAAAATCCTATTGCAAAAAACACAGTGCCGATGTTTGAATGTGAGCCGTGTGACATTTCGGGAATCAGCTCCTCAACCACAACGTATATCATTGCCCCGGCTGCAAATGATAAAAAGTATGGCATAACAGGCACAATTATGTTTGCAAGCATTATTGTTATAATTGCTCCCAAAGGTTCGACTGCACCTGAAATCACTCCGCCGAGAAACGCCTTTGATTTGCTCATTCCCTCGGATTTGAGCGGCATTGAGATAATAGCACCCTCGGGAAAATTTTGTATTGCAATTCCGACTGCAAGCGCAAATGCTCCCGCAACAGAGATTCCTGTGTTTCCGAGCATACATCCTGCATACACCGCTCCAACCGACATTCCCTCCGGAATATTGTGTATGGTTACGGCAAGCAAAAGCATTGTGGTCTTTTGAAAGTTGCTGTGCAGTCCCTCCGATTCACTGCTGAATTGGTGCAAATGCGGTACAAGCCTGTCGATGCCGTAAATAAATAGAATCCCTATCCAAAAACCAATTATAACCGGAACAATTGCTTGTGAACCGTTGTCTTTATTCATTTCAATTGCCGGAATTATAAGACTCCAAACAGAAGCGGCAACCATAACTCCGGCTGCAAATCCCGTAAGAGCTCTTTGGACATTGTCTCCTATACTGTTTTTTAGCAGGAACACACAGGCTGAACCAAGTGAAGTTCCTAAAAACGGGATAAGTATTCCCACTGCTATTTCGGTATTTACTATAATCACTCCTTTAAATCAATTTAAGTTAGCAGTTGCTAACCGAGTTAATTATAATGCAGAAAAATTAATTTTGTCAATATAAATTACGGCTGTTAAGTTGAGATATTCTTTAATAATTTTAAGTAATGCATTTAAAACCTGCATGCCTAATTATGTATAATTATTCAATTTTATGCAAAAACAATTCATAGAATTGCATAATAATTAAATATAATATATGGAATTTTTATTTTATGCTCTTGACAATGCATAAGGTTTTTGATAAAATATTATTTGATATTTATCGGGATGTAGCGCAGCTTGGTAGCGCACACGTCTGGGGGGCGTGGTGTCGCAAGTTCAAATCTTGTCATCCCGACCAAAGAAGCAGTCATATTGGCTGCTTCTTCTTTTTTTGTTTTTTATTATCCTAAAATGTCACTTCCCGTGGTATTGAGTCTTTGTAAAACTTAATAATCAGTATAAGATTGAAATATTTGGTAAATATTGTTAATATTTAATAAACATTTTTGATTGTTTTGTATATGTTTAAATATTGTTGTCAGATTGACTAAAAACATAAATTTTTTATTGTTAAATAAGCAGATTGAATAAATTTACATAATTTGTTATTATGTAAGTGTTAATGCAAACGGGCATTTACGGTAAAAATTTTTAGGAGTGAGAATTTTGAAGAAGAGAATCACAAGTATTGTACTCTCAGCTTGCATGCTACTTTCTTGTGTTGCAGTCGGAAGTTTTTCAACTCAGGCTGCCGAAGTAACAAGCTCTGAAGCAGTATCATCAGGAAGTCAGGAACCTCTTGATCATATCCAGGGTGCCAACATCCTCCACTGCTTTGACTGGTCGTACAATTCAATCAAGGCAAACCTTAAGGACATTAAGGACGCAGGCTACACAGCAGTTCAGACATCGCCTGTTCAGACACCAAAAGATTACAGCGCAAGTTATAAGAAACAGAGTGATGAATGGTGGAAGCTCTATCAGCCAATATCATTTAACATTGCAGACGGCAACACTTGGCTCGGCACAAAGGCTGAATTAAAAGAGCTTTGTACAGAGGCTGAGAATTACGGTATCAAGGTTATTGTTGATATCGTTGCAAACCATATGGCTGACGTTGACAGTTCAGGTAACACAAGAGGCAATATTTCTTCACAGATTGAAGCTGAAGTTCGTAACAACGACAGCAACTGGCATCTTAACAGTTCTTGGGCAAACAGTGACAACGACAGATATTCCATGACCCAGGGTTCAATCGGTCAGCCTGACGTTAATACAGGTAGCAGCTATATTCAAAACAGAGTTAAAAATCTTTTGATTGATTGTATCAATCAGGGAGTTGACGGTTTCCGTTTTGATACAGCTAAGCACATTGAGCTTCCGACAGACTCAGGTTTCGGCAGTCAGTTCTGGCCTACTGTTGTAAACGGCTCACAGAGCTCAACAAGCAATAAGATTTTCTATTACGGCGAAGTTCTTAACGGCTGTGCAACAGATATTTCAAATTATACAAAGTACTTATCCGTTACAGATAACTACTCAGGCGACACAAAGCTTTATGCCGCAAATACAGGCAATGCTAAGGGCCTTGCTGATTCTAACTATGCAAAGGGTGCAGGCGCAAACAAAACTGTACTTTGGGCTGAATCACACGATACATATATGGGTGGTACCGGTTCCAGCGGTTATCAAAATACAAAGAGTGTACCTGATTCATCAATTGTAAAGGCTTGGGCAATGGTTGGTTCAAGAGCTGACGCCTCTTCACTGTTCTTTGCAAGACCTGCTGCAAATATGGGTGACGCAAGTACAGATACAACATGGAAGTCAAAGGCAGTTGCAGAAGTAAACAAGTTCAAGAACTATTTTGACGGCGAGTCAGAGTATCTTTCATCATCAGGCAGTGTAGCTTATAACGAACGCGGAACTTCAGGCGTTGTTATTGCAAAGCTTGACGGTGCAGGTTCTGTAAACATTTCTGCAAAGAGAATGAAAGACGGAACATATACAGATCAGGTTACAGGCAACGAATTTAAGGTTTCAAACGGCAACATTTCAGGTATAGTTGGTTCAACAGGTGTAGCTGTCGTTTATAACGCAGTAACTCCTGGTCCTTCGGTAAGTGCTGTTCCGGGAACATCAAGCTATAAGACAGACACACTCACAATCACACTTAACTACAAGAACGGCGCAACAAGCGGTTGGTACTCAATTGATGGCAGCGATTATAAGAGTTTTACTAACGGTGAGAAGATCACAATCGGCGCCGGTGTTGCATACGGTACATCTACAATATTAAATGTTAAGGCTTCAGACGGCACAACAACATCTGATCCTATTTCCTATAAGTATACAAAGGTTGACCCAAGCGTAGTTCAGAAAATTTATTTTGACAACTCATCATACAACTGGTCATCTGTATACGCTTACATCTATTCTGATAAAACCACAAAGAACGCTTCATGGCCGGGAGAAAAGATGACTTTGGATTCTTCAACAGGATATTATTCAATTGAAGTTCCTGACAATCTTGCAGACGGTTATGTAATCTTTACAGAGACAAATAATGCAACAACTAACCGCTATCCTGCTGATATGCAGCCCGGACTTAGCCTTAACAGCAAAAATATGCTTTTCAAAGCAAACCATGAGTGGGTTGAATACAATGTTGTAGCACCAACAACTCCAACTCAGCCAACAACAGCAACTACCCCTTCAACAGCAACTGAGCCTACAACAACACCGACTCCTGTAATCAGAGTACTTATCGGTGACGTTGACAATGACGGTGTTGTTTCAATCAAAGACGCAACAATAATCCAGAGATATATCAATGGCGTTAATACAATCAATGATACAGAAGAATTCAAGCTTGCTGCTGATACAAACGGCGACGGTAGCATTGATATTCTTGATGTAACAGCAATTCAGTATTACCTTGCTAACAACAGAGCAATGGCAGGCAACTGCGGAAAATATACAGGTGAAGAAGATCCTACAACACCTGCAACAGAGCCTACCGAAACAACAGAGCCTACAACACAGCCAGCAAGCAATACAATTTACTTTAAGAATACAGGCAACTGGTCAAACGTAATGGCTTACTATTGGAGCGAAGATGATACTAAGATGACAACTTGGCCCGGCGAAGCAATGACAAGCGTTGGAGATAACGTATACAGCATTGATTTACCTTCAGATGCAACATATATTATTTTCAACAGCAACGGCGGAGCTCAGACTGATGACATTAAACTTCAGGGATTTGGTAAAATTTATGAGAACGGAAGCTGGAGCGATTACAGCGGTTCTCCTGTACAGCCTACATCTCCCGAAACTCCAACAAACCCGGATTCCGGTGACAACTACACAATTACATTCACAAACAACAGAAACTGGGGCAATGTAAACTGCTATTATTGGAGCGAGGCTGATACAACAATGACAGCTTGGCCGGGAACTCAGATGACTTACTCAACCACAAATGACTTTGGTGAAAAGATTTACACAATTGAGATTCCAAGTTCTGTTGACCATATAATTTTTAACGATGGCAGCGGTTCACAGACAGTTGACATTGCAGTAACAGGCAGTGCAAAATACTACATTTCAGGCGGTTCTGGTTCTGCCTGCACAGTTGAAACCTGGGAATAATTAAAACAGAATTGCTTAATTTCAGCATTTAGTTTTATTGCTGAGGCTCTCAAATTGAGGGCCTCAGTTTTTTTACGCCGATTTTCACAATAATAAATATACAATTTATAAGATATAATATTAACTTGATTTAAAATATATGTTTTACATTCTGTTTGCGACTTTAATGTGTTTTAAGTCATATTTTAGATATTGAAAAAAACATAGTAAAATGATATAATAATTATATCTATGTAACGATATGTACTTTTTAGACGAAAGAAGGCATAAAATGGCTATCAAAGTAACTTTGCTTACACATACTCCGAATCCTGAAAAGACTGTCGCTATGGCAGCAAAACTTTGTTATTCTCCGTCAGGAATAGAGGATATAAGCGAAGGTCTAACAGAAGAAAAAACAGCCTCTTTTATAAATATGCTTGCCGACCTCGGCCATGCAAGTCCTACCGAGCACGCCTCATTCACTTTTGGCATTGAAGGTATTTCACGTGCTTGTTCGCACCAGCTTGTTCGTCACAGAATTGCCTCATACAGCCAACAGTCTCAAAGATATGTTGACGGTTCAAATTTTGAATTTGTCACACCTCCTGCAATTGCTGAAAATGAGGAGGCGTTAGAGGCATATAATGTTGTTATTGATATGCAGGCAAAGGCTTACAAAAAAATCCGCAACGCACTTACGGCAGGTTATATAAAAGAATATTTGAATAATAATGTTGACGGCTCAGACGAGGAAATAATGGAGAAGTTTAAGTCTGAAAATAAGTCACAGTATAACGCCTTTGTAAAAAAGGCAAATGAGGACGCTCGATTTATTCTTCCAAATGCTACCACAACCAAAATCGTGTGCACATTTAATGCACGCAGTTTGCAAAACTTTTTTGCTCATCGTTGTTGCAACAGAGCACAGTGGGAGATTCGCGAGGTTGCCGAACAAATGCTTTTGCAGTGCCTTAAGGTTGCACCGAACCTGTTTAAAAACTGCGGTCCGTCCTGCCTTTTCGGCCCTTGTCCCGAGGGAAAAATGTGCTGTGGCAAACAAAAAGAAATGCGTGAAAAATATGGCAGATAACAGGAGTTTATATGAAAAGCAAACTTATAGTAATTGAGGGGCTTGACGGAAGCGGAAAGGCAACGCAGACAAAACTGCTTGCGGATAAGCTGACTTCAATGGGCAGGACCGTAAGAAAACTTGAATTTCCCGATTATGACAGCCCGAGTTCTTCTCTTGTAAAAATGTACCTCAACGGTGATTTCGGAAAAAATCCGGAAGACGTAAATGCATATGCCGCTTCCGCATTTTATGCTGTTGACAGAGCTGCAAGTTATCTGAAAAATTGGAAAAACGATTGTAATAACGGTAGCGTGATTTTGTGCGACAGATATTGCACATCAAACATCATTTACCAGATGTCAAAGGTAAAGAATGATGAGCGTGACGGCTTTATTGAGTGGCAGAGCGATTTTGAGTATAACAAGCTCGGTTTGCCTGTGCCCGACGCAGTAATTTATCTTGACGTTGACCTCGATGTTTCTCAAAGGCTTATGGAAAAGCGTTACGGCGGCGATAAGTCCAAAATGGACTTGCATGAACAAAATGTCAAATTCCTGCGTGAATGTCGTGAAAGCGCAGTTTATGCAACACAAAAGTGCGGTTGGATAAAAATTGATTGCTGTGAAAACGGCGATATAAAGTCTATTAAAAAAATAGCCGCAGAAATTGAAAAGGTAGTTTTTGATATTTTAAAACCATAACGAATATAATTGATTTTGCAGCGTAAAATCTGTATAGGTCAGAAAGGATGAAAAATATGTTTTATGTATTTCTTGCAGACGGATTTGAAGAGACCGAGGCAATAGCTCCAACAGACGTTATGCGACGTTCAAAGCTTGATGTACAGACTGTCGGCGTAACCGGAATACAGGTAAAGAGCTCACACGGCGTTACAGTTACTGCCGATGTGTCGATTGATGATATAACCTTTGACAATCTTGAGGGTGTTGTGCTTCCGGGCGGTATGCCGGGTACGCTCAACCTTGAGAAAAACAAAAAGGTGCTTGAGTATACTAAATATTGTTTTAATAACGGTAAGATTGTAGCCGCAATTTGTGCCGCACCGTCAATTTTGGGACATCTCGGAATACTTAGAGGCAAAAGTGCAACGTGTTTTCCCGGATTTGAAAATGAGCTTGACTGCAAAGAATATACATCTGCCCACACCGAAACAGACGGTTTGGTGGTTACGGCAAAGGGTGCAGGCTGTGCAATAGAATTTGGCCATGCAATCGTAAGTCTTGCGGCGTCAAAAGAGACAGCCGACAAGGTGATTGAGGATATGCAATGCCTCTAAAAAATATCAAAGAGCGCAAAAGAGAGCTGAGGGCTTACTACAAAAAGCTCAGGGCTGAATGCCCTCAGGATATAAAGCAAGACCTTGACAAAGAGCTTACTCAAAAATTTTTGTTGCTTGATGAGTACAAAAATTGTGACACACTTTTTGCGTTTGTGTCAATGCCGATTGAGTGTGATACATCTAAGATAATTGATAATGCTTTGCTTGATAATAAGCGTGTTGCTCTGCCAAAATGCAAAAACAAATCGGGCATAATGGATTTTTATTTTATCAATTCTAAGGATGACTTAAAAAAGGGAATGTACTCAATTTTTGAGCCTGACTCGGATAAGTGTAAGCTTGTAACGGACTTTTCGCACGGACTTTGCCTTGTTCCGGGTTTGTGCTTTGACTTTCAGGGCTATCGTCTTGGCTTTGGCAAGGGGTATTATGACAAATTCTTAAATGATTTCGGAGGAACATCTGTCGGAATCTGTTATTCAAGATATGTTGAAAAAAGCCTGCCGCACGGAATTTTTGATAAGTATACGGATATTCTCGTAACTGAAAAATTTGTAAATCACAACCATAATGATTAAAGGATTGGTGTAAATGAGCGTTGATAACTACGGTAATCACCCAAATCTTGAAGAAGAAAGACGCAAAAAAGCGGAAAACTTTCGCCTGAATATTCCTGACAGGGATAATTACGATGATTATAACTATATGGATGACTATGACGACGAAACATCTGAGCTTAATTCTTACAGTGGAGAAGATGTCAGGCAGCAGATAGAGCGACAGTCCAGACATGCTTTAAAAAAGCAAAAACGTGCAGAAAAGAAAGAGCTGAGGGCAAAAAACAAACACAACAGAAGAATTTTTCGCCTTGTGTGGCTTTTTTCTGTTATTATCGTCGGCGCAATGGCTGCGGTGTTTATAATTACAGGTGTGAATGATTTGCTTGCTATAAACCGCACAAGTTCAGATACCGTCAAAGTGAAAGTCCCAAAAGACCCAACAGTAGACCAAATCAGCGACCTGCTTAAATACAACGGCGTAATTGATGAACCGCTTTATTTTAAGATGTTTGCAACGCTTACAAAATCTTCAGATGATTTTTCACAGGGTACATATGAGTTAAGAAAAAATATGGATTATCAAGCCATAATAACAAACCTTGAGGGTTCAGCCAGCCGTACAGATACGGTTTCGGTTACAATCATTGAAGGACAGAACGTGCTTGAAATTGCCAATACTCTCTATGATGAGGGTGCTCTTGAAGATAAGGATAAGTTCCTTGAACTTTGCAACTCAGACCAGTTTGACGATGATTTCAGCTTCATCAAGGCCATTGATAATAAGGCTGACAGATATTACAAGCTTGAGGGCTATCTCTATCCCGATAAATATGATTTCTATCTGAATGAAGAACCGGAAAGCGTTATCTACAAATTCCTTAATAACTACGAGTCCAAAATGAACGAGAAACAGGAATTTAGCGGATATGATAAGACCTATACAATCAATCAGATGATTGAAGAATCAGGGACAAGCTATTCTCTTGACGAGATTATGAGAATTGCTTCAATTATTCAGGCTGAGGCTGCCGACAAGGATGATATGTACTACATTTCCTCAATTCTTCACAACAGACTTTCGGCTGATGAAAGTATGGGTGTTTCTAACCTTGGTCTTGATTCAACAAAATATTATCCTTACAGAAGTGCCGTTGATATTCCGTCAAATGTGGGAAGCGACTATGTGAGCAAGTACGAAACCTATGATAAGGCAGGCTTGCCGGCAGGCTCAATTTGTAACCCCGGTATGGATGCCATAAAAGCCGCTATCCTGCCAAAAGAAACGGATTATTACTTCTTCTGTCACGACAAGGACGGACAAGCCTACTACGCAACAACGTTGTACGGTCATAATCAGAATTTGGAGAAAATAAGCAATGACGATGAATAAACCCGAAATATTGTCTCCGGCAGGAGATATGGAATGTCTCAATTCTGCGTTAAATTTCGGTGCAGACGCCGTGTTCCTTGCAGGAAAGATGTTTGGAATGCGTTCCGCACCAAAGAACTTTGATAATTCCGATTTAAAAAAGGCTTGTGAGCTTGCACATTCATTGGGCAGAAAGGTTCACCTGACCTGTAACATATTGCCACACAACAGTGAACTTTCTGCATTGCCCGACTTTTTGGCTTATGCTCAGGAGTGTGGCGTAGACGCATTCATTATTGCCGACTTGGGAATTTTTGAAGCGGCTAAAAAATATGCTCCAAAGGTTGCACGTCATATTTCCACTCAGGCGGGTGTGACCAATTATGCAACCGCAAATGTGCTGTATAATATGGGAGCGTCAAGAGTGGTTCTTGCAAGGGAAATTCCGCTTGACGAGATTGCCGAGATGCGTGCCAAGGTGCCGAGTAAACTTGAAATTGAGTGCTTTGTGCACGGAGCTATGTGTGTTTCATTTTCGGGCAGATGTCTAATTTCAAGCTATATGACCGGCAGAGACGCAAATCACGGAGATTGTGCTCAGCCCTGCCGTTGGAAGTATCATTTGTTTGAAGAAAACCGCGAGGGACAGTACTTTCCTGTTGAGGAAACAGGCGACGGAACATATCTTTACAATTCACGTGACCTGTGTATGATTGAGCATATTCCCGAGCTTGTAAAGGCAGGAATCTCAAGCTTTAAGATAGAAGGAAGAGCAAAGTCGGCATATTATACTGCCGTAACAACAAATGCTTATCGCCATGCTGTTGATGGTTATTTTGCAAATACCGAAAACTTTGTCTTGAAACCTTGGATAAAGGAAGAACTTGATAAAATAAGCCACAGGGAATACAACACGGGCTTTTACTTTAATCATGAACCCGGTCAGGTGACAGGAAACGGCGGATATATACGTCACTATGACGCTGTTGCCGTTTGTGAAAAATCAATTGATGACAGCACTTCAATAATCTCACAACGCAACAAGTTTTATGTAGGAGATACTCTTGATGTTTTACCTCCGAGCGGAATACCGTTTTTGACTAAATGCCTGTCTCTTGAAAACAAGGACGGAATAATGGTTGAGAGCGCACCGCACCCAACAGAACGGCTGACTATGAAGTCAGACCACGTCATTCCTCAAAGTTCTGTAATAAGAAAGAAAAAGTAAATCAATCAAGGCGGTTGGCATAAGTCAGCCGCCTTATATATTGTGCATTGTCAGTATTATATGATTATGCAAAATAATATCATAACAGCCTAACTATAAAATATGACAATGTCAGAATTCGGTATGACAAACAAAAGTATAATAATATTGTAAAATAATAAAATATATGGTATAATCACAAATATATGTTATGATGTCTAATATTGAAAGAGGTTTGGAATTTGAGGAAACTGGCACAACGTACAGAAGCAGTGGTAAGCCTGCGTGCTCTTGAACATAATATAAATAATATAAAAAAACGTTTAAATAAAGATGTTGAAATTATGGCTGTATTAAAAGGTGACGGTTATGGTCATGGCGAAAAGGGAATATATCCGACCCTTAAAAAGTGCGGAATAAAGCGTTATGCCGTTGCCGTGTGGGAAGAAGGAGCGTCTCTGAGAAAAGCCGGAGCGGTTGAGCCCATACTTTTGCTGGGTGATACCTGTGACGGACAGCTTGAAAATCTCATAAAGTATAATCTTACTCCTGCCATATTTTCACTTGATACTGCCGAAAAACTTAATTTACTTGCAAAGTGGAATTGCACCGTTTGCCCGGTGCATATAAAAATAGACACCGGTATGAGTCGTATCGGTTTTACCTGTGACGATAATTCGATAGAGGTTATCAAGAAAATCTCAAAAATGGAGAACCTTAAAATTACAGGTGCTTTTACTCACTTTTCACGTGCAGATGAAGAGGACGGAAAAAGTGCTCACGAACAATTCAAAAAGTTTAATGATATGATGGACAGGCTTGAAAAAGAGGGCGTGTCAATTCCGTTTAAACACGTTGCCAACAGCCCTGCCATTTTGCTTCGCCCTGAAACTCAGCTTAATGCCGTAAGAGCGGGTGATATTGTGTTTGGACTTTGCCCGATTGATGAAGATGATTGGGCTAAAGAGGATTTTGAGCAGGTTATGCGTTGGTACACATATGTTGTTATGGTCAAAGAAGTTCCCGTGGGAACCGAGGTTGGCTACGGCGGAACGTTTGTAACCAAACGCCCCACAAAGATAGCAACTGTTCCTGTCGGTTTTGCCGACGGATACAGCCGCAAACTTTCAAACAAAGGAAAGGTTATAATCAACGGAAAAGAAGCCCCGATTATCGGAAGAATTTGTATGGACCAGTTTATGGTTGATGTAACCGATATCGGAGAAGTTAAGAGGGGCGATACGGTTTCGCTTCTTGACGACAAGCTCAGCGTAGTGTGGATGGCTGACTTGCTTGACAGTAATGTAGATGAAATAGTTTGCGGAATTTCAAAGCGTGTTCCGAGAATTTATGAGTATTAATTGAGGTAGATTAAATGGGAAAATCGTATATTTTTAAGGTTATTGCCCACGCAAGCATCGGCAAGATGAACAGCGTAATTGACGAAGTTCACAAACGCTCCGGAAAAAGCAAGGCAAGCATCTTTTTTGATATGGCATACTGTGCCAAAAAATACGGCGCAGGTTACTATGATTATGAAATTTTTGCTTTTTATAACCTTAACAAACAGCAGCGTGCAACCTATATGACGCGTATGATAAGCAAAAAGTTCAACACATTTATGAATAATTGGGATTATGCCCATTTTCTTGAAAACAAAGACGAATTTAACGAACTTTACCGAGATTATATCGGCAGAGATTTTATTGAAATGAATAAGGCAAGCAAGGAAGATATAAGAAAATTTGCCGAAAACCACGAGTACCTCTTCTGTAAGCTTCAGGACAAAGAATGCGGAATCGGATGCGAGCGACTAAAAGTCAGCGATTTTGAAAGCTTTGATAAGCTTTATGATTACCTCAAGAAAAAAGAGTTCTGCACAATTGAGGAAAATATCACGCAGCACCCGGCACTCAGCAAGCTGTATCCGAACGCTGTTAACAGTATGAGAATTATCACAGTGCTTGATAACAACAAGGTTGCGCACTGTTTGTATATTGTACAGAAAATGGGACTTGGCGGAAGCGTAATCGACAACAATTGTCTTTTTGCTCCTGTTGACCCTGAAACAGGCATAATTAAATATCCTGCACATTCGGGTGACACAACCAAGGGAATAGTGTATACCGAACATCCCGATACACACGTTAAAATTCAGGGATACAAAATTCCGTTTGTAAAAGAAGCGGTTGCAATGTGCCTAAAGGCTGCAACGGTTGTGCCGCAGATAAGATATGTGGGATGGGATGTTGCAATCACTCCCAATAGTCCTGCAATTATTGAGGGCAATACCTATTGTGCACACGATTTTTGGCAGCTTCCTCCGCATACTCCCAACAAAATCGGAATGCTTCCAACTATCAAAAAATATATACCTGAGTTTTTTGAGGCTAACCCAAAGCTATAAATTTGTTAATGTAAATTGTTAATAATAAAAAGGGCAGACCGCATTTGCAGTCTGCCCTCGGTATATTTAAACGTCAATGGTCAGCGGATAGCTTTGTTTAGCCGCAGCAGCCGCAACCGTTGTTGTTGTCTCCGTTGTTACCGCAGCAACAACTGAGGATAAGAAGCAAAACAATAATGCCGCAGCAGCTGTTGTTATTTCCAAACCAGTTACACATGAGTTTTCCTCCTTTCGTTTACAATACATACTATTGCAACTTTTAAATTTTGTTACAAAAACAATATTGAATTTGATTCTTTTCTGATTTTTCAATATCAAAACAGGCAATAAATATTGCGATTTAAAAATACTGTGATATAATTAACATATAAAATTGTTGTTTGTAACTGTTTCATAAATGGATTATTACCTGCATTGTTTAATTATGGAAAATAACAAACAGATTGTGCTTGCAGATGTCAAATAAACTTTGTTCAGGAGTTAAATATGAAAATCAGCAGTAAAACCTCAAGGATAGTCCTTGTGTTTATAATTGTTCTCAGTCTTGCGATAAGCACCTTATTTATGGTTAACAAGCAGGGATTTCATGAGGACGAACTTCTTACATATAACCTTGCAAATTCATCAAAACAGCTCTCAACAAACGGCGAATGGAATACTCCCGAGGATTTTAATGAGTATTTGTCCGTAAGTGAAAACAACAGGTTCAATTACGCACAAGTATATCAAAATCAAATCATTGACGCTTCTCATCCGCCGTTTTATTATGCCTTGGTTCACACTGTCTGTTCGCTGTTTCCGGGCGTTTTCAGCAAGTGGCTCTCCTATTCAATCAATGTAATTGCAATGGTTGGCGTATTAATTCTGTTATATAAAATAGGGCAGAGGGTGACAAACAATAATTTATATGCGCTGATTGGTGTTGGAGCGTATGCTTTGAGCATAGCCTGTGTTACCACCACAATTTACCTTCGTATGTACGCAACTCTCACATTCTTTGTACTGGCATTTTTATATATGTCACTTAAAATGTATGACAAAAAGAATACGGTAAACTTTGGTGACTGCATTTTGCTTACTCTAATTGTAATTCTCGGCGTGCTCACCCAGTATTACTTCATACTTTTTGCCGCACTTGTGGGATTGACATTTCTTGTATTTAAAATTAAAGAAAAATGTTTTAAAGACTTAATAAAGTATATTATTTCGGCAATAATCGGCGCAGGGATTGCACTATGCATTTATCCGTACATAATTTCAAATGTCCTTGGCGGCAACAGGGGCTTTGGCTCTCTGAGCTTTTCAATTGACGTAATTACGGCGGTAACATACATAATCTATAAGCTTTGCACATATGTTCAGATTTTGTCCAAAGATATGTTCCTAAATAAGATTTGGCTGCTTGTGCTCTGTGCTGTATGCGTATTGGGTTTTGGAGTTTATTTAAGATTTTTCAAAAAACAGAAACTCAGTCGAAAGGCAACCATTATAGCAGTGCCTGCCGTGGTATTCTTCATAGGAATCTCGCTTGTATCGCCGTTTAACAGTGATCGATATGTAATGGCTTCGCTTCCGCTGATTGCAATGCTGTTTGCTTTTGCTTTCATCAAGATTTTAACCACGCTGAACATAAAAAGGGTAAACGTAATTGTACCTGTGAGTGTGTTGCTTGCAAGCACAATTGCATTTATTACCGTAAAACCATACTATACCTACGGAAAGACAAATCTTTATGAGCCGCAAACCGACAACTGCATCTTTGTGGGAACGGCAATGCTTGAGTGGAACAAGTGCATTGATAAATTTATGCAATACGACGGTACTATGATTGTTCAGACTTCGCAAATGTCAACAACCCTCGGCGATGAACTTGAAAATTTTGCCACGAAGCGCGGAATTATTACAAACGGAAAAATTAACGAGCTTGCCGGCGCATATATGAACAACGGCGATGTGAACAGGCAGAAGACCGACAGCATATCGGCTATAAAAACTGACGAAAAGCTTAACACTCTTAACAGTGTTACTGTTTATATTTCACGCCTTGCCGATAACTATGCGGTAATTAATTACATTACACACAATACGAAATTTAAAAATTATGATTTGATACAGGCTGATTACAGCTTTTACGAGTTTTACAATTGGTATGACTACTTTGTTGAAACCGAATCATATTGTAATGTTTACAAGTTTTATTGATATCTCAGATAAGGAAAACAGGTGACTATTGTGGAAAACAAAGACAGAAAGGATGCAATCGGCATTGCTTTTTCGGGTGGTGGATTGCAGGGAATTGCACATATCGGCGCAATAAAGGCACTGTATGAGCTTGGTATACGTCCTCAATACGTTTCCGGTACAAGCTCGGGAGCTGCTATGGCGGCAATTATTGCAATGGGATTTGAAGCTGACGAAATGAAAGCAGTTGCCAAAAAACATTGGAAGACGCTTGCTGAAATTGATAACGGCTTAATTTTTAAATCACTTGCACAGTTGATTTTAAATAAAAAGATAAAAAAGGACGGAATTAAGTCCGGTGAACTAATTTCCGACGTTATCAGCTCTATAATGGCAGAAAAGGGAATAAAGGGCTTTGAAGATTTGCCGATTAATCTTTCAATTGTTACTGTGGATACCCTGACAACAGATGAATGTATATTCACCACAAAGGACGAACACCTGCAAAATGACCATGTTCATTACATAACAGGTGCGCCGCTTGACCTTGCGGTCAGGGCAAGTATGTCCTTTCCTGCAATATACACCACATGCAGTTATAAAAACTATAACTTTATCGACGGCGGCTCAAAGGATAATTTGCCTGTAAAGGTTCTTAAGGATATGGGTGTCGGCAAGGTGCTTGCCATTGGATTTAATATTATAAATTATAATCCGGACGCAGGACTTGGCGGATTAATCAAGGTTATTTGGAGAGCTCTTGACGTTTACTCAATTGATGGAACAAGAGAGTCAATGAAGATGGCGGATTATGCGGTAGAAATTAACAACGAGAATACGCAGTTGTTTTCGATGGACAGCGTTGACGAAACCATTCAGGAGGGCTATGATGCAATAATGGCCAATAAGGCTGAAATCATCAGGATATTTGGAAAAAGTTAGCTTATTGTTGCTTATTGGACTTATGGTATAATCGGTATTACCTTGCAAAAAATTATATGCTATTATTTATTGAAAACAACACGGATATAGTTTTTTGCTGAGTGAGAATATAGTTATAACAATTTTTGTTGATATACAAAAAGCAGACTTCAATCGAAGTCTGCTTTTTTTAGTGCTTAAATTTGGTTTCTGTAATACTAATTATTTGTATCGTCTGCCGCCGTTTTTGTAACGCTTACCGCTTGAATTTTTAGGAACGTGAACTTCAGCGGTATTATATTTTCTGCTGCGCTCAAGTTCCTTTTCCTGCGCTTTTTGATATGATCTGTAAGCGGCATCATTATGATTGCTTTGCGGACGGTGGGCAACTGCGTTGCGTGATTTTACTCTGCCCGGCATTTTGCGGTGACTAAAACCTCCAACGGTTACGCCCTTGCGTTGCTTTATAATTTCTATAACAACGTAAGAAATTCCTGCAATGCTTAGGATAATTAAAGCAATTCCCAAGAACAACATCCAGTCGCCGTTATTAAGCTTGCTGTCGTTATTCTTGATGAAGCTAAAGTCATCGTCCCCCGAATTTGAATCTCCTGCGTTATTTAAGCTTGCCTGAATGTCTTTCCAGTCCTTGCTTGAAAGCACGCTGTCGTCAATTTTTTTGCTGTCAACATCGTATACCGGAACAGAAGCAGCCGTGCTTGCAGGCGGGTCATATGTCTGTCCGCCGCCTACATAAAGTTCAGAACTCTGACTGTTATCATTATAATCATAATCGTTGCTTGAATAATAGTCAGGTTCACTATAATAATTTGAACTGTTATTATAATCAGGATTATATTGGGGGGGGTCGGATGAAACGTCGGATTGTGAGCTTTGTGGGTCAGACTCAACCGGTGGAGCATAGGTTGGAGGTTCTATGATACTTGAAGTATCGTCACCGCCTGACGGTTGGTCTCCGGTGTTTTCTCCGACTGCATAAGCGGTAAAACTAAACGCAGTAATACAAAATATAAATGTTAAGAGAGCTGTAATCAGCCTGTGTTGCTTAATCATACAATTCTCCTTTCTCAGAAAGTGCACTGTGATTATTCGTCGGCAGTTGTTGTGGATGCTGAGGTAGTAGGTTCAACTGCCTTAAAGAACATCTTAGGATTATAAGAATCAATTACACCGGTATTAGCATCATAATCAAGGTCTTTTGTAAGGTCCTTGATGTAATCATTGAATTCGTCCTGCTTCATTGCCGAAAGAACCGAACTCTTTTGTGATGCATCGTCAAAATATGTTACTGCAGTGTCTTTAATATCATTTTTGTATATAAGGTAGTAAATTGCTGAGTCGCCTGAGCCAACTTTAATTGTTGTTGCTTTGCCGCCGTCAAGCTTCTCAACAGCTTCTTTAAGCTCATCACCGGCTGAGAATTTCTCAAGTGCTTCAATAGAAGATTTGGACGGATCTGTGTCAATGCTGTTTTTATCCATATATTTCTCTACGGCACCCTCAAACTTCATATCCGACTTGTTGATAGCGTCTGCATAGCCGTCGAGTTCATCGGTTATCTTCTTTGCATCGTCATCAGAAAGAGCAGTGTTAACTGACTTGCCTGATTCATCGGCAGATGAAGTATAAAGATTTACCGGCAAATATTTATAATCAACATAGTTTTCGGTGAAGTACTTTGTCAGCTCGCTGTCAGAAACTTCCTTTGAGCCGCCTTTTCCGTAAAGTGCATTAAACAATGCAGATTGCTTTGTTGAATACTCTGTTGTGCAGTATTTAAAACTTTCAAGAGATATGCCAAAAGGCTCTAAGTCATCTTTCATCGGCATAACATAACCGTACTGAGCGTACTGGCCAACGTTCCAATATGTTTCAGCCTGGTCATCGGCACTTTGCATTGTAGCTTCGTCAACGCTTGCACCCTCTTTGTCAAGCTGCTGGTCTACAACAAGAAAGCTCAGGCACATTGTTTCAGCCTGCTCCTTAATCCAATCCTTAGCAACCTTGGTGTTGCCGTCATCATCGGTGATTTCCATATCAAGCCAACTGTCCTTTGTGCTGTCGTAGTCGTCAAGCTTTTTTGCATATGTTTCAGCCTGACTGTAAGCAACATCAAGAGCGTAAATATAAACGCCGATAGAAAGTTCTTTGTCGCTTGTCTTGTATGACCATTCCTTGTTAAGGCTGCAGCCCGAAACAAAGACTGCAGAAAGAATCATTACAACTGCAAGCAGTAATGAACCGATTTTTACACTTGGTTTCATAGTTTTCATACCATCCTTAATCATTAAAATTTCCTTTGCAAACAAAATTGCAAACATACTCCAATATAAGTATACGTACTATATGATTATACACAATAAATTCTCAATTGTCCATATTTTGATAAAATTTTGTACAGATTTATTTTTTGTCTGTGTAAATCTTATACTTTCAGATGACTTTTTATATTATTGTATACTGAATATTTTTTTAAGGGTGTCAATTGACGAGTTTTCTGACGGGCAATTTACGGACAAATATGGTTTTGCTCCCGCATTAAGCATTGCCTTTCCGTTTAACGCAATCAACAAATCTGCAACGGCAGGGGACTTAATCTCTTTGACATAAAGCAAAAGTGTATTTCCGTTTTGCCTGATTTCGTAAATTCCCATTGCATTTGCCTTGTTGCGGATAAGCGCAATATCAATAAGCCCGAGTACCGATTTTGGAATTTCGCCGAATCTGTCTTTAAGTTCGTCCTTTACATCGTTGCTGTCTTCAAGTGAACGAATGTCTGCAATTCTGCGATAAACATCAAGCCTAAGCGTCAGACTCTCAACATAGCTTTCCGGAATATGTGCGTCAACGGAAATGTCAATGAGGCAATCCATATCCTTGGTTGTGGTAATTTCGCCTTTTTCTTCACTTACTGCCTCTTCAAGAAGTTTAAGGTACATGTCGTAGCCGACAGATTCCATATGACCGTGCTGTTGTGCACCCATAATGTTGCCTGCACCTCTTAACTCAAGGTCACGCATTGCAATTTTGAAGCCGCTGCCAAATTCCGTAAATTCACGAATGGCGGCAAGTCTTTTTTGCTGAATTTCGGTAAGCACTTTATTTTTGCGGAAAGTAAAGTAAGCATATGCTCGCCTTGAGCTTCTGCCGACTCTTCCTCTCAGCTGATGAAGCTGAGAAAGTCCCATTCTGTCCGCATTTTCTATTATAAGGGTGTTGGCATTCGGCAAATCCACACCTGTTTCGATTATTGTGGTGCAGACAAGCACGTCAATTTCTTGTGCAAGCATTTTTCGCCAAACTTCGCTCAATTCATTTTCACGCATTTTGCCGTGACCTATTCCGATCTTGGCTTCGGGAACAGCTTCAAGAATCCTGTTGGCTGTCGATTCAATGCTTTCTACATCGTTGTGCAGATAAAACACCTGACCGCCTCGCCTCAGTTCACGCCTGATAGCTTCGTTGATTACTCCGTCGTCGTGTTCAAGCACATAGGTTTGTACCGGCTGGCGGTTCATCGGAGCCTCGGTAATAACGCTCATATCACGCAATCCGCTCATTGCCATATTAAGTGTTCTCGGAATCGGTGTTGCCGAAAGCGTAAGCACGTCAACATTTTTGCAAAGTTCCTTAAAATGTTCCTTTTGAGTTACGCCAAAACGCTGTTCCTCATCAATTATTGCAAGTCCCAAGTCTCTGAACTCAACATCTTTTTGAACAAGCCTGTGAGTACCTATAATAATATCAACTTCACCGTGTTTTAGCTTTTTCAAAATTTCCTTTTGCTCTTTAGCTGTTTTAAAACGTGACAAAAGCTCAATTCTTACCGGGTATCCCTCAAATCGTTTGGTGACGGTCTGATAATGTTGCCATGCAAGAATTGTTGTGGGGCATAGGAACGCACATTGTTTTGAATCGGCAACGCACTTAAACGCCGCCCTTAGTGCCACCTCGGTTTTGCCGAATCCTACGTCGCCGCACAAAAGTCTGTCCATCGGTGAAGTTTTCTCCATATCACGCTTGATTTCAGAGGCACAGGTAAGCTGGTCGGGAGTTTCTTCGTATTCAAACTTTGCCTCAAAGTCACGCTGCCACTCATTGTCACGTGAAAAGGCATAGCCCTTTGACTTCATTCTTGCCGAATATAGCGCAATAAGCTCCTTGGCAATGTCTTTTACCGACGATTTTACCTTTGCTTTTGCCTTTTGCCAATCCTGAGAACCCAAACGGCTGAGCTTTACACGTGAGTTTTCCTGGGGACCAATATACTTAGCAACCATATCAAGCTGAGTAACGGGTACGTAAAGCACATCGCCCTTTGCATAGTCTATTTTGATATAGTCCTTTGTTATTCCGTGAGTATCAATTTTGCGTATTCCGCTGAAAACACCGATACCGTGAACGCTATGAACTACGTAATCGCCTGCTGAAAGCTCTGAAAGACTGTAAATTTCCTGGCCGTTCTTAGGCTTTTTGCGTTTTCGTGTTTCAACTTTGTACGCAGCCTGACCGTACGTTATCAGGAAAAATTTGTCACCCAACAGTTCAAAGCCTGAGCTCAGAGCACCGCTCGTGACAAATATCTTTCCGCTTTGAATCGAGTCTATATTTTCAGAGAAAACAGCGTTATATCCGTCTGACGTAAGGTTTTTAACAAGGTTTTTTGCGGACTTGTCTGTTCCTGCAAGAATAACTCCGCACCTATCGGGGGCAAAAAGTCCCTGTAAATCTTCAGAAAGCTGATTGTATGAACCGTTCCAAGCAGCAAGCTTGTTTGATGAAAAACTTATAGATGTTCCGAGGTTCAACGGAATTGAGCCGTGAAGAAAGCTTTCAAGCACAATTGTTCCGTGAGCATTCAGCAAATCAATGCACTCATTGTGCGTAAGCGAAAAACGGTCAAAGCCCCTGCAAAGCGTTCCGTCCTCAAAGCATTGACCTATCATCTCGTTATTTTGAAATTCGGTCGATTTCAGCCTGTCCTGTACTCTTGAAAATTCTGAAACAAAGAAAAGTGAATTTCTGTCAAAGTAATCAAACAGGCATTGGGGCTTGTCATATATTTGATTTATAAATTTGTCGCCGTTAGCAGGCATAGCGCCGCTTCGTATCAGCTCGGCTTCTTCATACAGCTTCTCACGTGCTTTTGGCGCACCTCTGCCGCGCAGTAAACCTGCCTTGTGTGTGATTTTATCCGCAAGCGCTTCCCTATCGTCAATTATAATTTCGGTTGACGGTGTAAGCCTGATTTTTCCCGATTTTTTAAAACGCCTCTGAGTTTCAATATCAAAATAGCTTAAATCGGTTATCTCGTCGCCCCAAAATTCTGCCCTTACAGGATACTCGCTGTCGGGCATAAAGAAGTCAAGTATTCCGCCTCTGAGCGAAAACTGACCGCTGCCGTCAACTGCGTCAAAACGCTCATATCCAAGCAGAGTCAAGGCCTTGACTGCCTTTTCAAGCGCAATTTCCTTTCCCTCCTCAAGCTCAAGGGTGCTGTCAATCAATGTGCTTTCGGGAACTGTCAGCTGACAAGCCGCGTCTATGCACGCAACAACAACGTCACATTCCTTTTCCGCAAGTTTCAAAAGGACCTTGAGCCGAGCGTGCTCATATTCATGAGATTTGCTTTGAATATCAATAAAGTTGTAGTCACGCACCGGATAGAACAGTGCTTTTACCCCCATTGAACAAAGGTCGTTGCAAAGAATTTGCGCTTCTTTTTCGTCTGAGGCAACACAAAGAGCCGTGACATTCCTGACACGGCACATTGAATAAATTATATACGCCTTGCTGACGGCTGTAAGACCGGACACGCAAAGTGATTTTCCTGTTTTGTCATTTTTGAGCAGAGTTTTAAAAGCGTCATTACCCTTTAAAACATCAATCAAAAAATTCATTTTATCGCTCATATTTGAACTCTTTTCAATTGTCACATTGTATTTTGTGAATTTTAGTCGGTTATTGCAATTTGTGAAAAGATTTGTGCTAATCTTAGTTGTACAGGTTCATAGCCCTGTCGATTTTTCCTTCTGTAATTAGTTCAACTGCTCCCGAGGCGTTGTCAAACATCTTTTCAAGAAGTTTTTGCTCATCATCGGTAAAGCGTGAAAGCACCCAGTCGGCTAAATCCCATCCCGGATTTGGTTTTGCGCCTATTCCGATTTTGATACGAGGGAATTTATCGCTTCCGCTAAGATAAATTATGCTGCGCATACCCTTTTGACCGCCGTCGCTTCCTTTTGAGCGGATACGCATTTTGCCTACGTCAAGTGAAATATCGTCAAATATAACGATGACGTTTTCAGGCGGAATTTTATAAAAATTCATAGCTTCAACAACAGCCTGACCGCTGTTGTTCATATAGGTTGTAGGTTTCATCAGCAAAACCTTTTTGCCGTTTATGCTGCATTCGCCGACAAAACTTTTGAATTTGATTCTGTTTACTTTGCAGTCAAGCTTTTCGGCAATATGGTCAAGGGCAAGCCAACCCGTGTTGTGACGTGTGTTTTCATATTTTTTATCAGGATTGCCGAGTCCGACAACAATATATTCTACCGAACCGCCGAATTTTTTATTTCCAAACATAGTTGCTCCCACATTTATTTATTCTTTAGTTTTTATGTGCTTTTAATTGTGACTTTGTTATGATTACACTTTCCCGAACTCAAGCACTACCCAGTCGTCGTCGCCAAGGTGGTATGGGCTTTGGCAATAAGGACAGTTGTGCTCATGTGTTGCGTCAAAACTTGCTCCGCAGCTTTTACATTCAACTCTTTTAAGCGAGAAGTTCGGATTTTGCAGTGTGTGAATGTTTCGGCAAACCTTGATGTGAAGTTCGTCTCTTCTTTTGTGTACCGAATTATTTTTGTAAATATAATCGGTTATGTAGTAATTCATATCAACATAACAGTAGATGCCGTTTACATTAAATGAATTAAGCCTGATTACGCCCGAAAAATCAATGTCAATCACATTTTTTAATTTGTTTTGCATCGGCTGACCTTCATATATGGCAAGGTTTTCGTAATCGTCGCTGAAAATCATCATTTTTATCAGGGCAAACATTTTTCCGACGAAATATTCGTATGAAAAATTACTGTCAATTTGTTTCATATATTTTGGCAGGTTGTGTTTTGCGGAGTACAGCCTGCCCATAGCGGGGATTGAGGCAAACGATTTAAAAAGTGTTTTTGCCATAAAACTAAAACCCCATAATACGTATCCGCCAAATGCACCTAAAAATATTCAGGCAATTACGCTGAACACCGTTTCCGGAGTTATTGCCGTGTGAGTGGTGTTGAACCAGTAATAAGCTGTAACCAAGATGGACGGTTTTCCCATCCATAAAAGCACAAGCCTTTTGCCGCTCGGCAAACTTTTACTAAAGTCCTTGATAAAGAAGAAATTGGTTACCTTTGGAAAAAGGTCGGTGATAATAAACTTGGTTTTGCAGTGAGGGCATCCTCCGAGCAATGTTTTTATACTGCTTACGGCTCCGCAGTTCGGACAGCAGCACACTTCGTCACAGTTTTGGTCAAGCAGTCTGGTTATCATTGCATAAAATGCCATTTTGTCTTTTTGGCTTGATATTTTTCCCCGTTTTTTAAATAAGTTTTTTTAACTTTATAATGTGCAACAGATGTTGTACTGCGGAATTTTCCGGAATCCCTGAGGCTTCCAAATGTGTAAATATCGTTAGGATTTTCGCCGTTTTGAACAAAATCATAGTTTACCGATAAACCGTATGACTTCATTCTTTTTTCCTGCAAGTCCATTGCGTAAATTAAATCAAGCGAAGCGGATTCGGGTTCTTTTCCGTCAAGTCCCCACTGTTTAAAATCACGTATAAATTCGTTTAAAATTTCATTGCTGCTTTTTTCTTGCATAACTTTCCCTCATAAACTCACACTTAAAAAACAGATACGGCGGGTTAAAAATAACCCGCCTGTCTATATACTAATATTAAACAGAAAGGGTAAGACGTGCTCACTATTACTATTATATTAGCATTAATCTATTGTATTCCAAACCTACGGAATAATTTGTCATAATAAGTTATCAGCCGAATGCAGTTGTGAATGGCTTGTCGTTGTAAATTCTTGCGATTGCTTCTGCAAATGTCGGAGCAACAGGAAGAATTGTGAATTTGTCAATCATCTTTTCCTCAGGAACAGGAATTGTATCAAGCAAAACAACTTCCTTAATTGCGCTGTTCTTGATTCTTTCAACAGCAGGACCTGACAAAACTGCGTGTGTTGCACAGGCATAAACTTCTGTTGCGCCGCCCTTTTCAACAATTGCGTTTGCAGCGTTGCAAAGTGTTCCTGCGGTGTCAATCATATCGTCAACAAGAATAACCTTTTTGCCTCTTGCGTCGCCGATAATGTTCATAACTTCGCATACATTAGCCTTTGGTCTGCGCTTGTCAATGATTGCAAGGCTTGCGCCGATTCTTGAAGCAAAGTTTCTTGAACGAGTAACCGAACCCAAATCCGGAGATACTACAACATAGTCGTCAGGATTTCCGCCGATTTTCTCACGCATGTGGTTTGCAAGAATAGAAGCACCCTTGAGGTGGTCAACAGGAATATTGAAAAATCCCTGAATCTGGTTTGCGTGGAGGTCCATTGTAAGCACACGGTCTGCGCCGGCAGTTGTAATTATATCGGCACAAAGTTTTGCAGAAATCGGATCTCTTGCCTTAGCTTTTCTGTCCTGTCTTGCATAGCCGAAATACGGCATAACTGCTGTGATTCTTGCAGCAGATGCACGCTTCATAGCGTCAATCATTATGAGCATTTCCATAAGATTGTCATTTACCGGTGTGCAGGTTGACTGAACGATAAAGCAGTCGCTTCCGCGAACTGATTCGTGAAGCGATACAGCAATTTCGCCGTCTGAGAAATGAGTGCAGTCGCTCTTGCCAAGAGGCAAGCCGAGACAGCCTGCAATTCCCTGAGCTACGTCAACATTTGAATTGCCGGAAAAAATTTTGATGTCCTTACCGTGAAAATTCATTGCAATAACTCCTTTGATTGTTTATATTGAATTCTTGTTTGACTGATTTATGATTATTCGATATGCAAAGCCGCAAAAGCTGTGCCTCGCATTTTGAATACTAAATAATATAATTTTCTGTAACTATGCAGCTATAATACGTTTTATTAAATTTTAAATCAAAGACTGCAGGTGTATCCTTTTTGCTTTGCAATTTGATTAAGCTCTTCAAGCTGAGCCGGGTCGTTTGCGCCGAGTACGGTATCACTGCATTCGGCAGTATAGGCTTCAACCTTCTTGCCGTCCGAAAGCAAAAGCTTTATTGCGTCGGGCAAATAATATTCTCCGGCTTTATTGTTTGATTTAATTCTGTCAAGAACCGATAAAAGCAGCTGACAGTCAAACCAAAATCCGCCTGAATTAACCTCGTTGATTTTAAGAGTTTCTTCGTCAGCGTCCTTTTGTTCAACAATAGCTTTAAGACTTCCGTCTTCGCCTCTTACAATTCTGCCGTATCCGGTCGGGTTATCGACTTTTGCTGAGATAACGGTAGCCGAGCTTTGGCTTTCAATGTGCTTATCAAGGGATTTTTTAATTGTGTCGCTTGTCATAAACGGTGCGTCTCCGTTAAGAATTACAACGTTACCGCTGTGCTTTTTAAGAAATTCCTTGGCCATCATAACCGCATGACCGGTTCCGAGCCTTTCTGCCTGAAAAACGCTCTCAACTTCAAAGTCAAGTGTGTCGATAAAGTCTTCAATACATTCCTTTTTGTAGCCCTTAACAATGCAGATGTCATCAATTCCCGCACCCTTAAGCGCCGAGATAACCCACAAAAGCATAGGCTTGTTAAGTACCATAGAAAGGGTTTTTGGTTTGTCGGACTTCATACGTTTTCCCTCGCCGCCGGCAAGGATTATTGCACAATTGTTCATTATAAAACCTCACAAACAGATAAGATATGTATTAAATTTGTGCGTCAACTGCACAATAAGACACAATATTATTATCGCATAAAAATTACAAATTTCAAGTGAATTTTACAAAAACGCACTAATTATGTGCATTTTAAACGATTTATACAATATTGATAAAATATATTTCTGTTTTTTATCAGAAAAATTTTTAAAAAAATGTAGCTATTTCATCAATTATTTGTTATAATATGGTTTAGGCTTATACAAGCTGGCAGAATTATGCATATTTCTGTCACAGCCATATATTATCAATTATATTATAGGAGGTTTACCGGTATGGCAAACAAGTGGGTTTACCTTTTTACAGAAGGTAATGCTAACATGCGTGAGCTCCTCGGCGGTAAGGGTGCAAACCTTGCAGAAATGACAGGTTTGGGTCTTCCGGTTCCACAGGGCTTCACAATTACAACAGAGGCTTGTACTCAGTATTATGAGGACGGCAGAGAAATCAACGATGAGATTCAGGGACAGATTAATGAATACATCGAAAAGATGGAAGAAATTACAGGCAAGAAATTCGGCGACAAGGAAAATCCTCTTCTCGTTTCTGTTCGTTCGGGTGCAAGAGCTTCTATGCCCGGTATGATGGATACAATCCTCAACCTCGGTCTTAACGAAACTGTTGTAAACGTAATTGCAGAAAAGTCAAACAACCCACGTTGGGCTTGGGACTGTTACAGAAGATTTATTCAGATGTACTCCGACGTTGTTATGGAAGTTGGTAAGAAGTACTTTGAAGAGCTTATCGACAAGATGAAGGCTGAAAGAGGCGTTACTTATGACGTAGAGCTTACAGCTGACGACCTTAAGGAACTTGCTTCACAGTTCAAAGCTGAATATAAGGCTAAAATCGGCGTTGACTTCCCTGATGATCCTAAGGAACAGCTTATGGGCGCAGTTAAGGCTGTATTCCGTTCTTGGGATAACCCTCGTGCAAACGTATATCGCCGTGACAACGATATCCCTTATTCATGGGGTACTGCCGTTAACGTTCAGTCAATGGCATTTGGTAATATGGGCGACGATTGCGGTACCGGTGTTGCATTTACACGTGACCCTGCTACCGGTGAAAAGAAACTTATGGGTGAATTCCTTGTAAACGCACAGGGCGAAGACGTTGTTGCCGGTGTTCGTACACCAATGCCTATCCAGAAGATGGCTGACGAATTCCCGGAAGCATTTGCTGAATTCCAGAAAGTTTGCAAAACACTTGAAGATCATTATAGAGATATGCAGGATATGGAGTTTACTGTAGAGAACAAGAAGCTCTATATGCTCCAGACAAGAAACGGTAAGAGAACAGCTCAGGCTGCTCTTAAGATTGCTTGTGACCTCGTTGACGAAGGTATGAGAACAGAAAAAGAAGCTGTTGCAATGATCGACCCTCGTAACCTTGACACACTTCTTCACCCACAGTTCGACGCTGCTGCTCTTAAGGCTGCAACTCCTTTGGGCAAGGGTCTCGGTGCTTCTCCCGGTGCTGCTTGCGGTAAGGTAGTATTCACTGCTGAAGACGCTGAAGCTTGGAACGAAAAGGGCGAAAAGGTTGTTCTTGTTCGTCTTGAAACATCACCTGAAGATATTACAGGTATGAAGGCTTCACAGGGTATCCTCACAGTTCGTGGCGGTATGACATCTCACGCAGCCGTTGTTGCTCGTGGTATGGGTACTTGCTGCGTATCAGGTTGCGGCGATATCATTATGGACGAAGCTAACAAGCAGTTCACACTTGCAGGCAAGACCTTCAAGGAAGGCGACTATATTTCAATCGACGGTTCAACAGGTAACATCTACGAAGGTGCTATTGCTACAACAGACGCTAAGATTGCAGGCGAGTTCGGCAGAATTATGTCTTGGGCTGACAAGTACAGAAAGCTCAAAGTTAGAACAAACGCTGATACTCCTGCTGATGCTAAGAAAGCAAGAGAGCTTGGCGCAGAAGGTATCGGTCTTTGCCGTACAGAGCATATGTTCTTTGAAGAGGACAGAATCGCTGCATTCCGTGAGATGATTTGTTCAGATACAGTTGAAGAGAGAGAAGCTGCTCTTGAGAAGATTCTTCCTTATCAGCAGGGCGACTTCAAGGCTCTTTATGAGGCTCTCGAAGGCAACCCGGTTACAATCCGTTTCCTTGATCCGCCTCTCCACGAGTTTGTTCCTACCGAAGAAGCTGACATCAAGAAGCTTGCTGACGCTCAGGGCAAATCAGTTGAAGACATTAAGGCTATTATCGCTTCTCTCCACGAGTTCAACCCAATGATGGGTCACCGTGGCTGCCGTCTTGCAGTAACATATCCTGAAATTGCAAAGATGCAGACAAAGGCTGTTATCCGTGCTGCTATCGAAGTTCAGAAAGAGCATCCGGATTGGACAGTAGAGCCTGAAATTATGATTCCGCTCGTTTGCGAAGTTAAAGAGCTTAAGTATGTTAAGAAGATCGTTGTTGAAACTGCTGATGCTGAGATCAAGGCTGCCGGCGTTGACCTTAAGTACGAAGTAGGTACAATGATTGAAATTCCTCGTGCTGCTCTTACAGCTGACGAAATTGCTACTGAAGCTGACTTCTTCTGCTTCGGTACAAACGACCTTACTCAGATGACATTCGGCTTCAGCCGTGATGATGCAGGTAAGTTCCTCAATGCATATTATGATGCTAAGATTTTTGAAAACGATCCGTTTGCAAAGCTCGACCAGACAGGCGTTGGCAAGCTTATGGAAACCGCTATCAAGATTGGTAAGCCGGTTAATCCAAAGCTCCACGTTGGTATCTGCGGTGAGCACGGCGGCGACCCATCTTCAGTAGAGTTCTGCCACAAGATTGGTCTTGACTATGTATCATGCTCACCATTCCGTGTGCCGATAGCTCGTCTTGCTGCTGCTCAGGCTGCCGTTGCTGAAGATTGATTTTAATATTATAATAGTTATAGTATTAATCAATTTGCGTAATTGCATAACATTATAATTAATTATGGGCGTTCTGTTTGGAACGCCCATTTTGTTGTTGTGATATTCAAGTTTTATGATAAATATCTATTGCAAAATTAAAAGGTGACAATAATGAAAATCGTAGACGGAAAGCCGTATATCGCAGATATTAGTGAATTGATTAAGGAATATTATCAAAGGCTTGGAAGAGATTTGTCTTTTCAAAATATTGATGATGAGCTTAAGAATCCTGCAAAAAAATATATTCCACCCGAAGGTGAGATTTTGGTGGCAATTATTGACAACAAAGTTGTCGGTATGGTGGCGTATCATCGCCTGACCGATACCTGTTGTGAGATGAAACGCCTTTATGTTAAATCTGAGTGCAGAGGAATGAAGCTTGGCGAGAAGTTGATTCAAAACATCATAAGTAATTCTGTTAAGGCAGGTTACAAGGAAATGGTTTTGGATACAATAAAACCGTTGAAATCTGCAATTTATTTATATAAAAAATTTGGATTTGTTGAATGTAAGCCTTATTATAATAATCCTATGGACGATGTGATTTATTTAAAAAAGACCTTGTAATTTTAAGGCTTATTTGTGCTTTTGACTTTAATTCCAAATCAAATTGTTGAAAACAATGCAATAACAATTGAGATATACAAAAGGAACACTCCGTGCGGAATGTTCCTTTTGTTTTATTTATTCTCTTTTTTCTTATATGCTTCCTTAAACGGAACAACGCTGCCGTCCTTTTCCTTGACACTTACTCCGTCAAGAGTTTGGTCAAACTGAGCGCGAATGTCGCCGAGATATATTTTGTAAAGTTCCTTTTGTTCAGCTTGTTCCTCAGGTGTAAGTCCCTGTTCACGTTTCTTTTTTGCAAGTTCGTTTATTCTTGTTAAAAGGTTTTCTGCCATAAATATCAACTCCGATTGTGTAGTAATATCAGCTTTATAATCATAGCACAGAGGTTTGCCGATTTTAAGACAGTGGGGAATAATAGGGGGCTTAATACCTTAATGAATCTCTGAAAAGTTACGCCCTTTTGCGTTGCTTGAAATCGGTTAAAAGCTCTGCTTAAAATCTGATATTAACTGCATTATATCACAATAGTTTTGTGATGACAATATTGTGTTTGGCTTAAAAATATATTTCAAATCTATTGACAATACTATATTTGTATGTTATATTAATATCAACATATGAACATATATTCATATGAACAAACGAAAATTTGTTAGGTGGGGCTACTGAAATGGAAAATATAGCAAAAGACAGTAACACAAAAAATACTAAAAAGGATATACCTGATTTGGATGTGTTGTTTGAGCTTGCAGACCTGTTTAAGGTTTTTGGCGATTCAACAAGGCTAAGAATTATGTATATAATCTCAGACACGGAAATGTCTGTTCTCAGCATAGCCGAATCGCTTAATATGGAGCAAAGCACAATTTCACACCAACTTAGAGTACTACGACAAAACAAACTTGTGAAAGTAAGGCGTGAGGGCAAACAAATTTATTATACGCTTGACGATGACCACGTAAAGCGCATTATAGAAATGGGACTTGACCACGTGCTTGAGTAAACGAGGTTTGGTATGAAAGTTGAGTTTTGGAATAAGTACGCACCATTTTACAATCTGTTTATGAAAAAAGACGAAAAAATGTATCGTGAAATGTTCAGTCTGATACGCAGACAGGTGATGGGGAAAACCGTTCTTGAGGTTGCGACCGGAACCGGATTGATTGCAAAGAACATTGCGGATTGTACCAAAAGAACTGATGCAACCGATTATTCAGAAAAAATGATACAACAGGCAAAGAAAAATTGTAATTCAAAGAATTTGACATTCTCGATTCAAAATGCATATCATCTTACATTTGCCGATGAGTCCTATGACGTCGTAGTAATTTCAAATGCTTTGCACATTATGACAGATCCTGAAAAGGCATTACAGGAAATCGGAAGAGTTTTAAAAAAAGACGGATTGCTTATCGCTCCGACCTTTGTCCAGGGAAATATAAACGTGTTTCAGTCTTTACTTTTAAATCTGATGCATATTATCGGTTTTACACCAAATAAATGGACAGCAAAAGAATATTTAGATTTTTTGCAGAGAAATGGTTGGAGAATAAAAAAGTATAAAAAGACAGGCGGTTGGTTTCCGCTTGCATATGTTGAATGTATATACAATAAGGGGGAATAGAGTATGAAACATTCATATACTATTGAAAATCTTAATTGCGCTCATTGTGCAGGAAAGATAGAGCAAAAAATTGCCAATACCGAGGGCTTTGAAAATGTAAGCTACAATTTCGCGACAAAACAGCTTAATTTTCGCTCCGAAAAGAAAAATCCGGTAGCAGAAATTCAGAGTATTTGTGACAGCATAGAGGACGGTACCCATGTTGTTGATAATGCGGCTAAAGTTAAGAAATCCGATGATGAAGAAAAGAAGTTTGGCTTAGATAAAATATTCTTAATTATTTCTATTGTTCTCGGTTTAATTTCAATCGTACTTGAATATACCGTTGCAGATACAACAACCTGGGGAAAATATGTATTGTTTGTTCTTTGCCTTGCGGCTACGGTTCTTGCAGGATATGAGGTATTCATTGAGGGATTTAAGAATATTATCAAGCTTAGAATTGATGAAACCACGCTTATGTCGGTTGCCGTAATTGCGGCGTTTTGTCTTGGACAGTTTGTTGAAGCCGCAATGGTTGCAATCCTATTCTCACTCGGTGAGTTCATTGAGGACAAAGCCGTTAATACTTCCCGCAGAGATATTGAGAAACTTGCAAAAATTCGCCCCGATACCGCAATAATTTTGTCAAACGGCAATGAAAGAACAGTTGCAGCCGAGGATGTTCAGATTGGCACAACAGTTGTTGTAAAACCATATGAAAGAATACCTCTTGACGGTGTTGTGCTTTCGGGCAAAACAACAGTAGATACATCGGCTCTTACCGGAGAAAGTTTGCCTGTTGAAGTTGAGGAGGGCAGCGAGGTAATGAGCGGCTCAATCAACGGAAACGGACTTATTCACATAAAAACAACAAAGGTATTCGGTGACAGCACAGCCACAAGAATTTTAAATCTTGTTGAAGATGCCGCTGCTCAAAAGGGTAAAAACGAAAAACTCATTTCTCGTTTTGCATCTGTTTATACGCCGATAGTAATCGCAATTGCGGCATTAATTGCAATTGTTCCGCCTCTGCTCGGATTAGGCGCATTTTCGGAATGGCTTTACAGAGCGCTTGTTTGTTTGGTTGCTTCCTGTCCATGCGCTATCGTAATTTCAGTACCACTCTCTTATTATTCCGGAATCGGTGCGGCTTCAAAGGTCGGCGTGCTTGTTAAGGGAGGCAAATATCTTGAAGCCTTAGCTGAAGCAGACGCATTCGTATTTGATAAAACAGGAACGCTCACAAGCGGCAAACTCAGAGTTGACAAAGTAAACGCAACATCAAATTACTCGGAAGATGAAGTTCTTGCATATGCGGCTGCTTGCGAAAAATATTCAACTCACCCGATTGCAATTGCAATAAAAAATAAAGCAAAGAATCTCAACATTCCCGAGTTATCGGATTATGAAGAGAATGCAGGTCACGGAACAGCTGCCAAGCTTAACGGCAAAACACTTGAGTGCGGCGGTACTAAGATTTTGAGTGACAGCCAAAAGGCAAAGTTCGGCAAAAATGCTTCTGTATTTGTTGTTTATGACGGAGAAGTTATCGGTACAATTTCGGTAAGCGATACCGTAAGACAGGAGTCAAAAAATGTTATTTCAAGCCTAAAGGCGCTTGGCGTAAAAAATACAGTTATGCTTACCGGCGATTCCTCGGCAAATGCCGAAAAGGTCAGTAAGGAGCTTGGACTTGACAATTATAAAGCCGAGCTTATGCCTGACGACAAGCTTACGAATATTCAACAAATTAAACGCAACTCCAAATCTGTTTGCTTCGTGGGTGACGGAATAAACGACGCACCTGTATTGTCGGCAAGCGACTGCGGAATTGCAATGGGTCTTGGCAGTGAAGCCGCAATTGAGGCTTCCGACGCTGTTCTTTCGGCAGGTAACCTTACTCAGCTTACGTCAGCGGTAAAAATTGCACGCAAAACTATGAGTACAATTCATATCAATATCACATTTGCTCTCCTTGTAAAGGCTGCGGTAATTATTCTTGCGGCATTTGGCTTTGCTGCAATGTGGATGTCGGTTGTGGCAGATACAGGCGTTTGCGTTTTGTGTGTACTGTATGCGGCAAGGCTCTTAAAGTAAAGTTTTTAATTTAATAAAGGCAGTGCTCTGTTTTGAATAGAAGCAATTTCAAACAGCGCAATGAAGTATAAATGATAGTTTTATAAATGCCATATACAAGCACGAAATTTACAAAATAAAATATTGACGAAATTTTCAGAAAATCGTCACAAAAAGTATGAGCAGAACGTGTTTCTGCTCTTTACTTTTTTGAATTACTAAGGTATAATATACGGTAAAGCAAAGCCTGACGTTAGTTTGGTGTTTGCTTTTAATTTCGGATTAATCAAGGCTAAGGAGGGACAAATAATATGATCAGCGGTGCTGAGATTATGGTAAAATGTTTGGAGGCCGAGGGTGTTAACGTCGTCTTTGGTTATCCGGGTGCGGCTATTTGCCCCTTCTATGATAAGCTCTATAATTCAAGCATAAAGCACGTTCTTGTTCGTGAAGAGCAAAATGCGGCTCACGCTGCAAGCGGTTACGCAAGGTGCAGTGACCGTCCGGGCGTTTGTGTTGCAACTTCCGGACCCGGTGCAACTAATTTGATTACCGGCATTGCAACTGCCTATACCGATTCTATCCCGATTATTGCAATAACCGGACAGGTGCGTTCTGACTTGCTCGGAAGAGATGTGTTCCAGGAGGCAGACATAACAGGTGCCTGCGAGCCATTCGTAAAACACAGTTATCTTGTTAACAAGACGGAAGATTTGCCGCGTGTATTTAAAGAGGCATTTCACATTGCTTCAACAGGAAGAAAAGGTCCTGTGCTGATTGATATTCCTATTGATATTCAGGAAAATGAGATAGAGGAATTTGTATATCCCGATGAGGTTAATATAATCGGATACAAGCCAAACACCAAGGGACACGCAATTCAGGTTAAACGTGCTCTTGAAACTATAAAAAGCAGTAAGCGCCCTGTAATTGTTGCAGGCGGCGGTGTGCTCAGTTCGGGCATTAAGCCGAAATTCCAGCTTTTTGCAGACAAAACCAAAATCCCTGTAATTTCAACAATGATGGGAATCGGAGTTATGCCGAGTGACCATGAAATGTATCTTGGTATGCTCGGAACTCACGGAAGAGCCGTTGCAAACCGTGCGCTTCACGAAGCAGATGTTGTTATCGTATGCGGAGCAAGACTTGGCGACAGAGCCGTTGCTTCACCTCACCAGATGAGTGAGAATACAACGGTTATTCATATTGATATTGACCCTGCCGAAATTGGAAAGAACGTAAAGACTGAAATTCCGATTGTCGGTGATATGAAAAATGTTCTTAACGCTTTGCTTGACGGAATCGGCGACTATGAGGTTTTGCCGGAATGGAATGCCACCGTTAAGGAGTGGAAAAAAGAGCTTCACAAGGAGCCTCCGACTTTTGACGGCTATGTTGAACCGAGAACCCTTGTTAGTCACCTGAGCGCAATGTTCCGTTCAAAGGCAATTTTGGTTGCCGACGTAGGACAAAACCAGATTTGGTGTGCTAACAATTTCCGTATACGTGAGGGTCGTTTCCTGACAACAGGCGGTATGGGTACTATGGGATATTCAATTCCTGCCGCTGTCGGTGCAAAATTTGCAAGACCAAAGCGTGACGTTATTGTTATTTGCGGCGACGGAAGTTTTCAGATGAGTATGAATGAACTTGCCACTATTGCAGGAAATAATTTGGGAATTAAGATTATTATTATGCGTAATTCTCGTCTTGGTATGGTGCGTGAGCTTCAGGACAAACACTACGGCAAAAGACATTCTGCAACTATTCTTGAGGGCGACCCTGATTTTCTGAAAATTGCCGAAGCTTACGGAATTGACCACGCAGAGGCTCACTCAAACGAAGAAGCCGAAAAAATCATTCAGGGTATTGTAAAGTCCGACAAGCCGTTTATCCTTGTTTGTGATGTATACCCGGATACTCCGTCGATTTAATGAGGTGACAGAATGCAGTATACATTATCAATACTTGTAGAAAATCAGGCAGGTGTTCTGTCAAAAATTTCGGGACTTTTTTCCCGAAGGGGCTTCAACATTGATTCGCTCGCAGTAGGAGTTACAAACAACCCCGCAGTTTCAAGAATAACCATTGTTGCAAACGGCGACGAATACGTTGTTGAGCAGCTTGAAAAACAGCTCAATAAGTTGATTCCGGTTATTAAGGTAAAGCGCCTTGACGGTGACTTTATCAGCCGTGAATTGATTTTAATAAAGGTGCATTGCACGGCTTCAAAACGTTCTGAAATAATTCAGACGGCAGAAATTATGAATGCAAAGATTGTTGACGCCGCACAAAGCTGCGTAACAATTGAATTTTGCGAATGTACCAACAGAATAAACACACTTATAGACTTACTTAAGCCTTATGGTATCCGTGAGATTGTACGAACGGGCACAATTGCCGTTGACAGAGGCAATACCGCACTTTGCGTATAACCTTGCAGCTATAACATATATCATTTTATAATATCGCTTCGGCGATAAGGAGGAATTTAAAAATGAAAGACTACAAAGAAAACATGAAGGCACCAATCTATTACCAGTCAGACTGCAACCTGTCTTTGCTTGACGGAAAGAAAATTGCAATCATCGGATACGGTAGCCAGGGACATGCACACGCACTCAACCTTAAGGATTCGGGCTGCGACGTTATTATTGGTCTTTATAAAGGTAGTAAATCCTGGGCAAAAGCAGAAGCACAGGGATTTAAGGTATATACAGCCGCTGAGGCTGCAAAGCAGGCTGACATTATTATGATTCTTATTAACGATGAGAAGCAGGCTGCAATGTACAAGAAAGACATTGAGCCAAACCTCGAAGCAGGCAATATGCTTATGTTTGCTCACGGCTTTGCAATTCACTTCGGTCAGATAGTACCTCCTGCTGACGTTGACGTTACTATGATTGCTCCTAAGGGACCGGGTCACACAGTAAGAAGTGAGTATCAGGCAGGCAAGGGTGTTCCGTGTCTTGTTGCTGTTGAACAGGACGCAACAGGCAAGGCTAAGGATTTAGCACTTGCATATTCACTCGGTATCGGCGGTGCAAGAGCCGGTGTTCTTGAAACAACATTCAGAACAGAAACAGAAACTGACCTCTTCGGTGAGCAGGCTGTTCTTTGCGGCGGTGTTTGCGCACTTATGCAGGCTGGTTTTGAGACACTTTGCGAAGCAGGTTATGACCCAAGAAACGCTTACTTTGAGTGTATCCATGAGATGAAGCTTATCGTTGACCTTATCTATCAGTCAGGTTTTGCAGGTATGAGATATTCAATTTCAAATACTGCTGAATATGGCGACTATATCACAGGTCCAAAGATTATCACAGAAGATACAAAGAAGGCTATGAAGCAGATTCTTTCAAATATCCAGGACGGTACATTTGCAAAAGACTTCTTGCTTGATATGTCACCTGCAGGCGGACAGGCTCACTTCCGTGCAATGAGAAAAATCCACGCTGAGGCTCCTGCTGAAGTTATCGGTAAGGAAGTTAGAAAGCTTTACAGCTGGTCTGACGAAGACAAACTCATCAACAACTGATTTTGTTGAAATACATAAAATACTCGGGACATCGAATAAACGACGTCCCGATTTTTAATGCTGTTTAATGTGTTTTATTCATAATTAAAGGACCTTGTGTATTTGTTTTTAAAGCAAAGTGTTACTCAGCATTCGCAATTTCAATGTGTAATTTCGGATGAAGTTTTGAATAACTCTACTGTCTTAAGGGTGGAAAACATCTGCACTGTGGTTAAATTAATCGTCAAAATTAGGAGTTTGAATAGCGTCATAACCCGTTTCACCGGTTCGGATTTTTACTGCCTGCTTTAGGTAATACGTAAAAATCTTTCCGTCTCCGGGATTGCCCGTATATGCAGTTTTCTTGATTGCCTCAATTGTCTTTCTCTCCCATTCTTCTGAGGAAACAACAATTTCAAATTTTATTTTGGGCAATACCTGAACGTCAACCTTTTGACCTCTTACATACTCGGACATACCTCTCTGAATACCACAGCCGACAACCTGATAGGCTGTAATGCCGTTTACTCCGATGTCAGTGAGTGCCTTTTTTACGTCAATAAACATTTCTTCACGAACAACAGCTTCAATTTTTATAAGCTGAACATCGTTATTGTTATTTTCCATAATATATTAACCCTCCGTTATTAGTTATCAAGACCGTTGAATGACGGGTAAGCAACTTCGCCGTGCTGTGTGATGTCAAGACCAACCATTTCATCTCTGAGGCTGACTCTGATGTTACCTGTGAGCAATCTTGTGATGCCGTAGCAAATTAATGTACCGACAACTGCAATTACAATTGTGATGCCGATTCCTGCTGCCTGTGCGCCAAACTGAGCAAATTCACCGTAAACAAGGCCGTTGCCTGCTCCCGAGTTGATTGCTGTGCATGAGAACACGCCTGTAAGTAATCCGCCCCAGATACCGCCTGTGCCGTGGCAGCTAAATGCGTCAAGGGCATCGTCAAAGCCAAACTTCTTTTTGCCGACCGAAATCATAAGGTAGCAAACCGGGCTTGTTGTAAGACCGATGATAACTGCTGCCCAAACCGGAACAAAACCTGCACCGGGCGTAATTCCTACAAGACCTGCAACCATACCGGTGCTTGCGCCGATAAGAGTTGGCTTTTTGTTTTTGATAACATCACAGAGCATCCAAGAAAGTATTGCGGCAGCGGCCGAAGCTGTTGTTGTCATAAATGCGTGAGCTGCAAGACCGTTGGCTTCAAGTGCCGAACCTGCGTTAAAGCCGAACCAGCCGAACATAAGGAGTGAAGCTCCCAAAACAACTGTTGGAATATTGTGGATTTTATAATTTGCTCTTTCGTAGTCGTGGCGTTTGCCAAGGATTATACAAAGCACAAGTGCAGATACACCTGAACTGATATGTACTACGTCGCCGCCGGCAAAGTCAAGTGCACCGATTCCGTCTGCACCGAGCAATCCGCCCTGAGCCCAAACCATATGAGCAAGCGGGTAATAAACAATGAGTGACCAGAAAATGATAAATACAAAGAGTGATTTAAATTTCATTCTGCCTGCAACAGCACCTGTGATAAGCGCCGGTGTGATGACTGCAAACATCATCTGAAATCCGCAGAATACCATATTTGGAATTGCTGCGCCGTCTGTGTAGCCTTCGGTAAGTGAAACTCCTTCAAGTCCAAGCCAGCTCAAGTCGCCGATAATGCCGTTTGAACTTGGTGCAAATGACAGTGAGTAACCGAACAACACCCACATTACGATTCCTGTACCGATGATGAAGATAGAAGTCATCATTGTGTTTACAACGTTTTTCTTACGAACGAGTCCTCCGTAAAACATCGCAAGTCCCGGTGTCATTATAAACACGAAGGCTGCGCAGATTAATACAAAGCCTATACTTCCTGTATCCATTTTAATAACCTCCACATAAAGAGTATTTGTTTTGACAAAAAATAAAGCTCACTTTGTTTTGAATTGATATATTGCAGGAAATAAAACTGAAATTGCAAAATACTCAAAACCAAAGTGAACTTCTTTGTTCATAAATATTCATTTTTTAAAATATGTGTAAGAAGTTTTCCGGAAACTTTCTTTACTATTTTGTAATTATACAGCCGTTTTAATCAGTTGTCAATAGGTTTTTGTATGTTTTTTAAATTCAAACACAATTTTTTTGAAAACTTTTAAGGCTGAAGCTTAATTTAATGAAATTGCAAGTTTAACATAACGATAATTCATTTTGTGTCAAAAGCAGTTTGAATAAGATATTGTTAAAATTTGTTGGTTGAATTATTATTGATATCGTATACTTGCAAAATAATTATAAGAGAATTTAATAAATAATTGTTTGCCGCAATCATAATAAATAATGACCTTTTGTTTAATCTTTATGTTGATTTGACTCTTGAAAAGTAATATAATAATATCTGTATGTATATATGTTTAAATCGGAGCAATGTTCTGCTTTGTTTAAAAAAGCAGAATGTGCGACAGATTGCAAACAGGGCAAAGGAGCGTAAGCTCCTCAGCCTTTCGGTGATTATATCTTCACTATGATTATAAAAGAGGGTTAATATGAATTTTGTAAAAAGGACTTGGGCTGAAATATCGCTTGATGCAATTGCTCATAATTTTAACGAAATCAAAAATAAGGTAAATGGAAATTCAAAAATCTGTTGTGTTATAAAGGCTGACGGATACGGTCACGGCGCAGCAGAACTTGCAAATATATATGATGAACTCGGCGCTGACTTTTTTGCCGTTTCAAATATTGACGAGGGAATTGAGATTCGCAACTCAGGATGTAAGCTGCCTATCGTAATTTTAGGATATACGCCTGTTGCTGATGCCAAAAGGCTTTCTGATTATGATATTTCCCAAGCTGTGTTTTCTCTTGAATATGCAAAAAGTCTGTCGGACGAATGTGTAAAACAAAACTGCACTTGCAAAATTCATATTAAGGTTGACACCGGTATGAGCCGTATCGGCTTTATGTGTCAACAGTTTCCGAGAGATGATTATTCTATTAAAGAAATTTTAGAAGCCTGCAACCTTCCAAATCTAAGCCTTGAAGGTTTGTTTACGCATTTTTGTGTTTCTGATGAGGCAGAAGAGGGCAGAGAATTTACGCAAAGGCAGTACCAAAACTTTATATATGCAAAGAATGCCATTCAGTCAAACGGAATTAGTATAAAATATGTTCACTGTTCAAACAGCGGTGCAATTGAGGATTACCCGGATACATACTGTGATATGGTTCGTGCAGGCATAATTCTTTACGGTCTTTCACCGTCAAGGAAGCTTTGTGGCAAACTTGATTTAATTCCTGCAATGACGCTTAAAACTACCGTTGCCTATGTAAAGAACTTAAAAAAAGGTTCTGACATTTCATACGGAAGAACCTTTACTGCGCCAAAAGATATGAAGATTGCAACAGTTCCGATAGGTTATGCCGACGGCTATATTCGCAGTAATGCAAAAGACGGATATATGCTAGTCAACGGAAAGAAAGCAAAAATTGTGGGCAGAATATGTATGGATCAGACTATGCTTGACGTGACCGATATTGACGGTGTCAAGACGGGCGACGAGGTAATTGTTTTCGGAACAGGTAAAAACGGAGAGCCTACCGCCGACACAATTGCCCAAAATACAAACACTATAAATTATGAGGTCGTTTGTCTTGTGGGTAAGCGTGTGCCGAGAATTTACTACAAAAACGGTGTTATTACGGATGTGATGTATAAACTATGAGATTACTTGTTGTTGACGGAAACAGCATTGTTAACCGTGCATTTTACGGAATCAGACCGCTTACCACAAAGGACGGTCAGTTTACAAATGCAATATACGGTTTTCTTACTATGCTTTATAAAATAAAAAACGAAGAAAATCCCGATTCGGTTGCCATTGCCTTTGACCTTAAAACTCCTACGTTTCGTCACAAGGCATATTCGGGCTATAAAGCAAACAGAAAGGGAATGCCCGAAGAACTTGCTTCTCAAATGCCTTTGCTAAAAGAGCTTTTGGGATTGCTCGGATATAAAATTGTAACCTGTGAGGGATACGAGGCTGACGATATTCTCGGCACGCTTGCTTCCGCTTGCGAAAAGAGCGGAAATGAGTGTGTTATTGCAACGGGTGACAGAGACAGCTTACAGCTTGTTTCGGATAAAACTTATGTTCACCTTTGCACAAATCGTGACGATATTCTTTACACTCCCGATAAAATTATGGAAGATTACGGCGTAACACCTGTCGAGATGATTGAATTAAAGGCAATTCAGGGTGATTCTTCCGATAATATTCCCGGAGTTGCGGGTATCGGACCAAAGGGTGCGGGCGACCTTATAAAGCGTTTCCATAACATTGATTATATATACGAGCATATTGATGAAATTGACATTAAAGACGGTATAAGGAAAAAACTGAAAAATTCAAAGGATAATGCGTTTATGAGCCGTATGCTTGGCGAAATTTGCCGCACGGCTCCGATTAACACCGATGTTTCAAGCTATAAATCAGGTAATGCAGACAGAGACGCCGCCGCAAGGTTTATGGCAAAGCTTGAACTGTTTTCTTTAATAGAAAAATATGGTCTAAACGATATACCCAAAAATGAGCAAAAGGTTGTCGAAAAAGTAAATTTTGAAGTAACAGAAGATTTTGACGACAATATTCTTTTAAAGAATATAAAAGTAGTAGGGAAAGTCTACATTTTGTGCAATATTGCTCTTAAAGAATTAAATTCTTTTGCGGTTTTAAATAATGAAAAAGTATATGTTTCAAAAAATCCCAAGCTGTTAGAAGAAATTTTGTCTGACAACACCGTAAAAAAATATACCCACGGGTGTAAAGCAATTTTTGCATATGCTGACAAAAACGGATTTGAAGTCAATTCTCTTGCGTTCGATACAGAGCTTGCGGCATATCTTTTGGAACCGTCGTCCAAAGATTATTCGGATGAAAATCTTTGTGCCGCCTATGAAATTGACCTTCCGTGTACAGAAAATGAAAATTATAAGCCTTATTGTGTGCTTACAGTTTATGAAAAACTGTGCGACAAGCTCAGTAATCGGATTAAGGCTAACGAGCAGGAAAAGTTACTGTCGGATATTGAAATTCCGCTTGCCAACGTGCTTGCAAAAATGGAAAATATCGGTTTTGATGTTGACAGACAGGGAATTGAAGATTACGGAAAAGTGCTTTCATCTCAGATTGAATCACTCAAAAGCGAGATATACCAAAATGCAGGTGAGGAATTTAATATAAATTCGCCGAAACAGCTTGGCAAAGTGCTTTTTGAGGATTTACAGCTTCCGTGCAAAAAGAAAACCAAAAGCGGTTACAGCACCAATGCTGATGTTCTTGAAAGCCTGAGATATCAGCACCCGATTGTTGATATGGTACTTAATTACCGCACGCTTGCAAAGCTCAACTCAACCTACTGCGAGGGCTTGTTAAAGGTAATCGGAGATGACGGAAGAATACACTCAAGTTTTAATCAGACCGAAACCCGAACAGGCAGAATCAGTTCAACCGAGCCTAATTTGCAGAATATCCCGGTTCGTACCGAACTTGGACGTGAAATGCGCAAGTTTTTCTGTGCAAAGGACGGCTGGACGCTTGTTGACGCCGACTATTCACAGATTGAGCTTCGTGTGCTTGCACATATTTCACACGATAAAAATATGATAGAAGCCTTTAAGAACAACGATGATATTCATGCAATAACCGCTTCCCAGGTATTTAATATGCCGCTTGATATGGTGACTCCGATAATGAGAAGCAGGGCAAAGGCTGTAAATTTCGGAATAGTCTACGGCATAGGTGCGTTCTCACTTGCAAAAGATATCGGAGTCAGCAACAAAGAGGCTTCGCAGTATATTAAAAATTACCTTGCTCATTACAGCGGCGTTGACGAGTATATGAAAAATGTGGTTGAAAAGGCAAAGCAGGACGGCTATGTTGAAACAATGTTCGGTCGCAGACGTTACTTGCCCGAGCTTACTTCAGGAAAAGCAATGCTGCGCAAATTCGGTGAACGTGTTGCACGAAATATGCCGATTCAGGGAACTGCCGCAGATATTATAAAAATTGCAATGATTCGTGTGAATGACAGACTCAAAAAAGAGGGTTTGCAGTCAAGGCTTATACTTCAGATTCACGACGAACTTATTGTGGAAGCTCCGATTGACGAAAGCTTGTATGTTGCAAAGCTTTTACAGGAGGAAATGGAAAATGCAGTTGCGCTCGATGTGCCTTTGACAGCGGACGCTGCTGTGGGAAAGACGTGGTATTATGCAAAAGGATAAAAAGTATGTGGCTTTTGTTTGCACGGGCAATACTTGCAGAAGCCCAATGGCAGAAGCAATATTCAATAAAATTGCAGATGAAAAAGAAATTGACGTGACCGCCGAAAGTTTTGGCATAGCAACATCAACAGGTGCTTCGGTGTCGACTAATTCGGTTTTGGCAATGAAAGAATTGGGAATTGATTTGGCCGACAAAACGGCAACTGCGGTGAATGACGTTGACCTCAAAAAATATGATAAATTTTATTGTATGTCACAAAGTCATTCAAGAATGTTGCAGGATTTTTTCGGGGTATCTCCCGATAAAATAAAGGTTATTAACGTCTGTGACCCGTATGGCGGAGATTTAGAAGTTTACAGAAAATGCCGTGATGAAATATATAATGCGATAAAAGAATTATTCACAAATGATTTTGAATAAAATAAATATAATATAAGTGCAGATGCCAGTCCTTAATGCGGCTGGCGCACTAAGAATAAAACGATATGAAGATTGAAAAAATGAACGAACAACACCTTGACGGTGTTTGCAAAATCGAACAGCAATGCTTTGTTCATCCTTGGTCACTTGAAAGCATAAAGTCAGAACTTGGTAATGAAAACTCGTTATTTTTGACCGCAACAGACAACGGCAAAGTTGTCGGATATATAGGTATGAACTTCGTGCTCGACGAGGGATACATATATAATGTGGCGGTTGACAGGGATTTCAGGTGCCAGGGAGTCGGAAGTGCCCTTATAAATGAGCTTGTGACTTACGGCAAAAAGAACAATTTCAGCTTTTTTACTCTTGAGGTGCGTGAAAGCAACGAAAATGCCCGCTCGCTTTACTCAAAATTTGGTTTTATTAAGGTCGGTGAACGCAAGAACTATTATTCCGAACCTACTGAAAACGCAATTTTAATGACGAAGTATTTTTAACCTATTTATAATAAACACTCCTGTTGCCGTGGTGGTGTCAAAATAATAATCTTAGTGCAGATTCCAATTTGCACTGTTAGAAATCGGCTACACCCCTATCTCTCGAAAGCAAAGCTGAGTGTTGCTTTGATTTAAGAATTATGGCAAATTTTGCGGTTTTTGAATATACAGATGTACTGCCGCATAGGAAATGAAAGGAAACAGAAATGAAAATTCTCGGAATAGAATCCTCTTGTGATGAAACAGCGGCAGCTGTTGTTGAGGACGGACGAAAAGTTTTATCATCGGTTGTTGCAACCCAGGTAATGGAGCATAGACAGTATGGCGGCGTTGTACCGGAAATTGCATCACGCCGTCACGCAGAAAACATCGTTCCTGTTGTGAGAAAGTCGCTTTCCGATTGTAATCTTACACTTGACGATATTGACGCTATTGCCGTTACATATGCTCCGGGGCTTATCGGAGCCTTGCTTGTGGGTGTAAACTTTGCAAAGGGATTGTCACTTGCTTCAGGCAAGCCGCTTGTGCCGACTCATCACCTGCGTTCGCACATTGCTTCAAATTATATTTCTAATCAAGAATTAAAACCGCCTTTTTTGTGCCTTGTGGTGTCCGGAGGTCACAGCCATATTGTTATGGTGGAAGACTACACAAAGATGAAAATTCTCGGCAGAACCCGTGACGATGCCGCAGGCGAGGCGTTTGACAAAGCGGCACGCACAATGGGTATGCCTTATCCGGGCGGCATTGAACTTGACAAGGTTGCCGAAAACGGAAATCCGCTTGCCTTTAAACTGCCCCGTCCCGTTGTTCATGACGCACCGTATGATTTTAGTTTTTCGGGCTTAAAAACCGCTGTAATTAACCTGATTCACAATGCTTCACAAAAAGGTGAAGAATTAAACAAGGCTGACATCTGTGCTTCGTTTCGCTATGCTGTGGTAGATTGCCTTACAACAAATTTTCTTAAGGCGGCAGAAGATTATAAGGTCAATAAGCTTGTCATTGCCGGAGGCGTTTCGGCAAATTCTCTTTTGCGTTCAACCTTGCAAAATGAGTGTAAGCAAAGAGGTTATGAATTTTATATGCCCGATAAATCGCTTTGCGGAGATAACGCCGCAATGGTGGGTTCTCAGGGGTATTATGAATTTTTGAGCGGTAATACAGCCGATTCATCGCTTAATGCGTTTGCCACAATGAGCATTGAATTATAATTGACAAAATTCTTCATTTATTTTATAATTTAATTAACCTAAAATGGAGGTACCATTATGGACGGAAATAACGATTATAACGGATTCGATAATCAAAATCCAGAGACAAACAATAATAGATATTCTGAAAATAATAATCCAAATAATGAACAGGGTATTCCTTATTATCAGCAGCAGAATTTTAATAACCAGAATAACCCATACAGTAATTCTCAGCAGAGCAATTATTACGAACAACAAAATCAGTATAGTCAATCTCAGCAAAACCAATATGGACAGAATAATTATTACTCTCAGCAGGCCGGTTACCAAAGTCAGTACAATCAACCGGTTGGCAATGCCTATCAGCAACAGCAGTATGCTTCTTACGAACAGCCAAGCGGAAAGGGTTTTGCAATAGCTTCTCTTGTGCTTGGTATAGTTTCTGTTTGTACATGCTGCGGAGGTTTGCTTCCTTCGGTTCTTGGTCTTATTTTTGGTATCATTTCCAAGTCCAAACAAAGTGAAAATAACGGAATGGCTATTGCCGGCATAATTCTTTCATCAATCGGCATTGTAATTTCATTGATTTTCATAGCTATGATGATTATCGGCGGCGCACAGGGCGATAATGTTAATCTCAGATATTATTATTAAAATCAAATATTATCCGGGCAGACTTTTCTGCCCGATTTTATTAAACCTTGATAAATATGAAGCAGTATAAACCATATCAAAAAATATTAATTTGTATTTTGCCGTTTGTTTCGGCAGTGCTTTTTTATTTTATATCAATTTTTGTACTTAAATACATTACGTTTCCCGAATGTCCGTCATTCAGATTTTTGCACATATATTGCCCGGGTTGCGGAATGACAAGAGCGGCGGCGGCATTGATACACGGCGATATTTTGTTGTCACTTAGGCAGAATTTAATGCTTGTTTTGGAAATTATAATATTTGCGGTTTATTATTTGGAATTTGCCATTCGGGCTTTCGGCAAACCTGTAAGATTTCCAATCCACAATATAAAACTTTTGTATGTTTTTCTTGCTTTTTTGGCGATATACAGCATTGCAAGAAATTTTGTGCCTGCAATTGCCCCAATTTAAAAAATTATAGAAATAAATAATAATAAAAAGGTGATTACAATGAATAAAAATCCTATTGCAACTATTGAGATGAACGATTCAAAAATTATAAAGGTTGAACTTTATCCCGATGTTGCCCCAAACACAGTCAACAACTTTATATCACTTGCAAATAACGGTTTTTATGACGGCTTGACCTTTCACCGTGTAATTTACGGATTTATGATTCAGGGAGGTTGCCCCGAAGGAACAGGAATGGGCGGTCCGGGTTATTCAATCAAGGGTGAGTTTGCCGCAAACGGCTTTGACAATCAGCTCAAGCACACTGCCGGAGTTATTTCAATGGCTCGTTCAATGATGCCCGACTCAGCAGGTTCTCAGTTCTTTATTATGCATAAGGACGCTCCGCACCTTGACGGTCAGTATGCCGCTTTTGGAAAAGTTGTTGAGGGAATGGATGTTGTAAATCAAATTGCAGAAACCGACACGGATTTTTCCGACAAGCCTTATGATGACCAGATTATCAAGTCAATCAAAGTCGAAACATTTGGCGTTGACTATCCTGAACCTCAAAAGTGCTGATTTAATGAAGCAGAGATTTAAAAGTGTACGCAAATTGTGTATACTATATATATATGTAAAAAAGAAAGGGTATTAAAATGAACGTATTACTTGCAGGCGGAGCCGGATATATCGGCTCGCATACTTGTGTTGAACTTCTCAATGCAGGACACGATGTTATAGTTGCCGACAACTTCTCAAACAGTTGTCCCGAGGCAATCAAGCGTGTGGAAGAAATTACAGGCAAAAAAGTTCCGCTTTACGAAGCTGATGTTTGCAAGAAAGATGCAGTCGATAAGATTTTTGCCGAAAACAAAATTGACGCCGTAATTCATTTTGCAGGACTTAAGGCAGTTGGAGAGAGCTGTGAAAAACCTGTTATGTATTACAGAAACAATATTGATTCAACACTCACATTGCTTGAAGCAATGAAAAAGTACGGAGTAAATAACTTTATATTCAGTTCTTCCGCAACGGTTTACGGCACTCCAAAGACAGTACCGTTGGTAGAAACAATGCCGACAGGCTCACCGACAAATCCGTATGGCTGGACAAAGCTTATGATGGAGCAGATTTTGACTGATACAGCTAAGGCAAATCCTGAAATGTCGGTTGTGCTTCTCAGATACTTTAATCCGATCGGTGCACACGAAAGCGGAAGAATAGGCGAAGACCCGAACGGTATTCCAAACAATCTTATGCCGTACATAACTCAGGTTGCCGCAGGAAGACTTCCTCAGCTTGGCGTTTTCGGAGATGATTATCCGACTCACGACGGTACAGGTGTTCGTGACTATATCCACGTTGTTGACCTTGCCAAAGGTCACGTTAAGGCCATTGAATACTCGGCAAATCACAAGGGAACAGAGGTGTTTAACCTCGGAACGGGAACCGGATACAGCGTACTTGACATAGTAAAGGCATTTATCAAGGTTAATAAAATCGACATTCCTTATGTTATCAAACCGCGCCGTGCAGGAGATATTGCAGAATGTTATGCCGATGCGTCAAAAGCAGAAAAAATACTTGGCTGGAAAGCAGAGAAAAGTCTTGAAGATATGTGCTATGATTCTTGGAACTGGCAGTCACACAATGTGAACGGTTATAAGTAACAAACGCTATTGTAAAAATTTAGACATTATGACAAAAGTATAAAAAATTTTCAATAATATTAGAATTATTTTTTACCAAAACACGATTTTTTATTGACTTTTAGCGGGCATTTTTATATAATATTATTGCTTATAGTAGCATTATCAAATAAGGAGGAAACGAAATGTTCAAAAAAGCAATTAGTCTTTTATTGTCATTGATGTTGATTATTACATCACTTTCAATCACAGCAATCAGCGTTTCTGCTGCTGATATAAAGTATGTAGTAGCCGGCACAGCTAACCTTTGCGATAGCACATGGGATTTCTCTGAGGAATCCGGCAATATTATGACTGAAAAAGAAGATGGCACATATGAACTCGTCTTTAGCCCTACCGAAGAATTGGGTGTAGTTCAGATTAAAGTAGCTAAGCTCACAGACGGTAAGGTTCAGGCAGACGAAGACTATTACGGTGATGCATCAGGCAATAACATTACCTTTAAGGTTACAGATGCAGGTGATGTTACCGTAACATTTGACCCGAGCACAAAAGAAATCAAAGTTAAGGGCGACAACGTAGAGATGGTTAGCGATCTCAAAATTGACGCTATGCGTGCAGTCGGCAACGGCGACGGCAACTGGCTTAACGGTGTTGGTTGGGATCCGGCAGACGACTCTAACAAGATGACTGAGGTTTCAGACAATGTCTATGAAATTTCTTATGATGGTCTTGAAGCTTATGATAACTATCAGGTAAAGTTTGCTGCTAACGGTTCTTGGACTGATAACTGGGGCGGCGAGTTTAAAGCTTCGGGTGTAAAGACAGATGCTGACTACAACGGCGGCAACATTACAATTGATGTTCCTGAAGATAATTCAACTGTAAAACTTACACTTGACCTTACTGGTTTTGATTATGCTTCAAAGACAGGCGCTAAGTTTACAGTTACAATAAACGGTGAAGAGCAGGAAGAAACAACAGTTGCTCCAACAACCGAGGCTGTTACAACAAAGCCTGAAGAGACTACTGCAGCACCGGCTGAGGAAGGTCTTAACGTTAAGGCAACTTCAAACTACTTCCCTGAATTTACACAGCACTTTGATGCTTCAACTGATACTGTTACTGTAACATACTTTATCAATTCAGAGAAGAGAATGCTCAACAGCCAGTGGAAACTTACATATGATCCATCAGTTCTCAAGTTCAATGCTGATAAGAACGTTGACGAGGATGACAACTGGACATTTATGCCACAGGCAGGCGACGCAGTTTGCAACCCCGCAGATGCAGGCATTATCAAAGGTAACTGCACAAGCCTTAAGCTTTACAGACTTCAGACAAAGACCGGCGGCAAGGTTCCGTTCGTTTCTGTTACATTCGATGTTGTAGGAACAGGTAACACAACCGTTAATCTTGAACTTGAAGTAATGCAGATTGCAAACCTTGACCCAACAACTAAGCAGGAAGATCCTGATACCGAAGAAACTGTTGCAAGAGGCAGCGAGATTCTTGAAGTATCAGTTCCGATTACAAGAGTTGCATATGTATATGAGGGAACACTTGATCCTTCATACGAGCCTGCAACAGAAGCTCCTACTACTGAGGCTCCGACAACAGTAGCCCCAACAACAGAAGCTCCAACAACAGAAGCTCCAACAACAGAAGCTCCTACAACAGAAGCTCC